>NZ_CAKZMJ010000065.1:160000-189852 GCF_937128415.1 uncultured Caldilinea sp.
GCCAACTTCCTTCGAGCCGCTGTTCAGCTCTGCGCGCAACGCTTCCACGCGCGCCAACAACTGGCGTCGTCGTTGATCTAGATTCAGCGCCTCTTCCCAAGGCGCGTCTTCAGCGTTGAGTTTGCGCATCGCCTCCGCCAACGCCTCTCGGTTTTCTCGCATCCAACGGATGTCAAGCATACTCTCCTCCTGATGATTCGATCCGACTCCATTTAGAATAAAAAATCCCTTCGTCAACTCAGGACGAAGGGACTCGTGGTGCCACCTGATTTCGCGGCCGGCGCAGAGCGCAACGCCGCCTCATTGCCCTGTAACGGAGGGAGCCGTTCGGCCATTTCCTGCCGAAAACTCAGGAGGTGCTGACCTTCCCGCGCCGACTGCCTTGCACCCGCCGGCAGCTCTCTGTACGGTGGAGGAGAAGGCCCTGGCCTCCGTCATCGTTTCATCGGGATCAATTTTTTCGCAATCATATCATGCCCGCTCTGGAAAGACAAGTTCTTGAAAAGCGCGGCGAATCCCAGCATTTTCTAAACCTGGAGATCGTTCACTCGCCTGCCTCGTTTTCATCCCCCTCGCCGGCGTTGAATTCATCGTCGTCCGGCGAGAAAGCCATCTCCCAGGCGCGCAGCGTCACGCGATGATAAAGCTCCTGGAGTTGCTGATAGGCTTTCATCCCGTCCGCGCCGGAGGAGATCGGACCGAGCCGACGCAATAAGGCCAACTCCGCCGCCGGGCGCACAAGATGGTAGTGGACGTCCTCCAATGTCTTGCGACGTCCCCAAAAGTCGGAGATAGACGCCTCGAGCGCAAAAGCGTTTTTCACCTCCTGGGCCCGATCTGGGACGGTCGGCATGTAAAAGGCGCTCTGATCATATGAGCCGGCGCTTTCAGACTTAGAGGTGGAGGGAACGCCGAACTCCTGCAGGGCGTGATTGCGTCTTTCCTGAAGGGCGTCGAGCACTTGCTGGCGATTGCGGCCGCGCAGCTGCAGCAACAGCCAGGGGTCTTCCGCCACCATTTCCCCTAACTGACGATAGACGGCGCTCAAAACGCGCGTTGAATCCTGAGCAGGAGTGCACCGTTGCTCAATCTCGTTGACGTCAGAGGGAAGCAGCCAGCTTCCAGCCTCCACAAAGACCTGTTCAATTTCTGCAGGGATGACGCCGGCCAACAGCTGAGCGGCGAAGATCGCCTGGCCTGCCAGGGCGTCGATCACGGCGTCCCACTGCGCGTCGGTGAGCAGCGGAAGGCGCACTTCCACCTGAATTGCGCCGTTGTCGCGATCGACGACCTGCGCTTGAATGAGACCGGGGCGAACTTCCAGGCGTTTCACGCGCAGGCCGCGCAGGAGCGTCGGGTCGGCGGCGGCATGGACCTGTTGCATAAATTTGGCCCACCGTTGCGACCACCAAGCGTTGTTGATGGATGAGCTATTGGACGCAGAGTGAACGGTCGCAGCCATGGTTGTTCTTCCCTTTTCTTGGGACGCCTCAATCGTCCAACGTTTCGCGTCGCAGCATCAAAATTTCGCGCAATTCTTCGGTGTTCAGCTCGGTGAGCCACGCCTCGCCGCTGCCCACGATCGTCTCCGCCAGCGACTGTTTGGTCTCCAGGATGGCGTTGATGCGCTCTTCCAGCGTGCCTGCCACGACGAATTTGTGCACCTGCACGTTGCGACGCTGGCCGATGCGAAAGGCGCGGTCGGTCGCCTGATTTTCCACCGCCGGGTTCCACCAGCGGTCGAAATGGAAGACGTGATTGGCGCGCGTCAGGTTGAGGCCGAAGCCGCCTGCGCGCAGGCTCAACACGAAGATCGGCGGACCGTCGTCGCGCTGAAAAGCTTCGACCATGCGACTGCGCTGCATCGCCGGCGTCCCCCCATGCAGAAAAAGAACTTCCGTGCGCAGGCGTTCGCTCAGATGACGCTGCAAGAGCGTTCCCATCTCCACGAATTGGGTGAAGATCAGAGCGTGATCGCCGACGGAGAGCGCTTCTTCCAACATTTCGGTCAGGCGCTCCAGTTTGCCGCTGCGATTGCGCAGCGGGCCTTCCTGTTTCAAGAATTGCGCCGGGTGGTTGCAAATCTGTTTGAGCCGCGTCAACAGGCCCAGCACCAACCCGCGACGCTGGATGCCGTCGGCGCGGTCGAGCTTCTCCAGCGCTTCCTGCACGGTGGTCTCATAGAGCGCAGCCTGCTCGCCGGTGAGGGAACAATAGACGACCATCTCGTTCTTCTCGGGCAAATCCGAGATGATCGTCGGATCGGATTTCAGACGGCGCAGCAGGAAAGGCTGCACCAACCGTCGCAGCTCCTGCGCCCGTTCTTCGTCGTTGTAGCGCTCCACCGGGATGACAAAGCGGCGACGAAATTGCTCGTGGCTGCCCAAGTAGCCGGGGTTCAAGAATTCCAGCACGCTCCACAGCTCGGTCAAATGATTTTCCACCGGCGTGCCGGTCAGGGCGACGCGATTGTGGGCGGCGATCTGGCGCACCGCCTGAGATTGTTTGGCGCCTGGGTTCTTGATGTTCTGCGCCTCGTCCAGGATCAGGTCGCTCCAGGTGCATTTTTGCAAGAGGTCGAGGTCGCGACGCACCGTGCCGTAGCTGGTGATGACCAGATCGCTTTGCGCGACCGCCGCCAGAAATTCGGCGCCGCTGAGCCGCCCGCCGCCATGATGCACCATCACCCGCAAGCCCGGCGCAAAACGCTCCACCTCGCGTCGCCAATTGGCGATCACGCTGGTCGGGCAGACCAACAGCGCAGGAGGCGAAGGCGAGTCACCGTCGGTGCGCTCGTGAAGAAGCATGGCGATCGCCTGCACGGTTTTGCCCAACCCCATGTCGTCGGCCAGACAGGCGCCCAACCCCAGGCGTCGCAAGTAGACGAGCCAGCCGACGCCGCGGCGCTGATAGCGCCGCAGCTCGCCCGCAAATCCTGGAGGCTCGGCCAGCTCGACCACTTGCTTTTGCGTGCGCAAATGCTCGAGGACGAGTTGCAGCCATCCGTCGACGTCAACCGCTTCCAACGGCAGCGCCGCGTCGTCTTCCGCGCCTGGGCCGAGATCGACTTCAGCTTCAATCCAGGAACCGAACTTGCCGTTCGCTTCAGCTTCCTGATCGAGATAGGCCTGCGCCATCCGAATCGCCTGCAAAAGCGACATCCGCCCCGAGGCGGGCCGTTCGGAAAGAAACTTCTTGGCCATTTGCACCTGGCGCGGATCGAGCTCGATCCAGCGGCCATGCAATTTCAGGAGAGGCACGTTGCGCCGGGCCAACGCTTCAAAATCGGCCTGGCTGATGCGTTCGGCGCCCAGCGTGAGCTCCCAGGAAAAGCGAACGGGCATCTGCTGCGCCCGACCCACCGGGAGATCAGCGCGCTCGTTGTCCTCGCTGCGCCACAGCGCGTCCTCTTCCACCGCAAGGCGAAGCCGCAACCCAAGCCGCATGCGCTGGCGCGTGTTCCACCATTCAGGCGTGAGCACGCCAAAGCCGTTATTCTCCAACAGAGGCGCGGCTTCGCGCAGGAACTGATGAGCTTCTGCGGGCGTCAACTCCGCCTGCGTGGGTCGCGGCGAGCGCAGGCTGCGTTCGATAGGAGCAAAGAGACGGCTCGCCGCACCGAGGCCGGCCAGCAGGCGCTCCTGTGGACGGTCCACGCGGCGAGAGCCGATGCGCAGAATGCCGTTGTGCGCCGCCCAGACTTGCTCCGCCGGAATCAAAAGGCGCAGATCGTCGCGCGCCTGGAGGTAATAGCGCAGCGTCCAGTCGGCAAGCGCTGCCTCGGCTTCCAGCGTCTGGCCGTTGACGGCGCCCGTATAGCCCGCCGAATAGCCGGGTTGATCGGGCTCCACCAGCTCGAAGGTGATGCGGAAATTTGCATCGCTGGTGACATGCAGCTGCTCGATCCATGTCTGCCACTCCTGGATGAGCTGAAACGTCGGCTGAGGAGGCAATGCGAGACGCCGTTCTTTGGAGTGCAGTCGCCCGATCCACTGGAGGACAGGCGTCTCGGCGTTGAACACGCCGCCGTTGCCCCAGGTGCGGACGGCGACATCCACCATGGCGGCGACAAAGTGCTCCGTCAGCTGATGCGGAGAAGGCGCGTCGTGGACGGACGCCAGATTATAGGCGCGGCAGACCGCCGGCATCGTCTCGACCAGCGCTGCAAAGCGACGGCGCAGACGGTCGTCCAGCAAGGCCGGTTGCCAGATGGCGAACAACGCTGCGCCATCGCCGCGACGCAGCGCCGGAACGTAATGCTGCCCAATGAGCAGCTCGAGCGCAAATTTCGCAGCGTTGCTCCAATACAGAATATCGTTGCCGAAGCGCAGGCGGACGACGCTTCGCCCTGCGCCCGAAGCTGCGGAGCCGGAGCGCCGCGTCTGGCTCAAGAAACGCAGGGCGTCGAAGGCTCCAATCGTCAGGCCGGTCACCTGCCAGTTGCCGAGCGCAACCGCACCGTTCATCTTCTGGCCTGCGCCGTTCTCCTGAAGAATGCTGCGCCTTGCTAGCGGCGCGCCATCGCGGCTGGGCAGCCAGACGCTGACGCTGGTCGGCTGCATGGACTGAACGGGCAGGTGAGGCAGCTCCTCGGCAATGAGAACGCGCAACTGGTTGATCGCAAGTTGCCCCGGGTGCGAAGGGATTTTCGAGGCCCGTTGTCTGACCGGCGCTCCACCATTCAGGACGTCCGTCGCCTCTGGACGGGGATGTTTTTGAAATTCGAGCGACTCCGCCCAAAGAAATAGATTTCCGTCAAACCAGGGCTCCCGTAGCGGAAGCCACGCAGCATGCAAGGTCAAAGGCATAAAGTATATTGTAGCGCGCAACCTCGTTTCGGATCAAATTGCAGCGCACAATTTGCAAATCAAGTTTTATAGAAATAGAAAAAAAGAGGGGCGATAGCGCCAGGGTTGCCCAAGGGCGAGGCGATTGTTGGAGCGGCGACCATTGCAGTCGCTTCAACCCAGCCAGCCGTTCTCAAGACCTGTCGTTGCGCCGCGCTTTCTCCATGATGAAGGCGCCGGCGAGCACCATCAGCGCGACGACCAACAGCCACCATTGCGCAAGACCTGTATGGAACGCTTCGTCGCCGGGGGCGATGTGCAACGGCGAGGTCTGCAGCGCCGTCAGCGCCCAGTCTGGGGTGAAGGTCGGCTCCATTCTGGGGGCCGTCTCCTCCGCCGTCTGTGGCTCTGTGGGGGAGGGCTGGATCGGCGACTCCACGGTCGGCTGCACAGGGGGCGCGCTCATCGTTTGCGCAAAAACAGAACAGGGCGCCATCGTGATCGCCAGGACGAGACCCCAGAGGATAGGGAAAAGACGACAACGCAGCGAGAAGGCGGCGCGTCCACGGCGCGTCATCAGTCCGATTGGCGAGAGAAACTCTAGCCAGCGCATAACGTCGTTTGACCGAGATGCGACATGCTGCATTGCGCCGATCTAGGCCTCGCCCTGTGCATCTGAATCATCCGGCTTCTCCACCACGATCGGAATCGAAGCGACGTCGCGATGCGCCGTCTTGTCATTCACCCGTTGCGCCAGCAGCTCAAATTGGCGTTCAAAGTGCTCCATAATGGCGCGCGGCTCGGGGACCAACTTTTCATCGACCATAAGCCCCAACATCACCTCGCCATTATAACTGATGATGCTGATCCCCATGCTGATCTCTCCCGCCTGAGGCACCCAAAACATCAGCTTGCGCAAGGGTTGACCGGCAAAATAGATCTGCTGGCGAGGGCCGGGAACATTGGTCAGCACCGCGGACGCTTTCGACGAAAACCATAACGTCGCCTGCTTGGCCACATCGCCCGGCAAGCCGCCGATAAGGCCGAGAATCTGATAGACCAGAAACGGTTCGGGCGACTGTTTGAGGACATCCATGCGATGTTTGGCGGCTCGCAGTCGCGCCACAGGGTCGGACAGGCTGATCGGCAACGGCAAATAGACCAACGCAAAGCGATTGCCCAGTTCGGTCGCTTGTTCAAGAGGGCGCAGGTTGACCGGCACCATGGCGTTGATATCGCCGGCGTCGGGGTTGTCTCCAACCTGAAGCATATAATCGCGCAGCGCCCCCGCCACTGCAGAGACGAGCACGTCGTTGATTGTAGCGTCGAACGCGCGACCGATCGCTTTGATGCGCATCAGGTCGAGAGGACGCGACCAGACGACGCGCTTGATTGCGCCGAGCTCGCCTTTGAAGACGGTCTTGCGGTCGGGAGGCAAAATAAGAAGCTTGGTCAGGATGGCCGCGCCGGCGGCGGAGATCAGCCCCAAGGAACGAGCAACTTCCAGCGGATGTTTGGGATCCTCGATCGCCAACAACGCCTGACCGACCAGCGTTTTGCCGACGTCGATCGAGCGGCGCGCCAGCGCGCGCGCCCTGTGCGCCATTGCCTCCGCCGGGCTCAACGATTTGCGCGGACGCGTGCGCTCGACGCCGATGTCGATGCGCATCGAATCCTCCAGGGTGTCGGAGGTCATGTCGAGCAGCACGCGGATCAACGCGATCCCGTCGCCGATGCAATGGTGGATGCGGCCAAAAAGCACCGAGCCGCCGTCGACATCTTCGACGAGAAAGAAGCGCCAGAGCGGTTTGCGACGGTCGAGCGGTTCATTGATCATGCTGCTGATCAACGCCTGCAGGCATTCTGGCGTGCGCGGCTCCGGCAGAGCGATGCGCCGCACATGGCCGCGCAGATCGAAGTGGAGGTCGGTCTCCCAGTAAAGGCGGCCATCCGCGCCGGCGACGACGCGCTGCCGAAACCGCTCATAGCGCCGGATGAAGCGACGCTCTAAAATTTCGGTGAAAAGTTCATAGTCGATCTTGCCGTCGAACCACATGAGTCCGTTGATGATCATGAGGTTCGTGGCGCTGTCCATCTCAAACCAGGCTTTGTCTACGCTGGACATTGGCGTGCGCGTTGCTCTCTCGACCATGTCGTTGCTCTCCCTGCTCGCTTTCGCACTTGAACAAAGGCAAGGCGCTCTTCCGCCCTTGCATCTTCTGGAAGCGCCTTTGTAGCACGGTGTGCAGCAGTATACATGAATTGCAGCGAGGAAACCAGCTCCCAATTGGCTTCACTTTACTTTCTGGAAGTGGAATCCTCGCCCGACCAAATTGACCGCCTTGCAAGGGAAAGATACAATGAGCCTCTGATTGTCTGCAATAAAACTGCTGAATTGCAATGAATCGTAGTACAAGCGCTCATACCAAAAGCACACAAACAGGGATCGGGTTATGTTGAAAACACATACCTGCGGCGAACTTCATCTCGGTCATGTGGGCAGGATCGTCACGCTGGCGGGCTGGGTCAATCGCCGCCGCGACCATGGCGGGTTGATTTTTATCGACCTGCGCGACCGCTTCGGCATCACCCAGGTGACCATCGACTCCGAACAGGCGCCTCTCGCCCATCGGACGGCGACGCAAGCGCGCAGCGAATATGTGCTTCAGGTCAAAGGACGGGTGGCGGCGCGCCCTGAAGGGCTGCGCAACCCTAACCTCAGCACAGGCGACATCGAAGTGCTGGCCGAAGAGGTGACGATCCTCAACAGCGCCAAGACGCCCCCCTTCCTGATCGCCGGCGCCGCAGACGATGTGGATGAAACGCTGCGTCTGAAATATCGCTATCTCGACCTGCGCCGACCGCGCATGACGCAGAACCTTGTGCTACGTCATCGGATGGTCCGCTTTATTCGCGAGTTTTTCTCCAATCGAGAATTTCTGGAGATCGAGACCCCGATCCTGCTCAAGAGCACGCCGGAAGGCGCTCGAGATTTCATCGTGCCGAGTCGTCTGCAGCCGGGGAAATTCTACGCCCTGCCGCAAAGTCCCCAGCAGCTCAAACAACTGCTGATGGTGGCGGGGATCGAACGCTATTTTCAAATTGCACGCTGCTTCCGCGACGAAGACTTGCGCGCCGACCGCCAGCCTGAATTCACGCAGCTCGACCTGGAAATGAGCTTTGTCGACGCCGCCGACGTGCGCGCCATCATCGAGGAGATGTTGATCGAGCTGAGCCGCGCCCTGCTGCCCCACAAACGCATCCTGCAGACGCCCTTCCCGGTCATCTCCTACGCGGAGGCCATGGAGCGCTACGGCATCGACCGTCCTGACCTCCGCTTTGGACAACCCTTGTTCAACATCACCGATCTGGCCGGCGCCAGCGCGTTTGGCGTCTTCAAAAACGCCGTCGAGGCCGGCGGCGCCGTGAAAGGCGTCGTCTACCCGGGCGGCAACGCGCTCTCCCGCCGCGAGATCGATGAATTGACCGATTTCGTCAAGCATTACGGCGCCAAAGGTCTGGCGTGGATCGGCGTGGCCGAAGCGCCGGACGCGGCGGGGAATTATGCGCCGACGAGCCTGCGCAGCCAGGCGGCGAAATTCCTTTCTGCTCAAGAGCTCCAGACGATCATCGCACGCAGCGGCGCCCAGGTCGGAGACTTGATTTTGATCGTGGCGGATCAGGCCGCAGTCGTCAACCAGAGCCTCGCCAATTTGCGCCTGGAAATCGGCCGCCGCGCCGGCTTGATTGACCCCAATCTGCTGGCCTACTGCTGGGTTGTGGATTTCCCCCTGTTGGAGTACAACGAGGAAGAGCAGCGGTGGCAGGCCGTGCACCATCCCTTCACCAGCGCACGCGACGAAGACTGGGACAAACTGGAAAGCGACCCGGGCAGCGTCCTCGCCAAGGCCTACGACGTCGTATTGAACGGCTGGGAGATCGGCGGCGGCAGCATCCGCATCCATCGCAGCGACCTGCAAGACCGCCTCTTCGCCAGGCTGGGGCTGAGCCGGGAGCAAATGGAGAGCCAGTTCGGCCACTTGCTGGAGGCCTTCCAATACGGCGCGCCGCCCCATGGCGGGATCGCGCTCGGCATCGACCGCATGGCGGCGCTCTTCGCCGAGGCTGCCAGCATCCGCGATGTGATCGCCTTCCCGAAGACTTCGGCCGGCGTCGATCTGATGCTCGAATCCCCCTGCCCGGTGAGTGAAGAGCAGCTGGCCGAGCTGCATATCGCCGTGCTCCCGCCGAAGCGATGAGAACGTCCGGCAGGCGAAGTGGAGGATAAGTTCTCCGTTATCTCCGGTGCACGCCGGGTCGCCGATGCAGCCTATCGCGTCAGGCTCCGTCTGGCCGCTGGACACCAGCCCGCAGTGCAAGGGAGAGAAAGCACCTTGTTCAGGCGAAAAAGGCCTTTTTGCCTCCGCCGCCGCTCGTGGTATACTATAGTTGACTCTGCGGTTCGCGTGATGATCCAGCACACGGGGCGAGCCAACACCTCACAAAAGGGAGCATGACCAAGAGGCGTGGAAGTGTTAGCCGACCGGCAAGACGGAAGCGCCCAGTCAGCACCCACCTGCGTATGCAGGTTCGTACCCACTGGGTCACACGGCTCCGCGGAGTTCATAGCCATCAACGCCACCCTGGAAGGGGTGGCGTTTATTTTTGAGAATGAAAATATTTTATGTCAATTCTTTTGACGAGAGAAGGACTCCATGCTATAGTATGAAAATATTTTTGTAAGGACAGCGGAATGATTCAGCGTAGGAAATTGTTGACTCAGAAGGTGGGAGCCTGTGAACATCATTCGCACACGCGTCGCCGACGACACCTGGGTCTTCACGAGTCGGTTATATCTGGAAGTGAATGCAGGTCTGGTCGTCACGCCCGAAGGCGGCGTGCTTATCGACACACTGCCCTTTCCCTCGGAGACGCGCCAGATCATTGAGTTTGCGCGACGCGTCTGCCCACAGGGCATCAAATATGTGATCAACACCATCAGCCACGCCGATCATGTCTATGGCTCTTATCTTTTCCCAGAGGCGGAGCTGATCGCGCACGAGACCTGTCTGCAAATGTTAAAAGAATATGGCGTGCGGGCGCTGGAGGAGGCCAAGGAGCACACGCCGGAGCTGCGTCAGGTCTCGATTCGCTTCCCGAAACTCGTCTTTAGCGAAGGGATGATCATCCGGTTGGGCGGCAAAACCATTCATCTCGTGCACAGCCCAGGGCCAAGCCCGGACACCTGCGTCGTTCACGTACGCGAGGACAAAGTGCTTTTCGCCAGCGATCTGATGATGCCGGTGCCGGTGATCGCCACGCCCTTCTCCGACATCGAGGCGTACAAACGCTCCCTGCTCAACCTGCATGACTTCAACCTGGAGTGCATCGTCCAGGGCCACGGCGACATTTTGCTGCGAGGAGAGGTCACCAGCAGCATCGATGCAGCCGTGCGCTATCTGAATGAAATTCAGGAGCTGGTTCAACGGCTGATGGCCGAAGGAGCCACCAAGCACGATCTGGCAGCCTACGACATTGAACAGTTCGGCCATAGTCGCATTCCGCTGGGCGGATTGGTGCAACAGTTCCACCTCAACAACCTGCACTTTCTTTGGGAAAAGGCGCGTGCCGAACAGCGCCAGAAACGACAGGTGGAAGCGATTCGCTGACTATGCGCACTTCCAATCCTGGAGCGGCCTCCATCGAGGAGATCGTCGAGGCGATCCGTCGGTTGTCGCCTGCGCAGCGCCGCGCGCTGATGCGCAGGCTATCGGTCAGCGGGTTGCTGCAGCCCGACGCACTGCACACCGACCGGCGTCGCCTCCTGGTGGCGCCGGCGTTGGGGGCGGTTGGCCTTGCCCAATTTCGCAGCGCATTGCAAAACAGGCGCACCTCTGCATCTCCCAATCCCTCTTCGTCCTTCTCCACGAGAGCGCAGATGCAGCCGGAACGGTTGCCTGAGAAAGAGCCGGTCATTCGCGGCCACGCCGTGCTCGGCGCGCCCACACGCACATCCATTGAGTTCGCTCCTCACCAGATGCAGCCCTTGCCAGGGCAGGCGCCGGAGCAGCCGATCACGGTTGTGCTGCGCGGCCTGACGCTGAAGAGCGGCGAGGCTGCCAGCGCCGAGTACCTCTTGCGTTGGCCAGGCGAGGCGCTGCAGACGGTTCAGGCGCGTTTCGCCGGCCAGCCGACGCCCGCCCAGGCGCTTTACGACACCCTGGAGAAAGCCGTGCGCGCCATTCTCAGCCGCCTCGAGGAGAGCGGCGCCGATCCCGCCACCGCCCGCGTCGAAATCTATTGTCCGTCAGACCAGATGATCGACGAGTTGATCGGCGAGGCGCCGGTCGTCGACGCCCGCCTGCAGACGCGCCACGACCGCATTTGCGCGCTGCTGGACAGGTTCGGGGAGTGGCGGCTGTTGCGCGTCGGGAATGGCTGATCCTCAATCTGCGCGCCTCTCCTCCAACGCAATCCCCACCACCTGCACCGGCGCCGCTCCATCAGTCTGAATCCGCAGCGTCAGCGGATGGGTTGGCAGACCGCGCGCAAGGGCGATGCGCAGCGCCTCCGCCAGATCGACGCGCACTTCGCCCGCCGTCCCTGTGTCCGCAGCCAACATCGTAGCGTCGCCAGCGACGACGACCGCAAGTGTCGTCGTCGCGCGGCTGCGGTAGCGAAGCGTCACCCCCCCTACGGGCGGCGGATGTTGCACGAGGATCTCGGCGCGGGGGCCCTGCAAAGTGCGAAACCGGACCGCACCCTCCTCCTGCAGCGCACCCCAGTCGAGTGCGCCGAGCATCAGGTAAGGGGTCGGATGGATGGCCGGCGAGACTTTGTAGGCCGTGATGCGCTCGTCCTCATAGACAGGCGCCTGCCCCTCGAAGATAGCCGCCGCCAGCGCCTCGGTGTAGGCGCGTTCCTTGCCGCCCGGCATTTTGTAGCGGTCCAGCACCACGGCGCCGATCTCCAGATCGGTGAACACCGTTTGCGCCACTGCGGTCGGGTCAACCTCGATGATGTCGGGGCCAAGGTGGCGGAAGTGCTGCAGCACCGGCGTGCGCTCGGTCAACGTGCGCGGGTCGTCGCGGCTGATGTAGGCGACGGTGAGCGGCTTGTTGTGCACCGTCTGATAGAGCAGATAGCCGGGGCGGTCGTAATTCATCGGCAGGTTGAGCACCGCGCGCGGGTCCGGATCGGCGGCGAGGGCATGATACCAGGGCGGCGTGTCGGGTGGACTGAGCGGATAGGGCGCCACCCAGTATTCAAAGAGTACGGCGGCGATGAGCAACGAACCCACGCCGCACCGGAAAGTCCGATTTCGCATTCGGCTCAACAGTCGCCATAGCCCCAAACCGGCAAGCACTGCAACGCAGAGCTGCACCATCACGGCGAAGCGGCTCACGCTGCGGCTGATGCGCATGAAGGGAATCCATTGATTCAGCACGCCGTAGAGCGTCCAGCTCGTCAGCTCCTCACCCTGCAAGGCGGCTTCAGGAATCGTTTCCCACGTGATGTCGCCCAGATGAATCTGCGGCCCCAGTGCCAGCGCAAAGAAAAAGAGCGCCATCACGCCCCAAAAGGCCGCCTTGCGCACCCTCAGAGCCAATGCCGCCGCAGCCAGCGCCAACGCCGTATAGCCGATGGCGATCGTGCGTTCACTGACCGGCGCAATCTGATTCCCGGGCCAAGCGAAGCTCTCCGGACGGAAGAGCGTATGCAGTCGATTGGGGATCAAAAAATCCATCACGCTGGCGCTGAGGATATAGAGATCGGAGGATGGGCGCACCATGAAGCGAAACTGCAAAGCCTCGACCATCATCGGGATCAGCCAGAAGCTCAACCCCAGCGCAAAGAGCAGGCCGGCGACAACCGGCGGCGCCAGCGCAACGAACAACCGCCGCACAGAGGGACGTCCTGGCGGCGCCAGCCAATGCCACAGCGCAGCGACCGCCGTAAAGAGAAAGAGATAAAGCACAAAATACCAGTCGCACAGCCCGGTGAGGATCAGAAAGAAGCCGGCCCACAGCGCCGCCTGCAGCCAGGGACGTCCCGCCTGCGCCAGGCGAAAGCTGCGCAACAGCGCCAGGATGTAGAAAGGCATCCATTGCAAGCTCATCACCTGCATATGGCCGAGCAAGTGCGCCATGTGAAAGGGCGACAGCGTATAGATCAGGCCTGCGGCAAAGGGCGCCGCAAAACCGGCCATGCGCAGCGCCGTTTTTTCCTGGGGCGCCTCTGCGTCTCTGCGCCTCTGCGGTGGAAATTCGTCCCTCCTCCCTTGCGCCCTCTGCCCAATCATCCACCGGACCAACAAGAACATGCCGTAGCCGCCAAGCACCCAACTGATCAACACCACGGCGTTATAGGTCGGAATCAGTCCAAAGGCAAGCTGCACCGGCAACGTCGCAACCCCGTTGAAGGGGTTGAGCGTGTGAAAGTAGAGCGAGACTCCGGTTGGATGATAGAGCAGGTCGGTGAAAAGCGGATTGGTGACGCGCTCGACCAGCGCCTGCTTGAGCCACCACAGGTTCCAGTAGTTCTGCCAGCCATCGAAACCGTCGCCGGGGATAGCGGTCGTCAGATGCAGCGCCAGCGGCCAGGTGAACGCCAGGGTGGCGGCCGCATAGAGCGCAAGCGCAAGCAAGTGCTCCCATCCGGCGGAGCGGCGATCGGCGGGATTTGAGAAGGCGTTGTCCATCGCTCGTCTGGAAGAAGACGGCGATGGACGGACCGATGAAGGAATTTCGTGCACGGAGATTCAGCCGCTGACGGCGCGCTCGGCGGCGCGCAGGAGATTCTCCATCAACATCACGTTCGTCATCGGGCCGGTGCCGCCCGGCACAGGCGTCAACATGCCGGCCACCTCGGCGACGCCGGCCTGATCGCAGTCGCCTTTCAGCCCGTCGTCGGTGTAGGTGGTGCCGAAATCGACAACAACGGCGCCCGGTTTGATCCAATCCGCCTTGACCATCTCCGGCCGGCCTACGGCGAGGCAGAGAATGTCGGCGCGGCGACAGACCGACGGCAGATCGACGGTGCGGCTGTGCGCCAGGGTGACGGTGCAGTGGCGATGGAGCAACAGCATCGCCATCGGCTTGCCGACGATGTCGCTACGCCCCACCACGACCGCCTCTTTGCCCTTGAAAGCGACGCCCGCTTCCTCCAGCAGGCGGATGCCCCCCGCCGGCGTGGCCGGAATAAAATAAGGGGGGCGGTCGGCGGCCAGACGGCCGGCGTTGAGCGGGTGCACGCCGTCTACGTCCTTGGCCGGGTTGAGCAAGTCCACCAGGGCGTGATGATCGATGTGCTCGGGGACCGGCTCCAGGATCATGATCCCATGCACATCGGGCGAAGTGTTCAGCTCGCGCAAAGCCTCCTCGGCCTCGGCCTGCTGCGTGGAGTAGGGCAGCTCCACCTTGCGAAAGTCGGCGCCGACGCCGTCGCATGTCTTTTGGATGGCGCGCGCGTAGCCGGCGCTGGCCTCGTCTTCGCCGATGTAGAGCACCGCCAGCGTCGGCGAGACGCCGGTGCGCGCCCGAAACGCAGCGAAATCCTCCTTCAAACCATCGCGAATCTGTCGGGAAAGTGTGCGACCGTCGAGCAGCCGAGCGCTCATAGCGCCACCTCCAGCGTCGTTTCGATCGCCTGCTTTGCTTGGGCGTAGGCGTCGTCCGCCTCGGCAAGAAGGCCGGCGACTTTGGCGCTCCACGCCTCCACAAAGGCGGCGTCTTTGATGAACTTGAGATTGACGTTGACGTTGACCAGCGCGCTCTTGAGCGCAGCGAAGGCCAGATAGAGCGCCGTCGCCGCGTCGCTGACGACGTTGCTGTTGCCCTTCGCACCGATGGGAGCGGCGAGCTGAAGCAGCGCCAGACACTTCTCCGCCACAGCAAAGGGAACCTCTGCCGCGTGTTTGAGCGCCTCCTGCATGGCGGCGGTGCGCGCCGCTTTCTGCTCTTCAGTCTCCTTGGGCAGGGCATAGGTGGCGGCGACGGCGTCGAAGGCGGCGGCGTCGGCGTCAACCGCAGCCAACAGCTCTCGGCGCAGCGTCTCGGTGCGCGCCAGATACTCTTGCATTTCCGCCTCGACGTCGGCGTATTTCTTTTTGCCGATGGTGAAGTGAATCACCATGCTGAGCAGCGCGGCCGCCATGCCGCCTGTCAACGCCGCCGCGCCTCCTCCGCCCGGCGTAGGTTGGCCGGCGGCCAGCGCATCCAGAAACTCGATAGTCTTCATCTCGGCTGTGTTCATTGCCATGTCCTTTCAATTTGCCGTGCAGAGGCGCCCTGCTCCCCACGGCTTTGCGTCAAAAGCTATTTTTCGGAACAGGATTCTATGCGACTATCTTCTCTTGTTTTATCATGATACAATGAGTTTATTTAAACCCAAGGACGCTTGGCGCGCAGACAAATCTGCGCGCATATGCAATCATACAAATATAACCAGGGAAGAATGAATTACGAATCGATCGACTTTGAAATGGACGACTGGGAAAGCGGCGAGGACGAGGTGATCTATGAGTCAGAAGAGTTCCGGGAGCAGAACTCGCCGATAGAACAACATCCGGAGCCGCTCATTTCAGACGAGTTGCCGGTGCTGCCCCTGCGGGGGGTGGTGGTTTACCCGATGATGTGGTTGCCGCTGCCGATCGGTCAGGAGCGCAGCCTTCGGCTGGTTGAAGATACACTGCCCAGCAATCGCATCATTGCCCTTGTCACCAGCAAAGATGAGGAAATTGACGAACCTGCGCCAGATGAAGTCTATCGCATCGGCACGGCGGCGCAGGTTCATCGCGTGCTGAAGACGCCGGATGGCACGATGCGCCTCCTGGTGCAAGGGCTGGAGCGCATCCGCCTGTTGGAATTCACCCAAGAGAAACCCTATCTGCGCGCCCGCATCGAAATCATGCCCGAATCTATCGAGGAAGGCCTAGAGATGGAGGCGTTGATGCGCGCCGTGCAGGAACTGTTTCGCAGGCTGATCGAGCTGGAGCCCCAGATGCCCGATGAGCTGACCATCATGTCGATCAACGTCGACGATGCGCGTCAGCTCGCCTATCTGGTCGCCAGCAGCATGCGGCTAAAGATTGAAGACGCACAGGCCATTCTCGAAATGGATCGGGTGCGCGACAAATTGCTGCGCCTGATTCAACTGCTCAAAAAAGAGATCGAAGTCCTCGAACTTGGACGCAAAATTCAGTCCGAAGCCCAGGGCGAAATGGAGCGGATGCAGCGCGAATTCTTCCTGCGCGAGCAGATGCGCGCCATCCAGAAAGAGCTGGGAGAGGAGGACGAGCAGACCGCCGACATCCGCGAGCTGGAAGAGCGCATCGCCGCCGCCGGCATGAGCGAAGAGGCGGAGCGGGAGGCGCTGCATGAGCTGGCGCGCATGCGCAGAATGCCGATCCAGGCCGCCGAGTACAGCGTCATCAAAACGTATCTAGACCTCCTCGTCAGCCTGCCCTGGCGCAACGCAACGGTGGACAACCTGGACATCAACCACGCGCGCAAAGTGCTCGACGAGGATCACTACGGCCTGACCGAAATCAAAGAACGCATCCTTGAATTTCTGGCGGTGCGCAAGCTGCGCGCCGAGCGCCGTCGCAACCGCAAGGAGGAGCCGGAGGATCTGCGCGACAAGATTCGGCGCGAGCGGGAAGGGTTGGTGCTCTGCTTCGTCGGCCCGCCTGGCGTCGGCAAGACCAGCCTGGGGTTGAGCATTGCCCGCGCCATGAATCGCAAGTTCGTGCGGCTGGCGCTCGGCGGCGTGCGCGATGAAGCGGACATCCGAGGCTTCCGGCGCACCTACATCGGCGCCATGCCCGGACGCATCATCCAGAGCCTGCGCCGCGTCGAAAGCCGCAACCCGGTCTTTATGCTGGATGAGGTGGATAAACTGGGACGCGATTTCCGCGGCGATCCCAGCAGCGCCTTATTGGAGGTGTTGGACCCTGAGCAGAACCGCGAATTCCGCGATCACTACCTCGATGTGGCCTTTGACCTGAGCCAGGTGCTCTTCATCACCACCGCTAACGTGCTCGACACCATTCCGCCGGCGCTGCGCGACCGCATGGAGATCATCCAGTTGAGCAGCTACACCGAGGAGGAAAAAGTCAACATCGCCAAAGGATACCTCGTTCCCCGGCAGATCAAAGAGAACGGGCTGCGCCCCAGCGAGGTGAAATTCACCGACGATGCACTGCGCGAAATCATCCAGGGCTATACGCGCGAGGCGGGCGTGCGTAATCTGGAGCGCCAGATCGGCAAGGTGTGTCGCAAGATTGCAGCCGGCGTTGCGGCGGGCGAGATCAAGCGGGGGCGCACGATCAAGGCGAAGGACGTGGCCACCTACCTGGGGAAGCGGCGCTATTTTGACGAGGAGATCGACGAGCGGCTGGAAAATCCGGGCGTCGCCATCGGGCTGGTGTGGACGGAAGCCGGCGGAGACATCACCTTTTTTGAAGCGACGCGCATGCCCGGCGCCAAAGGCTACATCCTCACCGGTCAGCTCGGCGACGTGATGAAGGAGAGCGCCCAGGCCGCGCTCAGCTACGTGCGTTCGCGGGCGGAGAGCCTGGGCATCGACCCGGACTTCTTCACGCACAGCGACATCCACCTGCATATCCCAGAAGGCGCCATCCCCAAAGACGGGCCCAGCGCTGGCATCACCATGGCCACGGCGCTCGCCAGCCTGCTCACCAACCGACCGGTGCGCCCCAAGTTGGGCATGACCGGCGAGATCACGCTGCGCGGGAAGGTGCTGCCTGTCGGCGGCGTGAAAGAGAAGGTGCTGGCGGCGGCCCGCTATGGTTTGGACACCGTCATCCTGCCGCGGCGCAACGACTCCGACCTGGACGAGCTGCCCGAAGTCGTGCGCAAACAGATGAAGTTCATCCTGGTGGACACCGTCGACGAGGTGCTCGCCGCCGCGTTGCTCTCTTCGGAAGAGGCGCGCGCGGTCAACGACGGGCAACGGGAGATTGCCCCGATCGGCGGCGATTCGCACAAAGTGCGGCGTCGGCAACCGCGCGACGTAAGACCATCGGTCGTGATGTGACAACCACCTGGTCGTACAATCTTTCTATGCGCTTGGCCAACCGATCGGCTGTGGGCGGCGTTCACAGCAGGTCGCACCCATCAACGCAACTGGACGCCTATACAGCGCCGTTGTCATCGCTCCCGGTTCGCATCGAAGAAACTTTTGCGAAGGCATATGCGCCCACCGGGTTGAAATTCGACGCGGCGTTGTTTTATGGTAAAATTGTTTTATGAAAAGTAAAGAATAGAAGTTACGCAGTTAGAGAACATCTGCTCGTAGAATGCGATCTTCAGGAAACTTGATGGGTTGCAACACAGGGTTCTGGCAATCCGTAGGTGCGGCTCGCAGCCGCACTCGACAGACCACCAGATCGTGGATGAGCCGAGGAAGCGCTGCTACGAGCAGCGCCTACGAAACAACGACGGTTTTCCGGTAGGTGCGGCTGCGAGCCGCACATCTTCGACAGGCCACCAGATCGTGGATGAGCCGAGGAAGCGCCGCTACGAGCAGCGCCTACGAAACAACGACGGTTTTCCGGTAGGGGCGGCTCGCAGCCGCACATCTTCGACAGACCACAAGATCGTGGATGAGCCGAGGAAGCGCTGCTACGAGCAGCGCCTACGAAACAACGACGGTTTTCCGGTAGGTGCGGCTGCGAGCCGCACATCTTCGACAGACCACAAGATCGTGGATGAGCCGAGGCAGCGCCGCTACGAGCAGCGCCTACCGTTATCGTCGCCGATTGGCCCGGTCCGCTTTATCGATTGCCGGGTTCAACTGCGTAACTCTTATTTTGCAAAGGATATTTGTTCGAGATGACTGGAGACAAGTTGATTCTGTGAGTCGAAAGAAAAAATCAAATAGCAGCGGTTTGCAGACGCTGCCAAGCGCCAAGCCACAACGAAAGTGGTACAAGATCGATCTGCACTTGCACACCCCCGCCTCGCGCGACTACGAAGAGCCAGGCGTGAGCTACCTGCAGTGGATGCAGACGGTGGTCGAGCGAGGATTGGACATCGTGGCGATCACAGACCACAACACGGTGGCGGGCATCAGCGCAATTCGTCGCGAGCTGGACTGGCTGACGCAGTTGGAAGCGCAGGGACGCTTGACTCCTCAAGAACAGGAGCGTCTGCGCACATGGCGCGAGCTGGCCAATCAGGTGTTGGTTTTGCCCGGTTTTGAATTTACAGCCACCTTTGGCTTTCATATTTTGGGCATTTTCCCGCCCGAAACATCGGTGCGCCAACTGGAGCACATTTTGTTGACGCTGAAGGTTCCGGCCAGCAAGCTCGACGAAGGCAGCACCGAGACGGGCGCCACCACCGATGTGCTGACCGCCTATCGCATCATCCGCGAGGCGGGAGGCCTGGTGATCGCAGCCCACGCCAACAGCACGCACGGCGTGGCGATGCGCAACTTCCCCTTCGGCGGTCAGACCAAGATTGCGTACACGCAGGACCCGAACCTGGATGCGCTGGAAGTCACCGATCTGGATCGCCTGGGCCGCTCCACCGCCCGCTTTTTCAACGGCAGCAAGGCCGAATATCCGCGACGGATGCATTGCATCCAAGGGAGCGACGCCCATCGATTGACAGCCGATCCTCGCAACCCCAAACGGCTTGGCGTCGGCGATCGCGCCACCGAGGTGCTGCTGGAAGAGCCGACGTTCGAGGCGCTGGCCGCCTTGTTGCGCTCCAAACATTTTGACCGCGTGCGCCCCGCTCAACCGGCGGACAAGCCGTTCGATCCGCTCGATGTGGTGCGCCAGGAAGGACCGACGCTGGTGCAGAGTTTCCATGAATCCGCCGCGCAACGGGGCGGAAAGTTCGACGCCATCCTGGCCGACATCTGCGCCTTCGCCAACACCGCAGGGGGCGTGATTTACATCGGCGCCAAACCGGGCAAAGAAAAAATCCGCGGCGTCAGCAACCCAGAGCAGGTGGAGCAAGAAATTCGCAAGGCCGTCGATGCGCGCATCACCCCCCGGTTGGAAGTGAAATGCGACATCGTGCAGAGCGGAAGCGCGCGCGTCTTGCGGGTGCAGGTGGCGAAAGGCCCGGACATCCCCTATGCGCTCGATGACAACAAATTCTACGTGCGCGACGAGGCGGAGACCAGCCTGGCGGTGCGCGATGAAATTGTGGCGCTGGTGCGCGAAGGGCTGGGATTCGAACCAGAGCAGGAAGAGCCGGTGGCGTCGCCGGCGAAAGCTGCAAGCGCCAAGCCTGCCGAGAAAGAAGGACGCCAGCCGCAACGAGAGCGTAAGAGCGGGGCAACCGTCCGCTCGCCGGCGTCTTTGCCAGCAGCTCAGGTGAACGGCGCGCAGACGCCTCCACAGCAAACGCCGACGCCCGGCGAAGACACCACTTTCTATCTGCCCCAGGTCGGCGTCGAAATCGTCGAAAGCGAGGAGCGCAACGGCCATCGCTTTTACACAATTCGAGACTTGCGCAACGGCCACGTCATCAAAAAAGTCACCCGCAAAGGCGCGCGCAAGCTGTGGAGTTATGCGATTCAGCAGGCGGAAGATAAGCCGGTGGATCCGTCCAGGATCGAATGGCGCGGCAACCTTGGCTTCATTCGCATGGAGCGCCGCGCGGGCAAAGCGCGCTATGACCTGGCGCTGCGCGAGGGCGACAAAATCCGCGTCTTTTACGGCGTCACCGACGACGGCATGGAAGGCGCCTGGGCGCAATTCATCCAGGAAGAATGAGCAGGAGGGAGAAGGGCAATGCGACAGCGCTCTCTCGCCCTTCTCTCTCCGTGAGGCTGGCGCTCTATTTCCAGAGATAGATCAGGATAATCACCGCGAGCGCCCACAGGATGCTGTTGATCAGGAGCGGACGATCTTCGACCAACAGCTCGTCGGGTGCACCGCCCAAGCCCTTGACGTGCACCAGATACAGATAGCGCGCCAGCATGTAAAAGACAAAGGGAACGGTCAAAAGCATCTTGGAATGCGCCAGCGCCGTCGTCGCGTCGAAGCTGTAAAAAGTGTAGGCGACGAACGTGGCGGTCACCACGACGGCGATCAACTGATCGAGCAGGGGCAGGTTGTACTCTGACAGAATCGCACGATGGTTGGACGCTTCGCCTTCCAACAGGACCAGCTCCTGCCGACGTTTGCCGAAGCCCAGGAAAAGCGCCAGCAGCGTCACGCAGACGTAAAGCCACGGGCTGAAATTCTGCACTTGCACCACCACCACGCCGGCCAGCACGCGCAAAAGGAAGCCGGCCGCCAGCACCATTACATCGATGATCACCACGTGCTTGAGCCAGACGCTATAGGCGATGTTCTGCGCCAGATAGAGCAGCAGGAGGACGCCGGCCCAAACTTCCACCCAAAAGGCAAGCGCAACGGCGACCAGGGCCAGCAACCCGGCGGCGCCCACTGCCAGGCGAGGATTCAACTGACCGCTCGCCAGCGGGCGAAAGCGTTTGCGCGGGTGCTGGCGATCTTGCTCCATGTCCATCCAATCGTTGAGGATATAGACACTGCTGGAGAGCAGACAAAAGGCTGCGAAGACCAGCGTCGTCTTCAGGAAAAGTTCCGGGATGAACAGTTTGCCGTCGAAGACAAGCGCAGCGTAGACGATCAAGCTTTTGATCCACTGGCGCGGTCGCATCGTGCGCACCAGCCCGCCCCAATTGTTCCGTGCGCTGCTCAAAGTCGTCGACGGCGTCGAAGAGGTCGAAGACATGTCAATCGCTTCCTCAACCAAAAACGAACCAAAAATTGCTTTGACCGTCCCATGTTACCGGAATTGCGAGCAATGCTAAAATCGTGAGCATCTGCAGATGAATGCGCAAGGGACGAAAAAAGAACGGCTGGATCGCCTGATGGTGTTGCGCGGGCTTGCTGAAAGCCGAGAGCAGGCGCAACGCCTGATTATGGCGGGAGAGGTCGAAGTCG
Source organism: uncultured Caldilinea sp. (assembly GCF_937128415.1). Classification (GTDB taxonomy): domain Bacteria; phylum Chloroflexota; class Anaerolineae; order Caldilineales; family Caldilineaceae; genus Caldilinea. Next base: position 181,745 of record NZ_CAKZMJ010000065.1, read on the forward strand.
ACGGCAAGCGCCAGGACAAACCGGGCCGCGCCGTGCCGCTTGACGCCGCAATCACCGTGCGCAGGCCGCTGCCCTACGTCAGCCGGGGCGGCTTCAAACTGGCTGCTGCGCTGGACGCCTTCACCGTCCCCGTGGCCGGTTGCGTCGCCATCGATGTAGGCGCCAGCACAGGCGGCTTCACCGATTGCCTGCTGCAACGTGGAGCGGCGCGCGTCTACGCCGTCGACGTCGGCTACGGTCAACTGGCCTGGAAGCTACGCACAGACCCGCGCGTCATTGTAATGGATCGCACCAACGTTCGCCATCTGGAGGCGCTGCCCGACGGCGCCCTGGCGGACCTCGCCGTGATCGACGCCAGTTTCATCAGCCTGACGCTGGTGCTGCCGGCTGTCCTACGCTTGCTCAAGCCCAACGCGCAGATCATTGCCCTGGTCAAACCCCAGTTTGAAGCAGGCGTCGACGACGTAGGCAAAGGAGGCGTCGTGCGCAACATCGAGGTGCATCGTCGCGTCCTGCACCAAATCAGCGCAACGGCGCAAAGCCTCGGCCTTCATCCGGCAGGGCTGATCGCATCCCCTGTGCTCGGGCCGGCGGGCAACGTGGAGTTTCTGCTCTGGCTGAAAAGAGAACCGTCCGGCAGCGACGCATTTGCGCTGGAGCAGGCTATAGCAAATGCGCTGGAAGAAGCGCAACAAATGCAAAAAAGAGGACAACGAGAAGCGCCGTAGTTCTCTCACCCTTGCGCTTGCGTGCAATCGCCGCAGAGCCGATGAAAGATGTATTCCTCAACCGACCGCCCGTTGCGCAAATGCTCATCCACGATGCGGCGCAGCAGCGCCTCATCCACGCTGTGATACCAGACGCCCTCTGGATACACGACCAGCAGTGGGCCGTTATAACAGACGCCCAGGCAGGGGGTGAGGCCGCGCTTCACACGCGCCGGATTGTCATATTCTCCTAACTCGCCCAAATATTGGCCAAGAAGATGGTACAGCCGCTCCGCCTTGCCGAGCGGGTCGCAATAAACGCCGGTGCAAATAAACACATGACGGGCGTAAGGCGCCATCTCAGGGGCGTCGTTCACGTTGCATGCTCCTGTCGAAAACCACTTCCAATCCGCAGGCTGTCAAATCCACCGACGATAAAATGTAACAGACGCGCAGTTAAAGCAAGGGGCGCTCGCTTCCAATGTCCTGAGGTATGGGGATGAGAATTAGCGTAAACATGGGGCGCCGCAGTGAGCTAGGCGCTTCCGCATGGGCGCAACGGCGCCTTTCACCAACGTTGCGTTTGCCGATGAAGTGATTTACAATACACTGGCATCAGCAAGCATCCCTCTTGAAAAATCTTGAAATGAAACAGCGCTCGTTGGATTGTGACCGGCAATTGATAAAATGAAACATCAAGACCGCACCGCAAGTCAGGAGTTGTTCCAATGCCAACACGCACTTATGTGCTCCGAATTGGATTAATTCTATTTGCACTGCTGGGGATTGCACCCGCCGTGCTCGCCCAATTTACACCCGACATTGTTGTTGACGACCAAATTGTCGTGGACAACGTTGTCAACATCGCCCGCGTCACCAGCAACGGCCCCGGCTGGGTCGTGATTCACGCCGATGCCAATGGCGCCCCGGGACCGGTCATCGGCTACAGCGCAGTTCCCGACGGGAGCAGCACCGATGTCAAAGTGTCGATCGATCCCGCCGGCTTCACCGAAACTCTGCACGCTATGCTGCATCTCGACGCCGGCGAGCCAGGCGTCTATGAGTTTCCCGACGGCCCGGATGCGCCGGTGCGCGTCAACGACCGCATTGTGATGAAAGCGTTTGTCGTAACCAGCCTCCAGACGACCGTGAGCGGCGCTGTTGCGGCGAATCCGCAACTATCGATGCTGGCCGCCGCCCTTTCTGCAGCGGGATTGGACGCCACCCTCGCCGGGGAGGGGCCTTTCACCCTCTTTGCGCCGACGAATGCAGCTTTCGCCCGCTTGCCTGCGGACCTGCTCGCCGGGCTGTTGAGCAACAGGGAGGCGCTGCGCACGCTCCTGCTCTATCACACGGTGCGCGGTCGGTTTTCGGCGGATGAGCTTGCAGCGGAAGGCGCCCTCCGCTCTGAGCAAGGAGGATGGCTGGTTTTCACCACGCTGGGCGAACAGGTGCGCGTCAACGGAGCGCCTCTGCTTGAAAGCGACATTCAGGCCAGCAACGGCGTTCTGCATCTGATCGGCGAAATTTTGCTCCCCTTGCCGCTGCGTGAAAATCTGGAGGCGCTGATGGTCGCACCGACCGCAACGCCGATTCCGACCCCAACGGCCACTGCGACGGCGACGGCAACGGCGACTCGCACCGCCACCCCAACCCATACAGCGGCGCCGACCGATACGCCAACCGCCACCAACACGGCCACGGCGACTGCAACAGAAACGCCCTCCACGGCTGCGCCGACCCTGGACGAGCGCCGCTTCGATGCGCCGGGAGCGACCGTGCTCACCGGCTCCGGCGCACCGGGCGACATTCTCCGCGTGCTTGTGAACGGCGTCATTGCGGGCGCAGCGATCGTGGACGCCCAGGGGCGCTGGCAAACAACCATCACGCTGCCGGAGAGTGGGCGTTACACGCTCACGGTGGAAAGCGTGACGCTGGACGGCAAGGTGCGCGCCGCCGCCCCGCCGGTGGTCATCGAGATTCCGACCCCGACCAGCACGCCCACCCACACGGCGACCGCAACCGACACGCCGACTGTGACGGCCACCGACACGCCGACAGCGACGCCGACTGACACGGCGACACCCACCGCCACGCCTACGCCCACCGCCACACCCACGGCGACAGCGACTCACACGCCGACGTTCACGCCGGTTCCGACGCCGACGCCCACGGCGACCCCGACGGAGACGCCGATTCCAACCGCCACCCCAACGGCGACTGCCACCGCCACGCCGACCGACACCGCAACGCCCACCGCCGTTGCGCCGACCCTGGACGAGCGCCGCTTCGATGCGCCGGGAGCGACCGTGCTCACCGGCTCCGGCGCACCGGGCGACATTCTCCGCGTGCTTGTGAACGGCGTCATTGCGGGCGCAGCGATCGTGGACGCCCAGGGGCGCTGGCAAACAACCATCACGCTGCCGGAGAGTGGGCGTTACACGCTCACGGTGGAAAGCGTGACGCTGGACGGCAAGGTGCGCGCCGCCGCCCCGCCGGTGGTCATCGAGATTCCGACCCCGACCAGCACGCCCACCCACACGGCGACCGCAACCGACACGCCGACTGCGACGGCTACGCCTACGGCGACGCCGGTTCCAACCAATACGCCGACGCCGACCTATACGGCGACTGCGACCCACACGCCGACCGCCACGCATACTCCGACGGAAACGCCGGCGCCCACCCCGACGCCCGAGGCGACCGAAGAGCCGCTGGAAGAGGCGACGCCCGCCGCCACCGAAGAACCGGCTGAGGAGGTCACAGCCGAGGCGACCGAGGCGCCGACGGAAGAGGCGACGCCCACTGCCACCGAGGAGCCTGTCGAGGAGGTCACAGCCGAGGCGACCGAAACGCCGACGGAAGAAGCGACGCCCGCCGCCGAGGAGCCGGTCGAGGAGGCGCTTCCGCCGTCGACGCCGGGCGACCTACCCGGCACCGGCATAGCCCTTTCATCGGGTGCAACCACGTTGCCGGTCGTAGGGCTTGTTCTGGCCGCCCTGTTCCTAGGCGCATTCATCACGCGTCGTCGCCAGGAATGAGCGATCGGAGAGAGCCGCGCCGTTTGAGTCGAGTTTGCCGCAAGAGGATTTCTGCACTCCGGCTTGATCGGGAGATGACAAACCTTTACAAAACGTTCTGGAAGGAGGACAAGGATCGATGAGGACGCAAAAATGGTCTGCAGTGGGTGTGCTGTTGATCGTTGCACTGGTTTTTAGCGCCTGCGTCGCCCCTCAGCCGGGGATGGCGCCCGCAGCGCCCCAGGCGGAAGCGCCCGCTCCGGCTCCGGCCGTCGGCGGCGTGCAAATTCCTGAGCCTGTCGATGGGAAATTTAACGTGGCGTTTGTGTACGTAGGGCCGATCGGCGATGGAGGGTGGACGTACGCCCACAACGAAGGGCGCCTCTATCTCGAGCAAGCGCTGGGCGATGTGGTGCACACCGCCTATCTGGAGAGCGTGCCTGAGGGAGCCGACGCAGAGCGCGTGATTCGCAACCTGGCTCGCGCCGGATTCGACGCCATCTTCACCACCTCGTTCGGGTTCATGGATCCGACGGCAACCGTCGCAGAGGAATTTCCTGACGTCTACTTTGTGCACATTTCTGGCTTCAAGCGCAACGACACCAACTTCGCCAATCTCTTCGGCGCCATGGAAAGTATGAAATATCTGGCCGGGATGATTGCGGGCGCCCGAGCGCAGGCGGACGGCGGCAACCGCATCGGCTATATTGCGCCCTTCCCAATCCCGGAAGTGATCCGCCACCTCAACGCCACGGCTATGGGCATGCGCCAGACCTGCCCGGACTGTCTGATGGATGTGCGCTGGATCTTCACGTGGTTTGACCCAGACAAAGAGCGCCAGGCGGCGGAATCCCTGTTCGACGCCGGCGCCGACGTCGTCATCACCGGCGCCGATACGCCCGGCCCTGTCCAGGTGGCCGGTGAGCGCGGCAAATGGGGCATCGGCTATGACAGCCGCAATGCATGCGATGTAGACCCCGAGCATTGTCTGACCGTCCCCTACTGGGAATGGGGGCCGGAGTACACCCGTCTTGTCCAGAGCATGCTCGACGGCACCTTTGTCGGCGCAGATATTTACTTTGATGTGGACAGCGGCAGCCTTGGGTTGCTCGGCTTCATGGAAGGACAGACGCCTCTGCCCGGCGTGCCGGCGGAGGTGATTCCAGCGGTCGAGGAGCTGCTGGCCAAAATGTTGAGCGGCGAGGTCAATCGCTTCACCATCTTCACCGGCCCGATCCGCGACAACAAGGGCAACGAGATCGTGCCGGCCGGCGTCACCTTGACGCAGTCTGACCTGGAAGGCCTGCAGGGCATCCCGGGCCGCGAGGATTGCACGATCTGCATGAACTGGCTCGCCGAAGGCATTGTGCCGGACGCAGAGATTCCGCAATAAATTGGGTCTTAGGGGGCGTCGGGGCGCTGGGGAAACCTTGCGCCCCGCCCCCCTTCTCCTCTCAGTGCACGGTAGGCGTCGACCTCGCAATTCCAACACTGCTTTTGACGCAAATCATGACCACTTCACCCTACGCTGTCGAGATGCGCGGCATCACCAAGCGCTTTCCAGGCGTGCTGGCGAATGACCGCATCGATTTCCAGGTGCGCAAAGGGGAGATTCACGCCCTGCTCGGTGAAAACGGCGCGGGCAAATCCACCCTGATGAACATCCTCTCCGGCCTCTATCGCCCGGATGAGGGAGAGATCGCCATCCACGGACGGGTCGTGGAGTTTCATTCTCCGCGCGATGCGATTCGTCACGGCGTAGGCATGGTGCACCAGCATTTTATGTTGACGCCTTCGCAAAGCGTGGCCGAAAACGTCTTTCTGGGCGCACGCGAAATTGGATTCGTGCTGAACCCTCAGCGCATGGCGGCAGAGGTGCGCCGCATTGCGGAGCAGTATCGCCTGCCGGTCGATCCGAACGCCAAAATCTGGCAGCTTTCCGTGGGCGAGCAGCAGCGCGTGGAGATCATTAAAATTTTATATCGGGGCGCCGAAATCCTGATCTTGGACGAGCCGACCGCCGTGCTCACTCCACAGGAAGCGGAAAATCTCTTTGTCACCCTGCGGTCGATGGCGGCGGACAACAAAACGATCATCTTCATCAGCCACAAACTGGAGGAAGTGTTGTCGATCGCCGATCGCATCACGGTGCTGCGCAGCGGCAGAGTCGTGACCACCTTGTCGGCGCAAGGCGTCACCAAAACTGAACTGGCCAACCTGATGGTGGGGCGACAGGTGCTCTTTCAACTGGAGAAGCCTCCCGCTCACCGCGGGGAGGTGCGTCTCCGGCTTGACGGCGTCTGCGCACTGGACGATAAACTGTTGCCGGCGCTGCGCAATGTGTCGTTGACCGTGCACAGCGGCGAGATCGTCGGCGTCGCCGGTGTGGCAGGCAACGGGCAACGCGAGCTGGCGGAGGTGATCTGCGGGCTGCGTCCGCTCACGGCAGGAACCATCGAAGTGGCAGGCGAACGCATGACGCACCTGACGGCGCGGCGCATGATCGACGCCGGCGTCGCCTATGTTCCGGAAGATCGCAATACGACCGGCAGTGCACCCAATCTCAGCGTCGCCGAAAACCTGATTCTGAAAAGCTACCGCAAAGCGGAAATGGGCGCAGGGCCATTTCTCGATCTAACTGCAGTGGAGCGCACCGCTGCGTCTCTGGTGAAAGCCTTCAACATCCTCACGCCGAGCATCAAGACGCCGGTGCGCAAATTGAGCGGCGGCAATTTACAAAAGGTCATCCTGGCGCGCGAAATCTCCAGCCAACCGAAGGTGTTGATCGCCGCCTCTCCGACACGCGGGTTGGACATCGGCGCCACCGAAAGCGTGCGCAGCCTCTTGCTGCAAGAACGCAGCCAGGGGGCAGCCATTCTGTTGATCTCCGAGGACCTCGACGAAATTTTCGCCATTTCCGACCGCATCGTCGTGCTCTACGAAGGATGCATCATGGGCGAATTTGAAACAGCGGACGCAGGGCTGACCGAGGTGGGTTTATTGATGGCGGGCGGGCGCGCGCCCTCGGCGGGCCTTACAACGCAAGACAAGGGATGAAGATGGCATCGCAAACGACGACGTTGCCTCAACAACGCCGGCTGGGATTGCGCATCGAGCGCCGGCTGGAGCAGCCCCTCTGGCTGCGGGTGTTGACGCCTTTCATCTTGATTGCAGCGGCGTTGCTGATCGGCGCCTTGCTGCTGTGGCTGGTCGGCGCCAATCCATGGGTGGTTTACAACAAGATGGCGAGCATCGCCTTCGGCAGCGCGCACGGCTGGTCTGACACGACGATCAAGGCGACGCCCCTGATCCTGGCCGGGCTGGGCGTCTCCATCGCTTTTCGGATGCGGCTGTGGAACATTGGCGCCGAGGGGCAGCTCTTCATCGGCGCCTGGGTGGCGACCGGCTTTGCGCTCTTCTGGCTGCCGCGCGACACGCCGCAGGCCCTGATGTTGTTGGTGATGGCCATCGGCGGCTTTGTGGGCGGCGCGCTGTGGGCGTTCGTCCCCGGCGTGCTCAAGGCGAAGTTGAACATCAACGAGATCATTACTTCGTTGATGCTGACCTATGTGGCGATTTTGTGGAACAACTACTGGATCTATGGGCCATGGAGCGACCGCGGTTTTGGGTTGACGCCGCAGTTTCCTCGCAACGCCTGGCTGCCTCGCTTCACCGACTATTCCGGCGACTTTCCTTTCTTGCGCGGCATAACGGCGCACGCCGGCATCTTTCTAGCGCTGGCGGTGGCCATCCTCCTCTGGGTCGTCTGGAAGCGCACCAAGTGGGGCTATGAAGTCAAGGTGATCGGCGACAACCCGCGCGCCGGACAATATGCCGGGATGCATCTGGCGCGCAAGATCATCGCCGTGATGTTGCTGAGCGGTGGACTGGCCGGTCTGGCGGGGATGGCGGAAGTGTCCGGCGTCGTCCATCGCCTGCAGGAGCGTTTCTCTCCTGGCTACGGCTTCACCGCCATCATCGTCGCCTGGCTCGCCAAGCTAAACCCGCTGGCGATCGTGCCGGTCGCCTACCTGTTCGGCGGCCTCCTGGTGGGCAGCGATGCGATCCAACCGGCCGGCATCGCCAAGATGCTCCAGGGCGTGGTGTTGTTCGTCGTCGTCGGCGGCGAGCTGTTGCTGCAATATCGCATCAAAATGGGACGAAGTGCATCGAGTTGAATCATGGAACTAGCCTTTCTGGTCACTTTGCTGGCGGCGGGCATCCGCTCCGGCACGGCGATTCTTTTTGCGACGATCGGCGAAATTTTCGCCGAACGATCAGGCGTGCTCAACCTTGGCATCGAGGGCATGATGCTGATGGGTGCGGTCAGCGCCTATGGCGTCGCCTTCGCCACGGGCAACCCCTGGCTGGGACTGGGCGT
>NZ_CAKZMJ010000066.1 GCF_937128415.1 uncultured Caldilinea sp.
TCCACCACCACGACGTCCATGGCGTTGGAGCGCACCAGCGCCTCGGCGATCTCCAACGCCTGCTCGCCGGTGTCCGGCTGGCTCACGTAGAGGTTGTTGAGATCCACGCCGACCTTCGCTGCGTAGGTTGGATCGAGCGCGTGTTCGACGTCGACGAAGCCGCAGATGCCGCCGTTGCGCTGCGCTTCGGCGATGACATGGAGACAGATGGTTGTTTTGCCCGAACTTTCTGGACCGTAGATTTCGATGATGCGCCCGCGCGGCAGGCCGCCGACGCCGAGCGCAATATCCAGGCTTAAACTTCCGGTGGGGATCGCTTCCACCTGCAGCCGGGTGGCCTCACCCAGCCGCATCACGATGCCTTCACCGTAGCGTTTATTGAGACCAGCCAGGGTCGTCTCCAGAGCTTTCTGGCGACCATCTGCACCCATGAGCGACTCCAGGAAAGCAGTCGAAAGGCGCTAATAGAACCGGCCGAGCGCCAGACCTTGCAAGCTTTGTCACACGCTTCATTGCTGCTGTAGCGTTAGCCTGTAGTTTACCGAAACGCCGACAATCTTGCAAACGTTCGCGTAGCTATTTTCATTTTCTGTCAAATTGTCCGCTTCGCTTCACGGCAGGTAGAGCTGCTCTCGCAGACGCACGATCGTCTGCCGCACGGTTTCGCTGCGTTGAAGCTCGACAGCGATTTTGTCAATGCCATGGCTGACGGTGCTGTGGTCGCGTCCACCCAGGTGCTCCCCAATGGCGGGCAACGAGAGGTTGTTTTCCGTGCGCAGGAGATACATGGCGACCTGACGCGCATGCGCAATGTCCGCGGTCCGTCGTCTGCCGGTCAGATCGGCGGGCGTCAGCCCAAAATAGGCGGCGACGCGTTCGATGGTGCGAGCGGGCGCACAGACGCTGCGCTGCGGGGCCACTCTATCGAGCACGCTGGCGGCGAGCCTGCTATCCACCGGCTGCGCCTGCATCACGGCGTGCATCCAGACATGATTGAGCGCGCCCTCCAACTCGCGCACATTGCTCTCGATGCGCTGCGCAATCAGTTCCAGCACCTCTTGAGGCACGTGCATCCCCTGACGGTCCGCCTTGGTGCGCAGGATCGCCAACCGCGTGTCAAAGTCTGGGGTCACGATGTCCGTCTTCAAGCCGCCCTCAAACCGGTTGCGCAAACGCTCCTCGATGCGCGGCAATTCGCTTGGCGGGCAGTCGCTGGTGAAAACGACTTGCTTGCCTGCCGCATGAAGGTGGTTGAAAGTGTGGAAAAGCTCTTCCTGAGTGCTCTCCTTGCCCACGATGAACTGAATGTCATCCACCAGGAGCACATCGATCTCTCGATACTTCGCTCGAAATTGATCGGTGGCGCGATCGCGGATGGCGTTCACCAAATCATGGGTGAACTGTTCAGCCGAACAATAGAGCACCTTGCAACCGGTCTCCACGAGTCGGTTGCCGATGGCGTTCAACAGGTGCGTCTTGCCCAGCCCCACCCCACCGTAGATATACAGCGGGTTGAAGCGTTGTCCCGGCTCGCGCACAACCATCTCCGCCGCAGTGAAGGCCAGACGATTGTGCTTGCCCACGACAAAGGACTCAAAGGTGTATTTGCTGTTCAGCATCCCTACGACGCGGGAAGAGGCAGGCGTCGTGGACGGCGTTGGACGTTGCGCCTGCACCGACTCTGCAGCGTGGGGTTGCGCGCTGCTCGACGCTTCATACAACGGCGCAGGTTTATTGGCATGGGCAGGCTGCGACGCCGGCGCCACCCGGAACGAAACATCGACCGAGCTGCGCTGCATGATGCTCGCCAGTTTGCGCTTGATTTTCGAGCGCAGCCTCGCCTGCGCCCAGTCCAGATAATAAGCGTTGGGCAAGCCGACGATGAAATGTCCATCCTCATAATGCAACACTTGGCTCGCCTGAATGCAAGCGTCGAGTTGGCTAGAGGGCATTTCCAGTGCAAATTCAGCCAACACCTGACGCCAAACCCCATGCGGATCTACGGCGGTCTCCGCCTGCGTTGCGTTCGCTGGCGTTCGCAGCGCCTCGCTCAACAGAGAATCGGCGCTGAATCCATCCTTCTCCGGGCTGAGGCTGAGGGAGCCGTCCAGCTCGTGATCACCATGCTCCAGCGCAACCTCTTTGGCTGCGCTGTCCCTGCAGGTGGACAACAAACCTCGAGCAGCGTCATCATGAGGCGCAACTTCAGGAGCTTCTTCCGACCATGAGCGTTTTCGCTCCCAAGCATTGGTGTGTAGAGTGTCCATAAACGACGCCTGATAGTGGAAGTGCGAAAGGATCGACGTCCTGTCGCGCCGGGCTCGGTGCAAACGGTTCGAATGTGCTTTGACAACTTCACGGTTCAGGTTTGCACGGTTCAGGCTTGTTCGCAAAGTCCCGTCCCCTTCTTTGTCGACACAAATCGAGCCAGCTTAAGTTGGTCCCAAATTTCAGGCCGCGATCAGCCTGGCTCTGGAAGCACAGCTTCCTCCAGAGACAAAGAAAGCGCATGCAGACCATACGCTTTGCGATGTTATGTAGATTCGGTGCGCAATGTCCGATATATTACGAACGCTGGCGGTTCGTCTTTGATAGCGACCGTGCGTTGTGGAGATGCATCCCAAGCGACGCATCCCAAATGGCGAAGTTGGCGCCGACTCCGATGTTGTGCTGCTTTGGCGCTAAATATCGTGGGGCGAACTTCGTCGTTTCATTTCATGGTCGTTTCATTTCATGGTCGTCTCATTTCATGTTGGTCAGTGTACCAAAATCCCGGCAAGATGCCAATGCAGGCGAGAGGGCGTTTGAGGGGGGATTTTGCGCATTATCGTCAATCCAAGCGAATCAGAAAGTTTGTGCTACACAAAATGTAGCCTCGCTGCGATCGAACATCTCAATCTGTGTCTATCGGTGTGTCATGAACGGTGCGCAACTTTTAAGGAAGGAATCTTTTTTGCAAATCCGCCGTTAACCTGCTGTTATAATTGTCCACATTGACATTTTCATGTTCCAGCGACAACGCAATATTTCCACAGAGTTATCCACAGATCGAAGCTGTTTTGCAAGAAAGAATACAAAAATGAAGCGCAATTCAATTTCTATTGCACATTCTGTAAACGTTCTTTTAACGAGCGCGGTGGAACCAACCAATTCACCGCTTCTCTCCGTTAACATTGAGGCGTATGGCGTATTTCAACTATAGAACTTACTGGCCCGCGGACTGGGGGGGCCGTCGCGCTTTCAGCGCTGCATGGTGGAAAATCTATGCAGACGATCCGCGCTGGCCTCCTCCTCACATTGCCGCCTGGAACTTCCTTGTGCGCGGGAGCGCTGCTTATCACCGCCGCGTTGCGGCGCGCTTGCTCTATATGGAGGCGCTTCCCCGTCGCTCTCGGTCGCCTGGCGCTTGGCCGTCGCAGCCCGTCATCGCCGGCGCCGTCTTCGAGGAGCCGGTCGCCGCCGCAATTGTACTATGCGAACCCTCTGCACAGGGCGCGCTTTACCTCAGCATGTTGCACTGCGTCAACGATGAAGAGACGCTCGACCGGCTGCTGGGAGCTGCGCTGGAGTACGGCGCAGAGATGAATTGCACTCGCATTGTCGCGCCGGTCGATATTCTTCCAGGGTGGAGCGACGGCGCCCTGACCAACTGTTTTCACTTGCCCCCTCCCTTGCACACGCCGTACAATCCGCCTTATCTGGCCGATCTGTTAGGCGCCAGCATGACCTCTTCCCGGCAGACAGTGCTGCTGCATTTGCCGGTGAAAGCGCAGCCAGAGCCGGTGGAGGGGCCAGCGACGCTGCGGCCGGCGACGCTGGCCGAACTCACCGACGCGTTGTCGCCGCTGCTGGCCGCCGCCATTGCGCCCCATGCGGGAATGCCAGGACTGAGCGCAGACGCCGCCGAACTGCTGGTGCGGTGGATTTCCGTCTATCCGGCGACCGGATGGGTCGCGCTCATCGAAGGGGAGGCGGTCGGCTGCATCTTCGTGCAAGCGGACCTGGCGCCTTTGCTGCAGCGTCTCAAGGGAGGTCGCCCGCTGTGGCTGCGGCCGCTTCTCTCTCTTATGCGGCAGCGGCGAACCACGCGGGGTCGGTTGCTCTTCGGCGCCGTTGCTCCTGCGTGGCGACGTCGCGGCGTCGGCCGGCAGCTGTTGGGGCGGGCATTGAGTTTCGCGGCGGAGGCCGGCTGGCGCACGCTTGTCTGCGGGCCATTTGTCGATTCGTCTCCTGCTGTGACATGCTTACAGAAAGCAGGCGCTCACATTGAACAACGCTATGAGCTCTTTGAACTGGATGGATGAACGAGCATGCTGACGACGAATCCAGAAACGCGGCCTCAGGATATCACCATCGACCGAACCGCCGGTGTGATGAAAATCCTCTGGCTGGATGGCCATACAAGTGAATTTCCCCTGCGCTGGCTGCGCGCCAACTGCCCCTGCGCAACCTGCCGCGAGGAGCGACGCGCAGCCGCCCTGGCGGTCGCCGATCCCCTGCGCCTGACCGCTGCGCCGCCGCCGAGCACGGAGGTGACGGGGGCGGAATTCGTAGGCCAATACGCCATCCGCCTGACCTGGAGCGACGGTCATGCGACCGGCATCTTCCCCTTTGCGGCGTTGCGCGCTTCCTGTCCTTGCCCGGCCTGCAATCCAGAAGGCGCGCCGCCGCTGGTGATGGACTGAGCAGCGGGCGCGATTTGTAGCGCAGTTGACACACTTTCGCCCTCGAATCTGTCAAGATGATTCTGTCGAGAGGATAAAGACAGGCTTAGCTCCTCATCGGCGATGGGCGGGCAGAGGATGCGCACATGAACGTCAACCTGGCGGAATTTAAGCTTCTTGGCATCGATGTGAAGGTGCACTGGTCGTTTGTGCTGGTGCTTGCCTTCGGCGCTTTCCTTTATGGCGCCGGACCCGCCGGATGGCTTGTCGGCGGCCTCTACGGCGCGCTGACGATTGCGCTGCTTTTCGTTTGTGTGACAATGCACGAATACGGCCACGCGCTGGCGGCCCGACGCTTTGGCATCGGCACGCGCAGCATCCTGCTTCTGCCGATCGGCGGCGTCGCCAACCTGGAGCGCATTCCCGAAAAGCCTGCGCAGGAGATCATCATCGTCGCCGCCGGCCCCCTGGTCAATCTGGCGCTGGCGATTTTGCTGTTGCCTCTGGCGTTGGCGCTGGGCGATGGACAGCGCATCTTCAGCCTGAACGCCATGGCCGCCAACATACAAAATCCGGGCGTCTTCAACCTGATCGTTTTTCTGATCTCAACCAACATCCTGCTGGCGCTCTTCAACCTGCTGCCCGCCTTTCCGCTGGACGGCGGTCGCCTGTTGCGCGCAGCGCTGGCTTACGCCATGCCCTATCGCCGGGCGACCCAGACGGCGGTGGCGGTCGGGCGGATGTTGGCGGTGCTAATGGCGGTCTTCGGCATCTTTACGGGGGCCATCGGGTTGTTGTTGATCGCCTTTTTCGTCTATATCGGCGGCTCGGCGGAGCTGGAGGCGGTGAGCAGCCGCGCCGTACTGCGCAATTTCCGCGCCGGCGACGCCCTGACGCACAACGCCGTCAATCTCTACACCAGCGAACGCCTGGAGCGCGCCACACAGTTGATCATGAGCTCTTATCAGACGGACTATCCTGTGCGCGATCTAGCGGGCAACTTCGTCGGCGTGCTGACGCGGCCGCGGCTGATCCATGCGCTGCGCGAGCAAGGGCCTGAGGCGCGCATCGTCGACGTCATGCAGCCTGCCGCCGACGTGCCTCGCTCTTCGCCGCAGGACGACCTGGCCACCGTCTGGGAAATGATGAGCCAGAGCGGCAGTCGCGTCGTCGCTGTGGCGGAGCAAGGTCAGGTGTTGGGCATCATCACCAGCGACGACATTTCCGAGGTCTTTCAGGTGATGGGCGCCATGTTGGAGCGCCGCCCTTCTCCGGCCTCATTCGGCGGCGAAGACCGCGAGCGGGGCACGTATGTCTGAACCCTCCGTCATGCGCGCCTTGGAGACCGACGCAGGCGTCATTGCGTATGAAGTGATCGCTGCGCGAACCGGCGCGCAGGCGCCGACGCTGGTCTTGTTGCACAACTTCATGAGCACGGGGCGCGCCGCCTGGGGTCCTTTGCTTGAGCCGTTGAGCGAGCGGCACCGCATTCTGTTGCCCGACCTGCCCGGACACGGACGTTCGATCGGTCATCCTCCTGGTTTTCACCATCGCGCCATGGCGCGGCAGCTCGCTGCGTTGCTTGAGCATGAAGGGGCGACGAAGGCGCACCTGGCGGGCTGCAGCAGCGGTGGAATGTTGGCGCAATTGATGGTGGTCGAAAAGTTGGCGCAGCCGGCGACGCTTACGCTGATCAGCACGACCTACAGCGTCAACCCCGCCACCACCGGCCACGTCGCTCCGCTGGAGCCTGCGCATTTTCAGGCCGGACGACGCTGGATGGAGGCGACCGCGCGGCTGCATGACCCCTATCGTTACGATGGTTACTATGAGGAGATTCTACTCGCCGGCTTTCGTCGCCTGCGGCCGGAGACATCGATCGATCTACAGCTCGAAGACCTGGCGCGCTTCCCCATGCCGGTCTGCTTGATTCACGGCGCAGAGGATGAATTCTTTCCTGTCGCCATCCCTCAGGCCATGGCGGCTGCGCTGCCTCGCGCCGAGCTGCATATCCTTCCTCGACAGACCCATGCACTTCTTTTTCGCCAGCCATGGCGCGTCGCCGAGATTATGGTACAATTCTTAAACACCCACGCGGCGGCCGATGGTTCTCATCTGCTGCGCGCCGCGCCGGCGACCTGACAAAATCAACCATTCTCTCCGTCGAACGAGGGAGCCTTATATGAGGACGACGAAGCCGATCCGGCTGGCGCCATCTATTTTGACGGCGGATTTTGGCCATCTTGCAGAGCAGATTGCAGCCGCCGAGGCGGGCGGCGCCGATTATATCCATCTTGACGTCATGGACGGGCGATTTGTGCCCAACATCACCTTTGGTCCTTTGATCGTGCAGGCGGTGCGGAAGGTCACGACGCTGCCGCTTGATGTGCATTTGATGATTGAAGAGCCTGAGCGCTACTTGAATGAATTCGCCGAGGCCGGCGCAGACATCATCACCGTGCACGCCGAGGCGACGGCGCACTTGCATCGCACCGTGCAGCAGATCGTTCAACTAGGTCGCAAGGCGGGCGTCGCCATCAATCCGGCGACGCCGGTGGAGGCGCTCCGGGAGGTGGCGCCGTTCGTCGATCAGGTGCTGGTGATGACGGTCAACCCCGGCTTTGGCGCGCAGCGTTTCATCGAAACGATGACGGCCAAGATTCGGCGCATGCGTCGCCTCATGGAGGATCTCTGCCCGCTGGCCGATCTAGAGGTCGACGGCGGCATTCATCCGGAGAACATCGCCGACGTCGTCTACTCCGGCGCCAACGTCATCGTGGTCGGGAGCGCTGTGTTCAACGACAAAGACACGCCGGCCGCCAATCTGGCGCTGTTGCGCAGCCAGTTGCTCGAAGAGGTGTGACGCACTTTTTACAGAAAAAAGCGTTCGTAAAACAACACCGACTGGTAGATGAACGGCAGCGTGAAGAGCAGGCTATCGAGCCGGTCGAGCATGCCGCCGTGCCCGAGGAAGAAGGTGCCGCTGTCCTTGACGCCGAACTGGCGCTTGAGCATGCTGATGGAGAGATCGCCGAAGAAGGCAAGGACGCCGGCGACCAGTCCAATGAAGGCGCCGAAGAATGGGCCGTTGCGCACCGGCAACACCGCCGCCAGGATGGCGCCCGCGACGGCTGCGAAGATCCAGCCGCCGATCGTGCCCTCCCAGCTTTTTTTAGGGCTGAGCCGCGGCGCAATTTTATGTTTGCCGAAGGTGACGCCTACAAAAAAAGCTGCAGAGTCATTGGCCCAGGTCACCAAAAAACCGAACAAGAGATAGGCGAAGCCATTTTCCAGAAAGCGCAGCGAAACGATCTGTCCGAGCATGACGCCCAGATAGATGGCGACAACGCTGGTGGAGAGCCAGGCATTGACCGGGTTCTCGTGCAGAAAGAGGCAATAGGTCAGCGTCACCAGAAAACCTGCAACCAGCACGGCGTCGGTCGGGAAGGAGAGCAGCTCGATGAGGCGCATGGTGGGTTCCGTCAGCAGATTGGTGAGCGGGACCGAAGAGCGCTGAACCTGCACAGGGTCCCACCCCGAAAGAAAGAGCAACACCGCCCACGGCACGCCGATCCAGCGCACAGGGTGATAATCGCCCCTGGAGAACATATGATACATCTCCAGAGCGCCGACGATGGTGACGGCGACGCCGAGCACCAATCCCCAAACGCCACCCAGATAGATTGGAACGACGACAATTGGAATTGCGATCAAAGCGGCGATGATTCGTGTGCGCACAGGGAAGCTCTCGCCAGAGGAGGTCGCCGTCTGGATTGAAAAACGGCGGATGCTATTTGTTCAAGACGCGACCAAAGCGTCGCTCTCGACGGCTATATTCGATCAAGGCGCGGTCTAGCTCGGCTTCATCGAAGTCTGGCCAATAGGTCGGCGTCGTGTAGTACTCGGCGTAGGCGGCCTGCCAGATCAGGAAATTGCTCAGGCGCCACTCGCCGCCGGTGCGGATGATCAGGTCCGGATCGGGCAGTCCCCCGATGTACATGTAATTGCTCAACGTCTCTTCCGTCAGCTTTTCAGGGGGGATGCCGTCGCGGATGATGTGACGAACGGCGTCGACGATCTCGGCGCGACCTCCGTAGTTGAAAGCGACGTTGAGGATGATGCGATCGTTGTTCTTGGTGACCTCCAGCGCATGACGAATCTGTTTTTGCAGATGTTGGTTGATGCCTTCCATGCGACCGCTGTGCAGAATGCGCACGCCGTTGCGGTTCAACTCATCCAGTTGGCGCTGAATCGTCAGCCCAAGCAAACGCATCAGACCGCTGACTTCATCCGGAGGCCGATGCCAGTTTTCGGTGGAGAAGGCGTAGATGGTCAACACCTTGACGCCGCGGCGCACACAGTGTTCAAGAATGCGTCGGATGTTGTCGACGCCCGCCTGATGGCCGGCCAGCCGAGGCAATCCGCGCGCCTGCGCCCACCGGCCATTGCCGTCCATGATGATGCCGATATGATGGGGCACGCTGGTGATTTCAGGCGGCAGCTCAATTTGGCTTTGAAGCGATTCGGTCTGAGTCGTCACAGACGAACATTCTCCTGCGTCAGACGGTCATGATCTCCGCGTCTTTTTCTTTGACGATTTCATCCACGCGCTTGATGTGCTGGTCGGTCATCTCTTGAATTTTTTCCTCGGCGCGTTTGCGTTCATCTTCGGAGATCAGGCTCTCTTTTTCGAGTTCAGCCAGATCCTTGTTGGCGTCGCGCCGGATGTTGCGGATCGCCACTCGGGCCTCCTCCCCGCGCTTGTTGACAACCTTTGTCAACTCACGTCGGCGCTCTTCGTTGAGGGGGGGAATGACGAGCCGAATGACTTGCCCGTCGTTGGTGGGCGTCAACCCCAGATCGGATTTGGCGATCGCCTTTTCAATGGCCGGGATGTCCCCGCGCGTGTAGGGGCGAATCAAAATCTGTTGCGCTTCGGGCACAGAAATCGTGGCGAGCTGTTGCAGAGGGGTTGGAACGCCATAATAGTCGACCATGATGTGCTCCACCAGCGCCGGAGAGGCGCGGCCGGTGCGAATCGTCATCAGGTCATGACGAAGCGCTTCGATCGCTTTTCCCATGCGTTCTTTCGCATCTGCAATGACGTCACTGATCATATGTGCACTCCTCTTCTGGGAGAATCGGTGAAAAGTCTGCTCTCTT
This sequence comes from uncultured Caldilinea sp., assembly GCF_937128415.1. Taxonomy (GTDB): domain Bacteria; phylum Chloroflexota; class Anaerolineae; order Caldilineales; family Caldilineaceae; genus Caldilinea. The sequence goes on from NZ_CAKZMJ010000066.1 coordinate 9,828, forward strand.
CTGGTCGCCGGGCCTGGCCACCAGGGCAGGAAAGACGGTCAATAGCTGCTATTGTAACAAATTCCGCCGGAAGTGAAAACCAGCCATGCGTATTTTTGCAAGGGAGCCGTCAATTCGCCTGGATGACTGCGAGCCGAAGCGGCTTCAGCTCATGCTGTGATGGTGGTGCCGACAGGCTCGCCGAGCACGACGCGTTCCAGCGCCCCTTCTTCCCAAAGATTGATGACCGCAATCGGCAGGTCGTTGTCCATGCACATCGCCATGGCCGTGCTGTCCATGACGCCCAGCCGCATATTGAGCGCCTCGATGTAGGTCAGATGCTCGAAGCGCTTGGCGTCTCGATCTTTCTTCGGGTCACGGTCGTAGACGGCGTCCACCTTGGTGGCTTTGATCAAGATTTCGGCGTCGATCTCCATGGCGCGCAGCGAAGCGGCCGTGTCCGTCGTAAAGTACGGGTTGCCGGTGCCGGCGCCGAAAATAATCACGCGCCCCTTCTCCAAATGGCGCACAGCGCGGCGTTGAATGTACGGCTCCGCCACCGCGCGCACCTCGATGCCGGTCATCACCCGCGTCGGAATGCCGATGCGCTCCAGCGCGTCTTGCAGCGCCAACGCGTTCATCACCGTCGCCAGCATTCCCATGTGGTCGGCGGTGACGCGTTCCATGCCGTGGTCGAGACCATCTTGTTTGCCGCGCCACAGGTTGCCGCCGCCGATGACGATGGCGACCTGCACCCCCATGTTGACGACGTTGCGCACCATGCGCGCCACAAACTCCGCCTGGCGCGGATCGATGCCGAAGCCGCCTTCGCCGGCCAGCGCCTCTCCTCCGAGTTTGAGCAAGATGCGTCGATATTTGAGCTCCGCCATAGCTGTTCCTTTATCACTCTCTCAATCGGGTTTTCAACTCTGCGTCGATCCTCCAGAACCGGATAAAGAAACGCCCAGCCTGCTCAATCGGCTGGGCATCTCCGATTACTCTGCACCGACTTCAAAGCGACAGAATCGCCTGACCTTTATGTTCTCTCCCAGCGAAGCGATGCGGCTGGTCAGCAGATCCTTGATGGTGATCTGGGGATCTTTGATGAAGGGCTGCTCGAGCAGACAGACCTCCTCGTACCACTTCTCGAGCTTGCCGTCGACGATGCGCTCGATGACCTCGGCGGGCTTGCCGCTGTTGGCCATCTGCTCCCGGTACACCTCGCGCTCCTTGGCGATGACGTCGGCAGGCACGTCTTCGCGTGAGATGTATTGCGGGCGAGAGGCCGTCACGTGCATGGCCAGGTCGCGCGCCAGCTGTTGGAACTCCTCGGTGCGCGCCACGAAGTCGGTCTCACAGTTCACTTCAACCAGCGAGGCCACTTTGCTGCCCGGATGCACGTAGGAGCCGATCAGTCCTTCATTGGCCTCGCGACCGGCTTTCTTGGCGGCCGTGGCAAGACCTTTCTTGCGCAGAATTTCGACGGCTGCGTCGAAGTCGCCGTTCGTCTCGAGCAGCGCTTTTTTGCAGTCGAGAACGCCGGCGTTGGTCGCCTCGCGCAGTTGTTTAACCATTTCGGCGGTGATTTCAGCCATAGTTGAGTCCTCTTGATTTATTCTTCTTCGTCTGCAAGTTCTTCTTCAAATTCTTCTTCAGCTTCCTCGTATTCCTCTTCGATCTCTTCGTATGCCTCAAACTCCTCATCGTCGAGGCTCTTGAGTTTGGCCAGCACGCTCGGGCCAAGGTACTGCTCCATCTCCGCCAGCTCTTCGCTGCTGACCTGGCCGGTTTCCACCATTTCGACTTCGCGGATGCGCAGGCCTTCCTCGGCTGCATCGGCGATGGCGCCGACGATCAGCTTAATGGCGCGGATGGCGTCGTCATTGGAAGGAATCACGTAGGTCACCGGCTCCGGATCGGAGTTGGTGTCGACCATGCCGATGACGGGGATGCGCACCTTGTTGGCCTCTTTCACCGCCAGCTCTTCAACGGTGGTGTCGACGACGAAGAGCAGGTCGGGCAGGCTGCGCATGGTCTTGAGACCGCCGATGCGTCGGTTGAGCTTCTCCACCTCGCGCTGGATGCCGAGCCGCTCTTTCTTGCCCAGATTGTTGAATTCCCCGGCGTCGATGCGGCGCTCCAGCTGCAACAGATAGGTGATGCGCTGCCGGATGGTCGTCCAGTTGGTCAGGGTGCCGCCCAGCCAGCGCTGATTCACATATGGCATGCTGCAGCGCAGCGCCTCCTGTTCGATGGTGGCTTGCGCCTGGCGCTTGGTACCGACAAAGAGGACCGTCCCCCCCTTGGCGACCGTGTTGCGCACCACATCGGTGGCCCTGTTGAGCGCCTCCAGGGTCTGCTGCAGATCGATGATGTGAATCCCGCTGCGCTCCGTAAAAATGTAGGGGCGCATTTTGGGATTCCACCGCCGCGTGCGGTGCCCGAAGTGGACGCCCGCCTCCAAAAGCTGTTTCATGGTGATGTTTGCCATACAATCTCCTCTTGGGTTAGACTTCCGCCTTCTTCATTCCGAAGAGCCGACCTCCAGACGCGCTGCTGGGGGCACCCATTCTCCGGTCGGAAGGCGTGATAGATTCTCGAGGCGCCGAAAACGCGCCAAGCAGAAATGATACCATAGCTCAAGAATTGCATTCAAACGGCGAGCGGCGAAAATTGCAACAATTCAAAGGGGCAGAGAGGGAAGAGGCGTGGACGGCGATCGCCAGACGTTTCAGGAGACGTCTGACGCGTTGTCGCGGTTTTTGAAATCGACGAAACGATAGCCCAACCCTCGTTCTGTGAAAATATAGCGCGGATTGCTGGGGTCTGGTTCGATCTTCTGACGCAAGTAGGTGATGTAGAGTCGCAGCAGATGGTTGTCGTTGGCGTATTCGTGGCCCCACACTTTGGTGAGCAATGTTTCGTGAGGCAACACCCAGCCGGCGTTCTGGATCAGATGATAGAGCAGGCGATATTCGGTCGGGCGCAGGTTGATGCGCTTGCCCTCGACGATCACCTGACGCCGTTGGAGGTCGACCTGCAGCCGATCGTCGATCGTGATGATCTGGTCTTCCGGCCGGCCTTGCGGCTCAAAACGGCGCAGCACGGCGCGGATGCGGCTGGCGAGTTCGCGCGGGCTGAACGGCTTGGTCACATAGTCGTCGGCGCCGAGGTCCAGCCCCTTGATGCGGTCGTCTTCATCCGCACGCACCGTGAGCATGATCACCGGCGCATCGGTGATCTCGCGGATGCGTCGCAAGGTCTCAAAGCCATCCATGCCGGGCATCTCCACATCGAGCAAGATCAGGTCCGGCTGATGGTCGCGCACCTTTTCCAGCGCTTGAAAGCCGTTGTTGGCCTCCAGTGTGATATAGCCTTCGAGATCGAGGTTCATCTTCACAAAGCGCACGATGCGCGGCTCGTCGTCGACAATCAGGATGGTTTTGGGCGTGCTCATAGTTCGGTAGTGTACGTCAAAGCCTCAAAATTCGCCAACGATGCTTGCCTGATAATTCTTTTCACCACTGTTGCACGCACCCGCCCCTACGTTGACCCTGAGAACAGAGAAGAGGCGTCAGGGGGTGCGCGACTGCAGCCGCGCACCCTTAGCGGCCATCTATTTCACAGCTTCCATCCTGACCTGGGCGGGCGACATCCCCTCCGATTGCGCCGTGAGGACAATTTCGCCGGGTTCGCCGTTGCTGCGAACCACGGCGAACAGATGTCCCCGGTATGCTCTGCGACGATTGCCCACGTACGGCTCTTCAGAGAGGGGATTGCCTGTCCCGATTGCCAACAGCTCGCCGACGCCGCTGACCGTCACCGTAATTTCCGGCTCGCGGTGTTTCACCAGCCTGCCTTCAGCGTCTCGGACAGTGACATCGACGTAGATGATTTCGCCGATGTCCGCTTTGATGATCGTGCGATCCGCAGCGAGCTGCAATGCAGTCGGCTCAGAGGTGGTCTCAAGCGTATAACGACCGCTTTCTCGACCGTTCTTGTAGCCGATCGCCTCGATGACGCCGGGTTGATAGATGACCTCAAAGCTGACCTTGTTCTCAGCCGCTGCGCCTGCAGGCTTGCGCCCTACATGCTGTCCGTTGAGGCGCAATTCCACCTCATCATCGACGGAATAAACGTCCACGCGCGTGGGTTTGCCCTCTTGTCCTGGGAAAGTCCACGTGTCCAGAACCGGGTCCCACGCCCATGGGTTGAACGCAATGTTTTGGCCGAACAATTCCGGCGGAAGCACGGCGATGAAGGGATCGGTGCGCACGCCCCACAACAACTCGCGATAGTAAGACTGAGGACGCTTTACACCGCAGATGTCGAAATCTCCGCAGCCGTATAGATGATATGGGTACGGCGCGCCCATCGACGGCGAACCGTCGGTCGTAAATGCGCCGAAGCCCGCTTCGCCGATGTAGTCCATGGCGACCCAAATGAAATCGCCGATGACGTGGGGCAGCCGAGCGGTTTCCGTCCAGAAGAAATAAGAGCGATGTCCCCAGCTCTCCGTCCCGACGATAATGCGGCCCGGAAAGCGTCGCTGATCCACTGCATAGCGCTGCGGCATATAATTGTATCCAACCACATCCAGCGGCCTGACGAACGCGGCGGTGAGCTTTCCCCATGCATCCCTGGCCGGGTCTTCGGGGATGGACGGCAACTTGAAAAACGCCCCTGGATCGCCGGACTCGATGAATTCGATGAAGTACGGCATGACGCCGGAGGTGACAGGGCGGGTGTTGTCCAGGCTGCGCACGAAGTCCGCCTGGCGTTGCGCCAGCTCCGCGCCGACGGGCGAGCCGAACGCCTCCAGGATTTCATTGCCGATCGACCACATGACGACCGACGGATGGTTGCGATCGCGCTTGACCATCGCTTCTGTGTCGCGACGCCACCAATCGTTGAAATACAGGTGATAGTCGTTGGGCGTCTTGCTCAGTGTCCACGCGTCGAAGCTTTCGTCGATGACGAGCATGCCTATGCGGTCGCAAGCGTCCAACAGCGCGGGTGCAGGGGGGTTGTGCGCGCAGCGAATGGCGTTGTATCCGGCCGCTTTAAGCAACTCCACCTTGCGTTCTTCCGCACGGTCAAAGCTGGCGGCCCCCAGCGGGCCGTGATCATGATGGATGCAGCCGCCCTTCAGCTTCATGGGTTCGCCGTTCAACCGAAAGCCGCGTTCGGCGTCCACCTGAATCGAGCGAATGCCAAACGGGGTGGTCTCCGTATCAACGACCTCGCCGTCCACAAGCACTTCGCTGAACAGCGTATAGAGGTGAGGCTCTTCCACGGACCAGAGCTTGGCGTCTTTCACCAATAGGGTGTGCTGCACTGCAGCATAGCGCGTCGGCGTCTCTATCTGCGCCGCCACCGCGCCGTTTTCGTCCAGGATGGTGCTGCGCACGAGCACCGGCTTCAACCCATCCACGCCCGTCAGCTCGGTGTTCACCTGCACCACCGAGAGCGCTGGATCGACGACAGGCGTCGTAACGAACACGCCCCATGGCTGGATGTGCACCGCGCCGCCCACGCGCAGCCACACGTGGCGATAGATACCGGTGCCGGTGTACCAGCGGCTATTGGGTTGAGCTGTGTTGTTCGCCACGACGCTGAGCGTGTTTTCTTTTCCGTAGAGAAGGTAAGGGGTGATATCGACGATGAAACTGGTGTATCCGTATGGGTGAAAATAGACGAGCTGGGTGTTCACCGAAATCTCGGCGTTCATGTAAACGCCTTCAAACTCAAGCAGCACATGCTGACCTTGCCACGCCTCAGGCGCCACAAATTTTTTGCGGTAGTGGGCGACGCCGCCGGGGAAATATCCAACGTGGGCGCCGCCTGGGTTGTTGGTGCTGCGCGGCTTGCCGATCATGGCGTCGTGCGGCACATTCACCGGCCGCCATGCCGAGCGATCGAGAATGGCCTGAAAACCTGTCGCCTCTGAAAATTCCCAACCCTGGTCGAAATTGTATTTTTGCATTATCCCTTCTCCAATTCCGTGTTAGGTTGCTGAGTCGATTGAAGGCTGCACAGAGAGGTGCGGCAATTAGCCGCCTGACAGCATTATGTCATGATTGAACGCGTGGACTGTCGAATAATTATCTGAACTGGCAAAATGACATCGCAGACATCGTTCATCTTTGTCGCAGGATGATTAATTTTTTGCAACAGCCGTTGTGCAGCAACCTGCCCTAGTTCATAGGCAGGTTGGACGGCTACGGTGAGCTTAGGCTCGAACACGTAAGGGTCGGGAAGATCATCAAACACTACGACAGAAATATCCTCCGGCGTGCGCAGCCCTGCTTCTCGCATCACTGTCAAAGCGCCAGCGGCAATAAAGTTATTGCCAGCAAAGATTGCTGTGGGTCTTGGTCGTCGGGCCAGTAATGCTTGCATCCTGTCACGGCCGCTCTCAATTGTGAAGTCGCCGAATGTGACCAACGAAGGATCGATGGTCAAACCAGCCTCGTTTAAGGCCTGGGCATACCCTGCCACACGATCTTGGCTGACTGAAAGATTGGCGGGACCTGAAAGAGCAGCAATTTGCCGATGACCAAGATCTATCAGGTGCCGGACAAGTTGATAGGCGCCACCTATCGAATCCCCGCGCACGGTATCAACTTCTATATTTTTCACCTTGCGATCGATCACGACAACACCAACATTTTGGCGCAGTAACATTTGCACGGTTGTTCCGTCATTCGTCACCGGCGCAAGGAGCACGCCATCGACGCGTCTGCGCAGGAGCGCGGCTAGATAGCGGCTTTGTTTGGTTTCATTTTCATCCGTGTTGCAAAAGAAGACGCTGAATCCCTGTGCGCCGGCGACATCCTCGACGCCCCTGGCCACAGTGGTCCAGAAGGGATTGGTAATGTCGGGCAGCACAAGCGCAAGCGTGTTGGTTCGCTTCGATCGGAAGCTATGAGCTAGCATGTTAGGCACGTAGTGAAGTTCAGCGGCGGCTTCCTCCACGCGACGCCGCGTTTCTGGCTTGACGTAGCCAGAATTGTTCATCACCCTCGATACCGTGATCGGCGCTACCCCGGCGCGTTTTGCTACATCTCGAATCGTTGCCATCTTCTCCTCAATTTCCACCTTTCAACAAAGCCAAAAGAAACAACAACATCGTTTGGTTTTTCTATAGCGAAAGAGTTATGAAAAAAACGCTTGACAAAACCTCGTTCTGTGGATATTCTATACACAAATATATGGTACGCGTACCATTAAGTGGTTACGCCAATAGACACTCGTAAAGTTTGCTCCCAAATCCTGGTCAAGCCAGATTCGTTTAAATAGATCGCATATTCCCTTATGTGCGTAAAATGAAGCGCACCTTACGTTTTCAAAATAAAGTTTTTCGTGATCTGTGCTCTTGAATCGGCCTCTTGTCACGCAAGTGCTCTGGTATTTGCATTATCTTCAAACACAAGGTAAGGAGGAAACAACCATGCAATCTCACCAACTATCACGGCGAAGATTTCTGCAGTTAGTTGGGGCCGGTGCCGCCAGTGCCGCTGTATTGGCTGCTTGTCAGGTGCCAGGCGCCGCCCCCTCTGTTGTTGGGGAGACGGGAGCCGCTCCTACTCAGGAAGGGGTGACGCTCAGTTTCGGGCATCACTGGGAGGCAGCCTTCCGTCCCCGGCAAGAAGAATTTGATAGAAGATATGCAGAGAGACATCCTGGCGTCAGATTTGAGTACACTTACAACACTTGGTCTGAACACAATCAGATTGTTCCGACTTGGGCCGCAGCAGGAACACTGCCAGATATCATCTACGTGCATGGACGTTATGCATTCCCCTGGAATCATGAGGGAATCATGATTTCCACTCAAGATTTCATTGACAATGACCCAGAATTCAATGTTGCAGGGATTTGGGAAGAGGCGCTTCGCCTTTACCGATACAACGGGAAGCAATATGAAATCCCTTACGATCATGGGCCCATCATTCTTGGCTACAACAAAGATCTTTTTGACGAGGCAGGCCTTGACTATCCCGGCGAGAATTGGACATGGGACGATTTTTTAGAGGCGGCGATAGCGCTCACCAAGGAAAATCAATGGGGATATGGCGGCTATTATAACCAAATAGTGCAGATCGGAGGGAATGAGCTGGGAATCTCTTTGATTGGACCGTGGGGAGGCGAGGTATTCGACGAGACTGAGACGAAGATCTTAATCGATTCAGATGAAGCTAGAACTGCTATAAAATGGTGGGCGGATTTAATCCACGTTCACAAAGTGGCGCCTCAACCGGCCCAAGCGCAGGCAATTCCGGCGGGGCCGTGGGTTGCTGGCATGGCCGGCATGTTCGCATTGGCCTCGTGGGGAACCCCGACATTGATACAGTCAGCAAACTTTGCTTGGGACGTTGCGCCGTGGCCGATCGGCCCAGTCCGACGCATTTGCGGATCGTTTGGCAGCGGATTTGGCATCACGCGTGATTCCAAACACCCAGAGGCGGCGTGGCAGTATCTGCGCGAATATCTCTCCAAAGAAGGCATGGAGTTTATGTGGGGAGAGTCGGGGCGGGGCAGCCCTGCCCGCAAAGAGGCTTATGAGAGCTGGCTGAATTCACCGGGTGCTCCAGCCCATGCGAAGTATTATCTGGATGCATTGGATAATTACGCTGTGACCGGTCGCCCTTACCAAACGCTGGGTAGCGGTGAGGTGCAAGACGTGTTTAGCAGGAACATGAGCCTTGTAGAGTCTGGCGATATGACGGTCGATCAAGCAATTGAGAACATCATTGCTGAAGGGACTCCAATACTTGAAGCCGCAGCTAAAAGGCTGCAAGGCAGCTAATCGCCACAGATTTAGCTAGCCATGAAATTCGGTAGCATCACCTTGCAGGAGTAACTCTGGCAGGAGTGACTTGCCATGTAGTAATAGGGCTAGGTAAAAAAGCAGCAAGGATGGGGGCAATTGCGTTGGATGTGCTATGACTGCAACCGATCATTTGCTCCCATCCTGGACACAGCAATGTATTGTCTAAACAGGTTCTCAACTTGATCATGGTGGAGCTCAATTCCCTTGATTTTTGTGAAAGCGCGCCTCGCTGCCAGACAACTGCGCCTGATAACAACTGCGCCTGATAGAGGGAGGCGTTAGGAAGGTGAGCGTTTTGCGTTTCTTGACAGCGGAGATGAATATTTCATGAACTCTACAAACCTATTACCACAACGTCCTCGCAGCAAATTTTCGTTGCGTCAACGCGAAGAGAGAGATTTCTATCTTTTTATTGGACTCTGGCTAATCGGTTTCGTTTTGTTTACTGCTGGCCCGATTATAGCGTCGTTAGTTTTCAGTTTCACAAATTGGACTGGTCTTACAACGCAGGAATGGATCGGTCTCGAAAATTACCGCAAACTCCTCCTGGAAGACAAGCTTTTCTGGGTTGCAACTCAAAACACGTTCTTCTATTCATTCGGCAGTGTTACGCTTGGCACCCTAGGTGCACTTTTTGTTGCGCTCTTACTCAATCAAAAGCTTCCCGGCACAACGTTGATGCGCGTTTTATATTATATTCCCTCGATTGCCAGCGGTGTAGCGGTTTCGATTCTTTGGATATGGATGTTCAATCCACAAGTTGGATTGGTTAACTATTTACTGTCACTAATTGGGATACAAGGACCAATGTGGCTTGGTAGTCCGCAATGGGCGTTACCTGCACTGATCATCAAGAGCACATGGGCCATCGGCGGGAACATGATCATATTGTTAGCAGGATTGCAGGCCATACCAACATCGCTTTATGAGGCAGCCAAAATTGATGGCGCTAACCCCTGGAATGAATTTCGTCATGTTACGATCCCCATGCTGTCACCGGTGCTTTTTTTCGTAATCGTGATTTCAACCATCGCCTCTTTTCAGATCCTGACCGACGTTCTTGTCATGACGCAAGGGGGTCCTGGCACAGCCACGCTTGTGTACGTCTACTATATCTATCAGAACGCTTTTCAATATCTCAAAATGGGATATGCATCAGCAGTGGCATGGATTTTGTTCATCATTATCCTCATACTCACGCTCTTGCAACTCTGGGGTAGCAAGAAGTGGGTGTATTACGAAGAGCAAGGTACATAAGCGCAGCGTCGCACTCGCACAGGACAAATTGAACGATGAGCCAGTTAACCGGTCAAGGGCAACAATTTCCACCTACCTCTATGCTCGCAGAACGCGTCATACGGACGACGCCTTGGTATCAAAGACGTTGGATACGGCGGATTGCACATGCAAGTCTCGTCTATATTCTGGCTGTGCCCGGGGCCATTTTATTTACCCTTCCCTTGCTTTGGATGCTTTCGACAGCGCTAAAGGAGTCAAGGCAAATTTTCGTCTATCCTCCACAATGGATACCTGACCCCATCATGTGGAGCAATTTTATTCGGGGATGGAACGACTTTTTACCCTTCAATCGATTTTTTCTGAACACGACGATCATCACCGTCGGCAACATTATCGGCAATTTGATTTCATGTAGCCTGGCCGCCTTTGCCTTCGCTCGACTGCGTGCGCGAGGCAAAAATTTCTTCTTTATTTTAGTGCTTGCCACCATGCTGCTTCCACAGGAAGTGACGGTCATCCCACAATACGTGCTGTTCAGTAGAATCGGTTGGAGCGACACCTGGCTGCCATTGATGGTGCCGCCATGGTTTGGTTGGCCGTTTTTCATCTTCCTGTTGCGTCAATTCTTCATGGGCATTCCACGTGAACTCGACGAGGCCGCGCGCCTCGACGGCGCTTCATCGTTGCGTATTCTGTGGAATATTATTTTACCGCTTTCAAAGCCGGCATTGGCCACGGTTGTGATCTTCGGCTTCATCGGCAACTGGAACAATTTTCTGTATCCACTCATCTATATCCGCACGATGGATAAACAGGTGTTGTCCGTTGCGCTCAACATGTTCCGGGGCGCCTATGGTGCAGCCAACTACGAATATATGATGGCTGTAGCGTTGATTGTTCTGCTGCCGGTGCTGTTGGTCTTCTTCTTTGGTCAACGCCTCTTCGTGCGCGGAATTACGTTGACCGGCCTCAAAGGATAATTCGCTGCTGCGCAATAACAGAGTCTTGACCTGATCTTGAACTACATTCAAAGTTTTACCTGAGGAGTTGATGGTGAACCGTGCAGATTTCTTGCCTTTTCGTGGAATTCATCTCGATTTCCATACCAGTGAACAAATTCCCGATATCGGCGCCGACTTCGATCCAGAGGAATTCGCCGACACACTGGTCAAAGCGCATGTCAACTCGATCACTTGCTTCGCCCGCTGTCATCATGGTTGGATCTATTACGACACCGCACTCAACCCCGAACGTCGCCATCCGCACCTGAAACGCAACCTGCTGCAGGAACAGATCGAGGCTTGTCATGCACGCGGCATTCGCGTGCCCATTTACACAACTGTTCAGTGGGATCATTTTACGGCGCGCCAACATCCTGAATGGCTTTGTACGGATGAGCGTGGGTGCATCATCGGAACGCCCCCTTTTGAAGCCGGTTTCTACCGAGAATTGAATATCAATTCACCCTACGTTGAGGAGTTTCTGAAGCCTCATGTGCGCGAAATCATGACGACGCTGCCCGTGGATGGCTTTTTCTTCGACATTGTGCGTCCTGTCCCATCGACTGACCCATACACCCAGAAGAAAATGCGCGCTACAGGGCTTGATCCCGCCAACGCCCAACATCGAGCGCAATTTGCGCTTGAATCGCTCAACGCTTTCAAGCGTGAGATGAGCGCATTTGTATGGTCGCTCAATCCGGAGGCGAGCGTTTTCTTCAACGCCGGCCACGTCGGCACGCGGCATCGCTCTGTGGTCGATGCGTACTCGCACTGGGAGCTGGAAACGCTGCCGAGCGGCGGCTGGGGCTATCAGCACTTTCCTGTAACGGTTCGCTATGCTCGCACGTTGGGGCTCGATGTCCTTGGCCAGACCGGAAAATTTCACACTTCTTGGGGCGACTTTCATTCTTTTAAGAATTTGGCAGCATTACAGTTCGAGGTCTTCCGAATGCTGGCGTTGAACGCCAAGTGCATGATCGGCGATCAGTTGCCTCCACGGGGTCGCCTCGAACCCCATGTTTACGAGTTGATCGGCAAGGTCTATGCCGAAGTCGAACAAAAGGAGCCATGGTGCCGTGGCGCCAAACCAATCACGGAGATCGCAGTCTTCACGCCGGAGGAATTTGCGGGGGCCAGCGCCGGACAGCTTCCTGATGCTATCAAAGGCGTCACGCGCATGCTTGAGGAATCAGCGCATCAGTTCGACATCGTTGACTCCCATTCCGACTTATCGTCTTATCGAGTTGTGATTCTACCGGATGCGATCCCAGTCCATGCTGAGCTGGCGACGAAACTCAACGCTTATTTGGCCCAAGGAGGCAAACTGATCGCCACCTTCGAATCCGGTCTCAATCCAGAGAAAACTGCGTTTGCGTTAAAGGCTTTAGGCGTCGAAATCGCCAGCCAGGGCCCGCGTGACGCTAACGGTGAACTTGTGCGCGGTCGCTACTACGAACGCGGCGACTATGTTGAATACGTGCTGCCCCATGAAGCGATCGGGCGTGGTGTGCCGCCCACCGAACATGTCATGTACATCCGTGGCATGGACGTGCGGGCGCTGTCTGGCGGCGAGGTGTTGGCCAGCATCGTTCCGAGCTATTTCGACCGTTCGTGGGAGCATTTCTGCTCCCATCGACACACACCTTCGGCCGGGAAACCCGGCAGCCCTGCCATTGTGCGCAATGGAAACGCCGTTTACTTCAGCAGCCCGATCTTCACAATGTATCAGAAGCTGGCGCCTTTATGGTGCAAGCGGTTGTTCCTGAACGCGCTCGACCTGCTGCTGCCAGAGCCATTGGTTCGTCATGCGGGCCCGTCCACACTGCTTGTTGCGCTCAATGAACAACCGTCTCAACGGCGGCAAGTGCTGCATCTTTTGCATTATATTCCAGAGCGGCGCGGCGAATTGTTCGATGTCGTCGAAGATGTCATCCCGCTGCATCATGTTTCGGTTTCTGTACGCGTTCCTCAGCAAGTAAAGCACGTAGCGACAGCGCCGCAGGGCGAGATATTGTCTTTTACAATGCAAGGGGAACGCGTCGAGTTTGTTGTTCCCATCATTCACGGCCATCAGATGGTCGAACTACGTTTTTAAGGTTGCTTATGCACTATCAACCCACCTACGAATCTGTCTCCAGGCATCCGTTGCCTGCATGGTTCGATAACGCCAAATTCGGCATTTTCATTCACTGGGGGCTGTATTCCGTGCCGGGATGGGCGCCGTTGGCCGGCGAACTCAGCGAGACGCTGGCGACGGGCGATTGGGCAAAATGGTTTGCCAACAATCCATACGCTGAGTGGTACATGAACTCGATGCGCATTGAAGGCAGCCCAACTCAGCGTTATCACCAGCAGACCTATGGCGCAGATTTTCGTTATTTTGACTTTGTAGAAGAGTTCAATGCCGCGGCCCAGCAATGGAACCCTGATGCATGGGCGGAGCTGTTTCAACGCGTTCATGCTCGCTATGCGGTGCTCACAACGAAACATCACGACGGCTTTTTGCTCTGGCCAAGCCAGACGCCCAATCCCTATCTTGCCAACTATCACGCCCGGCGCAATCTGGTAAGTGAATTCGTGAATGCAATCCGCAGGCGCGGATTGAAAGCTGGACTCTATTATTCCGGAGGACTGGACTGGACTTTTAACGATACCGTGATTCAGCACATCGCCGACATCCCAAAGGCTGTGCCTCAGACGAGCGACTATGTCAATTACGCCAACGCGCATTGGTACGAACTCATCGATCGCTATGAAACGATGATCTTGTGGAATGATATTGCCTATCCGGCGGCGGCGAACCTGAACGAACTCTTCGCCTACTATTACAACAAATTGCCGGAAGGCGTCGTCAACAATCGCTTCACCCAGCGATTTCAACTAGGAGCAGACGGGAATATCGCTGCAGATAACTTCTATGACTTCGAGACGCCGGAGTATTCCTCTTTCTCTGAAATTCGCGCCAAGAAATGGGAGACCTGTCGCGGCATTGGCGCTTCTTTCGGCTACAATCGCAATGAAGGGCCAGAACACCACATTTCTGTCGAGAATCTAATCCGCCTGCTCGTCGATATCGTGAGCAAGAACGGCAATCTCCTATTGAACGTGGGCCCCATGGCCGATGGGACAATTCCTGAACTTCAGCGTGAGCGCCTGCTGGGTTTGGGTGAATGGCTGGATGTCAACGGCGAGGCCATTTTCGACACGAAACCCTGGATCGTGGCAGATGGTTCCACAGACGATGGAGTTGCTGTGCGTTTCACATGCAAGGAAACGAATCTCTTCGCAACTTTGCTAGATACGCCCAAATCGCATGTTTTCGAGATCAAGGGACTTCGCTGCACGGACGGGACCGTCATCCAGCTTCTGGGTAGCTCGGCGCCTCTCGAATGGCATGCCACCGATGCCGGCATCGTCGTGACGCTACGAGAGAAATTGCCAGCAGCGCCGGCGCATGCACTTCGCATCACCCCAATCCCAACCTATCGAGCGTGATTGCTTTTTCAGATTGCGCGTGTAGATTCTGCGATCTGCCCAATTGGCAAAATTTTGATATATTGGTGACGATTGGAACTGCATCAGGTTCGCCGGAGGCGAGGCTAGACTTCCGGTGGGCTCGATGCAGTTCTCTCGTTGAATTCGGAACTTTTGCCATGGGCAAACACAATCGAGAGTCTGATTACACATCATGCACACTCCAATCTCCGTTTCCATCATCGGCGCCAGCGGCTACACCGGCGGCGAGCTGCTGCGCCTGCTGCTCGATCATCCGCACGTCGTCGTCAAGCAGGTGACAAGCGAGCGCAACGCCGGCAATTTCGTCCATTTCACCCATCCCAACCTGCGCGGGCGCACCCGGTTGCAGTTCGTCAGCGCCTCCGAAGTGGAGCCATGCGATCTGCTCTTCCTTTGTCTGCCGCACGGAGGCGCGATGCAGAAGATCGAGCACTACGCCGCCCTCGCCGAGCGCATTATCGACCTCAGCGCCGACTTTCGCCTGCGCAATCCCGACGACTATGTGCGGTGGTACGGCAAACCGCACGCCAACCCCGCCTGGCTGGAGAAGTTCGTCTATGGCCTGCCCGAACTTCATCGCGAGGAAATGCGCACGGCGCGCTACATTAGCGGCGTCGGCTGCAACGCCACTGCAACGAATTTGGCCATTTACCCACTATTCGCCAATGACCTTGCCGACGCAAGCCGCGACGTCATCTGCGAGGTTAAAGTTGGCTCCAGCGAAGGCGGCAACCAGGCAAGCGAGGCTACGCACCATCCGGAACGCGCCGGCGTGATGCGCAGCTTTGCGCCGACCGGCCATCGCCATACGGCGGAGGTGTTGCAGGCGTTGGCGCGCGTCGGCGCACAACCGCGGGTGCACCTGAGCGCCACAGCGGTCGATAACGTGCGCGGGGTTCTGGCGACGGCGCATGTCTTCGTGAAGCCGGGCGTCGAAGAGAAGGATATCTTCAAGGCGTACCGACAAACCTATCGCAACGAGCCGTTCGTGCGCATCGTCAAGGAGCGCACCGGCGTCTATCGCTACCCTGAACCGAAAATTCTGGCCGGCAGCAACTACGCCGACGTCGGCTTCGAGTTCGACCCTGCCACCGGCCGCGTGGTCGCCCTCGCCGCCATCGACAATCTGATGAAGGGCGCCGCCGGCAGCGCAGTCCAGGCGATGAATATCATGTACGGATGGGAAGAGACGACCGGATTGACTTTCCCGGGATTGCATCCGGTGTGAGGTGGATAAACGTTGAAAGTTTTTGAGCGGAGAGACAGTTCATGATTGTAGTAAAAGTAGGGGGCGGCAAAGATCTGAACGTCGACGCCATCGTCGCCGATATTGTCAAGCTGCGCAGCGAGGGCCGCGAGCTGCTGCTCGTTCACGGCGGCGCAGAGACGACCAATGAAGTCGCCGAGGCATTGGGTCATCCGCCCCAGTTTGTGACGAGCGAGAGCGGTTACGTCAGCCGACGCACCGATCGGCGCACGCTAGAAATCTTCGAGATGGTCTATTGCGGCCAGCTCAATAAGATGTGGGTGGAGAAGCTCCAGATGGCAGGCGTCAACGCTGTCGGGCTGAGCGGACTGGACGGTCGTATCTTTGAAGGCGTGCGCAAAGATACGCTGCGCGTGCGCATCGACGGCAAACGCATGGTGCTGCGCGATGACTGGACCGGCACAGTGGAGCGCATCAACACGCATCTGCTGCGCCTGCTGCTCGACGCCGGCTATTTCCCGGTTTTGACCCCGCCCGGCGCATCGGACAAGGGCGAGGCGATCAACGTGGACGGCGACCGCGCCGCGGCGATGGCGGCGGCTGCATTTCAGGCGGAGGCGCTGGTCATCCTCAGCAACGTGCCCGGCCTGCTGCGCAACTTCCCCGACGAATCGACGTTAATTCGAGAAATCCCCAAGGCGAAGGCCAACGACTTCATGCAATACGCCGAAGGTCGCATGAAAAAGAAGGTCATGGGCGCAGTGGAGGCGATCGAGGAGGGGGTGCGGAAAGTGATCTTTGCCGATGGCCGCATCGACGCCCCGATCTCGGCGGCGCTGGCCGGCGGTGGAACGCAGATCGGATGATCCACTTTGAAATTTT
Organism: uncultured Caldilinea sp.; assembly: GCF_937128415.1. Lineage (GTDB taxonomy): Bacteria > Chloroflexota > Anaerolineae > Caldilineales > Caldilineaceae > Caldilinea. The sequence continues at coordinate 26,488 of NZ_CAKZMJ010000066.1, forward strand.
GGACGAATAACATGCCCTACACATCCTCGATATCGAGTTTCCATCTAGAGAGCGACTCATTTTCTGCGCTCGAAGAAGCCATTCTCGGCGGGACGACGGCGCGGCGCAACCAGGCGGTGATGGCGCGCGGCGAGGGCTGCTGGCTTTACGACGTCGAGGGGCGGCGCTATCTCGACCTCGGCTCGGCGCAGGGGGTGACGCTGCTCGGCCATTGTCATCCGGCCTTGAGCAGCGCGATCGCAGAGCAGGCGCAGAGGCTGATCTCCTGCCCCAATTTTTTGTACAACGACATGCGCGCCCGCTTTGCCGCCAAACTGGTGGAAGTGCTGCCGCCCCATCTGCATCACATCTTCCTTGCCAACAGCGGCGCCGAAGCCATCGACGGCGCCATCAAGTTTGCGCGCCTGACGACCGGCCGCACGCGTCTGATCGCTTTTCGCTCTGCGTTTCACGGTCGCACGGTCGGCGCCCTTGCACTGACCTGGGAAAAGAAATATCGCGAGCCGTTCCTGCCGCTGCTGGATGTGGTGCATCTGCCCTACAACAACCTGGCCAAAGTCGATGAGGCGCTGGACGAAAGCGTCGCCGCCGTATTCGTGGAGGTCGTGCAAGGGGAAGGCGGCGTCCACCTCGGCGACGGCGATTTCCTGCGCGGGGTGGAGCAGCTCTGCCGGGAGCGCGGCGCCCTCCTGGTCATCGATGAAATTCAGACCGGCTTTGGGCGCACCGGCCGCTGGTTCGGCTTTGAGCATCATGGCTTGCAGCCGGACATCATCTGCCTGGCGAAGGGGCTGGGCGCCGGCTTTCCGATGGGCGCCATCGCCTACACCGAACGCGTGCAGGAAAAGCTCTACGTCGGCGCACATGGCAGCACCTTCGGCGGCAATCCGCTCGCCTGTGCAGCCGGCCTGGCCGCCATTCAGACCTACCAGCGCGAGGGGTTGATCGAGCGTTCGGCGCTGTTGGGCGACTATTTTCTGCGTCGTCTGCGCGAGGAGCTGACCGGACTGGCGTTGGTGCGCGAAGTGCGCGGCCTCGGCCTGATGCTGGCCGTGGAGCTGCGGCAGAAAGCTGGCCCTTACCTCAAAGCGCTCATGGAAGAGCACGGCGTGATCGCTCTGCCCGCCGGCCCTAACGTGATTCGCTTCTTGCCTCCGTTGATTATCACCGAAGAGGAGATCGAGTTCGGCGTGCAGGCGACGGCCAACGTCCTCCGGCAGGAAACAAGCGCGGAGTGACCTATGGATCGAGCAGCGGCTATTGAATTATTGCGAGGATTGGTGGCCATTCCTTCGCTTTCGCATCAGGAGGCGGAAGCCAGCGCCTGGCTCGTCGCACAGATGGCGACCGGCGGCTTTGAGCGGGCGTTCGTCGATGCTGCGGGCAACGCCGTCGGCGAGCTAGGGCCAGCGGACGCAGCACAGACCGTGGTGCTGCTCGGCCACATCGACACGGTTCCAGGCGACATTCCGGTGCGCATCGAGGCCACGCCCGCAGGAGATGCGCTCTACGGTCGCGGCAGCGTGGACGCCAAAGGGCCGCTGGCGACGTTCGTCGCCGCCGCAGCGCGGCTCGGCGGCGCATGGGCGCACGCCCACAACCTGCGCCTTGTCGTCGTCGGCGCCGTAGAGGAGGAGGCCGCCAGCAGCAAAGGAGCGCGTTTTATTCGCGACCGCTTCAACGGCGTTGGAGAGCCGGAGCCTGTCGCCTGCATCATCGGCGAGCCGAGCGGCTGGAATCGCATTACGCTGGGATATAAAGGACGCCTGCTGGTGGAAATGGAGGCGTCGCAGCCGATGGCGCACACCGCCGGACCGGACGCGGGCGTGGCGGTGGTGGCCGTGGATTTCTGGAACTGGCTCAGCGACTACGCCGCGCGCTTCAACGTTGGCCGCGACAAAGCCTTCGAGCAATTTCAGCCGAGCTTGCGCCGTCTCGCCACCTTCACCGACGATGCCATGCGCGATCACGTGGTTGCAGGCGCGGGCATCCGACTGCCGCTCGATTTTGACGCCGAGGGCTTCGCCCAAGAGTTGCGCAGCTGGGCGCGAGAGAGAGTGGGGGAGCGGGAGAGCGGGAGAGCGGAAGAGCGGGAGAGGGAGCAGGAGCAAGCCCGTGAGAGTCGATTGCGGGTCATCTCTCCCGGAATTCCTGCGGCGTTGACGGTTGCAGGCGCATCGATGAGGATTGCGCTGCGCTTCAGCTCCTATGAACCGGCCTGGCGCGGGGATCGCAGCAATGCGCTCGTGCGCAGCTTTTTACAAGGATTGCGCGAGGTGGCGCCGGAGGAGAAGCTCGGCTTTGTGCTTAAGACCGGCACCAGCGATATGAACGTCGTCGGGCCGGCGTGGCGTTGTCCTGTCGTGGCCTATGGCCCCGGCGACAGCAGCCTCGACCACACGCCGCACGAACATGTGCTGCTGGACGAATACTGGCGAGCGGTGTTGGTGCTGGAACAGACGTTGCGCACGTTGGGCCAGGTGGTTTCCCGGACGTGAAGATAGACGCAGCCCAGAAAGACGCAAAGGCGCCGGGCATTGTAAGAGCGTGCGCTTTCTCACATTCCACCTTGCGTTCCATCGAGAGCGTGCGGCTGCGAGCCGCACCTACGACGTTCCCTTCTCCCCCTCTCCCAGCCTTGGGAGAGGGGGCAGGGGGTGAGGGTCTCCGTCGAGGACGTGCGGCTGCGAGCCGCGCCTACCTGCGGAAGGTGATTCCTGAAAAATAAAGTCAACACGAAGACGCAAAAAAGCCAGAGCGGTCTTTGTAGACAATTGTAAGGCTTCTGTCAGCAGCCTTTAGCTTGACCTTCGGAGAGGCATCGTATACGATACGAGCATGGATCCGCGTGAATCTCAACTCCGACCAACATTCTCGCTCGTCATTCCTGTCTGGAATGAAGAGCAAGTGATCCCTGTGCTGTACGAACGCCTTGTCCAGGTGATGAAGGGCGTGGGCGATTCCTGGGAAGTCATCTTCGTCAACGATGGCAGCACCGATCGCAGTTTAGAGCTCCTACTCGAGCTGCATGAGCGCGACCCGCGCATCAAAGTGCTCAACTTCAGCCGCAATTTCGGTCATCAGATTGCGATCACGGCTGGGTTCGACTACGCCGACGGCGACGCTGTGATCGTCATGGACGCCGATCTGCAGGACCCGCCGGAAGTGCTGTTGCGCATGATCGAGCGCTGGCGCGAAGGATACGACGTCGTGTACGCCGTGCGCACGAAGCGAGAAGGGGAAAGCAAGTTCAAGCTTTGGACGGCGGCCGCCTTCTATCGACTGATTCATAGCATCGCCGATGTGGACATCCCCCTCGACGCCGGTGACTTCCGCCTGATGGATCGCAGGGTGGTGCTGGCGATGCGTCGTCTGCGCGAGAAGAGTCGCTTCATGCGCGGGCTGAGCAGTTGGGTGGGCTTCAAGCAGATCGCCGTTGAATATGAGCGAGCCCCGCGCTACGCGGGCGAGACCAAATATCCGCTGCGCAAGATGGTGCGCCTGGCTTTCAACGCTATCACCAGCTTCAGCCATGTGCCGCTGCAGCTCGCCACCTACACCGGTTTTGTCTTTGCCGGCGTCAGCGGCGTCGGCATCATTATCGCCATCTTTATGCGCCTGATGGGCAACGCCCAACTGCTCGGTCAGGCGACGACGCTGGTGAGCGTGCTCTTCCTCGGCGGCGTGCAGCTGATCTTCCTCGGCATCATCGGCGAATACCTCGGCCGCATTTACGACGAGGTCAAAAATCGCCCGCTGTACATCGTCGCCGATGCCTATGGTTTCGATCCGCCCGCACAGCTTATGTTTCACGCCAGCAGGCGCAGCCAGGTGGTCTCCTCTTCTTCTGAATCTACGCAGAGCGCCGTGCACGCAGAAGCGACAACTAACCGCGCTCCCTCCGCCGATAACGCCTGAGTTTGGGCAGCCATGCGTGGGTCGCTGCTGCGCGCGCTGATCAAGCGTCAAAACCTGTTTCCCCACCATTTTGACCGCCGCGAACAACATCTGGTGATCGCCTCGGTCGTAGTCGGCGCAGTCGTGTGGGCGGTGGTGCACACCCTCAAGCTCTCGGTGCATTTTGTCTTCGAGCATGTCCTCGACTGGGCGCAGCAGGCGGCGACGCCGCTTGTGATTCTGCTTCCGCTGGTTGCAGGCAGCCTTGTCACCGCTTTCCTGGCTTCATGGCGCGCCAGCAACGTCTACTACCGCGATGAAAGCGGCCGCGTCCATGCCTTGAACGATATTGTGGGCGATGGCTTGGAGCGCACAATTGCGCTCTATTACACTTCCGAGCCGGCTCTGGACCGCGCTCTCTACGGCGTCCAGGGCGTGCGCGCGCGTTGGGAGCTGCCGACCTTCAGCCTCGCCTTACGCAAATTCCTCGCCACCTTGGCCACACTGGGAACCGGCGGCTCCGGCGGGCTGGAAGCCAGCGTCACGCTGATCGGGGAGAGCCTGGCCGTGGGGCTGTTCAAGCCGCGCTTTCATCTGCTGCCTCATCGTCTGTGGGTGTTGCGGCTGTGGCGTTGGTGGCGAACGCTTGACCCTGATGAATTGCAGACCGTGCAGTTGAGCGGAGTGGCGGCGGCGGTGGCGACCTTGGTGGGCGCGCCGCTGGCCGGGGCCTTTTTTGCAGTCGAAGCCATGTATCGCCGTCGCCCCGTGATCGAAAAGTTCATCTATGCGCTGGTGGCGGCCCTGACCGCCTTTTTCCTGGGGCGTTTGTTCACTCCTCACGCCGGACCTTTTCTTCGGGTTGATCAGGTCATTGATCCACCTGCGCACTGGCGCTACTATCTTTTTCTGGTGACGCTGGCCGCGCTGGTTGCGCTCGTAGACTTCTATCAACGCCGGCTGCGCAGCGCCATGTCCAACTTTTTTCGCAGCCGGGTCGGACTGAGCTGGCGACGACATGCGCTGGGCGCGCTGCTGACCGGCGTCATCGGCCTGCTGGCGGCGTGGCTCACCGCCGAGCCGCTCGATCTGGCGCTCGGCACAGGCGATCGCATCGTGGCCGAGGCGCTGGGAGGACAGCTGACGCTCCAGGTGGCCATCGTGGCGCTGATCGGCAAATTGTTGACCACCATGAGCACGATCACCTCAGGAGGCTCGGCCGGCATGTTGATTCCTTCCATCTATCTTGGCAGCATGGTGGGCGTGATCGTCGCCCAGATGGGCGGTTACCCCGCCGCCATGCTGGTGATTCCGTCAATTACGGCCAGCCTGGTTTCGCTGATCAACGTGCCGCTCACTGCACTGCTGATGACCGTGGAAATTTTCGGCGTCGGCTATCTGTTGCCTGCGCTGGTGGTTTTGCTGGTCACGCTGCTGCTCTCTCATCCGACCAGCGTCTATCGCACCCAGCGCGATCGGGACGAAAGCCGTGAAATCCTGCCCGGCTACACCGTGCGACGCATCATTGCGCCTCCCGCCTGGGAAGGTCGCACGCTGCGCGACCTGGACTTGCGGGCGCGCTACGACGTCAATGTCATCGGCTATGTTGCACAGCGCGAGCAGACGCAACAGCTTGTGCCTCACATCCCGGCCACGCAGCCGCTGCATACAGGCGACCGGCTGGTCGTGTTGGGGTCAAATGAAGCGATCGGCCGTCTGCTCGCCGATCTCCTCAACGCGCCTCGTCTCCAGGAAGAAGTGATCCAAGAGGAGGCGTGATTTCTCCGCAATCGCTGCGGCGATTCGCCGCCAGATGAACGGAAAGTGGATATGGATGGAGCCTTCAACCTCATCGACTTCGTGCTGATTGCCCTGGCGGCGATGGCGGCCGGATTCGTCAACGCCATTGCGGGAGGAGGCACTTTGATCAGCTTTCCGGCGTTGATCGGCGTCGGCGTTGCGCCGGTGGCGGCCAACGTCACCAACACGGTGGCGTTGGTGCCCGGCTATCTGGGCGCCACATTCGCCCAGTTGAAGGACCTCTCCGGCCAGGAGCGCAGGCTGCGCCTGTTGCTTCCCACCGCCGTGTTAGGGGGCGTGGCGGGCGGCGTGTTGTTGCTCAACACCAGCGAACGGCTGTTCAGCTTCCTGGTGCCTTATCTGATCCTGCTGGCGGCGTTCCTGTTAGCGATCCAGGACTGGGTGCGCAGTTGGGTGGCGCAACGCATCGAAGCGTCGGGTGGCTCTGCAGCCGACGAGGCATGGTCGATCGGGCCAGTCTTCCTTGCATCCATCTACGGCGGCTACTTCGGCGCCGGCCTGAGCGTCATCATCCTCGCTGTGTTGGGCCTTGTGCTCGACGACACCCTGACGCGGCTCAACGGGTTGAAACAGATCGTGGCCTTTGCGGTGAACGTGGCGGCGGCCATCTTCTTCCTCTTTTCCGACCAGGTGGTGTGGCCGGCGGCGTTGGTGATGGCCGCAGGCTCGGTAGTGGGCGGCCTGCTGGGCGGTAAACTGGCGCGCTTCGTGCGGCCGCGCACCCTGCGCATGGTCGTGGTGACAATCGCAGTGATCGTGGCGTTGGTATATCTGGTGAGGAGGTGATCCGTTCGTGAGGCGCCCAGGGGCGGATGGTGCAGGGCTGCACAACTCCATTTCGTGTCCTAACTCCTGGCATATAGTCAGGTGAAACCGTTCTCGGAGAATGCGACCTTTCCGGGATGCGCCTCCTCGAATTCCCCAAGATTTGTGGTCCATCGAGGACGTGCGGCTGCGAGCCGCACCTGCGAAAAACCATCATTGCTCCGTAGGCGCAGCTCGTAGCTGCGCTTCCTTGGATTGCCCGAGACCTTACTGGCTGTCGAGGATGTGCGGCTGAGAGCCGCACCTACGAAAAAAAACGGAGCCGCACCGACGGCGCCCCTTCTCCCCCTCTCCCAGCATTGGGAGAGGGGGCCGGGGGGGTGAGGGCCTGCAGCTGCGAGCCGCAGCTATCCTCACGGAAAGACGGAAGGTCTTCTGAAGCGCGCCGACCAGAGCAGAGCCGCCAGGCCTGCGACGCCTGCACCGGCAAGCGCCAGCCCCCATGTGAACGAAGCAGGCCGATACGTCAAGATCACCTCTGACTCACCGGCCGGGACAGCCAATCCACGAAAGGCGCCGTTCACCGGTACGATGGAGGTCGGGGCGCCGTTCACCTCAGCGCTCCAGCCTGGATACCAGAATTCGCTGACGATCAGCCAGCCGGGTTCATCCGTCTTCACGCGCAAGCGCATCTGCGTCGGCGTATACGTCATCACCTGCGCGGGCGTCGGCTCTGAGGGCGGCAGCACGTTATTCAGGTCCACATCTGCGGGCGCCACCCAGGCGCGCGGCGCAAACGATCGGTTTTCATAGACCTCGATGCCTCTCACCGGCCCGAAGACCTTTGTGAACTTGCCCTCCGGCAGCGGCGTCCCCTCTCGCACCAGCACATACTTGACGTTGAGCAGATCGTAGCGCCGCTCGCCGCGACCGCCGAGCGATTCCCAAAAATCTACAAAGCTGCGCAGCGCCAGTGGATTATCGACGCCGCCGACGTCCTGCAGACCGGCCAGCGCCGCCGTGTCGGGCTGCCAGAGGCCTTGCAGGTCGGTGCGGGTGTCGATGCGAAACAGGTCAGGGTCGCTGCGCAAAAACGCAATGATCTCTTCATGCTGAAACCCCTGCGTGGGATCGGTCTCGCTGATGTCGGTGTAAGCGCCGGCGGCAGCCAACTCGATGAACAACAGCGCCGCAATCAGCGTCGAGAAGGCGCCAAAGGAGAGCGCCCGTCGTTGGCGCGCCGCCAGCAACGCCCAGCTGCCCAGCCAGGCGGCGAAGGCGATCGTCAGCGCCAGCGCAGCCAGGGAAGCGCGCAGAAAGGACGTGGGATCGGCCTGCGTCACGAAGAGCAACGCAAAGCTGAGGAGCGTCGCCGCACCCAGCAACGCTGCGCCGCTGCGCAGAAAGCTCGTCAGGGTGTTCGTGCGCGCCATGCGCGCGGCGATGGCGTCGAAGCCGACGGCGGCGATCACGCTTACGCCGATCGCCCAGAGCACGACGGCGCGCGCCGGTGCACGGAACTGATCGAACATCGGCAGAAGCAACGTCAGCCAGCCGTGCACCACCGTGTAAATCCCGAGCGCCAGCAAAAGGCCGAAGAGCGCCAGCGCGACCCACATCCATATCCGCCGGCGCTCTTCGGGCAGCGCCAGGGCAAGGCCGCAGAAGGCCAGAATGAAGGTGGGAACGCCCAGATAAGGCAGCTCGACGCGCTCCCACAGGCTCCAGTGGAGGCCGGGGCCGCGACCGAAGAGCGAAGGGGTGACCAGGCCGGCAAGCATTTGCGTCGGCGCCAGCGAGAAGGCCACGGTGTCCTGATAGGTGAAATCGCTGCGCACAGCGTAGCGCGTCAGCTCCAACGCAGGCAGCAAGATCGGCGCCAAAAGCAGAGCGGCCAGGAACGCAGTTGCAAGCAACATGCCAAGCGGCCGAGCCAGCATGCGGTCGAATCGCCTTCGCTCCTGAAAATCGGTCACAAGCCAGCCGACGGTCAAAACAGTCAGCGCCAACCCGATGTAGAGGGTGCTCTGGGCGTGCCCGGCGTAGCTGCCGACCGCAAGCAGCGCGGCTGCGACGCCTGTCCATCCCCAGTGTGCGTGCATCACGCCTCTTGCAAACGCCGCCAGCACCCATGGCGCCCAACTGAGCACGGCGATCAGGTTGAGATTGCCAAAGTGGATCAACAGCGGGTCGGCGAAGGCGAAGGCGACCGCGGCGAAAAAAGCGGCGGGGCGGCTGACGCTGCGCATCGGCCAGCGCAACGTGCGCAGCAACACATACATGCCTAGCCCAGCCCAGTACAGGTGAGCGGCGCTCATCCATTGCAACGCTGTATAAGGGAACGTCGGATTGATCAAAAAAAGCAACAGGTTCGGCGGATAGAGAAAGCCCGCCTGAATGTCGCCGATGAACGGCGCGCCTCCATACAGCGTGGGGTTCCATAGGGGCAGGCGGCCCTGGCTCAACTCGGCGGCGGCGAAACGATAGGTGGGGAAGAGAAAACTGACCAGATCGCCGCCGTCCGCAGGCTGAAAGGCTGCGCCGCTAAGCGTGCGCCAGAAAAAGCCGCAGACGAGCAAGGCGAGCACCCCTCCGGCGAGGACATCTTTCCACAGGCCGACGCTGCGCCCCCGCTGCTGCTCACGCCAACGCAGCCAGCCGATGAGCAGCAGCCACAAGACGACCAGAAGAATCAACCAAAAGGAACTCATTCCGCACAACGCCGGATGGATTGACGACTTGTCATGTGTATAGTATACAATTGTCATAAATGCACTGCAAGAGAAGACCTGACGTTCATAGCCCATTCTGACGTCGAAATTTCAACGCGACGTCGATGCTGTGATAACATGCTAAAAGCTGTAGGCTATGCTAAGTCGATGACAAGCGGAGTTGCAACATGAAAAACTTTCTGAAGTTCCTCTTTTTCGCCGTCATTTTTGCGGGCGTGGTCTACGCCCTCAAGCAGATTTTTGCGCCATCGAATCAGGGTTCGGCTGCGACCAGCGGCGTGCTGCCCTCTCAACCGGTCAAGTCGCTCGACGAGGCGCCCCTGGGCGGAAAGATCAGCGAGGAACTGCTCAAAATTCTGGTCTGCCCAGAAGACAAAGGCCCGTTGGAGTTGGTGGACGACGGCAAATTCTTGCTCAACCCACGCAACGGCTATAAATACCCGATTCGCAACGGCATTCCGGTGATGCTGATCGAAGAGGGCAAGAAGTACCGCGATCCCAACTTTGTCCCGAAAAGCGACAGCGCAACCGCCTGAGTGCAATCATCTTCCAGGAAGCTTTCTAGAATTCGACGAAATTACTTCTGGCGACCCGCAGACGCTGTTCATAGCTGCGCTTTCTTGATTCAATCAAAGTCTTGGGGCTGGCAGAAAACGCGCGGCTAGAGCTGTTGCAGCGATTGCCAGATGAGTTTGTGAAAAACCTGGAGCTTCCTGGAAGAAGATGGCGGCGAACACGCCGCATGATCCAGGAACCAGTAAATTCCCAAAAAAGGGGCTAAAGGCGCAAGACATCCATCCTCCTTCTCTGTTTTTCCTGTCTGCGCCGAGGTCGAGGCTTGCGATGGAGACGAAGGCTCCCCTGAATCCTGGCAACGCAGTCCGCTCCATGTTTTCGACAAGCGGCGCCGGAGCGCAATTCCCGAGGTGACATCATGGCCGGGCGCTATTTCGAGGAGCTGCTCGTCGGCGAGGTGATCGAGCACCGTCTGGCGCGCACGATCACGGAGATGGACAACGTCCTCTTCTGCGCCTTGACGATGAACACACAGCCGTTGCACCTGAACGAAGACTACGCGCGTAAACATTCCGAGTTCGGTCGGCGCATCGTCAACGGCATTTTTACGCTGGGGCTGGCCGTCGGCATCACCGTGCCAGAGCTGACCGAAGGCACGCTGGTGGCCAACCTGGGCTATGAACGCGTCGTGCATCCGCACCCGCTCTTTCATGGCGACACGCTCTACGTGACCACAGAAGTGCTCGAAAAGCGCGAGTCGCGCTCGCGGCCCGGCCAGGGGATCGTCCGCTTTCGCCATGTCGGGCGCAATCAGGATGGGGTCGTCGTCATCGAATTCGAGCGCACGGCGCTGATGTGGAAGCGGCGTCCTGTGGATGCGCACGACGCCGCTGCGCCAGAGTAGGAAGGAATATGGCCGTCAGAAACGTGCACTTTCCCCGCAGGTCTCTGCTCTTCATGCCGGGCGACAGCATGCGCAAAATGCAAAAAGCCGCCGGGTGGGAGGTGGACACCGTGATCCTCGACCTGGAGGACGGCGTGGCGCAGAATCGCAAAGTCGAGGCGCGCCTCGCGACGGCGGAGGCGTTGCGCACGCTGGATTTTGGCGGCCGCGAACGGTTGGTGCGACTCAATCCCATCAACACCGGCCTTCCCCACGAAGAGATCGAAGCGACCGCTCCCTGGCGGCCTGACGGGTACATTGCACCCAAAGCCGAAGATGAAAGCGATCTACGCAGCATCGACCGCTTGCTGGAGTTGGCGGAGCAACGGTTGGGCATCGAGACAGGTTCATTTCGTCTCTTCGCCATGATTGAAACGGCGCGCGGGGTGATGAATCTACGCGAGATCGCACGGGCGACCCTGCGGCTGGAGGGGCTGATTTTCGGCGCCGAAGACCTGGCCGGCGACGTCGGCGCCATTCGCACGCCGGAGGGATGGGAAGTCTTCTACGCACGCAGCGCCATAGTCACCGCCGCTGCGGCCTACGACCTGCAGGCGTTCGACATGATCTACGCCGATTATCACGATCTGGACGGACTCGAAAAAGAGAGCCGCTTTGCACGTCAGCTTGGCTACACCGGCAAGACGTGCATCCACCCCAACCAGACGCCCGTCGTCAATCGCGTCTTTTCGCCCACGGAGGAGGAGATCGAGCGCGCTCGACGGTTGGTGCAGGCGTTCGAGGAGCAACAGGCGGCGGGCGCCGGCGCGTTCTCGTTTGAAGGAAAAATGGTCGACATGCCGATGGTGGTGGCCGCGCGCAAAGTTCTGGCGCGCGCTAGGTGATCTCCACCAGACGCTGCCCGCGTTCGACCACCTGGCCGGGACGCACCCACACGCTGCGCACCACCCCTTCCTGCGTCGCCTGGATGCGCAGCTCCATCTTCATGGCCTCGAGCAGCACCAACACCTGGCCGCGTTGGACCGCATCTCCTTCGGACACCAGCACGTCGAGCACCTTGCCCGGCATGGCGGCCTCGAGCGAACCGCGGACGTCGCCCGGCCGCGCGCTGCGTCGACGCAGATCGGTCTTGACCAGCGTGTACGTCTCGCCATCCAGCCAGACATAGACGCGGTCGCCCTGCTGGACAGCGTAGGCGCGGCGACGGCGCCCGTCGATGCACAGGTCCAACCGTCCCAGCGCCCCCTGCTGCGCAGCCACCACGTAGCTCCGCTCACCGACCTGCACATGAAAATGGTCTCCCTCCGGCGTCACCTGAACGCTGCGCACCTGCTCGCCGATCTTGAAATGAACCGTTCTCGGCATTGCATGCTCCTCGCTCATTCGGTTCGCACGATCTTCACCGCCCGTTTGGCGCGCACGTCGTAGAGATCGGTGCGGCGGTCATACAGATGGCGCACCGTCGCCAGGTCGCGCTGCTGCACGAGCGAGGTGAGGTCGAGGTCGGTGATCAGCACCGTTTCGACGTTGGCCTCACTCTCCCCCGCCGTGGCGAAGGGAGGAAAGGCGAAGTCGCTGGGCGTGAAGACGGCCGCCTGTCCGTAGTTGATCAGGTAATTCTTGGCTGCGGGCAGATTGCCCACGTTGCCCGCGATCACCGTGTAGACAAAATTTTCCACCGCGCGCGCTTGCGCCGTGTAGCGAATGCGGTCGAAGGCCTTGCGCTCGTCGGTGGAGTAGGGGATGAAGATCACCTCGGCGCCGGAGAGCGTCTGCAGGCGCGCCAGCTCCGGGAACTCGACGTCGTAGCCGACCTGGATGCCGATGCGCGCCAGCGGCGTGTCGAAAACTTTGATGTCCTCGCCCGGTTCGATGTCGAAATCGGTGCGCTCGATGGGCGGGATGTGCAAGGCGTCCTGGCTGTAGTAGCGACCGCTCGGCGTGAACAGATAGGCGACGTTGTAGATCTCGCCGTCGCGCAGCTCAGGCTGCGAACCGGCGATGATGTAGAGGCCATGTTTTTCCGCCAGGTCGCTGAAGAGGTCGATGTAGCGCTCCGTCATCGAGGCCAGACGCCGAATCGCCGCTCGCGAATCGAGGTCGGAGGGCATGATGGTGAACAACTGCGCCGTAAAGAGCTCCGGGAAGAGCAGAAAATGACAATGGTAGGTGTCCGCCGTGTCGACGAAGAAGTTCACCGTCTGCTCGAATTCGTCCCAGGAATGGACCGGGCGCATGAACCACTGGGCGGCGCAGACGCGGATGCGCCGCACCACGCGCTGCAGCGGTGCAGCGGCGATTTTGCGCTTCTCCGGTTGATAGTTGGGATTGGGCATCTCCAGCAACGTGGAGTAGTTGAGGCTGGAGTCGTCCCATAGAAAGTCGAGCAGCACGCGGCGCACCGTGTAGCCGGCGCGCAAGTGGGCGGAAAGCGCCGGATCGCTCAACTCGCCGGCCACGACCTTTTGCACGTACTCTTCGGCGGTCATCTTGCCGGCGTAGTCGGTGTAGCCGGGGATGCGACCATAGGCGACCATGCGGCGCAGGTTGTAGCGCTTCATCAGCGCAATGCGCTTTTCATAGAGCAACTTGGAGATGCCCATGCGGCGATATTCCGGTCGCACGGCGATGTCGGCGCCGTAGAGCGTGTCGCCCGAAGGGTCGTGCGTGCTGAAGGTGCCGCCCCCCGTGATCTCCTCGTAAGTGTACCAGTGCGCTTCATCATCAAGCTGAACGATCAGGGAAGTGGCGTAGCCGACGATCTTGCCGTCGACCTCGGCCAGAAACTGGCCTTCGGGGAAGGCCGAGTATTGCATTTCGTAGAAACGTTCGGTGTAATAGGCGTTCTTAGGATATTCCGGGTAGGACGCGCGGTGGCATTCCACAATGCCGGGGATGTCCTCCGGCGTCCACGTGCGGACGATGATTTTGGGTTTGCGTTTGCGAGCACTCATAAATCGTTGGGCGATTGAAGCTGCGCCCAGGCGCGGCGCGCAGTGCGTTGCGCAATTTCGTAACCGAAGCCGCGACGGGCGAGATAGTTCATGATTTTCTGCGTAAGCTGCTCTTTTGTCAATCCTCGCCAGCGCTCGAGCCGCTGCGCCACTGCGGCCCAGGCGGCCTCGTCTTCGTCGAGTTCGCCCAGCGCCGAACGGATCGTCTCTGCGTCCACGCCTTTCTGACGAAGCTCATGGCGCACGGCGGCTGCACTGCGGGGACGGAAGCGGCTGCGGTTCTCCACCCAGTAGGCGGCGAAGGAAGCGTCATCCAGATAGCCGTGCGCCTCGAGGCGTTCCAGGGCGGGCGCAATCGCTTCCGCCGCGTGACCTTTCGCCGCCAGCCTGCGCTCGACTTCGGCGCGGCTGCGCGGGCGAGAGGCCAGAAAACGCAGGGCGGCTTGATAGGCTTTTTCCACCGCATCCTGGCTGCGCAGGGCGGCGATTTCGTCGTCGCTCAGGCGCTGTCCCTTGCGCAACGAAGCCGCAACATCCAGCGTCACGCCGAAGGCGAACTCGCCGTCCAGAAAAACATTGATGCGCTGCGGGTTGTTCTTTTGCACCTGCAACCGCGTGATGACGCCTGCCATCAACCGACTCCCACCGTATGGGCTGTGCGACGTTGATTCAACCAGGCCGCCAGCGCCGTAAAGGCCAGCGTCAACGCAAGCCCGACGGCGCCGACGGCGATCATGCCGCCGCCCGCAAAAATGGCGCCGGTCGAAAGGCTGCCCGCGCCCGAGGCCAGCGCCACCAGCATATCGTTGGCGCCTTGAATGCGGCCGCGTTCGATGGGATGCAGGGCTTCGGTGAGCAGCGCCGAGCCGGCGACGAAGCAAAAGTTCCAGCCCAACCCCAGCAAAAAGAGCGCCACCGTAAGCGCCAGCATGTTGGCGGCCACAGCCGACATCACGCTGGAGACCGCCAGCACCGCTGCGCCGAAAGCGATCATCGGCCGCGCGCCCAGCCGACCGACGAGCCAACCGGTGAAGAAGGCGAAGCCGAACATGCCGAGCGTATGCGCCATGAACACGAACGAGATTTCGCCGTTGCTGTGGTTGGCGTGGTGCATATAGACGGGCGTAATCACCATGATCAAAGTCATGACGAGCTGGCCGATCACCATCGAGGCCACGGCGAGCTGCACCACGGGGTGGGCGAAAATGGTGCGCACGGAGCGAGCCTTCACTTGATTTCCCTGCGCATCCACTGTGGGCGAGTCAAACTGTTTGCCGATTTGCAACGGATCGGGACGCAGCAACAACCAGGAAAGCAGCGTCGCAACCGGCAACAACGCAACGCCGAAGAAATAGGGTCCGGCGTTGGCGTCATATCCCAATCTTTCCGCCAGCGCTGCAGTTGGCCCGACCAGAAGTGGACCTCCCACTGCGCCGATCGTGCCTGCAAACACGATCAGGCCGATCACCCGCGCCCGGCTGTCCGCAGGCCAGACTTCGGCGGCCACAAAGCGCGCTTGCTGACTGGCTGCATTGTTGGCGCCGATCACGGCGGCGCTGAGACATAGCAAAACGAACGACGCGCTCTGCACGGCAAGGACGCCGGTCGCCATGCCGAGCGCGCCCAGCGCATAGCCGAGCGTCAGCCCTGCGCGACGACCGACGCGATCCATCAGCCAGCCGATCGGCACAGCCACCGCCGCGCGGCCAATCAGGCCCAACGTCGCCGGAAGGCCGGCCAGGGCGTCGCTTCCGCTCAGGAGCGAAGCGTTGATCGAGAGCAGCGTGAACGTGGCGATAAACGCTGCACTGAACAGGCTCTCGTTCAGAAAGATGCTCCAGGTGATCCGCTGCGAGACGCGCAACGGACTGTTGGTTGTTTGCATACGCTCCTTCGTTCAATTATCGATGAAAGTAAAAAGTCTGCTGGTTTAGTATAGACCAGCCCACGTGGAGGAGGAAACCGGAGAAAAGGAAAAGCTCCGATGTTTCCATCGGAGCTTTTCCTTTAATTCAACCCACACACCACGAAGGAGAAAGGAGAACCCAGATCAGGCGGTGACTGCTTCTTCCGCCGCTTCTGCAGGGGCTTCAAGCAATGCATCAATTTCGCGCAAGACGGTCACGCGGTTCTTGTTGGCGGCTTCGTACTCGCGCAGTTTCCTCAACGTTTCCTTGGAAAGCGAAGGCAACATCGCAATCACGTCCTTCGCCGGCATCTCGTCGTACCCTTCGACGACAGCCTCAATTGCAGCCGCCTTCACCTCGATCGCCACGTCTTTCACCGCCGACTGCACCTGGCCGGCTGCGGGCTGGAAGTGCGCCAGGAACTTTTCAACTTCCGCCACGATCGACTTGGCGTTCTTGCTTACATAGTCCACCTGGTCTTCAACGTAATCGACCACGCGCTTCACTTCGGGCTTTTCTTGCACCTTGTTCAAGCGCTCAAGCCACTCGGCCTCAATGTCCTCGCCGCGCTTTTCGGCCTTTTCCAACAGCTTGGCGCCCTCGTTCAGCATCTCCTGCGCCTTATCGTACGCAAGGCCCCACATCCCCACGTAGGCCAGGATCGCCTTGCGGCTCAACGTGCGCACCTGCTTCACGTTGTCCTCGATTTGCTCCTGCAAATTGCGCAGGTCAATGGTCATCGTCACTTTCTCGCTCATTATCGGCACTCCTTTTTACGTTCAAATTTACGGCCCAAAGGGACCCGTCCACTCGTTTTTCACCTTTCCATCCATAACGCAGTGCGTTACAACTCCCATTATAACGCAATGCGTCATGGATGTCAACCCCTCAATTTGTGTGAAATTCATTAGCGTTGGATGTAGTCTGTGGAGAGGAGGAGTCTGTGGAGAGGAGGAGTCTGTGGAGAGGAGAAGGGAGAGAAAGAGACGCGAGCGAAACAGAACAGGAGAAAGCGAGAGAGAAGAACAGATGCGCCCACTAAAACGCCAGCTCTTCGACGTCGGCGAGCGTGAATTCCAACGCCTTGTCCAGATCGACGGCGAAGAAGGTCTCCGGGTCGTCGAGTTCCTCCAGGTCGCCCGCCTTTTCTCCGCGATTGCAACGGCTGCGATAGACGCAGAAGGCGCAGAAGCGTTTGCGGTTGATCGGCGTGTCCGCCACTTTGGGAAAGTCCGCCTCTGCGCGCCCTGCCAGAATCTGCGCCAGGGTGCGCTCCAGCCGTCGACGATTGGCCTCGTGTTGGGCGGCGTCGTAGCGAAGGACAATGGGCTGGGCCGGCGCAGCTGTGAACCAGTAACGCATTTCAACCTGCTCCGGGCGCACCGGCCCCCAGGGCAAGGCGACGCTCGCCTCCACCAGCACAAAGGGGTAGACGATGCTCTGCCAGCGCAGGCGCAGCGCGGCGGGGTCAGGGCGCCGTTTCGCCGTTTTCCAGTCCACAATGATGACGCGACCGCCCGGTTCGGCGGCGATAAGGTCATATTTGGCGGCGAGACGCCAGGAAAGCGGTTGGGCCTCTGCACGAGGGGCTGCAACGTCGGCGGGCGCCTCATCCTGGACTGCCAGCGTCGCCGACAGCACGCGCTCGATTTCGATAAACGCCTGCGGCAGGTCGGCGGGGCGATGGCGCAGGTAGGCGTCAAACCAGGTGGAGAGCGGCGGCTCCAGGCCGGCGGCCACCACCGTCGGGTCGATGCCGATCTCCGTGCGCTGAATCAGACGATGAAAGCGCTCGCCCAGGCGCAGCAGCGCCTCGTGCTCCTGCACCGGAGAGGCCTCCACCGCCGGCCATGGAAGCTGCTCGACGTAGGCCAGCCAGAAACGGCGCGGGCAGTCTTCATACGCCTGCAGGCTGGATTGAGAAAAGGCGAAAGTTGGCGGCAACGGCGTTGACATGAATTTCATTGTAACACCCATCCTCCTACATGACGCAGCCATCATGCAAGCGCGTCGCCGTACGATACACTTCCACCGTCTCTGCTGCGCAGCGTTCCCAACGAAAGCGCCTGGCTTGAATTGGGCCGCGGCGGCGCAGCGCATCGGCGAGGGCGGGCTGCGCAAGCACCAGGCGAATCGCGGCAGCCAGCGCATCTACGTCGGCCGGCGGAACCAGCAGCGCTGCGTCGCCGACCACCTCGGGCAGGCTGCTGACGTTGCTGCAGACGAGCGGCGCGGCGCACGCCATGGCTTCCAGCGCCGGAAAGCCGAACCCCTCATAGAGGCTGGGGAGCAACACACAATCGGCGGCGGTGTACAGCGGCGGCAGATCGGCGGCGGGGACGTAGCCGGTGAACAATACATCGTCGCGCAGCCCCAGCGCATCGACCAGGCGGTGAATCGGCTCAAACAGCCAGCCGTTGCCGCCGACGATGACCAATATGTGCGGGCGCCCTTCCGCTTTCAGACGGGCCAGCGCCTGGAGGGCGGCGGCGTGATTTTTACGCGGCTCCAGCGTGCCGACCATGAGCAAATAGGGGCGAGTGAGGCGATAATGCGTGCGCACGCGGGCGACTTCCGCCTCGCTCGCGGGTTGAAAGCGAGGGTCGACGCCTTCATAGACGACATAAATTTTGTCGGCGGGCGTCGCATACAGGTCGATGAGATCGCGACGCGTCTGTCCGCTGACGGCGATGATGGCGTCGGCGGCCTGCGTGAAAAGACGCATGCCCACCTTGAGAAACCAGACGTTGCGCCGCGTGTGATGCTCTGGGTGGCGCTCGAAGATCAGATCGTGGACGGTGAGCACGGTCGGGGTGCGCAGCCGCGGCAACAGATGCTCGGTCGCGTGGTAGAGCATCGGGCCCGCTTCCGCAAGGCGTGCAATCGGAGCATAGGGACGGCGAACGATCTGGGTGGCGAGCACGCTCAGCCGCCAGGCGAGCTGCCCCAACGGCAGCGTGTGCACCGGCGCGCCGTGCAACGAAGCCGGGAGCCGATGGCCGCTGTGCGCGTTGTAGAACAGATGGAGATCGACGACGTCGCTATGCGCGTTGCGTAGATGGACGGCGAGCTGCTCCGCGTAGCGCGCCAGCCCGGCGCCTTGATGGACGGCGGGGCCGATGTCGTACAGGACGAAGAATTGCCTCCGGCGTCGCTCACTCATTCAACACCGCTCGAATGCGACTGACGATCATTTCCATCGCCACGCGGTTGTCGCCTCCTTGCGGCACGATGATGTCGGCGTAGCGCTTGCTTGGCTCCACAAACTCCATATGCATCGGACGCACCGTGGACAGATACTGTTTGACCACCGAGTCGAGCGTGCGGCCGCGCTCCACCATGTCCCGACGTAGACGGCGAATAAAGCGAATGTCGGCGTCGGTGTCCACGAAGATGCGCATATCCATCATTTCGCGCAGCGCAGGCTCGACGAAGATCAGGATGCCCTCGACAAGGATCACCCTGGCCGGCTCCACGCGCAGAGTCTGTTTGCTGCGGTTGTGAATCGCAAAGTCGTAGATGGGGATGTCGACCGGACGCCCTGCGCGCAGCTCCTTCAAATGCTCCACCAACAACGAGGTCTCCAGGCTGTCGGGGTGATCGTAGTTCGTCAACGCCCGCTGCTCCGGGGTGAGATGGCTCTGATCCTTGTAATAGTTGTCATGCTGGATATAGGCGATGCGCTCGCGGCCGACGGCCTCCCAAATGCGCCGGCTGACGGTCGTCTTGCCGCTGCCGGTGCCGCCCGCCACGCCGATGATAAAAGCGCGGAAATCTGTGTTGATCGGAATCTCCTCCATCACCCTTCTCTCTTCTCCCGCTCTCACCCTCTCCCGCTCTCACCCTCTCCCGCTCTCACCTTCTCCCGCTCTCACCCTCTCCCGCTCTCACCCTCTCCCGCTCTCACCTTCTCCCGCTCTCACCTTCTCCCGCTCTCACCCTCTCCCGCTCTTTTCCAGCTTCGCTCATCTGGTCGAGCCGTTCTCGCAACGCAGCCAGGAGCGCCAGCCGATTGCTTTGCAACACGACGACGCTGCGCTCCACCGGCCAGGGGCCTGCCTGAACCAGTGCGAAGGCTGCGCTGCGCCGAAAGCCATAGGCGCCTGCGAGCATCAACAACAGGGCAGGGAGCAACAGCCAGAGGTGCGGCGCCGTATACGCATGCACCTGAAACATGGCAATAGGGACGAACGCAAGCGGAACCGGCCGCTCTGTCGTCTCAATGGCGACAACCCGGCTCTCGGCGACCGTGAAACGCTGCGTCGGCGTTTCATCCTCGCCTTGGAACACTTCGACGAGGAACTCGACGCCCGTCGCCCCACTGTCCTGACGAACGATGCGCATGCCCACGCCGTAACGGGGCGCCACCAGCGCCTGCTCGCCGCCTGGATGCGGAAAGCCCAACCCCACCTCGTTGACGCCAAACGCCTGGCCTGGACGCGCCAGCAGGGGAGCCTCGTCCAAAGTGCGCACGAGCAGCGCCGGCGCGCCGGGTCGGACATTTACGATCACGTCGTTGAATCTGACCTCCCCAGGCGCAAGCGGCAGAGTGCGCTGCGTTTCCCCTTTACTCACCTGCAACGCTGGGGCCACCACCCCGGATTCAGGATATAGAAGCCGGTACTCGACCGTGACGCCGAGCGTGGCGTCCGAAGCGCGCTCGCCAGGCGACAAGGCTGGGGGAAGAAAAGAGAAGCCAGCGACGCTGTGCCAACCCACCAATGCCAACGCCAGCGCCATGCCGGCAGGGAGCAAGGGTCGGAGCGCGCTTTCCAGTTGTCCGCGCACGCCCAGCACTCGCTCTTCTTGAACCTCCTGAGAAGGTTCAACGCCGCCGGATGCAAACGCCTCCGCCTGCAAGGCAGACAAAGAAGTGCGCACTGTGCGCCGTTCAATACGCTCCGCCCACTGCTGCATCTGCGCTTCGCACAGCGTTGCGATGGCGAGCGTCGGCGCCGACGCCGTTCCGCGCCAGCGAAAGATGCGTTCGGACAGAACGACCGGCGCCGCTTCGCCGCAAGGGCGTCCGACGTCTTCAAGGGCGTTCGACAGACGATGAAATAAGAACACCGTCGAGGCCAGATGGGCGACCTGCATGAACGACAGAAAGAGCGTCGCCCAAAGCAAAAATCGAAACACCGGGCTACGCAAAACATCAAACGCGCCCAGGCTGCGCAACAGCCCGCCCAGCGCGCCATAGCCTTCCGCCGTCGCCGTCAGCCAGCGGTCGGCGGCGAGCGCCTCGTTGCGCAGCTGACCGGGCAGCTGCGGCAGCAGGACGCCAAACAGTGCAAACGCTGTCAACAGCGCTCCGAACGCCGCCAGGGCGCGCGGGTCGATCAACGCTTGCCAGAGGACGTCCGGCCAGCCTGCGGCCAGGCGGCGCGCCCCTTCCATCGAGGCAATGGTCTGATCGCTGCGTTGAGGCAGCCTGCCTGAAGAGATTTCCGGCGGAGCCGGCGCCTCTTGGTTCGGCGCCGGCGCACTCAAATCACTCATACGCTAGATTGAACCACGTTTCGATGGCCGCCGCCAGATTCGAGAGCGGCGCGCGTCGCAACGTGCACTCCGGCAACGAGTCGAGAAAGGCCTGTCCGTACGCTTTGCGCCAGATGCGACTGTCCAGCAGCACGACGACGCCGCGGTCGCCGGCGCGGCGGATCAGTCGACCAAAACCCTGGCGGAAACGCAGCACGGCGTCCGGCACCATGTACTCATTGAAGGAATCCTCAAAGTCGGCGCTGCGCGCAGCCACCATCGGGTCGCCGGGGACGGCGAAGGGCAGCCGGGCGATCAGCAAACAGCGCACCTCGTCGCCGGGCAAGTCGACGCCCTCCCAAAAACTGCGCGTGCCCAACAAAACGGCTTGCTCGGCTGCGCGAAATTCGCGCAGCAGCCGGCTGCGGCTCCCTTGCCCATGTTGGAGCACGGCGATCCCCAGCCGCTCCAACGCAGGGCGGATCGCCTCCGCCGTGGCGCGCACCTGTTGATGGCTGGTGAAGAGCGCAAGCGTGCGGCCGCGGCAGGCGATCGCCGCCGTCATCACCGCCTGCTCGACCATGCTCTGATAGCGGGCGTCATCGGGCGGCGGCATATCGGTGGGCAAATAGAGCAGCACGTTGCGTCGATAGTCGAAGGGGCTATCGACGGTGGCGACTTTAACGTCCCACAGCCCCAGGCGATCGCGCAGGTAGGCAAAGTTGGCGCCGATGCGCAGCGTGGCGCCGGTGAAAACGATGCTTTTGCAGCGATGCACCAGGCCCTTCTCGATGACGGCGTTGACGGTGCGAGGTGCAGCGGCGATGACGATGTCGTCCTTCTCCTCTGGACTCACCTCGAGCCAGGCGACCAGGTTGGCGTCCCCGCCGCGGGGAGCGAGCACCAGCTCGTCGAGCCGCCTGACCAGTTCACCCAGCATTTCGGTGAGGTTGCGCCAATCGGCGCAGCGTTGATAGGCGCCTTCGCTCTGTCGCCAGTGGGCGGCGTCCAACAAGTCGGCGACTGTGGCCAGCGCGTTGACCAGCCTGCGCAGCGCCTGAATCAGACTGTCGCATTCGATCTCGACCCGGCTCCACATCGGCTGGCTGCGCGTGCGGCCATCCAGGGCCAGGCGCTGCGTGTAGCCTGCGTCGCTGCGCACCTGGTTATGCATGCGGGCAAACGCAGCCAGCGTCGAGACGCACTCGTTCAAGCGCTGTTCGACAGCTTGCGCCGACGCCGCGACGGCGGGGAGCTGCGCCAGCACAGCCTCGTGTCGGCGTTCAGTCGCCAGCCGCTGCACGGCCTCCAACAACTCGCCTCCCTGCATCACCTGCTGCAGCGCGTAGCGCACCTCCGGCCACGCGATGCGATAGGTGAACTGGTCGGTCGCCGCCTCCTCCAGCCGATGGGTTTCATCCACAACGAGATGGGTGTAGGGCGGAAGGATGCGCCCTTCGGTGGCGAGATCGGCCAGCAGCAACGCATGGTTGACGACGATGATATGGGCGCAGTCGCTGCGGCGTCGCGCTTCCAGATAAAAATCGACGTCCGGCAGACCCAGCCACGCGCCGTGCGAGGGGCGATTGCACCGCTCGAAGCTGCACGCGCCTGCGTCGGAGCAGATGCGCTTCCAGATGGCGCGCTCGGCGGCGGTCGCCAGGGTGAGCTCTGCATCATCGCCCGTCTGCGTGAAGGGCAGCCATGCGAGCACCTTCGCCAGCACCGTCAATTCGGTGGGCGAGAGGCGGTGGCTGGTGCGCCACTCGTGGAAGCGTCGCGTGCACAAATAATGTTCGCGTCCCTTGAGCAGGGCGCTGCGCAGCGGCGGCAGCCCCAGCTCTGCCAGCAGCGCAGCGGTCTGCGGCAGGTCTTTTTCCAGGAGCTGCTCTTGCAGGTTGATCGTGTTTGTGGCGACGACGACGCGGCTGTCGTTGGCGACCGCCCACAGCGCGGCGGGCAGCAGATAGGCGAGACTTTTGCCGGTGCCTGTGCCCGCCTCGATCAGCAGATGATCGCCCTGGTTGAAGGCTTCGGCGACCTGCATCGCCATCGCCGCCTGACCGGCGCGAGGCTCGAAGCGATCGCCCAGCAGCCGATGCAGCGGACCGTTCTCGGCGAAGATCTGACCAACCAGGTGCGGCGAGATGGCGATGGCGTTGTCGTCATCTTCAGGACGATTCAATGCAAGAGCACACCCTTCAGAAAGGGCGAAGTGAAACGTGGGCGCCTCGGGCCTAACGGCGAGCGCTTGTCTCGGTCGCGCCCCTTCTTCAGCTTCGGCCTCTGCGGCGACGTCGGCGAAAAGCGTGGCGAGCGCCCATGCGCTCTCCTCGCTGCTTTGGGCGATCAGGCGTAGAATGGTCGGCGGCAACTGCAGCAGGCGACGGTGCAGCGTGCAGAAGAGCTGCGCCGTCGCTTCGGCGTCGCCCGCCGCGCGATGGGCGTCGCTCAGCGGGATGTCCAACCGCAGACAAAGCTCGCCCAGGTTATAGCTGGCCTCGCCCGGCATAAGGATCTGCGCCAGCTCCACCGTATCATAGGCGGGGCGCTGAAAGCGCAGGCCGGCCGCCGTCAAAAAACCGAGGTCGAAGCCGGTGTTGTGCGCCACCACCGCGTATACATCTGCATCGACGAAGGCGCGCAGCTCCGGCAACACGCGGTCGAGCGTCGGCGCATGCGCCACGTCCTCATTGCGGATGCCGGTGATTTGGGTGATGCGCGGCGGAATCGGGCGTCGGGGATTCACGAGCGTGGCGAAGCGTTCGAGCACGCGTTCGGTCGTGAACTTGACTGCGCCGATCTCGATGATGGCGTCCTGATTGGCGTCCAGGCCGGTGGTTTCCAGGTCAAGCGCGACGTAAACGCGCGCGGGCATAGAGATAGGATATCCTTTCAAGCATTTCGCAGAATCTTCGGCGCAGCTCGAACGGGAAGATGACGGAGTCGTTCGTTGCGCTTACGTTTTTGCACTTGGCGTGGGGCGCAGAGGACCTTTAGCCGGAGGGATCAGCACTCCGACCGCCCATTCGTAGCCGTCCGGATCGCGCACATAGGTTTCGCGCCAACCGTGTCCCTTGTCCGTGGCCGGCGCGGCCACCACGGCGCCGTAGGCTCGAGCGCGCTGCTCAACGGCGTCCGGGTCCATCCCTAAAATGCGCACCTGCAAACCAATGCCGCGCTTCACCCCCGCAATTAATTCGGGGTGCCAGGGATGCTCTTCGTGCGTATGGTCGGCGTGCAACATGATCTCCGCCGGCCCCACGCGCAAGGCGGCGAAGTCGACGTCATAATAATGCACCTCCGCAAGAAACACCTCCTGATAAAAGCGCACCGACTGTTCCACGTCGCGCACCAGGAGATTCAGCGCAAGCGGCGGCATCAACGCAGCGTATCGATATCCGGGCATCCAGGGATCGCCCTGGCGCAATTTCTTTCCCATTCGCTTCCTTCCTTACTGCATCAAAGCTGGCGGTTTCGTACACGGTTATCTTATGAAAAAACTTGCATCCTGGGAAATTGTAAATTTCCACTGCTGCTATTTTGTGATTGCCAATTGCGTCGGTTCTGCGGCACAATGGCGCGCATGAACGTATCCGTGATCGCCACCGTCTACAACGAGCGGAAAAGCATCGAACGGCTGCTTGAGTCTCTGGCCAATCAGACGCGACGCCCCGATGAAGTCGTCCTCTGCGACGGCGGCAGCACCGATGGCACGGTGGAGGCGATACGCGCTTTCCTGAACCGACATCGCGATCGTCTGCCCAACGTGCGCGTGATCGAAGCGCCCGGCGCCAACATCAGCCGTGGGCGCAACCTGGCCATCGCCGCTGCGCAGGGCCCGATCATCGCCGCCACCGACGCCGGCGTGCGCCTGGAGCCGACCTGGCTGGAAAAGCTCGTCGACCCCTGGACGCGCGAGCCGGAGACGCTGGCGGTCGCCGGTTTCTTTGCGCCGGACGCAGAGGGCGTTTTCCAGATCGCTATGGCCGCCACCGTCCTGCCGCTGCGCGACGACATCGACCCCGATCGCTTCCTGCCCAGCAGCCGCTCCGTCGCCTTCACCAAAGAGGCGTGGGCGCGCGCGGGCGGCTATCCGGAATGGTTGGATTACTGCGAGGATTTGCTCTTCGACTTCGCCATCAACGCCCAGAAGCCAGATCGCCCGACCGCCTTTGTTTGGGCGCCGGAGGCGCTGGTGCATTTTCGCCCGCGCGAGTCGCTGCGTCAATTTTGGACCCAGTATTATCGTTATGCACGGGGAGACGGCAAGGCCGATCTCTGGCGCAAGCGTCACGCCATCCGCTATGCTACGTACTTTGTAATGCTGCCGCTCTTGCTCGGCCATGCCTTTTGGGGCTTCTTCGCCCGCCCGCTAGGGTGGTTGGGGTTGCTGGCCGGCGTCTTTCTCTATTGCCGACGCCCGTGGCAGCGGCTGCGCGTGCTCGGCGCTTCGCTCCACCCGATGGAATGGATGGCGGCGGCTGCGCTTGTGCCGGTGATTCGCCTGACCGGCGACCTGGCCAAAATGACCGGCTATCCCGTCGGTCTGCTCTGGCGTTGGCGCCATCGCCGCGAGATTCCGGATTGGAAACGCGATCTGGAAAAGGTGAGGCGGATAACGGGAAATTTGGACAAAGTGAGGTAGATTGTAGCTATGCTGCGTGATGCGTGTTTCGTGTTCTGGATTCGAGGGTTCGTAATGGCCCAGGTTCGTAATGGCTTACGCACCACGCAACACGCACCACTTCCTGAGGTGAACGATTGAGCGCTGCAAACATTGAACGCCGAGAAGTGCCCGCCGATCTGATCGAAGCGACGCCTGGCGCGCTGGGAATGTGGCTGCTGGCGTCGCCGCTGTTGCTGTTCATTCTCTGGGCGTGGGTGGACATTTTTGCGTTTCTCAGCCCCATCCCCTGGTACTGGCTCGACGCGTTGATCGGCGCACTCGTCTTTTTGTTTATCGTCGTGCTGCCCTTCGGCTGGCTGGCGCATCGGCTGGTGACCTCTGCGCCAAGGCTCTTTCAGCACGCCGGCTGGGATGTGCAGCCGCTGGAGCCGGTGAGCGAACAGGAGATGTATTTGGTGCGTTACCTCTACCGGGCGAAACATCGCGCACCGGGCGACTGGCGGCGACAGTGGCTGCGTGCGGCGCAAGGATGGGTCTACATCGAAATCGCCGTGATTCTCCTCGGCGGCGTGCTCATGATTCCACTTTTCTTTAGCGCAGTGGATTTTGGGTTTGGACGATAAAACGACATGGCTCTAGTCCGTTGGGCGTGGGTGGTCGCATTGACCTTGATCCTCGCCATTACGCCGCCCAGAATCGTCGAAGCCAATGTGGAAGCCGGCAACGATCCGCCGGCGCCGCCGACCCCCGACGCGCCGCCAGAAGGCGTCGTCGCATCCATCTCCTTCGCCGATCAGGCCGATCTGCAATGGTTGGTCGCCCATTACGACGTCTGGCGCGTCGATCATGCGGCGCAGCGGGCGATGGCGTGGCTGACGCGCGAACAATTGCTTTGGCTGCAGGCGCAGGGGCGTGAGGTCACGGTGGACGAGCAGACGACGCGGGACCTCTATGCGTCCATCGCCGCTGTGAGCAGCGCGGCCAACGAAAGCGGCATCCCCGGCTTTCCCTGCTACCGCACGGTCGAGGAGACGCACGCCGACATGGCGCAGCTCGCCGCCGCCTTCCCCACGCTCGTGCGCGAGGTCAAACTGGGCGAGAGCTGGCGCTACGCGCAGAGCGCAGGCGCAGAGGGCTATGAACTGCGCGGGCTGGCGCTCACCAACCAGGAAAGGCCGGGCCCCAAGCCCATCTTCTTTTTGATGGGCGCCATCCACGCTCGCGAATACACGACGGCGGAGGCGGCCCTGCGCTTCGCCGAGCAGCTCGTGCACGCATACGGGGAGGACCCCGACGCCACCTGGCTGCTCGACTACACCGAAATCCACGTGGCGCCCCAGACCAATCCCGATGGACGCAAGAAGGCGGAGACAGGGTTGCTGTGGCGCAAGAACACAAACAACAATTTCTGTCCGCATGAGAGTGGGCCTCACAATGGCTTTGCTGCCCATTATGGCGTCGACCTCAACCGCAACAGCAGCTTCAAGTGGGCGCAGTGCACCGGCTCAAACTGCTCCAGCGCCGACCCTTGCTCTGTGCTCTATCGCGGCGTCGCCCCCGCCTCGGAGCCGGAGACGCAGGCGCTGGAGAGCTACATGCGCTCGATCTTCGCCGATGTGCGCGGCCCTGAAGACGACGACCCTGCGCCTGAAGATGCATCGGGGCTGATGATCTCGCTGCACAGCTTCTTCCCCAAAATTCTCTTCCCATGGGGCTGGAAGTCGACGCCGGCGCCGAACGGGGCGGCGTTGCAGACGCTGGCGCGCAAATTCGGCTATTACACAGGCTACCCCGCCTGCCAGTCCGGCTCTCCGGGCTGCATCTACATGACCGACGGCACAACCGACGACTTCGCCTACGGCGAGCTTGGCGTAGCCGCCTTCACCTTCGAGCTGGGCTGGGCCTTCTTCGAGTCGTGCGATATGTTCGAGTCCTCGATCCTCACGCCCACGCTGTCCAGTCTGACCTACGCGGCCAAAGCCGCCGTCCGCCCCTACGTTGCGCCCGCCGGTCCGGAGGTGATCAGCGTCACGCTCTCCGTCACGGCGCCCGTTGCAGCCGGCGCGGTCGTCACGCTGACCGCCACCGCCGACGATACGCGCTACTATTCCGGCGGCTACGGCGAGGAGCCGGTGCAGCCGATTCAGGCGATGCGCTATACGCTGAACGCGCCGAGCTGGATCACCGACGTCGTCGCCCACCCGATGACCTCGACCACCGGCGTTTTTACAGCTTCGGTGGAGACGGCCTTTGCACGCATTGACACGACGGGGTGGGCGCCGGGGCGCCATCTGCTCTTCGTCGAAGCCCAGGACGCCGACGGCGTGTGGGGCGTCCCGACGGCCATCTTTCTCGATGTCGATGATGCGCCGGTGGCGGAGGAGCGACGGTATTTCTTCCCGATGGTGACGCGATGAATGTTCTGACGTTTTTGCTCGGGCTGCTGTTGATTGCCGTTGCGTTCTTCTATCTGCGCGGCTGGGTGCGGCTGCGTCAGCGCAAGGTGCGCTTTGCGAGCGCGCCGCGGCTGCTGGTCTTTGTCTTCGCCGTGACGACGACGGCGCTGGTCTTTCTTTCGCCGCTCAACTGGCTCAATCGCGAATATTTCTTTGTGCGCACAGGGCAATATGTGCTGCTCTGCCTCTTCGCCATCCCGGCGTTTTTTATCAGTTGCGCGTTTGACGTTGCGCTGTGGGGGCTGCCGACCTCTATGCGCAAAGCCGTCGTTCGCTGGATGCGCAGCCGCAGCCTGCTGCGCCGCGCCGTGCACAGCCTCACGCGGCCCTGGATTATCTTTTTCTTGTTCATTGCGCTGTTCGCCAGCTGGTACGATGCGCGCGTTGCGAGCTGGCTGTTGCGCGACGACCTGCTCCACACCGCCTCATTGCTGGCGCTAGGCGTCGGCGCCATGCTGACCTGGTGGCATCTGATCGGCACAGGCCCACGCCTGCATTGGGAGCTTTCCCCCTGGCTGGCTGCGCTCGCCATCGTCTTGCTGGAGCTGGTGAACATGTCGGTCGCCGTGCCGCTGGCTTTTTCCACAGAGCCGGTCTATCCTCACTACGCAGCGGCCTCGAATCGTCCCGATCGTCTTCTCATGCTCACCATCGCCGACGACCAATCCTTAGGGGGCGGGCTGCTTTGGGTCGGCGGAAGCGCCGTCTTTCTTTCCAGCATCGTGCTTATTCTCAATCGGCTTTTCGAGCGCCACGGCATGAACCGCGCCGACCCCTGGCCCGATTGGGACGCAGACGAGAAGATGATCATGCCGGGACTGGAGCATCGGGTGAAAAAATGAGAGCGCACATCCCATTCCCTGAACAGGACTGGAAACATCTTTCTCGGCTCCAACCGCTGGCGTTGGAGCGGCTGAGCCGACGCATCCTCGAGGAGGCGCAGGCGATGATCGCCGGCGCAGCGGAAGGCGAACATCATCGCGTCTATCTGGACCTGATCGTTATATCCGCGAGCAGGATCGGGTGATGGCCGACTGTTTTGACCGCTGGAGTCGCTCGAACGCTCTGATGATCCTGCTGTTCTGGCGCCGCTACAACCTGATCACCGACGAAGGGTTCGCAGGCTTTAGCCCCGAAACGCGCGCCAGAGTGGGGTAGGGAGTTCTTCGATTGCGCTTCAAGCGATGGAGCGTCTGCATTTGACAGATTAAGAAAGCTCCTGTAGTATATATGCTGGCATATATACTACAGGAGCTCAAAATGGAGACCGCCAGGCTATTCTACAGCGGCAACAGTCAAGCTGTCCGTCTGCCTAAGGAGTATCGATTCGACGGGGATCGAGTGTATATCAAACGCCTGGGCAATGCTGTAATCTTGTTGCCCTTCAGCGATCCCTGGCGTTCGTTGCTTGACAGTCTAAACCGTTTTTCAGATGATTTTATGGCGACCCGACCCCAAGGGGTTGTTGAGGAGCGAGCAACGCCGTTCTCATGAGGTTCCTCCTTGATACAGACATTTGCATCCACTTGATCCGCCACCGGCCAGAAGGGCTGTTGCGTAAGCTCACATCGTTATCGGTGGGCGAGGTTGGCGTTTCGACCATCACGGTCGCCGAGCTGGAGTACGGCGTATGGCGGAGCAGTCGACCTGAGCAGAACGCTGAGGCGTTGACGTTGTTCTTGCTGCCGCTCGCTTTAGTGGATTTCGACTATCAGGCGGCGAAGGCGTACGGTCGCGTTCGTGCATATCTGGAGAGCATGGGGACGCCGATTGGACCCCTGGACACCCTGATCGCGGCGCAGGCGCTGGGCCTGGGCGCCACCCTGGTCACCCACAACATTGCAGAGTTTCGTCGCGTGCCGGAGCTGCGCGTCGAAAGCTGGTTGTAACAAGCATTTCTTTCACCGGCTCGTAGAACGCAAGCTTACAGAAAGCAGGATGGAACTTCACAGACAATTCTGGCCTTTGGAGGCGTAGCTATGAGCTGCGCCTCCAAAGGCCCATCGAACACGTGGCGGCCGGGAGCCGCACCCACCGTCGCCGCCTTTTGAAGCCTGACCCGGTGCGCACGACGCGCCCTACTCCACCTTCACCGGTTTTAACCTCCAGATGTCTTGCGCGTACTCTCGGATCGTGCGATCGGAGGAGAAGTATCCCGTGCGCGCCGTGTTGAGGATCGACATGCGCGTCCAGGATTCCTGGTCGAGATAAGCCTGCGACACGCGCTCCTGGCAATCGATGTACGCCTGGTAGTCGGCGAAGACTAGATACTCATCCCGGCTCAGCAGCGACTCGACCAACGGGCGGAAGAGCGAGGCGTCCCCGCGCGAGAAGACGCCGGAGGCGATCGCATCGACGGCGCGCTTCAACGCCGGATTGCTCGCGTACCAGTCATACGGACGATAGCCGCGCGCCTTGAGCTCCATCACCTCCTGGGCGTTGAGGCCGAAGAGGAAGAAATTCTCCGGGCCGACCAGCTCGCGAATTTCGATGTTGGCCCCGTCGAGTGTGCCGATGGTGAGCGCGCCGTTGAGGGCGAACTTCATGTTGCCCGTGCCGGAAGCTTCCTTGCCCGCCAGCGAGATCTGCTCCGACAATTCGGCGCCCGGATAGATGATCTGCCCCATCGTCACGTTGAAATTAGCCGGGAAGACCACTTTCAGGCGGTCGCGCACGACGGGATCGTTGTTGACGACCTCGGCCACGCTGTTGATCAACTTGATGATCAGCTTGGCGGTGGCGTAGCCGGAGGCGGACTTGGCGCCGAACAGGAAGGTGCGCGGCACGATGTCGAGGTTGGGGTTGTCTTGCAGCCGCTGATAGAGCGTCACGATGTGGAGCAGCTTGAGCAGTTGTCGTTTGTATTCGTGCAGGCGCTTGACCATGGCGTCCATCATGGCTGCGGAGTCGAGCGCCACCCCCGTGCTGCGTTGCGCAAATGCAATCAGGTCGGCTTTATTCTGTTGCTTGATTGCCCGCCAGCGCTGACGGAACGCCGGGTCGTCCACATATTTCTCCAGCTCGCGCAGTCGGTCCAGCTCGTTGATCCAGCCTTCGCCGATGGCTTCGGTGATCAGGTTGCACAGCCGCGGATTGGAGAGCAGCAGGAAGCGCCGCGGGCTGACGCCGTTGGTCTTGTTCTGGAACTTCTCCGGGAACATCTCGCCGAAGTCGGCCAGCGTGTACTCGCGCAGCAGCCGCGATTGCAGCTCGGCGACGCCGTTGATGGCGAAGCTGCCCACGCTGGCAAGGTTGGCCATGCGCACCTGGCGGCCATCGTTTTCATCGATCAACGACATGCGCGCCACGCGAGCGTTGTCGCCGGGGAAGCGGGCGCGCACCTGCGCCAGGAAACGATGGTTGATCTCGTAGATGATCTCCAGGTGCCGCGGCAACAGATACTCGAACAGGCTCACCGGCCAGCGCTCCAGCGCCTCCGGCAGCAACGTGTGGCAAGTGTAGGCGAAGGTGCGCTGGGTGATGCTCCACGCCTGATCCCATCCCAGGCCCCCTTCGTCGACGAGGATGCGCATCAATTCGGGGATGGCG
The DNA here is from genome assembly GCF_937128415.1 of uncultured Caldilinea sp. GTDB lineage: Bacteria > Chloroflexota > Anaerolineae > Caldilineales > Caldilineaceae > Caldilinea. Next base: position 58,097 of record NZ_CAKZMJ010000066.1, read on the forward strand.
ATCACCGGGTGCGTGTCGTTGAGCTGAATCGCCACCTTGTCTGGGAAAGCGTTCCAGTCCTGGTTGCGCAGCCGGAAGCGGCGGATGATGTCTCGCAGCGAACAGGCCACGAAGAAGTATTGCTGACGCAGGCGCAACTCGCGGCCCTGAGGCGTGCCGTCGTTTGGGTAGAGCACCTTGCTGATGTTCTCCGAGAAAATTTTCTGTTGCACCGCCTGCACGTAGTTGCCGGTGTCGAACATCTGGAAGTCGAACTCTTCAGCCGCGCGCGCCCGCCACAGCCGCAGAATATTGACCGTATTGGTGCCGTAGCCCGGGGCAAGCATGGTGCAAGGTTCGCCCAACACCTTCTGGCCGGGAACCCAGCGTGTGCGCAGTCGGCCGCTGCTGTCCGGCGCGTGTTCGGTGTAGCCGCCGAAGCCGACCTCGATCATGTCGTCGGAGTGAATGAACTCCCAGGGGTTGCCATGGAGCAGCCAGGCGTCGGGTTGCTCCACCTGCCAGCCGTCGACGAAGGTCTGGCGGAAAATGCCGAACTCGTACCGGATGCCATAGCCGACCGCCGGCAGATCGAGCGTCGCCAGCGAGTCCATGAAGCAGGCCGCCAGGCGGCCGAGGCCGCCGTTGCCGAGCCCCGGCTCCGGCTCCAGCTCTAGAAATTCCTCCAGGGTGACGCCAAAGCTCATCGCCACCTGCGCGGCCACGTCGGTTAAGCCGGTGTACGCAAGATTCTGGCCGAGCTGTTTGCCGAGCATGTACTCGGCGGAGAGATAGTAGGTGAACTTGGGATTGGCTTCGTAGTGCGCTTCGGTCGTTTTGCGCCAACGCTCTGTCAGGAGATCGCGGATGGCGAGCGAGAGCGCGCAATACAGGTCATGTTTGGTGGCGGATTGAATCGCTTTGCCCACCGAATTATACAGGCGCTGCATCACCGCCCGTCGCAACTCTTCAGCGCCGACCGGCGCTTGTAGAGCGGAAGGCGCCGCGGTTGTCGTTGTTTGAGACATGGTTCATCACTTTCATTTCAATAATTCCAGCTTGTCGCGTGACCGACAGGTATTTTTACCACGAATTCATAGAGACGCGAAGTCTGGCTTCCTTGTGATTTTGCATCAAGACGCGAAATCATCCCACAATCCCCGTAGCTACGGCTACGAGCCGCAGCACACAGCCCACCAAAGGCTGCGTGAACGCCTCTCACGACGCCAGAACAATGGGAATCCCGCCAGACTGCGAGTCAATAGTATATCATTTGTCCATTTGCCGGAATAATGCAATGATTGAATATGCCTTGTGACAGGTTTTGTCAAGAAAGGGGGACGCGTTGAACGGGGTGTTGCGCATCTTGCTAATTTTGGCCATCGCCTACGTTCTGTTCGTCTTGCTCGCCTATGGGATGCAACGCCGCCTGTTGTATTTTCCGTTGCAGACGCTTCCCTCCGATGCACAGCTGGAAAGAATAGGCTTGCGCTTCTGGCCGGCGGATGGCGGTGAACACCGAGGGTTCATCTCCGATGCGTTGGCGCCGGCGAGCAACGGCGTTGTGATCGTGTTTCATGGCAACGCCGGCGCGGCCTGGCAACGCAGCTATTACATCGAGGCGCTGGAGCCGTTGGGCTATCGCGTGCTCCTTGCCGAATATCCGGGGTACGGCGGCCGGGCGGGCGAGCCAAGCGAAGATGCGCTCGTCGCCGATGCGCGGGAGACGCTGCGTCGCGCCTACGAAGAGTTTGGCGGGCCGATTTACCTGTGGGGCGAGTCTCTGGGCGCCGCCGTTGTCGCAGCGGCGGCGGCCCAACCCTCGGCGCCGCTCGCCGGCCTGGTGCTGTTGACGCCCTGGGACAGCCTGACCGCGCTGGCGCAGCGCCTCTATCCCTTTCTGCCCGTGCGCTGGCTTCTGCTCGACCGCTACGACAGCCTGCGCAACCTCGAAGGCGCCTCTATCCCGATCGCGGTCGTGATTGCGGAGCGGGACGAGATCATTCCACGAGAGCATTCGGAGCGCCTCTATGCTTCGCTCACAGGCCCCAAACGCCGTTGGGTGCTTCCTGACGCCGGCCACAACAGCTGGCCAGTCGAGCCATGGCATAGCTGGTGGGGCGAGGTGATGGCCTTCGTCGGCGGCGCTCCGTGAGTGCGCAGGAGAGAATCGACGCCCGGAGAGGCGGCCAGATGAAATTTGAATTCTGACGCCTCGTAGGTGCAGTTCGTCGCCGCGCGTGCTCGAACCATTCAAAATCTTAGGGTCTGTCAAGAATGTGCGGCTGGGAGCCGCACCTACGATGATTGTTGGGTGGATTATTGGGTGGATTGCCGGGTGATTTTGTGAAAAAACGGCTCTACGTCATGCGCTGCAGAATCGAGGGCAAGTGGCGAAAATCGCGACAGACGGCGTGGGCGCGCGTGCAGTGGCTGCCGCGGTCGACGATGCCGGTGTACAGAATGGCGCGCATCCCCACCGAGAGCGGCCCGAGCACATCGTTCTGCTCGCGATCCCCGATATGCGCGATCATGGCAGGCGGCAATCCCAGCTCCAGCGCTGCGCGGCGAAAAATTTGCGCCGAAGGTTTGGAGACGCCCACTTCATCGGAGAAGAGAAAGAATCGGAAATAGTGCAACAGCCCTTGCTGGTAAAGCAAATGGCGGATGCCGCGGCCGTTGGTGTGAATCGTGTCCGAAACGATGCCGAGCGCATAGTGTCGAGAAAGCTCGGCGAGGACGGCGTGGATATGCGGCGCAAAATCGGGGGCGATGCGCACCTCCATCGTCTCGATCGCACGCGCCAGCTCGTTAACTTCGCGCACGAACGCGGCGTAACGCCCCGGCGCAGGCCGCAACCCTAGAAATTCATACGCATAGCTTAAACGGCGGTGGACGCCCGGCGTTCGCTGATGCTCGCGCCATTCCGTCTGGAAGCGGGCATTGGCCTGGCGATACGCCTCCTCCGCCTGCTTCCGCTCGATGTGCGGGTAGCGCCGCACGATGTGGTCGACGAAAAGTTGCATGCGTTCGGCGGACTTCGTGGGCAGCCCCAGCCGCGCTCGCTTGCGCTCGTCGGAATCATCGACCGCAATGGTGTCCCAGAAGTCAAAGGTCACGGCCTGAATCATGAAAACCGATCATACCACAGAAGAGGCGACGCAGGGCCGCCTGAGAACTCAGATCATCATTTTGATGGGTTGGCTTTGCGTTTCATGGCGGGCGACTCTGTAGTATAATGGTCAAGCGCTATACGGCGCCGATTCGTAGAGAATCGGTCCGAAAAGGAGCGTGAAGAAACGCATGCAGAGAGGCGGTCTCCTTCAGCGAACAGCGGCATGGCTTGCCGAGCGACGTCTTTGGCTCTTTTGGCTGTCCTTGGCGATTTTCGGGATCGGCGCCTGGCGGGTTGGGCCATGGCTCTGGTCGCTGTTGCAAGACGAAGCTGCGTTGGAGGCGTTCATTGCCCAACTTGGCCTATGGGGGCCGTTGGCGCTGATTGCGCTCAACGCGTTGCAGATCGTCGTGGCGCCCCTGCCCGGCTATGTGATGCAAGCCGCCGCCGGCTATCTGTTCGGCCCGCTTTGGGGAGGCGTGTTCGGCGTGCTGGGCGTGTTGATCGGTTCGATGGCCGCCATGGCGCTGGCGCGCCTCTTCGGTCGCCCTCTGGTCGAGCGGCTGGTGGGGGCGGAGCGCCTCAGCCGCTGGGAGCGCATGACCTTCAGCACGAGCACTGCAGTGTGGTTTGCAATTCTTTTGGCGCCGACCGGCGACCTGCCCTATTTTATGGCAGGGCTGTCGCAGGTCTCGTTCACGAAGATTTTTCTGTTGACGCTGGCAATTCGCGCACCCTCGACCATGGTGGTGGCGGCCGCCGGCGCGGGCGTCTGGTGGCTTTCAGGCTGGCAGCTGGCTGCGCTGCTCCTGGCGCTAGGCCTGCTGACCGTCCTCTTTTTGCGCCATCAGGAGCGGCTGCAGACGTTGATCGATCGACGGGTGCAGAGGCGATTCTCAGGGGAGGAGTCGTCATGAGTGAGATGCCGATGACGCTGGTGGAACGCATCGACGCCGACCTGAAGCGCGCCATGCGCGAGCGCAATGAACCGGCAAAACTTGCTTTGCGCAGCTTGAAGACCGCCCTGATGCAGGCGCGCACCAGCGGAGAGCAGGCGCATGATCTGAGCGAAGCAGAAGTGATCGAGGTCGTGCGCCGCGAGGCGAAGCGCCGCAAAGAGGCGGCTGAAGAGTTTGAGCGGCTCGGCGCACCGGATCGCGCCGCCGCCGAAATGCTGGAATATCAGGTGTTGCAACAATATCTACCGCAGCAGCTCACGGAGGCCGAAATCGAGGAGATTGCACGCGCCGTGATCGCCGAGCTGGGCGCTGACTCGCCTAAACAGATGGGACAGGTCATGCCGGCCGTGTTGGCGAAGACGGGCGCACGCGCAGATGGGAGAACGGTGAATCAGGTGGTGCGGCGCCTGCTTGCCCGCTAACTCTACACGCATGGACATTCAACGGTTCTGGGGGGCGGTTCGTCGCACATTGCGCAGCGACCGTCTCCACCAATGGATTCTTTCGCTGCTGATGTTGGCCTCTCTGGCCATCACGATGGTTGCGCTGCTGGCCTGGCAGCTCCCCTACGGCAGTCGCCTGTTGCTCCAGCCGGGCGAGATCGCACCGTTCACGGTCGTTGCGCCGCAGCCGATCACCTTCGAGAGCGAAGTTCTGACCGAACGCGCGCGCGAGCGCGCAGCGCAACAGGTTCCGGATCAATACGACTTCGAGGAAGCGTCGATTCGGCGACAGCGCATCGAGGCTGCCCGTCAGGCATTGGCGCAGGCGACCGCCATTCGTCGGCAAGAGGAGAAGACGCTGGCGCAAAAGACCAACGAGCTGCTGGCGATCGAGGAGTTGGGGCTGGACGCCGAGACGGCTGTGCAGATCCTGTCGCTTTCGGATGAGCAGTGGGCGCAGGTCGAGCATGAGGTGATCGCCGTGCTCGACCGCGTCATGCGCCTCGAAATCCGGGAATCGACGATCAACCAGGCGCGCAACAGTGTGCCCGCCCTCGTCAGTCGGAGCCTGGATGAAGACGCCAGCGACGTGGCGATTCAGCTGGTGAAAAATCTGATCCGTCCCAACAGCTTCTACAACGCCGAACGCACCGCCGCCTTGCGCGCCGAGGCGCGCGCCGGCGTTCCCCCACAAACCATCACGCTCGTCAGGGGCGAAACGGTCATCCGCAGCGGCGATCGCGCCACGCCCGAACAGGTCGAAAAACTCGCCGCCCTGAGCAAATTGCAGTCCGAATGGGATTTCTGGACGGTGACGCGCAACGCCGTCTTTGTCCTGCTGTGGCTCACCGTGACGCTCAGCGCGCTGGCGAAAGTGCGGCGTCCCCTGCTCCAGAATTTGCGCGAACAGGCCCTCCTGCTCGTCATCACCGTGATCTGGCTGCTGGCCGCAAAGGCGATGATCGTGAATCATCCGCTGTTGCCGTTCATCTACCCGCTGGCAGCCTACGCCATTCTGGTCTCGGTCTTCTGCAAAATGCGCGTGGCGCAGGTATTGATCACGATGTTCGCCTTGCTGTTGCTTTATATGCTGCCGACAAACGCGACCATGGTGATCTATCAGACCACCGGCGCCATGCTGGCCGTGTTGCTCGTGGGTCGCGCCGAACGGCTGAACTCCTTTATCTGGGCGGGCGTCGTCGTCGGCCTTTCCAATCTCGCCGTGCTGATCGCCATATCGGCGCCGTTTAGCACCTACAGTTCGACCATGCTCGTCGAACTCCTGCTTGCAACGGTCGTCAACGGCGCCCTGACCGCCGCCATCGCGCTCATCGGTTATTTTGTTTTGGGCAACCTTTTCGACATTGTGACGCCGCTGCAGTTGAACGAGCTGAGCCGTCCGACGCATCCTCTGCTGCGCCAGGTGTTGTTGAAAGCGTCCGGCACCTATCATCACACCATCCTTGTCAGCAACCTGGCCGAACGCGCCGCCGCCGCCATCGGCGCCGACGCCCTGCTCGTACGCGTCGGCGCCTACTATCACGACATCGGCAAGACCGTGCGGCCCTATTTCTTCGCCGAAAACATCATGGACGGCTCCTCGCCCCACGACAAGCTCGACCCCTTGACCAGCGCGCAGATCATCATCAGCCATGTCAAAGACGGCGTCGATCTCGCGCAGAAATACAAGCTGCCCGAACGCATTCAAGATTTCATCCGCGAACACCATGGCCGCTCCCTGGTGAAATATTTCTACCTGATGGCTCAGCAACAGAGCCAGGATGGCGCCACGGTCAACGAAGAGGATTTCCGCTACCCTGGCCCCAATCCGCGTTCGCGCGAGACCGCCATCGTGATGTTGGCGGACACCTGCGAAGCAGCGGTGCGGGCGATGCGGCCGTCCTCTCGAGAAGAGCTGGAACTGCTGGTCAATCGCCTCATCGACGAGCGGGTGGCCAGCGGCGAGTTGAACGATTCTGACCTCACGTTTCGAGACCTGCAGACCATCAAAGAAGTCTTTCTGCAGGTGCTCCAGGGCGTCCATCATCCTCGCATCAAATATCCGGAAAGCGCGTCCGTGCAACCACAGGAGCAGCCCGCTCGGGCTCCTGAGGGCAATGGAGCGGGCCGTAAGACGACGCAACGCGCAGGCTGGGAGGTGGAGGGCTTGGAGGAGCGTGCCCCGTCGTCGGATGTGCAACGGACGCCTGCCATGGAAGGATAAAATGGATACGCCGTCCCTTGGATACGACATTGCCGTCGAAATCGATGAAGCGCTCACCGATTCCATCGACGTGGCCGCAATTCGTGCTGCGGCGGAGGCGACGCTGCGCCGACTTAACGTCGAACGAGCCGGGCTGACCGTTGCGCTCACGACGGACGAGTATGTCCGCAGCCTGAACGCACAATATCGAGGCATCGACGAGCCGACCGACGTGCTCACTTTTGCTGCGCAGGAAAGCCTTCCTGGCGCGCCGTCGCTTGCGTTGCCTGCAGAGGCGCTGGAGGAAATGCAACACTATCTCGGCGACCTGGTGATTGCATACCCCTACAGTGCGCGCCAGGCCGCGCGCTACCAAAACAGCGTCACCGCCGAGCTGCAATTGCTGGTTGTTCACGGCGTGCTGCACCTGCTCGGCTACGATCACGACGATGAGACTTCTGAGCGCGCCATGGGGTCGCTGCAAGAGGAGATTCTGGCGCAGTTCGGTCATGCAGCGCTGGCGCGACGCATCTACGAATAACCGGACGGGGAAAGGGATTCAAGACGGATGATTATGCAATCTTCGCATTCGGCGCAAGGCGCCATCAACGGTCGCGATCGAGGCTTCTGGCCCGGCCGCTGGTTCAGCCTGAAGGCGGCCATCCACGGCGCGCTGCACACCATCCGCACGCAACCCAACGTGCGCATCAAGCTGGCGGCGCTCCTGGTGGTGACCGTGGCGGCTTTCTATTTTCAGGTTTCGGCGCTGGAGTGGGGGCTGCTGGGGCTGACCATTTTTCTGGTGCTGGCGCTGGAATGCATCAACACAGCGATCGAGACAGTCGTCGACCTGGTCTCGCCCCACTACCATCCGATGGCCGGACTCGCCAAAGACGTAGCCGCCGGCGGAATGGTCTTCATGGTGATCGGCAGTCTGTGCGTCGCAGCGGCGATCTTCGGCCCGCGTCTCTGGGCGCTCCTCGTCTGAATAAGAATTCGCGCAACCTTCGGGGGCGACCACGTTTTTAACCGGCGACGCCTCTGGCGCGCAGCGCCTCCAATGCGGCGATGGCGGACTCCAGACGAATGGACTGCACATAGTCGTAGACGGAGTCGATCAGCGCATTCATAGGCGCGCCTGCAGCATTCATCTGCGCCAGCTCGACCAACACCAGGATATACTCCTCTAACAGGCTGCGCTCGCCTGCGAAGCGCAGCGCCTTGCGCAGCCAACGATCGCGCACCTCAATTGCGCCGCGCAGATGCTCGATGCGCGCCAGACCCACCAGCGCCTGGACGTAGGTGTACGGATAGAAGTTGGACCGATCCGCCTGCGCGGCCATGAGCAGACGCTGCGCTGCCTCGATCTGGCCGCGCGCCAGCGCCACCAGGCCCAAACCGATCTCTGCGCTGTTGCGATAGACGCGAAAGAGGGCGGCGTCCACCGGCATCTCCACGATGCGGCGGAAGCGGCGCTCCGCCTCGTCGAGCCGACCGGCCTGCAGCGCCAGAAAACCGCTCGAGATGCGCGGCCACATGCTGCCTAGCTCGCCTGCAGCGCCCGCCACGGCGCGGTTGATGGCGATGCTCTCCTCATTGAGCGCCTGGCTCTGCTCGGCGTCGCCTAGGATGCGCGCGGTCAGCGCCAACTGATGATAGGCGGCGCTGGCGATCGACGGCTGATTGGTCTCGGTCGCCAGGTCAACCACGGTTTCAAGCACGCGCGTCGCCTCGCCCACCTGACCCTGAACCAGCAACACCCAGCCGTATTCAAAAAGCGGCACAACGGCGTGCACTGGCTCCAGGAAGAGCAGGAGGTCCTGCTCCGGATTCGGAATTGGAGGGGGCGCCGGCTGATAGCGCGTCCACTCTCCGTCGACCTCTTCCACGGGCGCGTAGATGCGGCTGCGCCGCTTCAGCAGGTCCAACAGGACGCGCGGGATCGGCGCATCGGTGTCGGCGCTCAGGATGGCGTCGAGAAACTCGTCCAGCACCTGATTGCTCTCCGCCTGCTGTCCGAGCAGGCCGAGCATCGTGGTCAGGCGGCTGTAGGTGGCCAGCATGAGCGTGCGATCCCCGTGTTTTCGCGCCCAATTTTGCAGCCGCCGATAGGTTTCCGTCACTCCCTCCGGATCGAACAGCCCTTCAAAGGCCATGCCTCGCCCCTGGAGCGCCTGTCGGGTGAGCTCCGGGGAGGCTTCGGGGAGAGATTCGAGCAGCTGCAGGCTGCGGTCGAACGCCTCCACCGCCTGACGAAAGCCGTATGTGTGCAAGAGCTTTTCGCCCGCCTTGATGCTGTAATGCGCCGCCTGCAGGCGATGGCTGCCGCCCGCGCAGCTGTAGTGAAAAGCGATCTCGCCCGGGTTCGTGGTCTCTTGACCGAGGTCCACCAGCGCCTCCGCCACGGCGAGATGAAGCCTGCGCCGTTGCAGCAGGCTCAAGCGGTCGTAGACGGTTTGGCGCACCAGATGATGAGCAAAATCGATGCGTTCGTCAGGCCGTTCGATCAGGAATTTGCGCTCCAGCAGCGTCTCCAGCCCACCCAGCGGATCGAAGGTTGCGGCGCTTTCCAACAGGTCCAGGCTGAAGTCGCGACCGATCACTGCGCACAGGTTGAGCACGGCGCGCGCCTCGGTGGGCAGCCGCTCGACGCGTTCCATGATCAGCTCCTGGATGCGCTGGCTGCGCAATTTGGGCGGAGCGGCGGGCGCATGCTCCTCGGTCAGCTCATCGAGCAGCGCGTGCAGCGCGTGATTCACGTCCCCCAGCGACAGGCGCTCGTCCAGGTCGTGGAGCGCTTCCGCCACAAACAGGGCGTTGCCTTGCGTCGTTTCGTAGAGCAGTTCGCCCAATCTGGCCGTCTGCGCCGCATCGACGCCTGGCGTTTGTCCGTCCGCTCTGCCCAGATGCAGCTGCACGAGCGTCTGTACATGCTGGCGGGTGAAACGAGGGACAGGCACCTGAGCATCGCGCTGCAGACGATGAACTGCGTGAACAAAGGCCGCCAGCGCCTCATTCTCCGTCAACTCTTCACTACGATAAGCCATCAATAAGAGCAACGGCAGATCGGAGATGCGTTGCACAAGGCGATTCAGCGTCGTGAGCGTATCCGCATCCGCCCATTGCAGGTCGTCAATAAAAAGCGCCATCGGCCGCAGGGTCGCCAGCGCGATCACGGTCGTCACGAGGCCGTCGATGAGGCGCTGGCGGTTTTCTTCGCCAACGGCCGGCGAGTCGATCACCGCAACGGGAAGATGAGAAAGTCGATCTTGCAGGCTGGGGATGATCTGCGCCAGCGCCGTCAACGCGCCGGCCGGAAGCGCCTGAATGTTTGCATCCGGCAGCGCATAGAAGTATCTGGCGAACGCATCGGCCAGGGGGCCAAAGGGAAGGTCGCGCTCGAGGAACTGACAGCCTGCGCTGATGACGGTCATCGAGCGGTTGGCCGCCTCGGCGAGCAACTGATGGGCCAGGCGCGTCTTGCCTGCGCCGGCTTCGCCGTAAAGCATCACCCACTCCCCGCGTCCGCTCAGCGCGCGCTCCAGTCGCTCCCGCAGGATCGTCATTTCGCGTTCGCGCCCGACGAAAGCCGAGGGAAAGCCGGCGTCGAAGGCGGTCAACAGGGTGCGGGGAGGCAGCTCGAGCGAGCGCTGTTCACTGACAGACGGAGGTAAAATCGCCTCCAACGGGGGGCGCATCACCAGCGGAGGGGTGACGAAGGGCCGCGTCTCGATTTCTCCCTTAAGAATTTGTTGGTGCAGGTGCTGGGTCAACGGGCTGGGATCTGCGCCCAGTTCTTCGCTCAGGATGGTGCGGCAACGTTCATAGGTGAGCAGGGCGCCTGCGCTGTCGCCCGACTCGGCCTGAAAGCGCATCAAGGCTTGATAGGCGTTTTCGCGCACTTCATCCCGCGCCAGAAGGCGGCGACAGAGGGAGATCGCCTCCGGGTAGCGCCCGGCCTCTGCATGCAGCTCCGCCGCCTGCAGCAAAGCGCCAAAATAGCGCTCGCGCAGCCGATCTCGCTCCACCTGTAGCCAGTCGGCGTATAGATCGGTGACGAGATAATCATCCTGGTAAAGGTCAATGGCGCGTTGCAGCAACTGGAGACGCAGCGCAGGATCGGCGCTGTGGTGTGCGCGGTTGAGCAGATGCTCGAACTCCTCGACGTCGAGCCAGATTTCCGGCGCCAAATGAAACGCATAGCCGGGCGTCTGCGTGACGATGTAGCGCGAAGGCGCGCGACTGGGGCGATCCGGCTCGAGCACATTGCGCAACGCATTGACCGCGCTGCGCAACGTCGTGGCGGCGGCGTTCGGCGCGCTGCTCGGCCACAGAATCTCGATAAGCACATCGGTGGAAACGGCGCGCGGGCGCTCTGTGATCAAAATTTTGAGCAGCTGTCGCGCCTGGCGCGTGTGCCAGTCGCCTTCCGTGACCGCAACGCCATCGCGCACGACCTGCAACGCGCCGAAGGTGTAGATGCGAATCCTGGGCTGAGGTGCGCCTGCCTGGCGTTCATCGATTGTTTTGATCTGACTCATGGACGAAGGTGGAAAATCCCCACGCACAGCAACCGATCGGTGTGTTATCGTTCCGATCGCCGCTTGACTACGCTTTTCAGAAATTGCATCTTCCATTGTACCTTACGTCGCGTTACGCAGGCAAGAAAGTCATGACGCAGTGCGTAATTGCGCTTCATCCTATCGCTCTTCCACCTCTTTGCCTGTTTCACAATTGCGCCGTCATTTTGTATTCATGGTACAATTTCGCGCCATGGCGAAACAGTATTACGGCGGACAAGCCGTCATCGAGGGCGTGATGATGCGGGGGCGCAAAAGCATGGCGGTCGCCGTGCGCGACCCGCATGGGCGGATTATGGTTCACAAAGAGCCGTTGACGGCGAAGATTTACACCAGCGCCTGGGGGCAATGGCCCTTTGTGCGCGGTCTCGCCATGCTGTGGGATGCGTTAGGATTGGGTATTCGCGCCCTGTTTTGGAGCGCCGAGGTCGCTGCGCGCGAAGAGAAGGACGCACAGGTGGAGTTCACCGGCCCGGTGGCCTGGACCACGATCGCCGTCAGCCTTTCGTTCGCTGTGGCGCTCTTTTTCCTGTTGCCCACCTTCGCCGCACGTCTGCTCGCCGTTTATGTGAACGACGATCCACTCGTCGACGCCCTGTTCGAGGGCGTCATTCGGCTGCTGCTGTTTATCGCCTATCTCTGGGTGATCGGGCGGTTCAACGACATTCGTCGGGTGTTCGGCTATCACGGCGCCGAGCACAAGACCATCAACGCCTATGAGGCGGGCGCGCCGTTGACTGTGGCCGAGGTGCAAAAGTTCAGCGTGCAGCACACGCGCTGCGGAACCAGTTTTCTGCTCTATGTGTTGGTGATCAGCATCCTGCTCTTCGCCCCGCTGACCTTTTCCGACGTGGAGCCGGGCTGGCTGGCGCTGCTGCTCCGTTTTGTCACGCGGCTGGCTTTGGTGCCGGTGGTCGCCTCGATCGCCTACGAGATCATTCGCTTTAGCGCTGCGCATGACCGCAACCCCTTCATGCGCATGTTGATCGCTCCGGGCCTCTGGCTACAAAAGATGACCACGCGCGAACCGGATGACGGCATGGTGGAATGCGCCATCGCCGCCTTGCAGCCCGTCCTGATCGCCGACGGCAAACTGCCCGTTCCAGGGGGCGAATCGACGCTTCCGGCGGAGCCTTCCACCAATCTGGAGTCCCCAGCTCCGGCCGATTAGCATCTTTTCAAGGAAGGGTGCGGGCGATGCGCAGAATGTCCTCGGCGTAGCGCCGGTGCAGCTCCGGCAGCGTCTGCCAGTCGCCTCCTTCGGCCAGAAAAGCGCTGAGCCTGTCGATGCCCCAGTGGTAAGCCACCAACATCCATTCTTTCTCCGGTCGGCCCTGGCGAGCAAGCTGCGTGCGCAGATAATCGAGATAGATGGCCGCCACCTGGACGTTGCTGTAGCTGTCGAAGGGATCGTTGACGCCGACGACCGGCGCCCATTCTCGCCACGTCGTCGGCAACACCTGCATCAGCCCCATGGCGCCGGCGCTGCTCAGCGCCAGCGAATCGAACCCGCTCTCAACATAGGCCTGCGCCGCCAGTATGCGCCAATCGAGGTCGTACTGCGCCGCAATGGTTTGAAACATCTGCGCGTAGGTCATCGGCCCGCCCGGCGGTGGAGCGCTGACGTCGGTGGAGGGCGCTGCAAGAGCGCGGACCGGCCCACCGCTGCCCGGCGCCGTCACCTGGTCGGGCAGGACGAGGGGGGCTGAAGAGTCCGGTTGCAAACGGGGAGCGTCGGCCGACTGCGCCGGAGCGGAAGATGAAGCGGCCGCAGAAGCGAGGGGCTGATTGAGCGCCACAACGATCACGGCGGGCGCCGGCTCCCCTGCAACGGCAGGCGGCGGAGTCGCTGCGTAGCGCATCAGCAGGACGCTCACGACGACGAGCAACAGCGCGCTGGCCGCCGCCACCGTCCCCAGCGCACCGATGGCGGCGAGCTGCCACAGTCCCAGGATGGGATGCACTTCAACGCTCCTGCGCACCTGCGCCAGCGTCTCTCCTTCGTCAGAGCATGCGCGCACGGTGAAAAGCAATTCTTGACTGTGCAAACCGATCCAGGGCAGGCGGTGAACTGTCAGGCGCAACGGCGCATGGAGGCGTCTTCCCGGCGGCAGAATAAACGTCTCGCCGCCGGGAAGGTGAAGCGAAGCGGCCGGCGTCGTCGTCCACCCTTCCAAATGCACGGTGAGCGGGCAGTTGCCCTGATTGCTCAGGCGCACGGAAACGTCGAGCGCGCGTCGCCACCACGCCGCCGGCCCGGGCATTCCTCTCACCTCGAGCGCCAACCGCTTGAACGGAAGCACGCGCAGCGTGAAGCCCAACCTGACCATGCGCAACGGCTCTTCCGGCGAGCGAACCACGACGGCCAGCGGGTGGTCGCCGGCTTCTGTGCCGACGTGGCGGGGCGGAGAGAGATTCAGCTCCAGGGTGATGCGCTCGCCCGGCTCCAGGGTGGCCTGCACATAGGGCTCCACCATCCAGCGCTCGTCGAGCCAGCCTTCCACGTACACGTGCGCAGAGAGCTTGCGACGGCTGTTGTTGAACACAGTCACCGGCAGCGCAACTACATCGCCGGGCTCCACCTCCCAGCGACGCGCGGGAAGCGTGACAATCAGAACCTCGTCGAGGCGGTCGGGGATTTCCCACGCATGCGGGGCGTTTTCCGACGAGACCGCATCCACGTCCGACAGATCATCGAACTCCTGCACCGGCGGCTCACCGCGCTCGAGGGATAGGGAATCGGGCGGCGCCACCGGCATGTTCAGCGTCTTTCGGCTGGTCGGGTGGGTCTCGTCGCCGGGAAAGGTTGCGTCGTCCGTTTGCATGCAAGGTAGTATGGAGGGTGCGATGGCGGCTGTCAAGTTCGGGAACTGCAGCTTTCCTTGCGCCGTTGAACAGAGCGAAACAGATCACGACAAGAACGTCAACACGATCACTGAACAAAGTATGGAGCTGGAGAATAATCAGGGATATGAAATTCGGCGTTCGAGTCTGGCTCTTGATGGCGGCGATTGTGCTGTTGATTGCGTTGACGTTTCCATTCGCCTGGCGCGCCTGGGTGGAACGCACTTACGCCGCTGCAATTTACACCTTGGAAGAAGCCCCCTCCGCGCGCGTGGCGCTTGTGCTGGGGGCGCGCGTCTACCCCGATGGTCGATTAAGCCCGATGCTGGCGGATCGCGTGGACACAGCCGTTGCTTTGTACAAGGCGGGAAAGGTTGAAAAGTTGTTGATGAGCGGCGACAATAGCCTGGAGGACTACAACGAGCCTGGCGCCATGATGGCGTACGCGATTCGGCAAGGGGTGCCGGCGGAGGACATCCAACCCGACTACGGAGGGCGGCGCACCTACGACTCCTGTTATCGCGCCCGCTATATCTTTCAAGTCGAAGAGGCGATCATCGTCACGCAAGAATTCCACCTGCCGCGCGCGCTCTTTCTGTGCAAGAGCCTTGGCATCGCCGCCACCGGCGTCGTCGCCGATCGTCGCCAGTACCATCCGCGCAGCATCGCATGGTCAGAGGCCCGCGAAACGCCCGCCACCTTTGCTGCGCTCCTGGACATCCTCCGTCGTTCACCGCCGCCCGTCCTGGGCGATCCGATCCCCATCCGGTAAAGTTCGCCTATTCAATCTCGATCGTTTGCTCCGAATGTCCCTTGCGCCAGTTGCCATTGGCGTCCCCCACCACCCAGGAGGTGGTGATGCGGATCGTCATACGGCTTTGGGAACGCACCGGCGCATCGGCGCGCACCTGAATCGGTGGAGCGGACGGTTTGGCGGGTCGGCTCAGAAGCGTCTGCAAAAGTCGCCAGCCGACGCTGGCGGCCAGACTGGCGGCGCCCACCAACAGGGGGGCTGCGGCTTTGCCAACCAGGGCAGGCAGCGTGCTTTGCGGCGCCGGCAACGCCGCCTCCATATCGTAGCCGCAGTGGCTGCAGTGACGCGCCTCCAGCGCAAAATGGTTGCCGCATTGCGGACAGATGCGTGAGACTTCGGTCATCTTGTTTCGCTCATTTCATTCAAACAGCGCCCAAACAGCGCTTCCGGCGCATTCCTGAGAGCTGTGGGCTGTCCTTCAGGTGGTTTCTTTGTAGACAGTCTATCATTACAGCTTGCCTGCGTCAACGCACTCAACACACTGCTTCTTCGCACCTGTGTCGTATGAGATGGTTTCGCAACCCTTCACAAAGACAACTCGATTTTTTCAGAACGATTTGCACGAAACTTCACCGTCGCATACAATACCTTGCCGTCCAAGTGTAATTCCAACCCGCCAAATCTGACCAAGTGTACGGAGGACGAACATGCAACCGAAAACGATCCCGCTCGCGGCGAAACGCACCTCGACCTGGATGGCGCTCTTTTTGATCGTAGCGCTTTTGTTGCAGGCGTGTGCGCCGGCTGCTCCTGGCGGCGTTGAGAGCGCTGCGCCGGAAGCCGCCCCAGCCGGTCCGGTCGTCAATGCGCTCGGCAAAGAGCTGCCGCCTGACGCCGCGCCCCTCGATCAGCAGGTGTTGATCTATCCCTACAGCGGCTGGCGCACTTTCACCACCATCGACTTTTTCCAGGCCGTCTATGAGCGCGCCGACGCCCTGACCGATCTGTTGTCAGATTCGCTCGTGCGTCTTGACAAAAATTTCCAGGTCAACCCCGGCGCAGCCACGGAGTGGTCGGTCGATGAAAGCGGGCTGGTCTGGACCTTCAAACTCGACCCCAACCTGATGTGGAACGACGGCACGCCGGTCACCGCCGACGATTACGTCGCCACCTTCCGCTACGGCGCCGACCCAACGCACGCCTGGGACTTCTCCTGGTACTATCAGGGCGTGATCAAGAACTGGACGCAAGCGGTCAACGGCGAAGTTCCGGTCGAAGAGATCGGCGTGCGCGCCGTAGATGCGCATACGCTGGAGTTCACCACCGAGATGCCGGCGCCCTATCTGCCCGCCATGCTGCTCTACTCCGCCCCGCTGCAGAAGAAAGCGCTTGAGACGCACGGTGGCCTGTACAATTCCAACCCGGCCACGTCGGTTTCGTCCGGCCCCTACAAGTTGGTCGAATGGACCAAGGATCAACGGTTGGTGTATGAGATCAACCCGGACTACAAAGGCACGAACATTCCGTACATTCAGCGCCTGGTCGTCGTTGCGATCGGCCAGCCCTCGCAGCTCCTCCCCGCCTATGAAGCCAACGAAATCGACTTCGTCTGGGGCAGCGGCACGCTTTCACCGGCCGACCTGGAGCTGATTGAAAACGACCCAGAGCTAAGCGCGCAATATCATCCGCACTACGGCGACTTCCGCACCTACTACTTTGCGTTCGACGTCTCCAAGCCGCCGTTCGACAATCTGCTGGTGCGCCAGGCCTTCGCCCATGTGCTCGACCGCGACACCATCCTTCCCAACATCGTCAAGCGGCAGGGCATCCCGGCTTACTCTTTCCTGATGCCCGGCTTCCCGGCCTCCAATTCTGAGGCGTTCAAGGACACCTACCCCTATGATGTGGAGAAAGCCAAACAACTGCTGGCCGAAGCCGGCTATCCGAACGGCGAAGGCTTCCCCAAGCTGGTGATGAAGCTGCGCGCCGAAGGGCCGACGCCGGTTGCGGTGGCGCAGGCCTACGCTGCGGCCCTCAAGGAACACTTGGGCGTCGAAGTGGAAGTCTCCAACATGGATTTCAAATCCTACATGGACGAACTGAACGCCAAGCCGACCCAGGTGCAGTTCACGCTGATCTCCTACGGCATGGACTATCTCGACCCGAGCAACATGCTGGGCGTCTTCCTCAGCGGCGGTCGCCATCCGTGGAGCAACGCCGAATATGATCGCCTGGTCAAGGAGGCCTCCAGCTTCACCGGCGACCCGGCGGAGCGCACCCGCATGTTCCAGGAGGCGGAGAAAATTCTGGTGGAAGACGCTGCGTTCGTCTTTGTCTATCACCAGACGCCGGGCGATCTGATCAAGCCCTTCATCAAAGGGCCGGCGCTGGAGCCGGACAACAACGGCGTCGCCGCCTGGCACTGGCCCGGCTTCTCCACCTTCAGCGACCTGCTGTCGGGCGTCTACATCACCAAGGATGTAGCCAACTATCGCCAGCCGCCGCAGTAAACCCGATCGTGGATTCGTTCCCTTCCCTCAGTGCGTCAATTGACGCGCTGAGGAAGGGGCGATGGGAGATGCTCCGATGGCTCGCTATCTGTTTGGCCGACTGGTGGGCGTGCTGGTCGTCTTCTTCATTGTCAGCGTCGTCATCTTTCTGCTGATGCACGCCATTCCCGGCGGCCCCTACAACGAGGACAAGGTGCCGCTTTCGGCGGAGGCCAAGGCCAACTACATGCGCAAATATGGCCTGGATCGCCCGCTGGTGGAGCAATATTTGCTCTACATGGGCAACGCGTTGCGCGGCGATTTCGGCGTTCCCTTTCAAAGCCCGACCGAAACGGTGTCGGGGTTGATCGCGCGCACATGGCCGGTCAGCGCTTCGATCGGCGGCCTAGCGTTGTTGGTGGCGCTGCCGCTCGGCCTGCTGCTGGGAACGCTGGCCGCCGCCCGCCAGAACACCTGGGTGGACTACCTGACCTCGGCGACGGCGACGTTGGGGATCACGGTGCCCAACTTCGTCATTGCGGTGTGGCTGGTCCTGCTCTTCGCCGTGCAACTGAAGTGGCTGCCGACCGGCGGCTGGGGTCAATGGCAGCATTATGTCATGCCGGTGGCGGCGCTGGCGCTGGCCCCCATGGCGCTGACCGCCCGCTACACGCGCACCAGCATCCTCGAAGTCTCGCGCTCCGATTACGTCCGCACCGCACGCGCCAAAGGACTCTCAGACCGGCAGATCATGGTGCGCCATGTGCTGCGCAACGCCATGATCCCCCTCTTGACCATCCTGGCGCCGCAAATTCCCAATTTGATCACCGGCACCATCTTTATCGAGAGCATCTTCCGCGTGCCGGGGCTGGGCAAATTCTTTGTCACGAGCATTCTGGCGCGCGACTACCCGATGATCATGGCGCTGATGCTGCTGGTGGCGGTCGTCTGGTCGCTGGTCTATCTGGTGACGGACATCCTCTACACCGTCGTCGATCCGCGCGTGCGTCTGGAGAAGAGCCGAACATGAGCACCTCAACGCTGGCCTCCGTGC
Organism: uncultured Caldilinea sp.; assembly: GCF_937128415.1. Lineage (GTDB taxonomy): Bacteria > Chloroflexota > Anaerolineae > Caldilineales > Caldilineaceae > Caldilinea. The sequence continues at coordinate 76,517 of NZ_CAKZMJ010000066.1, forward strand.
AAAGTCGGCAGCTTCAGGATCTGCCCAAACAGCGCACCTTGCTGGGAGACGCCGCGCGGCGCTTCGCCCGCAACAAGCTGGCGCTCCTCGGCTTGGCGATGGTCTCCATACTCCTGCTGACGGCGATTTTCGCCGATTTCATCGCTCCCTATCCGTACGACGCCGCCAACCCGGCCAAGGCGTTGCAATTTCCCAGCCGGGAGCACTGGATGGGCACAGATGAGGTGGGGCGCGACGTCTACTCGCGCATCATCTACGGCACGCGCATCTCGCTGACGGTCGGCGTGGGCGTGATGGCGATGGCGCTGCTCATCGGCATTCCCCTGGGGCTGCTGGCGGGGCTGGCGGGAGGCGCCGTCGATTACTTCATCATGCGCCTGGTCGAAGTCTTTACGGCGGTGCCGGCGCTGATGCTGGCGCTGTTGCTGCTTTCGGTTTTTGGCGGCGGCCTGTTCAATGTGATCCTGGCCTTGGGCGTGGTGGCGTGGCTGGACGCCTGTCGCCTGTTGCGCGCACAATTGCTTTCCCTGCGCGAACGCGACTTTGTGTTGGCGGCGCGCATGCTGGGTGCGACGAGCACGCGCATCGCCGTTCGCCATCTGCTTCCCAACACCGTGGCGCCCTTGATCGTCGCCGCCACCATCGGCATCCCAACCGCGATCTTCGCCGAGGCGGGGCTTTCTTTCCTGGGGTTGGGCATCAACGATCCGATTCCGAGCTGGGGCAAGATGGTGGGCAATGCGCTTTCCTACATGCGCGTTTACTGGCATCTCGGCGTCTTCCCGACGCTGGCGATCGCCATCACGATGCTGGGATTCACATTCTTCGGAGATGGGCTGCGCGACGCCTTCGACGCCTCCATGAACCGATGATCCGGGACTTGAACGCTCAATGCCTTTGACGCTGCGCCTGCTCAACGGCGACTATATGCGCCGCTATGACGTTGAAAATCTCCTGCGGCAACTCTACGCCATGCAGTGCGTGGAGATCGTCGGCATGAGCAACATCGGCAAGTCGGCGCTGCTGCGGCTGCTTGCGCAGCCAGATGTGTGGCTCAAAGAGCTGGGAGAGGCGGCGCAGGAGTTTCTGCCCGTCTACATCGACTGCAACCGCATCCTCGACCTGACCGAACAGGGCTTCTCCGAGCTGGTGCTGCGCTGCTTGCAGGAGGCCAACCCCGGCTTCTCGATGTTGCCGGAGCTGGTCAACGCCTACGACACGTTGGTGGCGCCCCAGAGCGACTTTCAAATTCCACTCAGTTTCAGCCGCGGCCTCACCGCTGCGTTGGAGTCCACCACCAAGCGGCTGGTGTTGCTCTTCGACGAGTTCGACGATCCCTTCATCCACATCGAGGCGCGCGTATTTCTCAACCTGCGTGCGGTGCAAGATCGCCACAGTCGCCAGATCGTCTATGTCACCGCCACCGGTCGCCCGTTGCCCGTCCTCAACCCGGATCGTCGTCACGGCGAGTTCGCCGAGCTGTTCGGTCATCGCATTTGGTGGCTGGCGCCGCTCACCCGCTCCGACACGGAGCAGCAGATCCGCCGGTACATGACCGCCTACGAGGCGAATTTCACCAACGCCGACATCGACTTCATCTATCAGTGGAGCGGCGGTCACCCGCGCATGGTGGAAGGCGTCTGCCGTCTCTTGCATCAAGCCTTGGAGAGCGCCCACCCGCCGCCCACCGATCCGCTGGAGCGCTGGCGCTTTCATCGACGTCTGGCGGGCGCCTTGCTGGAGGATGACTACCTGAGGCGGGAGTGCACCAAAATTTGGGAAGAGTGCACGCCGGAGGAGAAAGCGGAGCTCGCCGCCTTGAACGTCACCGACCACACGCCCGACCCGGCAGTCATCGATCAATTGCTGCGTCGCCACCTGCTCAATCGGGTGGAGGGGCGTCTTCAAATGTTCAGCCGTCTGCTCGCCGACTATGTGCAACGACAGAGCCTGCCCCCGCGCCCAGAGGCGGCCACGCTGTGGGTGGACTCGGCCAGCGGCGAGGTTTTCGTCAACGGCGCACCCGTCGAAACGTTGACTGCGCTGGAATACAAATTGATCCAACTGCTCTTCCAAAATCAAAACAAAATCATCGACAAGTATCAGATCGTCACCCACGTCTGGGGGGAGAGCTACATCGACGAGGTCGACGACGCCCGCATCGAGAAGCTGGTGAGCCGGCTGCGCCAAAAGATCGAACCCGATCCGGCTTCTCCTCGCTTTTTGACCACCGTGCGCGGGCGCGGGTATCGCCTGGTCGTCGAGTAGGATTGTGCGCAAAATCACGAAAAAAATTTGTCGGCTGGTCATCCTTCCCGCTATACTTAAGCGCATTGACTGACAATTTATCTTATCGAAACAAAACAACTACGTCTTCTGACCATCTTGCTTGTCTGAGGAGAGAACATCCATGGCCGACGCGACCGAGATGACCATGAGTCAGGCTGAAGAGACTGCTCCCCCCAAAGCCGCCATTGTCTTCGGCGGCGAAAGTCGCAACATGGCGATCGGCTTCGCCATGCTCGCAGCAGGCATTGCAGCGTTTGTGGCAGACCTGACCCATACTTTTTTTGCCGAAGCGATCGCCTGGGTGTTCATCATTTGGGGCCTGCTCTTTCTGTACGGCGACCTGCTCCTGATGACGCGCAAGTTCATCGTCACCGAGGAGGGGCTGGAAATTTATATCCCCTTCCGCTTCTGGAGCCGTCGCAAAGTGTGGGCGTGGAAGAACATCTACCGCATGGACATCGTCATCGACCGCCGCGATACGCATCCGAAGCATTGCAAGATTCAGATTTACCATCAGTATCCGGGTGAGATTTCGATCGATCGCGAGGATCGCGACTTCGATCCGGAGCTGGTGGCGCTGATCATCGAGCGGGCAAAGCTCAAGCCCGACGGCGACGCCGCCAACATCGATCTGGATAATCTGCCCTTCGGCAGGTCGGCCGTCTACACCTGGAAGAAGTAAAGAACAAGGAAAAACAGAAGCTTATCGCCTCACCTTATACAATCGGCTTTGTTTTCCAAAAAACTCTAGATTTTTAACAAACTGGTTTCCTTGCAGGTGCGGCTCGCAGCCGCAGACCCTCGGTGGACTCAAAAGCTGTGGGGAAGGCCCTCCCCCTGACCCCCTCTCCCAAGGCTGGGAGAGGGGGTCAGGGGAACGCCGGCGGTGCGGCTTCCAGCCGCACGTGCTCAATGCACCGCAAGGTCTTGGGGAATTCAAAGAAGCGCAGCGGGTAGCTGCGCTTCTTCGTCGTCAGAATCTCCTGTGAAATTCCATCCAGCTTCCGGAAAGGTTGCCTTCTACGCAAGGGCGTCACCGAACTGCACACCATGCATTCCTGAAAACCAATTTTCCGCAAAGTTTGATGGCGGTTCATCCATCATATTCGCGAATAAAAGCCTCCGCCTTTTCCACAAGCAGTCGATTGCCGATGAAAAGCGGCGTGCGTTGGTGTAGTTTCTCCGGTTGAATATCCAGAATAGCGCGTCTGCCGTCCGAAGCGCACCCGCCTGCCTGCTCGATCAGGAACGCAAGCGGCGCCGCCTCATACAACAAGCGCAATTTACCGCCCGGTTTCTTGGGGTCCTTGCGGTCGGCCGGATAGTAAAAGACGCCGCCGGCGAGGAGATTGCGGTGAAAATCGGCCACCAGCGAGCCGATGTAACGCAGCGACAGCGCCTTCTTTTCTGCAGTGTCCTGTTGCAGCCACTCCGTATACGCCTGCACGCCACGCGACCAGTAGGGTTGATAGCCCTGGTTGGCGCTGTAATACTTCGGCTTCTCCGGCAGCCTGATATTGGGGTGAGAGAGCAAGAACTCGCCGATCGCAGGGTCGAGCGTGAAACCATGCACCCCCTGCCCGGTGGAATAGACCATCATGGTGCTGGCGCCATAGAGGATATAGCCCGCCGCCACCAGGTTGCGGCCTGGCTGGAGCACATCTTCCAGCGTTCCCCGGCCCTCCTGCGTCTTGCGGCGATACACGCCGAAGATGGTGCCGATGCTCACGTTGACGTCGATGTTGGACGAGCCGTCGAGCGGGTCAAAGACGAGCACGTACTGACCGGTCGGATAGCGCTCCGGAATCGGAATGATGTCTTCCACCTCCTCCGACGCCATCACCGCCAATCGGCCGGTGTGGTCGTTCAGCCGATATAGCGTGCGTTGTGCAAAGACATCCAGACGTTGCACCTCTTCGCCCTGCACGTTCTCCTCGCCGGCGCTGCCTAGAATTTCCGCCAGGCCCGCGCGCGTCGTTTTGCTGGCGATGATTTTCGCCGCCAACGCCAGGTCATAAAGTAGATTGGTGAGGACGCCGGTCGCCGTGGGGTGCGCGCGCTGTTGATCCAGGATGAAGCGTTCGATTGTCACCAATTTGCCCGAGTAGCTCTGTACATCAGTCATCGTTGACCTCCTGTGAAAGGCAATCTGCGCAGCAGCCGTCGCGTTGTGAGTATATCACGAGCAAAGTTGCGAAAAAGTTGCATCCGACTTTCTCCCTACATGGAGCGACCTCCCCGATTGGGCTTTCGTGGGCGTTTGACAGGTGCGCCGGCGAGCGTTATACTTACTTTGTTCGCTATATTGAAAAAATTTTATATCCATAAACTTTTTACTGTCGCCGATGGAGCACCAAGAACAACTGTCAGGCGTCAAATCAGCGCTGCGCGTGCTGGACATCTTTGAACTGCTGGCGCAACATCCGGATGGGTTGAGCCTGTCCGAAATTTCCGCCGCCCTGGGAATTCCCAAGAGCAGCGCACACGGACTATTGATGACGCTGATCCACCGGGGCTACCTGCGCCCGGGGCGACGCGAGCGCACCTATCGACTGGGCGTGCGCTTGTTTGAGCTGGGCGCCAGCTACATGGCGGGCGTCGACCTGGTGACCGAAGGTCAGGAAATTGTGCGCGAGACCTCGCGCGCCTGCGACGAGACGGTGCATCTCGCCGTGTTGGAGGGCGCCGAGGTGCTGTACATCGCCAAAGAGGAAGGCACCAACACGATCCGCATGGTCTCCGCTGTGGGCAGGCGCTTCCCGGCGCATGGAACCGGCGTCGGCAAGATGATGCTCTCCGCCTTACCCGCAGAAGAGCTGGACCGCCTGTATCCACCCGAGCAGCCGCTGGCGCCGATCACCCCCCGCACCATCACCGACCCGGCCGCCTTTCGCGCCGAGCTGGCCGAAATTCGACGACGCGGCTACGCCACCGACTTCGAGGAATCTACGCCCGGCCTCTGTTGCATCGCAGCGCCGATCTTCAACGCCGAAGGCAAGACCATCGCCGCCATGAGCGTCTCGGTGCCGACGGTGCGCTTCACGGCCGAGCGCCAGCTTGCGCTGCGCCAGCTCGTGCTGCAAAACGCCGAACGCCTTTCCCGGCTGCTCGGCTATCGACCCAAAGAACACCCGCAAGGAACGCCGCTATGAAAATCACCGACGTCGAAGCCATCTGGCTGCAACTCCCCGTCGTCGACGAGCGTTGCGACGGCACACAAGACACTTTGATCGTACGCGTCCACACCGACGCCGGCATCATCGGCGTCGGCGAAGTGGACTCCTCGCCGATGGTCGCCAAGGCCATCATCGAAGCGCCCCTTTCCCACGCCATCGCCCGCGGATTGCGTCAGTGCGTGCTCGGGCAAAACCCGCTCGACATCGCCGTACTGTGGGAGCGAATGTACCAGGGCACGATCTTCTTCGGTCGCGGGGGCGCGGCGCAACAGGCGATCAGCGGCGTCGATATGGCGCTGTGGGACATTCTAGGCAAGGTTCTGGGGCAGCCGGTCTATCAATTGCTGGGCGGAGCCTTCCACACCAAACTGCGCGCCTACGCCTCCAATCTCTTCGGCGAGACGCCGCAAGCCACCTATGAGCAGGCGCGGCGTCTGGTCGATCAGGGCTTCACAGCCGTCAAGTTCGGCTGGGGACCCCTGGGGCAGAACGAAGCGCTCGACCTCGAGCTGGTGCGCCAGGCGCGCGCCGGTCTGGGCGATGCAGTGGATCTGATGATCGACGCCGGCCTGGCCTACGACGCCAGCACAGCCATCCGCCGCGCCCATCAGTTCGCCGAATTCAACCCATTCTGGCTGGAGGAGCCGCTCCATCCGGATGACTTGGAAGGCTACGCACGGCTGACGCGGGCCTCGCCCATCCGCATCGCCGCCGGCGAGCAAGAGACGACGCTGCGCGGATTTGCGGCGCTGCTGGACGCCGGCCTGGATGTAATTCAGCCCGACGTGGCGCGGGTCGGGGGAATCAGCCGCGCCATCGAGATCGGTCGGCTCGCTGCGCAACGGCGTCGTCTCTGCGTCAACCACTCGTACAAGACCGGCGTGAGCATCGCGGCGTCGCTGCACTTCCTGGCGGCGCTGCCCAACGCCTCGCTGCTGGAATACTGCGTCGAGCAGTCGGCGCTGCGCCAGACGTTGACGCGGCAACGCTTCCCGGTGGTGGATGGCTACGTCGCCGTTCCCCAGGAGCCGGGGCTGGGCGTCGAGCTGGATGAAGAGGTCGTCGCCCGCTATCGCGTCGCCTGAAATCAGGGGATCCATCTCAAGCGTCTTAGGAGAAATGCATGCACATCGATGAACCGCCGCCCCCGACTATGGAAGCCCTGGTCTGGCTTGGGCCGCGCTGCATGGAGATACAGATGCTGCCGACGCCGACGCCCGCTCACGATGAAGTGCTGGTGGAGGTGACGGCCGCCGGCGTCTGCGGCTCGGAGCTTTCCGGCTATTTAGGGCAGAATAGCTTGCGCAAACCGCCGCTGGTGATGGGGCATGAGTTCGGCGGCCGCATTGTCCAGATTGGAGGCGGCGCGCTGGCGAACGGCGAGGCGCCTTATCCGGGCCAACGCGTGGTCGTCAATCCGCTGATCGGTTGCGGCGCGTGTCGCCTGTGTCGCAGCGGCCTGCTCAACCTCTGCCCCCACCGTCAGATTATCGGCGCCCATCGAGCGGGCGCTTTTGCACGCTACGTGTGCGCGCCGACCGCGCAGTGCTGGCCGCTGTCGGACGCCGTGAGCGACTGGGCCGCTGCATTGGTCGAGCCGCTGGCGTGTGCGCTGCGCGGGGTGCGCCACATTCAGTGGCAGGCGACGGAGGGGCCGCTGTTGATCCTGGGGGCAGGGCCGATCGGTCTTTTCTGCCTGGCCGTCGCCCATGCGGAGCAGCCGGAAGGCGCCATCCTGATCAGCGACAGGATCGAGCGCAGACTGCAGCAGGCGAAGCAGTGGGGCGCCGCCGCCACAGTCAACGGCGGCGACGAGGCGGAACGACAGCTGCGCAGCCTGCTGCCTGAGGGCGCAGGGGCTGTGATCGACGCCGTCGGCTCCGACGCCACGCGCAGGTTGGCGGTGCAGCTCGTGCGACCCGGCGGGCGCGTCCTCTTCATCGGCCTGCACGACGAAGCTTCTCCGCTGGCGGCCAATTATCTGGTTCGGCAAGAGATCCTCATTCGAGGAAGCTTCGCCTACACGCCCGCCGATTTCGCCGCCGCGCTTGGCTTGCTGGAAGCCGGCCTGATTGCGCCGGCGCCAACATGGCTCGAGGAGCGGCCGCTGCACGAGGGTGTGCACGTCTTTGCCGGCCTCATTGAAGGCGCCATCACCACGCCGAAGGTGATCCTGCGGCCATAGAATTCAACGAGACAATTCGCCCTCGATGGTCACCCGCGCGCTCATGCCCCAGCGCAGCCCGGACGGCTGCTCCGCCAGCTCCAGCCAGACGGTGTAGACCGTGTCGCCGCCGATGGTGGAAGGCTGCGGCGAAACGCGCGTCACCTGCGCAGGGACGGTGAGGTTGAGCGGCTCAATCAGCACGCTCGCCGCTTGCCCTACGCGCACAAAGGCGACGTCTCGCTCGCTGAGATCGTAGGTCTCCACCTGGAGGCGCTCCAGGTTGGCGAGGGTCAGCACCGGCGCGCCGGGCGCCACGAATTCGCCGACCGCAACGTCGACGGCGGTGACGACGCCAGTGAAGGGCGCGCGCAGCTCCAGGTTGGCGAGCTCCTGCTCCGCGCGGCGCACCAACGCCCGCGCTTCGGCCACTGCGCCAGCGAGCACCGCCACGCTCTCATCGCTGGCGCCCTGAAGCAGCGCATCGAGCTGCGCCTGCGCTGCGCGCACCTGCGCCTCGGCCTCGGCGATCTGCGCCTCGGTGGCGGGCGTCTTCAAGCGCTCCAGGGCGGCTTTGGCCTGTTCGATGCGCGCCCGCGCGGCAGCGACGGCGGCTGCGGAAGGCGGCGCAAAGAGCGCATCGTAGTGCGCCTGGGCCGCCTCCAGGTTGACGGTCGCTTCCTGGAGCTGGCGACTTTGAGGGAGGGCGCCCACGTCGTTGCGCCATTTCACCTCGTTGTAGGCGGCCTGCGCCTGTTGCACTGCAGCTCTGGCGAGGTTCAGCGCCGCCAGCGCGTTGATGCGCGTCGCCTCGTCGGGGCCTGCGAAGAGCGCCTGATAAGCTGCCTGGGCCGCCGCAAGCTCCGCCTCGGCGGCGGCGACCTGCGCGGCCTGCGCCGGCTGCGTGAGCTGAGCGAGCCGAGCCTGGGCGGCCTCGAGTTGCGCCTGCGCAGCCTCGATCGTCGCCGGCTCAGGGCCGTTCTCCACCTCGGCGAGCTGCGCCTGGGCGCGGAAGTAGGCTGCGCGCGCCTGCGCCAGCGCAATCTGCGCCTGGCTGTCGTCCAACCGCAGCAAAAGCGCCCCCTCGGGAACCAGCTCATCCACGCCGACCTTCACCTCGGCGACGCGTCCGGCGCTCGGGAACGCCAGTCTGGCGCGCTGTGCAGGCTGGATGCGCGCCGAAGCGATCACCGACCCGCCTTGAGTGCGCACCAACTCGATCGGCGGCAGCGGCGTCGCCGTAGGCGTTGGCGTCGGCGTGGGCTGTTGCGCGCAACCGACGCCAAACAGGAGCCATCCAAGCAAACTGAAGGCCCACAACACCGCCCTGAACTTCGGCGGACGCAGCATTCTGGCGTTCATAATGCGCTTACAGCTTTGATCTCCACGGCAGAGAAGAAATAGATCATGGGATGCAGAGATCTTCACTTGCGTCAACCTCTGTGTTCTCTAGGATGAAACAGGCCCCCTGCAGCAGCCTCCACTTGAGGGGGAGCGCTGTTCTCCGCCACGCGGCCGTCGACCAAATGGATCGTGCGTCGGGCGAATTTCATCACGCGCGGATCGTGGGTGGCGAAGATGAAGGCCGTGCCCGTCTGCTCGTTGAGCCGCTGCATGATCTCCATCGCCTGCTCGCCGTTGGCGGTGTCAAGGTTGGCGGTCGGCTCATCGGCCAGCACCACCAGCGGACGCTTGACCAACGCACGCGCGATCGCCACGCGCTGTTGTTGGCCGCCGCTCAGTTGATTGGGGCGGTGGTGAATGCGGTCGGACAGCCCTACAGCCTCCAGCATCTCCAGCGTGCGTTCGCGGCGCTCGCGCGCGCCGACGCCCGCCAACAGCAAGGGCAGCTCCACATTCTCATAGGCGTCCAGCACCGGGATCAGCGCAAAGAACTGAAAGATAAAACCGATGACGTTGCGACGCAGCTCCGCGCGCTGATCGGCGTTGAGGCGGGTCACGTCTCGACCGTCGAGCTTCACAACCCCGCGGTCGGGCTTATCCAGGCAGCCCATGATCTGAAGCAACGTCGTCTTTCCCGACCCGGAAGGGCCGACAACGGCGCTGAATTCCCCTGGCTCAAAGTCCAGCGAAACGCCATCCAGCGCGCGCGTCTCCACTTCGCCGATGCGATAGGTTTTGTAGATGTCTGACAGTTCGATGATTGGCATAAAGAGTCGACCTCTGCTTTTCAAAAAGATGCTTTCAAAAAGTGTTGGAGCCAATTGATTTACTCTGTGTGAAGCGCTCGCACCGGCTCCAGCCGCGCAGCGAACCAGGCCGGATAGAGCGAGGCCAGCAGGGCGATGAGAAACGTCCACACCGCCAGCCACGTGAAGAGATCCGGCGCAAAGCGCGCATAGATGACATTGCTCATCGGCAGGTTGCCGGCCGTCGTGGCCATCTCGCCCAGGACAAAACCGTTTTGCGTCAGGAAGAAGACGCCGAGCAGCCCCAGCGCGACGCCGACGACGACGCCGGCCAGCGCAATGAGCGCGGCCTCGTAGAGGACCATCTGCAGAATCTCGCGGCGCTTCATCCCCAACGCCGCCAGGATGCCGATCTCGCGCACGCGCTCAAAGACCGCCATCAAGAGGGTGTTGGCGATGATAACGGCGACAATCATGATCACAATGGCGTCCATCAGGATGTAGAAGCTGAAGGCGGCGTCCATCGACTGAATGATGAAGGCGTTCAGGTCGCGCCAGGTGAGCGCCTGGAGGCCGGGTTGCGCCAGCCCAGCCGCCACTTTGCCCGCATCCTCGCGGTGGTGCAGCTCGATCATGACCGTGCTGGCGCGGTTGCCCGTCAGCGCAAAGCTCTGCGCCCGCGCCAACGGCATGAAGAGCACGCTCTCGTCGTAGACCAGTACGCCGCTCGAGAAGAGGCCGCGGATGACGAACGGCGCCTCCACCGGCTCGCCGTTGGCGTTGATGGTGACGAGGTGAACCGTGTCGCCTACTTTCAGATTCAGGCTCTGCGCCAACCGCCCGCCCATCAGCACGCCGCTGCGGTCGTTGGCGTCGAGGAATGCGCCGGCGATGACCGAGGCGCGCAGCGGGTCATGCAACGGCGAGGCGACGTCGATGCCGTACACCTGCAGGCCGATCGATTCGTCGCCGGTGCTCAAGACGGCGTCCAGCCACAAGATCGGCGCGGCGGCGCGCACCTCCGGCAGCGCCATCGCCCGCGCCGCAACCTCTTCAGGGCGCTCGACCAGGTCCTTCCATTGGACGCTGTGCTTGCCCTCCGGATAGCTGGCGGCGCGCACCTGCACATGGCCGGTCTGCAGGCGGATGCTGTTCTGCAGGCCGTCCTCCATGACGCCGGCGATGTAACCGTTGAGCGTGATCAACAGCGCCAGGCCGAGCGCCACCGCCAACATCGTAAAAAAGGTGCGTCGGCGATTGCGCGTCAGGCCGCGATACGCGATCATCCACAATTTTGTCCAGGTCATCGTTGTTCTCTCACTTTCGTCTGGCTGGGAACAGCCCTTACAGGTGGCGCAGCGCTTCGGTCGGCTCCTTGCGCGCCGCCTGCCAGGCCGGATAGAGCGAGGCCAGCGCCGCAATCACGGCGACGATGATCCCGCGGCTGACGACGTCGAGCGTGCTCAGGCTTGGGATCAGATGGTCGCCCATCAACGCCGTCACTTCGCCCATGCCGGTCGCAAACGAAAAATCAATGCCGCCGGCCAGCCGGATCAATGTCACGACGCCCACGCCGGCCAGACAGCCCACCACGGCGCCTACGACGCCGATCAGGGTTCCTTCGACCAAAAAGAGCGCCATGATCTGGCGTCCCTTCATCCCCAATGCAGCCAGCACGCCCATCTCCCGCGTGCGCTCGAAGACCGCCATCAGCTGCAGGTTGAGGATGCCGATGCTGGCGATCATGATCACGATCACGCCGATGATGGTGACGAACACCTGCTTGGTGACCATCGTCTCGGTGATTTCGGGTCTGAGCGTCTTCCAGGAATCGACTTCGTAGCCCGGCAGCGCCGCCTGCAAGGCGTTGAGCACTGCATCCTCATGGGCGACGTCGGTCAGTGAGATCGTAACCTCGGTGGCCTGGTCGGGCAGGTTAAATAGCCGCTGCGCCTGCTCCAGGGTGATAAAGACGTTGCTTTTTTCCAAATCAGGCGCGCCGAGCGAGTAAATCCCGACGACGGTGACGGTGCGCTGTCGCATGGTCTCATGTTTGCTTTGGCCAAGCAGCGTCACGCGATCGCCGACGCGCACGCCGAGCTGGTCGGCCAGCGCTTTGCCGATGAAGACGGCGTCGCCCTCGCCGTCGAGCAAGAAGCGCCCTTCCACCACGTTGGCCGCCTGCACCGAGATCGGCGCCTCGACCGACGGCTGAATCGCCGTGATCATCACCGGCTGCGATTCGCTCCCTTTCGCTATGATGCCGCCGGTGTAGATGCGCTTGGCCGCCGCCACGACCGTCGGCTGCGCCAGCGCAACCTGGACCACCTGGTCCGGGTTCTCCAACGGGAGCAACGGCGCACGCTGAAGCTTCTCCCGATACCCAGGCGCATGGACTTTCACGGCGCCGCCGTAAATCTTGACGGCGTTGCCGAAGATGGCCTGGTCGGAGCCGTTGATCAATCCGGTGAGCAGCAACAGCAGAACCAGGCCCAGCACAATCGCCACCAACGCAATCGTCGTGCGTCGCCAATTGCGCCACATGTTGCGCCAGCCCAATTTGAGAATTTCCGTCATTCACTCCCCCTTTCTGCGCGTCGAACTTCTTTGCGCGTCGGTGCGATCACGTAAACCATGCTCGCAGTTGCTCCGTTGTCATCATCACGATCGAACAGGGCGGCGCGCCGAGGATGCGCTCCATGGCGCGCTCGTGGGCGCGCACCTGCCGTTCGAGGGTCGCCAGAGATGCTTCCAGATCCGTTTCAGCGGCCGGCGGGTTGAGCAACACATCCACCATGGCGTTCGCCAGGCTCTGGCCCAGCTCCAGCAGGATCGGGGCGCTTTCTTCAGGGTGCTCGACGTCATAGACGCCCTCCGCGACCCCCTGGCGCAAGATGTCCGCCAGCAGAGGTGCGATGCGCTCCACGCCGGCGCGTGCGATCTTCGTGCGCATCAGGGTGTTTTCGTCGCGATAAAGCACGCGCGTCAGCTCGAGCATGAAGGCTTTGTTGGCCAGTTTCCAGTTCTGCGTGCTATCAAAAAAACGGTGCAACTTGGTCTGGGCGTCGAGCGTCGGGTCATTCACCATCGGTTGCAGTGAAGCGACCGCCTGATCCGCCATGCGTTCGATCAAGGCGTCGAGCAAGTCGGCCTTGGAACGGAAGTAGTGGTAGAAAAGCCCTTTTGCCACCCCCATGGCCTGAATGATGTCCTGCACCGACGTCTGGTCGTAGCCTTTTTGATAAAAAAGACGCTGGGCGACGTCGAGAAATTCGGCGTACCGTTCATCGTATTCTTTGACCACGCGCGGCATGCAAATTCTTCTCCTTACTCATTGACTGACCGTCGGTCAGTAATATGATAAACCGATTCAAAGGGAGCGTCAACTGGTCAGATGACCAGGTTGACTGCCCGAAGACCGCGTTATCGCTCCCCCAAAGACACCAAGAAGTATGAAGAGTTGACGTTTTTTTCTCTCTTTTAAGTATCCTTTGTGTCTGGTGGTTGACCTCCTCTTTTCCACTCACTGGGTGAAGTTTGACATTGAGAAGCTTTCGATTATCATACTTACTGACCGGTCGGTAAGCATCGGCTGGCAGAAATATTTTTTAGCGGAGTTGACTATGCGCAACAAGGTGCTTTGGGTCTTATTCTTCGGCGTATTGATGGCTGCGCTCGACATCGCCATCGTCGGGCCGGCGTTGCCGGCGATCAAGACGGCGTTCGCCGTCGACGAGCGCTCGTTGGCGTGGGTTTTCAACGCCTATGTGCTGATGAACCTGGTAGGCACGCCGCTGATGGCGAAGCTTTCAGACCGCTATGGCCGGCGGCCGATCTATGTGCTCGACATCGGACTGTTCGCCGCAGGTTCGGCGCTTGTTATGCTTGCACCGAATTTTGCTCTTGTGATTCTCGGACGCGGCGTGCAGGGGTTGGGCGCCGGCGGCATCTTCCCGGTGGCCGCCGCCGTCATCGGCGACACATTTCCACCGGAGAAGCGCGGGGGAGCGCTGGGGCTGATCGGCGCAGTCTTCGGGCTGGCCTTCATCCTCGGCCCGATCGTCGGCGGCTTGCTCCTGCTGCTCAGCTGGCACTGGATTTTCGCCATCAATCTGCCGATCGCAGCTGCGTTGGGCGTTGCGGCCTGGCGCCTTCTTCCCTCTGCGCGACCGTCTGCGTCGTCGGCGTTCGATTGGGCGGGCATGAGCGTGCTGGCCGTGTTGCTGGCCTCCCTGGCCTTCGGGTTGAACCAAATCGACGCCGCTGCGCCGTTGCACAGTCTCCGCTCGCAACAGGTGTGGCCGTTTCTGCTTCTGGCGCTCGTCCTGCTGCCGATCTTTTTACAGGTGGAGCGACGAGCCGACGATCCGATCTTTCGCCCAGGGCTTCTCTCCACGCGCCAGCTGCGTCTGGCCTGTGCGCTTGCCTTTGGCGCCGGCCTGGGCGAGGTGGCGGTGCTCTTCCTGCCCTCGCTGGCGGTGACGGCGTTTGCGGTGAGCGAATCGCGCGCCAGCTTCATGTTGTTGCCCCTGGTCTTTGCGCTTTTTCTCGGCGCGCCGGTCGCCGGTCGACTTCTGGACCGGATCGGCTCACGCGCGGTGATCCTCGGCGGCTCCGCACTGTTGACGCTCGGCATGCTGTTGCTGTGGCTGCACGGCGCGTCGCTCTGGGTCTATTATGCGGCGGGAGTGCTCGTCGGTTTGGGGCTGGCCTCACTTTTGGGCGCGCCGATTCGCTATATTATGCTGAACGAAGCTGCCGCCACGGAGCGCGCAGCTGCGCAGGCGGCGGCGACGCTCTTCACCAGCGTGGGTCAGCTCGTCGGCGCAGCGCTGGTGGGCGCCGTGGTCGCCAGCATGGGCGGCGGCCTCCCTGGCTACAGAGCTGCGTACCTGACCATCGGCGTCGTTTCCCTGGCGTTGACGCTGCTTGCGTTTGGGCTGAAGCCGCGGACGGCCGAACTGGAGATGATGGTCAGGCAGTCGGTCGCCGCCTGATCAACCATTGAGTCGATTGCTCCAAAGAGACGGCCGCTCAGGGGATGTCCGGTGGCTGAGTGTATTTAGGGCGTGACAGTGATTGTTGATAGTCGATATCGGATTCTGAAAAGAAAGAAGGAGCTTTGCAAATGGGTTTTGTATTGGTGTTGCATAATTTGATGCGATGGGCGGTGATCGTTCTGTTGGTTTACGCCCTGGCGCGCATGGTGATGGGCGTCTTCCAGAAGCGCACCTTCACCGAACAGGATCGCAAGGCGCTGTCGTGGTTCGCCGTCTCGATGGACGTGCAGTTGCTGGTTGGGCTTGTGCTGTTCATCGGCAACAGCTGGTGGACTCAGTTCCAGAACATGGCCAACGCGATGCGTCAACCTGTGCTGCGCTTCTTTGTCATCGAACATTGGTTCCTGATGCTGATTGCGTTGATTCTGGCGCATCTGGCGGTGGTCTTTGTGCGGAAGGCGCAAAACGATGCAGCGAAGTTCCGGCGCGGCGCCATCTTCACTGCGTTGGCGGCGCTTGCCATCTACTTCGCCATCCCATGGCCGTGGAGCGGAGACTACGGACGACCGCTGCTGCGCCTGGCGGAAGCGATTTTGCTCTGGTTTGTATAAAAAAGGTCGACGATGCTGCGTTCTGCGTCGGGCGACAGCCGAGAGGCGATTTTGCAGGCCGCCCAACGTCTCTTTGTGGAGAAGGGCTATCCCGGCATCTCCATGCGCGAGATCGCCGATGCGGTGGGGATGACGAAGGCTGCGCTCTACTATCATTTCCGCGACAAGGAGCAGCTCTTCCTGGCGCTGTTGGACAGCGTCCTGGAGGAATTAAGCGCGCTGATCGAATTCAGCCGCCAAAACGATGGCTCCTGTCGTCGCCAACTGGAGACGTTCGTGCGCCAGGTGTTAGCGCTGCCCTCGGAGCGCAGGGCGAGCCTGCGTCTCGCCAGCCAGGAGCTCGGCAATCTAGACGCCTCTGCACGCAGCCATTTCATTGAAAAATATCACGCCCTCTTCATCGATCGCATCGCCGCCATCCTCGCCGAGGGCGTTGCTCGCGGCGAATTCAAGCCGATCGACCCACAGGTCGCCACCTGGGCCCTGCTGGGCATGATGTACCCCTATTTTCACGTTTCTCCCGTCGCCGGCCTGACGCCGACCGATGCAGTCGTTCAACAACTCTTGATGGTGTTTTTCGAGGGTTTGCAAAAAAATTCGTAACTCACCTTATGCCGTGCAGGCCCTCACCCCCTGCCCCCTCTCCCAATGCTGGGAGAGGGGGAGAAGGGCGCCGTCGATGCGGCTCCGTTTTTTTCGTAGGTGCGGCTCCCAGCCGCACGTCCTCGACAGACCCCGAGACACGGGATGAACCGGCGAAGCGCAGGAAGGCCCTCACCCCCTTCCCCCTCTCCCAAGGCTGGGAGAGGGGGAAGAAGGGCGCCGTCGATGCGGCTCCGTTTTTTTCGTAGGTGCGGCTCCCAGCCGCACGTCCTCGACAGACCCCGGAAATTTGGTTAACCGACGAAGCTGTGAAATTCCGTCCGCTTCCTGGAAGGTTGCGTTCTACGCGCAGGCGTCATCGAACTGCGTGACATGAGTTCGTAAGTCGAGCGCCGAGAGAGGAATTTCCGGCGGGGTTAAGCCGGTGAACGGGCTTAGCCCCCCTTTCTTTTCCCCTGGTCAAGTGACCAGTTTCTCGACTGCACCTTTGACTATCGGGAATCTCTCCAGGTGCATGACGCATCTTGAAACTTTCTGCTCTATAGTGTTTCTGCCCTATGTCCTTTTTTATTGACAAGGAGGATGCTGAAATGCTAGTGCGCGAACGAATGACATCGCCGGCGGTGACCATCAGCCCGGATACACCCTTTCAAGAGGCTTTGAAATTGATGCGCGACAAGAAGTTCAGGCGGCTGCCGGTCGTCGATGCGACGGGCAGAATTGTCGGCATCGTGTCGGAGCGCGATCTGCTGCACGCTGCGCCCTCTCCCGCCACTTCTCTGAGCGTGTGGGAAGTGAACTATCTGTTGTGGAAGTTGAAAATCAGCGACATCATGACCCGCAACGTGGTGACGATCCACCAGAACATGCCGATCGAAGACGCCGCCAGCCTGATGGTGTCGCGCAAGATCGGCGGTCTGCCGGTGGTGGACGACGAAGGCGCCATTGTGGGCGTTATCACCGAGACCGACATTTTCAAGGCCTTTGTCGAAATGATGGGCGGGGGCGAGCACGGCCTGCGGCTGACGGTCGAGGTGCCCTCCGGCCCCGGCACGCTGGCCAAACTCGCCTCCAAGATCTCGGAGCTCGGCGGCCTGATTCTAAGCGTCGTTTCCGTCGATCGGGAGAGCGACCGCAAGCGCGAGCTGATCTTCAAGATTACGGGCGTGGATAAAGAGGCCATCGTCCGCGCCATCGAAGCGCTCGGCGACCGCGTCGTCGATGCAAGAGAGGTGTAGAACATTCTTGTGCGGCTTCGCCGATGCGCAGGCGCCCTCAGGAGCCCCGTCTATGGGCCGGAAGGCGTCCAAAAAATTTCGGAAATTTCGATTTCGCTCTATGCGCTGTGTAGATATCGATTGAGAGGAAATTGACAAAATGCCAAGAGCACAGGTGACCATCGACGGCAATGAGGCGGCCGCCTACATTGCCTATAAGACCAACGAAGTTGCTGCAATTTATCCGATTACTCCTTCTTCCCCAATGGGGGAGCTGGCCGACGCCTGGAGCGCCGCCGGCATGCGCAATATCTGGGGCTCGGTGCCGGTTGTGGTCGAGCTACAGTCGGAAGGCGGCGCGGCGGGCGCCGTGCACGGCGCCCTGCAGACCGGCTCGCTGACGACCACCTTCACGGCCAGCCAGGGCCTGCTCTTGATGATCCCGAACATGTACAAGATCGCCGGCGAGCTGACCAGCACGGTCTTCCACATCGCTGCGCGCTCGCTGGCTGCGCAGGGCCTGTCGATTTTCGGGGATCACAGCGACGTGATGGCGGCGCGCAGCACCGGTTGGGCGCAGCTTTTCGCCAACTCCGTGCAGGAGGTGATGGACTTCGCCCTGATCGCGCAGGCCTCCACGCTCGAGGCGCGCGTGCCTTTCTTACACGTCTTCGACGGCTTCCGCACCTCGCACGAGGTGGCCAAAATCGAGCAGCTCGACGATGAGGACATCCGCGCCATGATCGACGACGAGCTGGTGCGAGCGCATCGCGCGCGGGCGCTCAACCCGGAAAAGCCGGTCATCCGCGGCACCGCCCAGAACCCAGACGTCTACTTCCAGGCGCGCGAGAGCGCCAATCCGTTCTACCTGGCCACCCCCGCCATTGTGCAGAAGCAGATGGACAAATTCGCCCGCCTGGTTGGACGTCAGTATCACCTCTTCGACTACGTCGGCGCGCCGGACGCCGAGCGCGTGATCGTGTTGATGGGCTCCGGCGCCGAAGCGGCGCACGAGACCGTGGAGTGGCTCACCGAGCGCGGAGAAAAGGTCGGCGTCGTCAAGGTGCGACTCTTCCGTCCCTTCTCGGCGGAGCATTTCGTCAAGGCGCTGCCGCCCACGGTGAAGGCGATCGCCGTGCTCGACCGCACCAAAGAACCGGGCGCGGCGGGCGAACCGCTCTACCAGGACGTGCTCACGGCGCTGGCCGAAGGCGCCATCGCCGGCTGGTCGCCCTTCGAGCGACTGCCCAGGGTGATCGGCGGCCGTTACGGACTTTCCTCGAAAGAGTTCACCCCGGCGATGATCAAGGCGATCTTCGACGAGCTGCGCAAAGATCGGCCCAAGAACCACTTCACGATCGGCATTATCGACGACGTCACCCACACCAGCCTGGACTACGACCCCACTTTCTCGATCGAGCCGAAGGATGTCGTGCGGGCGCTCTTCTGGGGGCTTGGCTCGGATGGAACGGTCGGCGCTAACAAGAACTCGATCAAGATCATCGGCGAAGAGACGGACAACTACGCGCAGGGATACTTCGTCTACGACTCGAAGAAGTCCGGCGCGCGCACCGTGTCCCATCTCCGCTTTGGCCCGCGACCGATCCGCAGCACCTATCTGATCCAGAAAGCCAATTTCATCGGCGTCCACCAGTTCGGCTTTCTGGAGCGCTATGACATTTTGAGCGCGGCCGAAGAAGGCGCAGTGCTGTTGATCAACGCCCCCTACCCCGTCGATGAGGTCTGGGACCACCTTCCGCGCGTGGTGCAACAGCAGATCATCGACCGCAAACTCAAGGTCTATGTGATCGACGCCTACTCCGTGGCTGCGCAACAGGGCATGGCCGGCCGCATCAACACGGTGATGCAGACCTGTTTCTTCGCCATCAGCGGCGTCCTTCCGCGCGAGGAGGCGATCGCCAAGATCAAGGAGACGATCCAAAAGACCTACGGCAAGCGCGGAGAGGCCGTGGTGCGACGCAATTTTGCGGCGGTCGACGCCACCCTCGCCAACCTCTTCGAGCTGAAGGTGCCGGACAAGGTGACCAGCACGATCGAGTTGCCGCCGCCGGTGCCGGAGGAAGCCCCCGCCTTTGTTCAGGAGGTGCTCGGCAAAATGATCAAGGGCGAGGGCGATCTCCTGCCGGTCAGCGCGCTGCCGGTCGACGGCACCTATCCGACCGGCACGACGAAGTGGGAGAAGCGCAACATCGCGCTGGAGGTGCCGGTTTGGGACCCGGACGTATGCATCCAATGCGGCAAGTGCGTCTACGTCTGTCCGCACGCCGTGATTCGCGCCAAGCTGGTGGAGCCGGAGCTGCTGGCCAATGCACCGGAAGGCTTCCTGTCGGCGCCCTCCAAGTGGCGCGAGTTCCCCGACCGTCGCTACACGTTGCAGGTTTCGGTGGAGGATTGCACGGGTTGCCAGCTCTGCGTGGAAGTTTGCCCGGCCAAGAACAAGCAGGCGGTCGGCCGCAAGGCGATCAACATGGAGCCGCAGCTCCCCTTGCGCGAAAAGGGCGCCCGCCACTGGGAGTTTTTCACAAAACTGCCGGAGACGCCGCACGTCGATACGCTCAAGTGGAACAATGTCAAGAACGTGCAGCTGTTGCAGCCGCTCTTCGAGTTCTCCGGCGCCTGCGCCGGCTGCGGCGAGACGCCCTATCTGAAGCTGATCAGCCAGCTTTATGGCGACCGCTCGATCATCGCCAACGCCACCGGCTGTTCGAGCATCTACGGCGGCAACCTGCCGACCACGCCCTGGTCGGTCAACCCTGAAGGCCGCGGCCCCGCCTGGTCGAACTCGCTCTTCGAGGACAACGCCGAATTCGGCCTGGGCATGCGCATCACGCTCGACAAACAGAACGAATACGCGCGTGAACTGGTGAACCGCCTGCGTTCGCTCATCGGCGACGAGCTGGCCGACGGGCTGCTCCACGCCGATCAGTCCGACGAGCGCGGCATCGCCGAGCAGCGCAAGCGCGTCGAGCGGTTGCAGCAGATTCTGGCGGGCGTCGACAGTCCGGATGCGCGCGATCTGGCGAGCCTGGCCGACAAGTTGGTGAAGAAGTCCGTCTGGATCGTCGGCGGCGACGGCTGGGCCTACGATATCGGCTTTGGCGGGCTCGATCACGTGCTGGCGAGCGGTCGCAACGTCAACGTGATTGTGCTGGACACCGAGGTTTACTCCAACACCGGCGGGCAATCCTCGAAGGCGACGCCGCTCGGCGCAGTGGCGAAATTCGCCGCCGGCGGCAAACGCACGCCGAAGAAGGACCTGGCCCGCATGATGATGGACTACGGCTATATCTACGTGGCGCGGGTGGCGATGGGCGCCAACGACGCGCAGACGCTGCGCGCCATCCAGGAAGCCGAGTCCTATGACGGCCCATCGTTGATCATCGCCTACAGCCACTGCATTGCGCACGGCATCAACATGGCGAAGGGCATGGAGCAGCAGCGGCTGGCCGTGGAGTCGGGCTACTGGCCGCTCTATCGCTATGACCCGCGGCTGCGCGCCGAAGGCAAGAACCCCTTCCAGCTCGACTCGAAGCCGCCGAAGATTCGCTTCCGCGACTACGCCATGAATGAGACGCGCTATCGCATGCTGATGCAGAGCGATCCGGAGGCGGCGGAGGCGCTGATGGCGCAGGCGGAAGAGTTGATTGCGCAACATTGGAAAGAGCTGGAGCGTCTGGCGGCTGAGCCGGTGGTGTAAGGATTCGCGGGAATGCAGCGCGTGGCGGGCGGCCGGCTCACGAACGTCGATGAAGACGGGTCGCCTGGAGGAAGGCGCTCCCCGCCGCGCCTCGTCATGCGCTGCATTTCATGTCGCTGCTGCATAACAGCAAGCGTGCGAAATTCAGCGTCCTGCGGGCGCATCGTTGATTCAAAATCTGGAAAGGCGAGTAACCCATGATCGACTTGACGACAACCTATCTGGGCATGAAGTTAAAACATCCGGTGGTGCCTGCCGCTTCACCGCTCTCGGAAAGCTTGGACAAGATCAAGCGGCTGGAGGATGCAGGCGCGTCCGCCGTTGTCATGTATTCGCTCTTCGAGGAGCAGATCGTCGGCGAAAGCCACCTGCTCGACCATTACCTCTCGTACGGCGCGGAGAGCTTCGCCGAGGCGCTGCACTATTTCCCCGAACTGGACAGCTATAACGTCGGCCCCGAGGGCTACCTCGATTTAATCCGACGCGCCAAGGAAAGCGTCGCCATCCCGATCATCGGCAGCCTCAACGGCGTTTCGACCGGCGGTTGGGTGGAGTATGCGCGCATGATCGAGCAGGCCGGCGCCGACGCGCTGGAGCTGAACATCTACTACATTCCCACCGACCCAGCCCTGACCGGCGCTGAAGTGGAGCAGATGTATCTGGATGTCGTGCGCGACGTCAAGGCGAACATCTCCATCCCACTCGCCGTCAAAGTGGGGCCGTTTTTCAGCTCCTTCGCCAACATGGCGATGCGGCTCGCCAAAGCCGGCGCCGATGGTTTGGTGATCTTCAACCGCTTCTATCAGCCAGATTTCGACCTGGAGCGGCTGGAAGTTGTGCCCAATCTCACGCTCTCGAACTCCTATGAGCTGCGCCTGCCCTTGCGCTGGGTCTCGATCCTGTACGGCAAGGTGCCGGTGGACTTTGCCATCACGCGCGGGGTGCACACCTACGAGGATGTGCTGAAAGGCGTCATGGCCGGGGCCAGCGTGACGATGATGGCCTCGGAGCTGTTGCGCAACGGCGTCCAGCGCATCGGCCTGATTGTGCAGGAGGTGGCGCGCTGGCTGGAGGAGCACGAATACCAGTCGCTGATGCAGGCGCGCGGCAGCATGAGCCAGCAGAATGTGGCGGAGCCGGCGGCGTTCGAGCGCGCAAACTACATGAAGGTGCTGCAATCCTGGAAATTCGACCCGACCGGCGTGCTGCTGCGATGAGAGGGAAGAGGCGTCCGAACGAGAAGACAAATCTGCGCTGCTCTTCTCTTCCCCGCCCTTCCATTGATCTGAAAGGAGGCGAACACCATGAAGCGCAAGATTCTGATCCCTCTCGATGGTTCCGACTTCAGTCTGCAGATCATACGCGTCGTGCTTGACTTTTTTGACCCGCGCGATGTGTCCCTGGTCTTGCTGCGCGTGGCGCAGCCGCCGAGCCTTCCCCTGGAAGCCTCTTCTGCGCGCACGCTCCTGACCGGCGGTTATCCGCTCTCCGGTTCATATGAGACCTATGCCAGCGCCGTAGAGCAAGAATACGAGGCCGCCGAAGAGGAGCTGAAGGCCGTGCGCGCACAACTCCTGGAAGCGCTTCAACCCGAAGCGGAGCGCCTGCGCTCCTTGGGATACGCTGTAAAGCTCGAGGTCCAGTTTGGCGACCCGGCGCAGCGCATCGTCCAGTACGCCAATGAGGAGAGAATCGGTCTGATCGCCATGGCCACGCACGGCCGTTCCGGCCTAAGTCGGCTCGTGATGGGAAGCGTGGCGGAGCGCGTGTTGCGCAGCTCCAGCGCGCCGGTGCTCCTGTTGCGGCCTGACCCCTCTACGCTCGTCAAGAGCGCCGCCGAGAAGCTGGCGATGGCGGTAGGCAAGAGCATGAAGTTGCGCATGGTCGCCGCAACGGACGGCACCGTGTTCGGCCAGCGCGCGGTGAAATTAGCAAGCGAGCTGCAACCGTTGCTGGTGGGCGATCTCACGGTGGTGGTGATCGCCTCGGAGCGCGAAGGCGCCGAACGCGCGCAGCAGGTGATGGTGGACACTGCGGCGCTTCTGACCACAGAGCCTAAACCGCAGCTCGTTCCGCTGGTGGGCTACCCGGACGAAGTATTGTTGAAATATCTGGAGACGCATCCGACCGACTTGCTGATCATCGGCGCCTTCGCCGACCGCGGCGCCGGCGGCCTCAGCGCAGTGGGCCCCACCGCCCATCGAATCGTGCAGGAGGCGCCGACCTCTGTGCTGCTGGTCAAAGGCCATCGCACTGCGATCCGGCGCGTCCTGGTCTGCGCGGCGGTCGAAGATGAGACCATCGTGATGGTGGGGGCGCAGTTTGCCCAGGCGATCGGCGCCGACTTAGACTTGCTGCACGTCATGCCGCCTTCGGCCGCTCCCTATCTGTCCGCCGAACCGGACCTGCCGATCGATGTGGAGACCGTGCTCTCTCAGGGCACGCGGCTCTCTTCGGTGCTGCACGAGTGGGAGCGCAGGCTTCAGGAGTACGGCTTTGACCGCTCTTCGATCATCCTGCAGGCGGGTTCAGTGCAGGAAGTGATCTTGCAACGGGCCCGCGAGAGGGATTATGATGTAGTTGTGGTGGGCAGCGAATCCAGCCCCGGCCACTTCCCCGGCAGCATCGCCAACGCCATCGTCCGCTACGCTGAACAGTCGGTGCTGCTGGTGCGCATTCGCGCAACTTGATGAGGGTTTATTCGTCGAACGCGATCCAGCGAGGAGGCTCCCCATGAAGAAGCGTCATCTCACCGAAGTCCAGGATTGGATGCGCGAAAATCCCGTCACGATCGCGCCGGACGCCACGCTCGCCGAGGCGCAGGAACTCATGACCGAGCATGAAGTGCGGCGCTTGCCGGTCGTTGAGAATGGGGAGCTTGTCGGGATCATCACCTACAGCGACATCCTGCGCCAGATTCCTCCCCTGCGCGAGGAAGAAGAAGCCGACCATGCGACCGTCCTCTTGAATCAGCGCACCGTGGGGGAAGTGATGACTTATTCGCCGATCACGATCAACCCGAGCGCAACGATCCAGGAGGCGGCCGAGCGCATGCTCGAATATCAGGTGAGCGGCCTGCCGGTGGTGCGCAACAACAAGGTGGTGGGCATCATCACCGAAAGCGACATCTTCCGGCTGGTGGTGGAGTCCTGGTCGGAGGAGTAGCCGTTCACTTCGCAAGAGAATTTGCCTTGCGCCGACGGAGCATGCTATCATCGTAAACAGAATCGACAACGGGGAGCTCGGTGTGCCGGGCTGAGAGGGCGGCCGTTTCGCCGCCGACCCGCTTCACCTGATCTGGGTAATGCCAGCGTAGGGAAAAGATAGCCGCAGCGCCATGAGCCTGTCTTCACTCGCTGGCCTTACCCGTTGGATGGTAAGGCCGTTTTTATTCCTCAGGAGGACCGTATGTTTGCTCAATGGCATGTCTGGAACTCACTTCTTCGGCGTCTCCACGGCGCGCGCCTCCGGCTTCATCGGCTTTACAGGGGCCCTCTCTTGGGTGCGCTGCTCGCAGCTGCGCTGCTGGCCGGGTGCCAGCCGCTGACCTCGCCAGCCCCCTCTGAGACGGCGACGCCCACCCCTCTGGTGCTCGCCTCGCACGACTCCTTCAACATCAGCGAAGAGGTCCTGGCGCGCTTTGAAAGAGAGCACAACGTCTCCGTGCAAGTGCTCACCCTGGGCGACACGGGCACGGCGCTGAACAAGGTCATTCTCAGCAAGGACGCGCCGCTCGCCGACCTCTTCTTCGGCGTGGACAACACCTTCCTCAGCCGCGCCCTGGCCGCCGACATCTTCGAGCCGTATGCATCGCCGCTGTTGGCGCAAATCCCCGACGATCTGGAGATGGACCCACAGCATCGGCTGTTGCCGGTGGACTACGGCTTCGTCAACCTCAACGCCGACCGCGAGTGGTTCGCTGCGAAGGGCATCCCGCTGCCGGAGCGACTCGAAGACCTGACCGACCCAACGTACAGAGGGCTGTTGGTCGTGCAGAATCCGGCCACATCGTCGCCCGGGCTGGCCTTTTTGCTCACCACGATCGACTATTTCGGCGAGGACGGCTACCTTGACTTCTGGCGCGGCCTGAAGGAAAATGACGTGCTGGTGACCGATGGATGGAGCGAGGCGTACTTCAGCCACTTCACCGTCGGCTCGGGCGGCGCCGGCGATCGTCCGCTGGTGGTGAGCTACTCGACCAGTCCGCCGGCCGACGTCGTCTACGCCACCGATGGACGCACCGAACCGGCGACCGTCAACGTCTTCCCGCCGGGCAGCGCCTTCCGCCAGGTGGAGTTCGTCGGCGTGCTCAAAGGCGCTGCGCAGCCGGAGCTGGCGCGTAAGTTCATCGACTTCATGCTCGACGTGGACTTCCAGTCCGACATCCCGCTGCAGATGTTCGTCTATCCGGCCAACCCGAACGCCACGCTGCCCGAACTCTTCGTGAAGTTCGCACAAGTTCCGCCTGATCCGGTGATTTTTGACCCGGCGGCGATCGAAGCCAATCGCGAGCGCTGGGTGCAGGCGTGGGTCGAGCTGATGACGCAGTGAAACGTGGTGCGTGATTCGTGGTGCGTGGTGCGTGATTCGTGGTGCGTGGTGCGTGATTCGTGGTGCGTGCTGCGTGGCGCATGACGGAACGCGCACCACGCAACAGACGTTGAAAGGCTTCCGTTGCGACGCATGATGCAGGCGGCGCTCTATGCGCTGCCGATTTTGTTTTTGACCATCTTCTACCTTTACCCGCTGTTGGCGATCCTGCGTGTGAGCTTCGGCGCGTCGTTGACCGAGGCAATGGAGCAGGCGAGCGCTGCACTGCGTGCGCCGGGCTTCTGGCGCGTGCTGTGGTTCACGACATGGCAGGCGACCGTCTCCACGCTGCTGACCGTGTTGGTGGGGCTGCCGCTGGCGGGCGTCTTTGCGCGTTTCGACTTTCCCGGCAGAGGGGTGATGGCTGCGCTGCTGACCGTTCCTTTCGTAATGCCGACCGTCGTGGTGGCGCCCGCCTTCCTCGCGCTGATCGGCCGCAACGGCCTGCTCAACGTCTGGCTGCAACGCCTGCTCCACCTGGACGCCCCGCCGATTCAACTCGAACAGACAATCTGGCTCATCCTACTCGTGCATGTCTTTTATAACGTCGCCATCGTGATTCGCACCGTGGGCGGATTTTGGAGCACGCTGCCGCCGACGTTGGCCGAAGCCGCCGCCGCCCTGGGCGCATCGCCGCGGCGACGCTTCTGGACGGTGACGGCTCCGCTGTTGGCGCCCAGCCTTGTAGCCGCCAGCTTGCTCGTCTTCCTTTTCTGCTTCACCAGCTTCGGCGTGATTCTGATCCTGGGCGGCCTGCGCTTTGCCACGCTGGAGGTGGAAATCTACCGGCAGGCGGTCAGCTATTTCAATCTGCCGATGGCGGCCTTTCTGAGCATCGTGCAGTTGTTTTTCACCTTCACCGTCATGGCGCTCTATACGCGCGTGCAGGCGCGCCTGAGCCGCACGTTGCGTCTGCGGCGACGCGCCTTCGCTCGCCGCCCGGCCTCCTGGCGCCAATGGGCGGTGGTCGGTCTGGCGCTGGCGGCCACGTTCATCGGCGTGCTGTCGCCGCTGGTCGCATTGGCGGTGCGCAGCTTCACCCTGGGCGATGGCGGGCCGACGCTCATCTACTATCAGGCGCTGGGAGAAAATCTGCGGCAGAGCGCCTTCTTCGCGCCGCCGATCACGGCCGTGCGCAATTCGCTCGTCTATGCGCTGGCGACGTTGGCGATCAGTCTGCCGCTGGGCGTGATCGCCAGCTACGCGTTGGTGCAGCCGCGCTCGCGCTGGGCCGCCATCCTCGATCCATTGCTCTTGTTGCCATTGGGCACTTCGGCGGTGACGCTGGGGTTCGGCTATATCGTGGCGATGGGGCCGCTGCGCGCGTCGCCGTGGCTGGCGCCGGTGGCGCATTCGCTAATTGCGCTGCCCTTTGTGGTGCGCACCTTTCTGCCGGCGTTGCGCGCGCTCGACCAACGTCTGCGCGAGGCGGCTTCCACCCTCGGCGCCGATCCCTTGCGGCGGTGGTGGACGATCGATGCGCCGCTCCTGCTGCGCGCCCTGCTGATCAGCGCCGCCTTCGCCTTCGCCATTAGCCTGGGCGAGTTCGGCGCCACGCTGTTGATCGCCCGCCCGGATCGCCCCACCATGCCGTTGGTGATCTACCGGGCGCTCAGCCAGCCGGGTCTCATGAACTATGGACAGGCGCTCGCCATGAGCACAATCTTGATGGTGAGCACGGCGCTTTCGATTCTGTTGATCGAACGCTTTCGTCTGCCGCAAGGAGAGGAGTTCTGATGCTCGAGGTGAGAACCATCCACAAGCGCTTTGCGCCCGACAAAGAAGTGCTGCAGGGCGTCTCGCTGACGGTCGAGCCGCAGGAAATTCTCTGCTTGCTGGGGCCGAGCGGCTGCGGCAAGAGCACTTTGTTGCGCATCATCGCCGGCCTGGAACGCGCCGATCAGGGGCGGGTGCTGCTGAATGGGAGCGACATCACAGAGACGCCGGCGCACAGGCGCAACGTCGGGTTGATGTTCCAGGATTATGCGCTTTTCCCTCATTTGAACGTGGCCGAAAACATCGCCTATGGGCTGCGGATGCACGGCGCGCCGGCGTCCGAACGCCGCCGGCGCGTGGAGGAAATGCTCGCTCTGGTCAATCTGGAGGGCTACGCCCACCGCAGCGTAGACGATCTCAGCGGCGGAGAACAGCAGCGCGTGGCGTTGGCGCGCACGCTGGCGCCTAACCCGACGTTGCTGTTGCTCGATGAGCCGGTCGCCAACCTGGATCGTTTGCTGCGCGAGGAGCTGCTCGAGGCGTTGCGCCGCATCCTCAAACGCCTGCACGTGACCACCATCTTTGTGACGCACGATCAGGAGGAAGCCTTTGCGCTGGCCGATCGCATCGCCGTGATGCGCGCAGGGCGACTGGAGCAGGTCGATGCGCCGGCCCCCCTCTATCGGCGGCCGGCCAACACCTTCGTCGCGGCTTTCCTGGGCTTCCGCAACTTGCTGCCCATCCTGGAATGGCGAGACGTCCATGCTGTCTGCACGCCGATCGGAACCTTCGAGCTGCCTGAACGAGACGCTGCGCACCCCGCGGTCGGCGCTCGCCTGCTGATTCCTCCGGATGCAGCCGTGCTGGATTCCGCACCGAGCAGTGCAGCCCATGTTCCTCTGGTTGGCCGGGTCGTCGCCGCCACCTTTCGCGGCAGCGTCTTTCGGCTGCAAGTGGCGCCGGAGGGAAGCAAGGAGGATAGCGTGCTCTATTTTGAATTCCGCACGCGCGGTCGCGAACGACTGCCTGTGCAAGGAGAGCCGGTGCGCCTGTGGCTCGATACGGCGCAAATGTGCGTGGTGAAGGAAGCGTAGGCGGGCGCTTCCTACTCGACGGGTTCGAGCAGCGTCAGCTCGCTGGTGTTGGCGGGCGTCCAGCCGCGCACGCCGGCCTCGGTCTCGACGTACCACCAGACAATGGTGTCTTCGCGGCCTTGCATCCACACCGGGCCGCCCAGAATCTTAGCCGTTGCGCCATCTTCGAGGAAGCCGACCGCCTCTCCGGCCTCAGGGCCTGGCTCGGAGCGCACGAAAGAGCGGAGGCCAGGGCGAATGCGCACGGTCATGCCGAAGGCCAGCCGGTTGTCGGCCATTTTGCTGGGGGGCAGCCCGTTGGTGTTGGGAGGGAAGAGCGGCGCCGTCGGCTCCGCCTCCCCAGAAAGAGCGGCGCCTGACAGCTCCGCAGCCGGCGACGCCGGATCGACAGCGCGGGCGGATAAATCTTCTGGCGGCCTGTCGGCGGTCGATGCGGGAGAGGCGAGGCTGTTGATCAAACCAAACACAATCAACAGTCCCAACACCGCAACATAGCCGATCACGAAAGGCAACAGTCGATAGCGACGCTCCGGCTTGTAAATCGGATCGGGATTGTCATGCGTGATTTGCTCTCTGTTCAACTCGACGCCTTCGAGCACCTCCAGCGTCGATGAAATTCCATCGCCTCCAATGTATCTGGTTTCGAGGATGCGCCTGGCCTCGTGGTAGATTTCAGCCTGCAGAGTTTCGGGAAGTTGATTGCGATGATAGTACCAAAGCTCTGCGCGCTGAACGCGCGTTTGCTCATCCAGCAGCAGCGTCAGAAGGGCGACTTTTTTCCCTGCGTCGTCGAAAATCTCATAGCAATGGGCGTCCAGAGGCGACTCCGTCACCTGAATCAGGGGCTGCAACGGTTCGTCGTAGGTGGATTCTTCGGAGGAGGCGTAGGTGCTCATGGACAATCTCGCTTAGTAAGCGCCCAACTCGATCAGCCTTTCATCGCTGATGCCGAAGTGGTGGGCAATTTCGTGCAGCACGGTTCGACGGATCTGCGCCCGAATCGCTTCTTCATCGGGCGGGCAGATTTCCAGAATCGGCCCGCGGAAGATCGTAATCTTATCCGGCGGCGCCAGATTATAGTGCGTGGTGCGTTTGGTGAGCGGCACGCCCTCATACAGCCCCAACAGCGTCTGTCCCGGCGGCAGCCCCACGCTCTCCAGATGGCGACGACTGGGCCATTCTTCGACGGTCACCACCAGGTTGTCCACCATTTGCCACAACGCTTCTGGAATCTCTTCGAGCGCTTCGGCGACAATTTCCTCGAAGCGGCGACGTGAAATATAAAAATTCGGCGGCGAAAGTTCAGACATGGGCGGTGTGCGTCACTTCTGCTCGCAAATGACCTTTTCGCCATCGAGGCGGCTGTCGGTGTGAATCGCGTAGGTTCTGGCGCCATCGCTCAGGAGGACCAGATACCCCGGCGTGATTACAGCAGCGTACACCATATCCGGCTGAGGACATCCCAGGCTGGCGTCCGGCCACTGCACGGCTTCGATGGATTCAAGATACAGCATTTCCGGCGCGATGTCCAAAGTTTGCGCCGCAAACTGAATGGCGGCGTTGACGAGCGCCTGTTCTTCCGACGGCAATGCAGCCATCGGGGAAGGCGTCATCGTCTCTGGGATGCGCTGCACAGGTTGACACGCAGCCAGCATGAGTGCAGTTGCGCCAACGAGCAAACCGGCCTTCCAACGATGAATTCCCATCAATTGGCTCCTTCCCGCCGTGCACTGCTGAGCTTTCGCCGATGAAACCAAGGCGGAGCCGGGCAATGCCTTCAAGCTCAGGCTGCAAGCGCCAGCAGCATCTGCTGCAAGATGATCAGGGCAAAAAACACAACGATAATCGAGACGTCGATCATGCCGCCTAGCGGTGGAATCAACCTGCGCACCGGCTCCAACACCGGTTCGGTGATCTGGTAGAGAAACTGCACGATCGGATTGTACGGGTCCAGATTGGGAATCCAGCTCATCAGCGCACGCGCCAGCAGCACCCAACTGTACAACTGAAGAACGGCGGCCAAAATCTCAAAAATTGCGTTCATGAGAGGTCCTTTTTCTCACTGAGTTCGCCAAGCTCCTGGCTTCGGCGATAGGCGGCGAAGATGGCGTCGTTAATGATGGCGCGAATGCTGGCTTTCTCCAGCTCGTACAGACCGGCTGCGGTCGTTCCGCCCGGGCTGGTGACCTGATTTTTCAGCTCCGCCGAGTGACGGCCGCTGGCGCGCATCAGCGCAACGGTGCCCTCGATGGTCTGCAGCACCATCTTCTCGGCGTCGCGCCGCGAAAAGCCCATGTGCACGCCGGCGTCGATCATCGCCTCGATGATCAGAAGCACAAAGCCCGGCCCGGAGCCGCTCAAGCCGGTGGCCATGTCGAGGTACCCCTCTTCGTCCACCTGAAGCTGTTCACCCATGGCGCCCAGGATGCGTTCGGTCTGGCGAAGCTGGCGCTCGGTCACATGCTCGGTGGCCGTCCACACGGTCATGCCTTTGCCGAGTTGGGCGGGTGTGTTGGGCATGGCGCGTACGATGCGGTCATGGAAAAGTTTGTGCTGCAAGGTGCGGATGCGCGCGCCGGCGATGATGCTCAGCAATAAGGCGTCGGGATGAATCTTGCTGTGCAAATCTTTGCCAACTTTGGGCAGCGACTGCGGCTTGATGCTCAGCACGACGATCTCCGCCCCGCGCACCGCCTCCGCATTGTCGGGCGTCACCTCGACGCCGTAGGTCTTGCGGATGTACTCGAGCCGCTCCAGCCAGGGATCGCTGGCGCGGATGCATTCGGGCGTGGTCAATCCCTGACTCAGCAGCCCTTTGATCATGGCCTCGCCCATTACGCCGCTGCCGATAAACGCAATTTTGGTTCCGTTGAGCATATCCATCACTCGCTTCTGGCTCCGAAGATCGCCGATCCAATGCGCACGATGGTGGCGCCTTCTTCGATCGCCACTTCAAAATCGTTGGTCATCCCCATCGAAAGCTCGCGCCAGTCGCCCTGCGGGAAACGAGCGGCAAGCTCATCGCGCAACATGCGCAACGCACGAAAGACCGGACGCGTTGCCTCCGGCTCCACCTCAAAAGGCGCCATCGTCATCAGCCCGTGGATGCGAATGCCGGGCAACGCCAGCAGATCGCCCGCCACGCTGCGCAATTCATCCGGCGTAAAGCCATGTTTGGTGGCTTCTCCGCTGACGTTGATTTCGAGCAGCACATCCATGACGCAACCGGCGGCGATGGCGTCGCGGCTGAGCCGCTGGGCGATCTTGACGCGATCGACTGAATGGATCAACACAAAGGGCCCAATGGCGTCGCGCGTCTTGCGGCTCTGAATGACGCCGATCATGTGCCAGCGGATGGCGTCGAGTCCTCTGGCGCGCGCCGCCTCGACCTTCGGCCACAGCTCCTCGAGGCGATTCTCGCCGAAGTCGAGCTGGCCCGCCGCCATCGCCGCTTCGATGTCTTCCAGCGGGTGCTGTTTGCTCACCGCCACCAGCCGCACGTCGGAAGGGTTTCGTCCGCTGCGCAGTGCAGCAGCCGCCATGCGTCGGCGCACGGACTCCAGGTTGGCGGCGATCGCTTCAGTCCTCGTCAGGTCGGGCATCATGACATGAAATTTTACCAGTGAACCGCGCGCCCGACAAAGCAGGGAAGGTGTAGTTAGGGAAAGCAACGGCCAGCGTGCTGCGTGGTCCACCGCCTCCTCTGGAAGTTCTGCGTTGTGACGGCGAAGCGCTCCGGCGCGTCTTCTTAGCAAGTTCTCTGCGCGGCGACGAAGGGCAGGAAGCTCTGCGCGTCGACCGGCTCAGCCGGCGCCACAGCCTCAACCTCCGGAGCGGGAACAAACACGTCGATCGGTTCGCTCCAGACGCCGGGGTAGCGCTGATTGGGCCATGCGCCGGATGAGCCGACGGGCTGCTCGGCGCGCGGCAGGACGCGGAAGCGGTAGAGGCTGCCCGGACAGGCGGCGTGAAAGACCGTCTCGCCGGCCTCCACGTCGCCGACGACGTCGCGCCAGCGGCCGTTGGCGTCATGCCAGTATTGAATGTCAAAGAGCAGGCGGTGCGCGCTGTTCGGGATCAGCGGAATGTCCGGTCCGAGGTCGCCGCCCCAGCTCAGGGTGACAGCTACACTGCCGGTCACCGGCGTCGTGGCCGTGAGCGTCGCCGTCGGCGCCTGCACCAGGCTGAGGGCGTCGATGAAGCCGTGGTTGCCGTGCCATTGAAAGGGGCTGTGGATGCGCGCGAAGACGGTGATCGTCGGCGCCTGCGCCGTGACGCCCAGACGGAGATTCTGCCAGCCGACGCGCGTGACGCCGTCCGGTTCGACAAAATTACGGCGATTTTCCACCCACTGCACACTCTCGGCGTTCATATCGACGCCGCCTGTCGGGTCAACGCCGAGCATCTTCGCCATGTAATAGCCGTCGGGGCAGTCGTTGCGCGGTTTGGTGTTGCTGCCGCCGCAGAGCGTGAGCATCCAGCCGCTCAGGCTATAGGCTGTGCCGCTGACCACGTTGACCTGCTGATAGAGCGCAACGTCGAACGGTTTGCCCGGCGCCGACGACCATTCCAGGTCACGCGCTTTGATCACCACGCTGTCGATGCCTGCGATGCGCTCGACGTGCGCCGAACCTTCGCAACTTTTTGCATAATGGATGCGCGCGCTGTCGACGATCGGCGTTTCGCCGTTGTAGGTCACTTCCCAGCCGTTGGGGATGCGGTTGGGCGCGTCCACCAGCTCATCGTTGGGAATCTCGCCGTCGCGATACCCTGCTTCGTTGCACTCGAAGCCGGACGCAAAGAGGCGCTCCGCAGTTGCGGGCGGAACCGTCCCAATCGCCTGCGGCTCCGCCTGTGCGAGCGCTGCGCCACCGCAGAGCAACAAGGCGCAGGCGAACCACAAGGGCGGCATCAGGCGCACAATATTCAACGCCATCGATTCACCTCCGCAAGACCATTTCAGGGGCGACGACCGATCAGCCCGGTGCTTTCCATCGTCATCACCAGTTCGCCCTGTTGGTTGCTGACCTCGGTGCGCATGCGCACCGCGCCGCGATCGGGCTTGCTCTGCGAGGGGCGCGTCTCCAGCACGACGATGCGGGCGGAGAGGGTGTCGCCCGGACGCACAGGGCGCAGCCAGCGAATCTGCTCGACGCCGGGCGAACCCAGGCTGGCGGCGCGACAGAGAAAGCCATCGACGAGCAGGCGCATGGTCAGGCTGCAAGTGTGCCACCCGCTGGCGATCAACCCGCCGAAGATCGAGCGTTCTGCAGCCGTTTTGTCGATGTGAAACGGCTGGGGGTCATATTCGCGGGCGAAGGCGATGATCTCGCTCTCGCTTACGGTGCGGCTGCCCAGTTCCAGCACTGCGCCCGGCTGAATGTCCTCAAAATAATAAACAATTTCTGACACGGAAATTCCTCTTCCTGTGGTGAGTCGATCTACGCAATCGTGATCGGCAATCGTGATCGTTATCGACGCCGTCGGACATGGCTCTTCTCCTGCACAGTCACGCCCTGTCGATGAGCGCCAGACAGCGATCGACCTCCTCGATCGTGTTGTAATGCACAAGCCCGATGCGCACCAATCCGCCGCTTTCCTCCACGCCGAGCCGCTCGCTGATGGAGACCGCATAGAAGTTGCCGTTCCATACAAAGATGTTCTCCTCGGCGAGCTTGAGCGCCAGCGCTTCCGGCGTCAATCCCTCTTTGCGAATCGACACCGTCGCCAGGCGTTTGTCCCAGTCCATGCGGTCGGTGACGCCGTAGATGCGCACGCGCGGGATGGTCTTGAGACCTGTGAGCAGACGATCCATCAACTGGTATTCGTAGGCGCCGATCACCTCCCAGGCCGCCGCCAATTTTTCACGGCGCGAGGCGCTGGCCGACGCGCGCCCGTAGGTTGCGCCGAGGCTGGCGATATAATCGATGGCTGCGGCTGCGCCGACCATGCCTTCATGGTTCTTGGTGCCGGTCTCCCACTTGCCGGGCAGCGCATCGCCGGCGGGGCGCACGCGGTAGGCGCGCAGTCGCTCCAGATGTTCGCGCTTGCCGAAGAGCAATCCGATGTGCGGTCCGAAAAATTTGTATGCACTGCACGCCAAAAAATCGCAGTCGAGCGCTTTGACGTCGATCAGGCTGTGCGGCGCGTATTGCACGGCGTCGATGTAGGTGTAGGCGCCCACCTCCTTCGCCCAGCGGATGATCGTCTGCACATCGTTGATTGTGCCGACGGCGTTGCTGGCGTAGCCGACCGCCACCAGCCGGGTGCGCTCGTTGATTAACGAACGAAAATGCTCCATGTCCAGCGTGCAGGTCTCCAGGTCGACGTCCGCCCAGCGCACCTGTGCGCCGGTGTCCTCCGCCATCATCACCCACGGCCAGACGTTGGCGTCGTGGTCGAGGCGCGTCACGATGATCTCATCCTCGGGGCCGAACTCGGCGGCCAGCGAACGGCTCAACATGAAGGTCAGCGTGGTCATGTTGGCCCCGAAGATGACCTCCTCCGGCGCTGCGCCGAGCAGGTCGGCGGCGGCCTGACGTGCGTAGTCGAGGGTTTCATCGCTCAGCCGGCTGGTGGCGAAGACGCCATGCGTGTTGGCGTTGCGCCGCGTCAGATAGTCGGTCATGGCATGAATCACCGACTCGTGCACCTGCGTGCCGCCGGGGTTGTCGAAGAAAATGGCAGGCTTGCCGTTGTAGCGTTCGCTCAGCGCCGGAAATTGCGGGCGGACGAAGCGTGCGTCGAACATGCGTTTGCTCCACTTACGAAATCAGGTTGATGGTTTCTTGATCCAGCGAATCCAGAGGAATGATTCTGGCGCGCGCCGGCTTCTCGACGGGAGGCGCGGCGTCGAAGTCGCTGTAGCGGAAGTCTGCGTCGAGGGTGAAGATCGGCCGGGCGCCCTGCAGCTCGGCAGGAAGCTCTTCCCCGGCGAGGGCCAGGAACGTCAACAGGCCGCTGAAGTCGAGTCGAACCGAAAAGCTTTGTCGATGCAGATAGGGCGCATCCACGCCGATTGCCTGAATCATCTCGAACTGGGAGGAGCGCGCCAGCACATTGGCGATCATCTGAAAGCCCAGGATCGTTAGCCCGATTTCCTGGTCATTCATCGGTTCACCGGTGAGCTCCCCTACGCGATCCACCAGAACGCGCAGGAGTCGGCTGAAGTCTGGGCGGGCGGCAAGGCGGGCGAAGTCAAGCGAGGTGCGAAAGACGGCGACTTGCTCTCCGTTGCGCTCCTCGTCATCCAGTCGCTGCACGGTGATGTAAGGCTCAAGCAGTTGACGGATCGTTTCGTCGTTCATCAGTTGCGCCGACCACATTCCCATCTGGAGAGATTCAGCCGTGCCGGACGTAGACCGCAGCAGATCGCTGCGTATCTGACTCACCAGGTCGAAGCCGATCCAGCCGTTCATGCGCTCCCTCTCCAGCTGGGCGCGCAGCTCGGGAGAGCTTTCGGCCAGTTTCTCCATATTGATGTACATGTAGCCGTCGAGCAGACGCATTTCGAGCCCGATCTGCTCCGACGGCGCCACGCCCTCTTCCTGCTCCACAGCGTCAATCAAAAGCCGAGGCAGCGCCATTTGCAACTGAATGTCCATGGCGGCCGTCTCATAGAACTGCACGAGCAGATCACCCAGTTGTTCGTATTGGTCCGACAATTCCTCATCACTGTCCTTGCCCATCTCTGGCGCAAGTCGGCGCATCCGTTCATACACTTCCGGATCGAGATGCATCGTCGTATCGATCTGCATCTCGAAGGCGAGGTCTTCCTCGGCGATGGTCGGAATGCCTGTTACATCCGCTTCTAGGGCCATCGACAGGCGCAGCGAAGAGACGTTGCGCATCATCTCCTGGGAGTCGATCAGCAACTGACAGTCGGCTTCGGATAATTCGCCGCAGAAAGGTGGAGGGAGCGGCTCCCAGTCCTGCTGTGCAACGCCTCCCCCAGGCCACCATAACAACACGCTCATCAATAAGGCCGCCAGAAATTGCATCGTCGCCTCCTTTCTTGGATACAGCTACAGGTTTCCAGGTCAATCTATGAATCTAAGACGCACTTCATGCTGTGGATGGGCTCTCACCCCCTGCCCCCTCTCCCAAGGATGGGAGAGGGGGAAAGAGCGCTGCAGCCGCAGGAAGGCCCTCACCCCCTGCCCCCCTCTCCCAAGGATGGGAGAGTGATTAAGATAAAGGTCGACCTGGACGCGAAAAAAAGCCCTCACCCCCTGCCCCCTCTCCCAAGGATGGGAGAGGGGGCAAGAGCGCCGTAGCCGCAGGAAGGCCCTCACCCCCTGCCCCCTCTCCCAAGGATGGGAGAGGGGGAAAGAGCGCCGTAGCCGCAGGAAGGCCCTCACCCCCTGCCCCCCTCTCCCAAGGATGGGAGAGGGGGAAAGAGCGCCGTAGACCCTCGGCAAACCGTCAAAAACATTTGTGAAATTCCATGAAATCTCCCAAAAGATTGAATATCGAACCTAAAGATCAGTAAAATTTCGGCAGATCGGGTTCGATCAGCCAAAAAGCGCCTCTTTCCAACAGCGACTGGAGTTCACGGTCGAGCATCAGGGCGCTCATCTCCGTAAGCTGAGGAGAGCGCCGCCCCCCTGCCAGCCGTTGCGCCGCTTCCAGGGGGGCGGGCGGCAGCCATCGCCGCGGGGCCGTGACAGGAATCAACGCCACGCGCCGGGCGTCGGCCAGCCCGGCCTCCGCCGCTGCGATCTCGACGGCGCGTTGGAAATCGCCCACGGCGTCGATTAAGCCATGCGTCAGCGCCTGCGCGCCTGTCCAGACGCGACCGCCTGCCAGCGACTCGATGCGCTCAGGGTCGAGTTTGCGCCCTTCGACCACGCGCGCTTTGAATTGCGCGTAGATGTGATTCAACATCTGCTCGATGCGCTCCATCAATTCGCCCTGCCAGCGCGTGACGTCGCTGTAGATGTCGGCGTGGGCGCCGCGCTTGACTTCGTCTCGCCGCGCGCCGATTTTGGCGAAAGCGTCCTTGAGGTTGACCTTGGCGAAGATGACGCCGATGCTGCCGGTGAGGGTGGCGCGTTGCGCAACAATTTTCCGCCCTGGCGCAGAAATGTAGTAGCCGCCGCTCGCCGCAACGTCGCCCATGTAGACGATGACCGGCTTTTCGGCGTCGAGCAGCGTCAGCTCGCGCCAGATCAGGTCGCTGGCGAGCGCGGAGCCGCCCGGAGAATCGACGCATACGATGACGGCGTCGAGCGCTTTGTTCTGGCGCGCCGCGCGAATGATCTGCTGCGCCGTGGCGCTGCCGATCGTCTCCTCGCCGAAAATGGGCAGTGGGATAGGGAAGGAGCGACTTTCGCCCGGCAAGATCGAGCCGTTGAGCGTGATGACGCCGATGACGCCCTCTGCAGGGGGGCGCACCCTGCGATAGAGCAAGGCGTGGACGCGGCGATAGGCTTTCAGGCGCGCCGGTTTCGTCTTGTCTCCCAACAGCGTGGGCAGCTCATCTTCATAGGCGAGCGCGTCGACCAGGCCCGCCTCCAGCGCCTCTTGCGCCGTGAGCGGCGCACGGTCGATCAGCGCGCGCACCTGTTCAGGGGCCAGTTTCCGTCCACGAGCGATCTGCTCAACGAGGTCGCTGTAAAGGCTGTCGAGCAACCATTCGTACTGCGTGCGCGCCTCCTCCGTCAGTCCGTCGAAAATGAAGGGGTCGGCGGCCGTCTTCCACGGCGCCACGCGCACGACCTCCATCTCCACGCCCAACTGCGCCAGCGTCCGCCGCAGGAAGAGAGGCGCCGCGCGCAGGCCGAGGACGCTCCAGTCGGACAGCGGCGCCAGAATCAGTTGATCGGCGGCGCTGGCGGCCATAAGGACGGCGGTCGTTCCCTGCTCGACGAAGGCCACGATGCGCTGCGCCTGGCGTCGGCCATTGCGCTCCAGCGACCAGCGGCGAAAGCGCTCGAAGAGGGCGGCGAGGCTTTGCGCCTGCGCCAGGCTGATGGAGGCGTCCTTGAAAAGGAGCAACACCCCGCGCACGTCGGGGTCGTCGGTGATGCGATCGAACGCCCGCTGCAGGCTTTCGATCGTCTGCGGCGGACGGTAGCCGGGCAGGAAATCAAAAAACCAGGGCCTTTCCGGATCTCTTTCCTGCAGGTCGCCTCGCAGCGTAATCACCACATAGTCGGGTAGACTCCCTTTGCGCAGCCTGCGCCAGGCGTTGACGACGCCGCAGAAAAGACGCCCCCAGACGCGGTGGGCGCCCCGCCAGAAGCGGATCGCCGGAGATGGGCGGCCTTTTTTTGTCCGACGCTGCGTTTGGCCGTAAGCCGGTCGATGCATGTTCTCGGTGCGCGCTTCGTCTGTCATCATGGGATCATTCTCTACGCAACTGAGCGCTTTGGCAAAGCGTGTGTTCATTGATACACTCCCTGTAACGAGGGCGAAGCTCCGCCAATGGGGGCGGGTTTCCAGGCCGACCGCGCCAGGAAAAACGGAAACAAGCAATCCAAAGCACAGACTACCAACGGAGGTGGCGATCATGTTGATCGGAGTGCCCAAAGAGATCAAAGACAACGAAGGTCGCGTCGGATTGACCCCCGGCGCCGTGCGCGCCTTGACGCGACGAGGCCATCGCGTGCTCGTCGAGAGCGGCGCCGGCCTGGGAAGCTCGATTCCGGATGAGGAGTATCTCGCCGCCGGCGGCGAACTGGTCGCCGACCCGGCGGACGCCTGGTCGGCGCAGATGGTGGTCAAGGTGAAAGAACCGATCGAGACGGAATATCGCTATCTGCGTTCTGAGTTGATGCTCTTCACCTATTTACATCTGGCTGCGGATCGGCGTCTGACGCACGCCCTGCTGGAGAAGAAAGTGACGGCCATCGCCTACGAGACCGTGCAAACGCCCGATGGCAAGCTGCCCTTGCTGCAGCCGATGAGCGAGGTGGCGGGGCGCATGGCGGCGCAGGTCGGCGCCTTTTTCCTGGAGAAGCCCCAGGGTGGGCGCGGCATCCTGATGGGCGGCGTGCCCGGGGTGGCGCCCGCCAACGTCGCGGTGTTGGGCGGCGGCACGGTCGGCAGCAACGCCGTCAAGATCGCCGTGGGGATGGGCGCGCACGTCACCGTGCTGGACATCAACCATGATCGCCTGACCTATCTCGACGACATCCACGGCGGCCGGCTGCGCACGCGCACGAGCAACGAGTACAACATCGAGGAGGTGGTGCTTAACGCCGACCTCGTCATCGGCGCAGTGCTGATCCCGGGCGGACGCGCGCCGCATCTGGTGACGCGCAGCATGGTTTCTCGCATGCGCGAGGGCGCCGTCATCGTCGACGTCGCCGTCGATCAGGGCGGCTGCATCGAGACGACGCGGCCGACGACGCACAGCAACCCCACCTACGTCGTCGACGGCGTCGTGCACTACTGCGTCGCCAACATGCCGGGCGCCGTGCCGCGCACGAGCACCTTTGCGCTCAACAACCAGACCCTGCCGTATGTGCTGCAGCTCGCCGATGAGGGTCTCGACGCCGTGCGCAAGAATCGAGCGCTCATGCTGGGGTTGAACACCTATCAGGGCCATGTGACCTGTGAGGGCGTCGCCGAAGCCTTTGACCTGGAATACGTGGAGCCAGAGTATTTGTTGTCGTAGTAAACCTGGGGGCGCGTAGAATTTTCACCAGGTCTTAAGACCCGAATTCCACTATCGACTCGCTTTGTGTCTTCGGGTCTTTGTGGTGGAAGCTTTTGTAGTGCAAGCTTAATTGAGCATTCATTGAGAATTCTATGGCGAAGACAAACACCGAACCGTTAAGCGGCATGCGCGACTTCCTGCCGCTGGATGTGCTGCGACGCGATTATGTGATCGACGTGGTCAAGCGCGTCTATCAGCGCTACGGCTTTGAGCCGCTGGAGACGCCGACGATGGAGCGGCTGAGCACGCTGCTTGGTAAATATGGCGAAGAGGGCGACCAGCTCATCTTTCGCGTGCTTAAGCGTGGGGAAAAGCTGGCGCGCGCCCTGGCCGACTCGCCGACGGAGAACAGCATCAGCGACGCCGGCCTGCGCTACGACCTGACCGTGCCCCTGGCGCGCGTCGTCGCCGAATATCGCAGCAAACTGCCCCGCTACTTCAAGCGCTATCAGATTCAGCCGGTCTATCGCGCCGACCGTCCGGCGAAGGGGCGCTATCGCGAGTTCTACCAGTGCGACGTCGACATCGTCGGAACGACCAGCCCCACCGCAGAGGCGGAGGTGCTCGCCGCCGGCGCCGAGGTGTTGCAGGAGTTGGGTTTCCGCGGCGCAGAGAGTTTTCACATCCGGCTGAACCATCGCATGATCTTGCGCGGGCTAATGGAGATCGCCGGCGTGCCCCCCGCGTTGGAAAGCAGTGCGCTGGTCGCCATCGACAAGCTCGACAAGATCGGCATGGAAGGCGTGCGCGAGGAGCTGGATGAACGCAGCGTGCCTGCGCAGGCTGCCCAAAAGTTGCTGGAGACGATGGCGAGCGCGCCGGCCGGCGTGGACGAGGTCCTCGACTGGCTGCAGACGCTGTTGCAGCCCTCTGACGTGGGCAGTCGCGGCGTCTCCGAACTGAAGGCAGTCGTCGCCCTTTGCAAAGTTGGACCGGCCGCCGAACATCTGCGCGTCGACCCCTACCTGGCACGCGGCCTGAGCTATTACACCGGCCCCATCTTCGAGATCGAATTTCCCGGTCTGAGCGGCTCCGGCGGGGGCGGCGGACGCTACGATGACCTGATCGGCATGTTCTGCGGGCAGAGCATCCCGGCGTGCGGCTTCAGCCTCGGCCTGGAGCGCATCATCCTGATCATGGAGGAGCGGGGCATGTTCCCGGCCCGCCTCAGCACGCAGCCGCAGGCGCTCGTCACCCTCTTCGACGAAAGCACCGTCGCCGCCAGCCTTGCACTGGCGCATCGGCTGCGCAAGGCGGGCCTGCGCGTCGACCTCTACCCAGAAAACGACCGCTACGGCAAGCAATTCAAGTACGCCGAGGAGCGCGGCATCCGCTACGCCGTGTTGCTCAGCCCGCGCGAGCTTGAGGCCGGCGTTGTGGCGATCAAAGATTTGATTTCAGGCGAACAGGTGGAGATTCCAGAGGCCGAAACTGCGGAGTGGCTGCGCACTCGCGTTGAATCATCCGACCCGCGCCGATGAATGCATCCCGGCGTCCCCGACTGCCAGCTGGGGTCGGGGACGCGCATTTCATGCATAAACCCCTTCGCGCCGCCAGATTTCCAGCATGAACTCATACGACTTCAACGGCATGCCGGTGTAAATGCAGTTGCTCGTCGAAAAGATGTAGCCGCCCCCCGGCATGCCGTTGCGCAGCGCATAGCGCACAGATTCGGCGATCTCCTCCGGCGCGCCGGTGTCGAGCAAGGCGCAGTTCACGTTGCCGATTAAACAGACCTGATCGCCGTAGCGCCGCTTGACTTCGGCGATGTCGACGCCTGCCTGGGGGTCGAGCGAATGCAGCGCATGCGGTTTGGTGGCCACAAGCTGGTCGATGATCGGCATGATGTTGCCGTCGGTGTGTTTAATCACGTAAAAACCCATGTCCCGATACGCCGCCGTCAACTGCGCCAGATAGGGCGTGATGAACTCGGCGAAGTGGCGAGGGCTGAGGAAGGGTCCGCTGTTGAAGCAGTAGTCGGCGCACAGGGCGAAGCCGTCCAGCCCGCCATGGCGTGCGTACACCTCGGCCCGACGAATGGCGGCGTCGACTTTCTGTTGCGCTTCTCGCTTCAGCCCTTCGGGATCGTCGGCCAGACGTTCGGCGAAGGCGAACATCTCTTTGCCATCCGGGATGCTGAAGGTGGCGTCGCCGTGACGCATCAAAAAATAGCGGTCGCCCGTCTTTTCACGGAGGATGTCGATCAGCCGGATCGTCTCCTCGACGGTGTCGGGGTTCGGATGGATGAAAATGGCGCTGTGCTCGAAGCGCTCGGCGGTGGCGATGTAGATGTCCGCCATATCGAGACGATGGAGCTCGCGCTCTTTCTCCTCCATCTGCCCCCACTGGCTGTAGTTGCGATGGGAGGGGTGCACCTTGCCGAACGCTTCCATGGTCAAAAAGAAGACGAGCTCGAAGTGCGGCACGCGGCCGGTGAGCGGCCTGCGCTCGAGCGCGGCGATGAATCGTTCACGCGGTTGCATCCTGTCACCCTCGTTTCTCCGGCTTGCCCGTGGGCTTGAGGTTGGCGAGCCCTTTGCCCCACACGCGTTTCGCCTCCTCAATGTAGAAAAGATAGTTCTCGAACGGCACGTCGGGCGGCACGCGATGGTCGGGCGTGGGAATGTAGCCGCCCTCCTCCACCAGCGGCGCCAGGCGTTCGATCTCGCAAGTGATGGCCTCCTTGGACGCCATCAGAATGTGTTTGTCGAAGCCGCCCATCAGCCGCATCGCCTTGCCATAGCGCCGTCGAAACTCGAACGGATCGGCTTTCCACTTGCCGACCTCGATCGGAAACATGGTGTTGACGCCCGCCTCCAGCCAGAGCGGCGCAAGCAGCTCGATGTTGCCGTCGCAGTCCACGAAGACGATGTCCACGCCGTATTTATTCAAGGTGGCGGTGATGCGCTTGTAATGCGGCGCGAGAATTTGCTTGAACAGCTTGGGCGACATCAACGGGCCGCCGCTGTAGGCCATGTCCTCCCACATGCTGGCGGCTTCGGGGCGCACGCCGGCGCCAAGCACAAACTCCAACACGGCGACAACGACGTCGGCCAGCGTCTCGACGATCTCCTCGAAGAGGGGGCGATCGTCGTACATGATCTCAGAGATGCGTTCGAGGCCAAACCAGTTGCGCGCCACGCCGTAAAGCGAACCCGCCTCGATGAAGAGCGGATAGTCGCGGTCGGGGCGCGTCCATTCGGCGAGCTGCATCTCCCAGGCCGGACCTGCGGGCAGGCGCAGTGGGTCATCGGCGCGCAGGCGCGGCTTGTAAAAAGCGTTCCAACTGTCGCGATCTACAAGCGTGTGGCGCAGATGACGAGGGATCGAACCGAGAAATTTGCCGCGCTGCACGATGACGCCGTCGGCCTGCTGGACGATTTCGGTCTCCCCCTCGTCGACCAGTTTCAGCGTCGGAAAAGGGGGCCACAGCCCCACAATGCAGCCGCACATGCGCCACTGCGGGTCCATGCCGAAGAAAAGGTCGGGATCCACGCCGGCAGGATACCCCTGATCCTGCCAGATGGTCAGCGTCTCCTCCCAAAAACCAAAGTCCATGATCGGGCAGCGGTCGCGCGGCTGATAGTGCATCACGGCTGTAAAACGTTCGCGAGGATTCATGCGCTGTTCCCCAGAATTGATTCAACGCAAAGCCACAAGAGCAAAAAAGCACGGAAATGCTCCGTGAGCCTGGCACCTGGCGTGCTTCGTTGGGCGTTATCGGCGCCGCTAGGCGGGGCGCCTTCGGTAAGGTCAGTCACGCCGCGACGCCTACGAAGCGACGCGCCAACGTGACCGCGCCGGCGGCGTTGTCGCTGTACCCGTCCGCTCCGATCTCCTCGGCGAAGTCCTGCGTCACCGGCGCGCCGCCCACCATCACTTTCACGCGCTGACGCAGTCCCTCCTGCACCAGGCGGTCGATCATGCGCTTCATCGACGGCATGGTCGTGGTGAGCAGCGCCGAGAGCGCCACGATCTGCGGCTGATGCACCTGCACGGCTTCGACGAGCTTGTCCGGGCTGACATCGACGCCGACGTCGACGATCTGAAAGCCGCCGCCTTCGAGCATGGTGGCCACCAGATTCTTGCCGATGTCATGCAAGTCGCCCTGCACCGTGGCGATCACAACGCGGCCGGCCGGCTCGACCGCCCTGCCCAGCAGCAGCGGTCGAATCACTTCCATCGCCGCCTTCATGGCGCGCGCCGAGATGAGCAGCTCCGGCACAAAGCATTCATTCGCCTCGAAGCGGGCGCCGACCTCATCCATCGCCGGAATCATGTATTCAGTGAGCATCGTCTGTGGATCGACGCCCGCCGCCACCGCCGCCTGGGCGACGGCAGCCGCCCTTTTGGCGTCCCCATCCACAATC
The DNA here is from genome assembly GCF_937128415.1 of uncultured Caldilinea sp. GTDB lineage: Bacteria > Chloroflexota > Anaerolineae > Caldilineales > Caldilineaceae > Caldilinea. Next base: position 120,880 of record NZ_CAKZMJ010000066.1, read on the forward strand.
GCAGTAAAAAGCAGCTCCAGGTTCGGTTGAGACATCGTTGCTCTTCCCTTTCTGTTTCTGTGCAAAATGGCGTGCGCGCACCGGGTGCAAACATGAGTATAGAAGACGTCGCCATCGATTTCACCGGTCTTCTGGGGAGTTTTTGCGGGCAAACTGAGACGAATCGAAAGCGCTGCGAAAAAGAATCTTCGCAGTTGCATAGAATACGCAAAAGACATATACTTGATAGCGCTTCATCCGAGTGCCCCGGCCATTGGCCTTTCAAAATAACAGTGTGGACGCCGGCGGACGGCGTCTCTTGGCGATGATCGGTCATCCGGTCGTCGTTTGCAGGCAAAATGAATCATCAATAGAGGAGGGAATTCAGCGATGGCGAATTATCAGGCTGCCTACGAGATCCTGGCGGAGCAGCTCACCCAGGCAGGCGTCGACGTCGAAGCGGTCAAAGCGGCGCTCAAGCGCCAGCACATCGAGACGCCCAGTTGGGGCTACGCCAACAGCGGCACGCGCTTCAAGGCGTTCGCCTGGCCCGGCGCTGCGACGACGACGCAGCAGAAGCTCGACGACGCGGCCATGGTGCACAAAATGACCGGCATCGCCCCTACGGTCGCCGTGCACATCCCTTGGGACAAACCCGCCGACGGCGACTACGACGCTATGCGTCAGTACGCCGAAGCCCAAGGCATTCGCATCGGCGCCGTCAACCCCAACGTCTTCCAGGACGACGAATACAAGCTCGGCTCGCTGGGCAACCCGGACCCGGCCGTGCGCGAGCGCGCGCTCGACCACATCCTGGAGTGCTGCGAGATCATGCGCAAGCTCAACAGCAACATTCTCAGCCTGTGGTTCGCCGACGGCACCAACTACGCCGGACAGGATTCGCTGCGCGAGCGCAAGCGTCGTTTCGAGCAGGGGCTGGAGGCGGTCAAGCCGCATCTGCCCGCCGGCGGGCGCATGTTGATCGAATACAAATTTTTCGAGCCGGCCTTCTACAGCACCGACATCCCAGACTGGGGCACCGCCTACGCCTGGGCGCTCAAGCTGGGCGACGCCGCCCAGGTGCTGGTTGACCTGGGCCATCACGCCCAAGGCGTCAACATCGAGCAGATCGTCGCCTTCTTGCTGGATGAAGGCAAGCTGGGCGGCTTCCACTTCAACAACCGCAAATACGCGGACGACGACCTGATCGTGGGCAGCGTCAATCCGTATGAGCTGTTCCTAATTTACAACGAGCTGGTCGCCGCCGAGATGAGCGACGACCCGGCCCTGAGCGCCTCGGCGCGCAACGTCGCCTACATGATCGACCAGTGTCACAACATCGAGGGCAAGATGGCGCCGATGATCCAGTCGGTGCTCAACTGTCAAGAGGCGTATGCGAAGGCGCTGATCGTGCCGCGCAAACAGCTGGCCGAGCTTCAGGCTGCAGGCGAGGTCTTGCTGGCGCACAAGCTGCTCACCGACGCCTTCCGCACCGACGTGCGTCCGCTGCTGGCGGTCGTGCGCGAGGAGATGGGCGTTCCCGTAGATCCCATCGCCGCCTACAAAGCGTCCGGCTATGAAGAAAAGATCCGCCGCGAGCGCGGCGTTGCAACAACCAGCGGAGGATTCCAGTAGACGACGGAAGCGGCGGGCGTTGCAGCGACGTCCGCCGCACACGCGATACGAAACACACAACCATGTCCGAGCTATCGACGACGTCTCGTCCCATCCTCGAAATGCGTCACATCTCCAAGCGCTTTGACGCCACGCAGGCGCTGGACGACGTGTCGCTTACACTCTATCCGGGCGAGGTGCATGCGCTGATCGGCGAGAACGGCGCCGGCAAATCGACGCTGATCAAGATCATGACCGGCGTGCACCAGCCGGACAGCGGCGTCATCCTGCTCGACGGCGCGCCGGTGCGCATCCACAACTCGCAGGAGGCGCAGACGCTGGGCATCGCCGCCATCTACCAGGAGCCGATGGTCTTTCCTGACCTGAACGTCGCAGAAAACATCTTCATCAGCCATCGCAACCGGGGGGCGTTCGTCAATTGGGGAAAGCTCCATCGCGACGCCGAGGCGATCCTGGCGCAGCTCGACGTGCGGCTGGACGTGCGCATGCCTGCGCGCGGGTTGACATTGGCGGCGCAGCAGGCGGTCGAGATCGCCAGGGCCATCTCGCTCAACGTGCGCGTGCTCATCATGGATGAGCCGACCGCCTCGCTCTCGGCGCATGAGGTCAACCAACTGTTTCGCATCATCGAGTCGCTGCGCAGCAAAGGGGTGGCGATTCTCTTCATCGGCCATCGCATGGAGGAGGTCTTCCGCGTTGCGGATCGCATCACCGTGTTGCGCGATGGGCGGGTGATCTCCTCCCGGCTGCGCGCTGCGCCGGAGGAACTCGACGCCCAGCGCGAGCTGATGATCCGCGAGATGGTCGGCCGCGAAGTGAGCGAGTTCTTCGCCAAGAGCGCCGTTCCACGCGGCAAATTGCTGATGTCTGTGCGCAATCTCGGCAAAGAAGGCGTCTTCAGCGGCGTCACGTTCGATATTTATGAAGGGGAAGTGCTGGGCTTCGCAGGATTGATCGGGGCCAGACGCACCGACGTCGGGCTGGCGCTCTTCGGCATCGAACCCGCCGACCAGGGAGAAATTCTCTTCGAGGGTCGACCGGTGCAGATCAAAAGCCCGGACCATGCCTTGAAGCTAGGCATCGCCTACGTCACCGAAGACCGGCGCGGCTTGGGGTTGACGTTGCCGATGTCGATCGCCAGCAACATCACGCTGCCCTCGCTGCGTCGTTATCTCAGCGCGCTGGGTCTGGTGCGTCGCAAGGAGGAGCAGCGCACCGCCGAAAGCTATCGCGAGCGACTGATGATTCGCACCCCTTCGGTGAACCTGGAGGTCGCCAAGCTGTCCGGCGGCAACCAACAGAAGGTGATGCTCAGCAAATGGCTCAACACACAGCCGCGTCTGCTGATTCTGGACGAACCGACGCGCGGCATCGACGTGCGCGCCAAGGCCGAGGTGCACCACATCATCAGCGACCTGGCTGCGCAAGGGTTGGGCATCATTTTGATCTCATCCGACCTGCCGGAGGTGCTCGCCATGAGCGACCGCGTGTTGGTGATGCGCGAGGGACGGCAAATGGGCGTCTTCTCGCGTGATGAAGCGACGCAGGAACGCGTCATCATGGCGGCGATGGGCCAGGAGCTCTCATCGAACGGTCAGGTGCAGTCGTCCCTGACAACACAGGCGGTGGAGCTATGAACGAACTGCGTCGTCGCTTTCAGCCGGAGCAGATCCGCGAGCTGGTGTTGATCGGCCTGATCCTCGCGCTTGCACTCTTCTTCAGCACACAGATCGAGAATTATCTGCATCCGCGCACCTTCACGCGCATCTCGACGAGCGTGGCCGTGGTGGCGATCGTGGCGGTGGGACAGACGCTGGTCATTCTGACGCGCAACATCGACCTCTCCGTCGGCTCGATCGTGGGCTTCACAGCCTATGCGACCGGCACAATGCTGGCGGCCAACAACGATCTGCCGCCGCTGGCGGTGGTGTTGATGGCTGTAGGCATGGGCGCGGCGATGGGAGCGCTCAACGGCGTGCTGGTGGCCTATGGCCGCGTGCCGGCGATCATCGTGACGCTGGGCACCCTGGCCATCTACCGAACGTTGCTGGTGGAATTCTCCGGCGCCAAGAGCGTGCTGACGAGCGAGCTGCCGCGCTGGCTGGTCAATCTGCCGCCGCTCAACGCCTTCAGCATCGGCGCCGTCGAGATTCGTTTGCTTTTCCTGATTGCACTGATTGTAGTGATTGCGTTTCAGATTCTCGTCACATATATGACCTGGGGGCGGCGGCTTTACGCCATCGGCTCGAATCCCGAGGCGGCGCGCGTGGCCGGCTTTCCGGCGCAACGCATGGTCTTCACAGCCTTTTTGCTGAGCGGCGCCCTGGCAGGGCTGGCCGGCTTCGTCTTTCTGGCGCGCTTTGGCAACATCACGGTGGTGGCCGGACAGGGGATCGAGCTCAAGTCGGTGGCGGCGGCGGTGGTCGGCGGCGTGAACATCAACGGCGGCATCGGGTCGCCTTTCGGCGCCTTTTTGGGCGCGCTGCTCATCGACATTATCGACAACAGCCTGATCCGCTGGCTGGCCATCAGCGAATTCTGGCGCAACGCGCTGCTCGGTCTGATGATCTTGCTGGCGGTGGCGACCGACACCGTCGTCATGAATCGGCTGCGCAAGGCGTGGGTGCGCCATGAGCTGCAGACCTCCTCCGCCAGCCTCAGCGTGGAACAAGGAGGAGCGCGGCATGCGACATAGGGCTGCATTTTTGCAGCGGTGGGAAGGGCTGCTGCTGGTGCTGTTGGCCGTGACGGTGGTCTACAATGCCTTGAACGCGCCCGGCTACATGACGCTGGGCAACTGGATCAATCTTTTCCAGTTGTCGATCGAAAAGATCATCGTGGCGCTCATCATGACCTTCATCATCATCAACGCTGAGATCGATCTCTCGGTGGCCTCGGTGATGGGCTTCAGCGCATGCACGGCCGGCTTTCTCTATGCCAACGGCACGCCGATGGAGTGGGCGGTGGCAGTGGCGCTGCTGGCCGGCGTGGCGGCGGGTCTGTTCAACAGCTTCTGGATCGGCGTAGTCGGCTTGCCGTCGTTGGTGGTGACGCTGTCGGGGCTGATCGGCTATCGCGGCCTGGCCTATGTCCTGGTTGAAGATCGCTCGATCGGCGGCTTCCCCCAGTGGTTCAATCGGCTGGGGCAGCAACCGTTGATCGGCCCGTTCCCGCTGGCGCTGATCATCTTCTTTGTGCTTTTGGTCTTTGCGATTATCATTCTTCAATACTCCGGATTTGGTCGCTATGTCTATGTGATCGGCAACAACAAAGAGGTGGCGCGCTATTCGGGCGTGCACGTGCGGCGCACCAAGATGATCCTGTTCGTGACGTCGTCGACAATCGCTGCGCTGGCCGGCATCCTGTACGCCGCGCGCCTCGGCGCGGTGCGCGGAGACATGGCGACGGGTTTCGAGCTCGACATCATCACCATGGTGTTGCTGGGCGGGGTCAGCATCTACGGCGGCTCCGGCACCATGTGGGGCGTCCTGCTTTCGGTGCTGATCATCCTGAATCTGCGCAACGGCATGGGGTTGGCGAATCTGTCCGGCCATGTGCAGACCGGCGTGATCGGCGCCTTGTTGATTCTGTCCGTGCTGGCACCCAACGTGGCCGGCCAGGTCCGAAGCTTCTGGAATCGGCGTCGTGCGCAACGCATGGAAACAGGCAACGCCTGAGCCTCGTCGGCGCTGCTCCGCCCTTCATGCGTTTTCGTTGATCGAGTCATTCAACAACCCTAAGGAGAAAAGAGCTATGCGAAAGACGACAACTCTGCTCATGAGTCTGCTGATCATCCTCAGCATGCTCGTCGCCGCCTGCGGACCGGCGGCGACGCCGACGCCCACCCCTGTTCCGCCGACGCCCACGCCTACGCCGCAGCCCACGGAGGCGCCGACGGAAGCCGCTCCCGCCGAAGCGCCTGCTGAGGAGCCTACACCTACGGAAGCGCCTGCCGAAGAAGCGGCGCCCGCCGCAGAGGTGGTCAAGGCGACGCCCGGCCAGGCGGTCAAGATGATCCTGATGCCGAAATTCCTGGGCATCCTCGTCTTCGACCAGGCGAACCAGGGCGCGCAAGAAGCGCACGCCGAGCTGGGCAACCCAGAGCCGCTGCAATTCCTCGGCCCGACGCCGGAGAACAGCGTCGCCGGTCAGATCGAGATTCTGACCAACGCCGTCACCCAGGGCATCCAGGCCATCATGATCTCCAACAACGCAGGCGATCAGATTGCGCCGGCCGCCAAAGCGGCCCGCGAGGCGGGCATGACCGTCGTCACCTGGGACTCGCCGATCCCCTCGGCGGAGGGTGAGCAGGTCTTCGTAGCGCAGGTCGACTTCGATGAGACGGGCAAGGTGATGGCCGACATGGCGCGCAATATCCTGGGCGAGGACGGCGGCAAGTTCGCCGTGCTTTCCGCTTCGCCAGACGCCGCCAACCAGAACGCCTGGATCGCCGCGCTGCAGCGCGTGTTGGAGCAGCCGGAATACGCCAACCTGGAGCTGGTCGACATCGTCTACGGCAATGACCAGTCCGAGGATTCCTACAACCAGGCGCTGGCGCTGGTCGACAAGTATCCCGACCTGGAGCTGATCATGGCGCCCACCACCGTGGGCATCGCCGCCGCCGCCAAGGCCATGCAGGATGAAGGCCTGTGCGACACGGTCAAGGTCTCCGGGCTGGGCTTGCCGGCGGAAATGCTGGAGTTCACGCTCAACGGCTGCGCGCCGCAATTTGCGCTGTGGAGCTTCAAAGACCTCGGCTATCTCACCTATTACGTGACGTACCTGCTGGCGACCGGCGCGTTGCAGGGCGTCGAGGGCGAAACCTTCGAGGCGGGACGCATGGGCGTCTATACGATCGAGAAAGACCCGACGCGCGCAGCAGGCCTACGCGTGCTCATGGGGCCGTTCACCATCTATGACGCCAGCAACGTCGAAGAGGCGGCGAAGTAGTTTTTCGTTTCGCAACTAGAGAATGTACGTGCAGGGCGGGCGTGGAGCTCGCCCTGCACTTGTTTGCCAACCCTGTCCCTCTGTTGCACGCCGCTCGCCCGTCTACACCGCCCTGCGGGCAAGGCGACGCGCGACGACGAGAAGCGTCACCGTGAGCACGGTGATGACCAGCACCATGCGGTTGGCCTCGTCCTGGCGATTAGCCTGCACCAGATCGTAGATGTACAGCGCCATTGTCTGCGTGCGGCCGGGGATGTTGCCCGCCACCATGAGCGTGACGCCGAAATCCCCCAGCGCCCGCGCAAAGGTCAGCGCCGTCCCGGCCACGATGTTGCGCCAGGCCAACGGCAGCGTCACGCGCCAGAAGATGGCGAATTCCGAGCGTCCCAGCGTGCGCGCCACGCCCTCCAGGCGGGGATCGACGCCCTCAAAGCCGGCGCAGGCGCTTTCCACCATCAGAGGAAAGGCGGCGACTGCAGCGGCGATCACTGCCCCGCGCCAGGTGAAGACCAACGGAAAACCGATCGAGGCCAGCCATTGCCCCAATGGGCTTTGCGCGCCGAGCAGCACCAACAGGTAATAGCCCAGCACGGTCGGGGGCAGCACCAGCGGCAATACGGCGATGGCGCTTACGGCCTCGCGGCCGGGGAAACGCTTGCGCGCCAGCAGCCAGCCCAACGGCACGCCGGTGATCAACACCAGCAGCGTGGCGGTCACCGTCACTTGCAGTGAAAGGCGCAACGGCGCCCAGTTGGCTTCCACAGTTTTCGCGTCTCCGATGACGGTTTATTCGAGCGTTTCGCCCGGCATGACAAATCCATACCTTCTCATGATGACGCGGCCTTCCTCGCTGTTGACAAAGGCAGCGAACGCGCGTGCGGCCTCCGGTTGGGAGGAGGATTTCACGACGGCCAGCGCTTGAAGCAGCGGGGTGTGCAGGTCAGCGTCGATCAACGTCCATCGGATCTCTGGAACGTTTGCAATCGAGAGCGCAACGATGCCGGCCTGCGCATCGCCGGTCTGAATAAATTGGAGCGTCTGGCGGATGTTTTCACCGTAGACGAGTTTCGGCTCCACGCTTTCCCAGAGACCGGTCGCAAGCAGCGCTTCTTTCGCCGCCAACCCATACGGAGCGTGCTCTGGATTGGCGATGGCGATGCGCTGAATCAGAGGGTTCTCCAAGTCTTGCAGCTGGGCGATCTCGATCTCAACGTCGCGGTTCACAGCCAGCACAATGCGGCCCTCGGCATACAGGGCGACGGTCTCAGGCAGAACCAGCCCTTTATCGCGCAACCGCTCGACGAAGGCGATGTTGGCCGAGGCGAAAAGATCGAAGGGCGCGCCGTTTTCGATCTGCTGCGCAAGGTGACCGGACGAGCCAAAGACGAGCGTCACAGGCTGGCCGGTGCGTTGCTCAAAAAGTTCGGCGATTTCAGTGAAGGCAAATTGAAGGTCGGCGGCCGCAGCTACAATTATGGGGGGCGGATTCTCTATGCCCGAGGCAGCGCTGCGCTCTGTGCACCCAGTCGCCGTCCAGAGACTCATAACCACCCATATGAGGGTGAAAATCGGATGAGTTCGACTTCCGCTTCTCCGAGACATGATTCAATTTTCCACTCACGCGTCTGGATTGGTCGATAGACGATGGACTGCCCTCGCAGCGAACCATTCTTTGCGTTCGATCCATAGCAAGATCTGCGCAATCAGGGCGAGCGCCGGCAGCTCGATCAACGGGCCGATCACCAACGCCAGCGCCACCAGCGGCTCTTCGGGAAAGGCCACCAGAGCGATCGCCAGGGCGATGGGCGAATTCCTGGCGAGCGTCGTAAAGCTGAGCGAGGCGAAGTCTGCATACCTGCTGTTCAGCAATTTGCCCACTGCAATGGCCAGGGCCAGATTGCCGCCCCAAAACAGCGCCAGAGGCGGAAGGAGATAGAGCAACATGCGCGGATTTTGCAGGATTGCGTTCCCTTCGGAGGCGAACATAGCGGCGATCGCCAGCGCGAGCAACAAGAGCTGCACCAGCTGCAGATTGGGCAACAATTTCTGCGAAAACCATGATTCACTGCCCCGACGCACGAGAATTCCTCTCAGTGCAATAGCGGTCGCAAAAGGCGCCAGTAAGACGACGATGATGCTTTCGAGCAAAGCGCTCCACTGCACCGGGATGACGGCGCCGGCCAGCAGCAAAATGTACACGGGCAGCAGGATCAGCTGCAGAATCAAATTGATCGGCAACAGCGCGGTGCTCAAAGGCAGATTGCCTCTGGCGATCCCTGTAAACACGAGGTACCAATCCGTGCAGGGCGTCACCATCAACATCAGAAAACCGATCCAGAGCGCGGGCTGCTCACCGAGGAAAAGCCAGCCCAGCGCCCAGGCGAAGAGCGGCGTCCACACAAAATTGATAAGCAGGCTGGCGATTGCGATTTCTCGATGTCGAAAGACGTCTTTGAATCCTCGGAGCGGGATCTGCAGAAAGACGAACGTCAACATCAAGATCAGCGCCGGTAGAATGATGTGACCAGCCCGCTGGGCCACGCCGGATACGTTGCTCAGCATCAGCCCGGCCAGGACGGCGGCGAGGATAAGAGGAGATTGTGCTTTTTCCAGATGAGTCATCCGATGGATCGATTCCCCTTGCTTTAAACACCGACCGAAAAGCTTAAAGGATGGTGAAATTGTCATCCAAAACCCATCCACATCCAACAATTATGTTATAATTTTCTAGCGTTTGAAAGTCTTCTCCTCAGGCGAGAGAGGATAGGCTGTTCCGAAAGAGATGAAAACGATGCATCGAATCAAACATGCTCTGCTCTTTCTCCTCGTTGGGGCGCTGGCGTTTCTAGCCGTGTTGTCCCCCGGAAACGCAGAGCTGGCGATAGCGCAGACGGACGCCGCATCTTCCTCAACGGACGTCCGCATGACGCAGAACAGCGCGACGGCGAACAGCGTGACGCCGAACGAAGTCAACGAGGTCGCCAAAGAGCTTTGGTGCCCCCTCTGCAACGGCGTGCGCCTGGACGCCTGTGAGCTCAAAGCCTGCGAGCAAATGCGCGACATGATCGCCGAACAATTGGCCGAAGGGTGGGATAAGGAGCAGATCAAAAATTATTTCATCGAGCAATACGGCCCGCAGGTGTTGGGCGCGCCGCCGTTGGAGGGGTTCAACTGGCTGGCCTGGATTTTGCCCTTTGTCGCCCTGGCCGGCGGCGGCGTGTTCCTGTGGCGCACCGTGCGTCGCATGGTGACGTCCCGGCCGCAAGAGGCGGCCATCGCAATGGATGGGGCCTCGCCCTCTGTGGCCGATGAGTACAGCCGCCGACTGGAGGAGGAGTTGAAACGTTATGGCTGAAGGGATGACGGAGCGCACGGTCGGCGCCGAGGTGCAACACGCGCATCGTCGGTCGGTGCGCATCTGGCAGGCGGTGTTTACGCTTGTGCTGGTGGGCTTCATTGCTTTGCTCGCCGCGCGTTTGATCCAGACCAACCAATCGGAGCATCGCGCCAGCGGCCAGGCGCCTCCCTTCACCTTCACCACCTTCGACGGCGAGACCATTTCGCTCGAAGATTTGCGCGGCAGGGGCGTCGTGCTCAATTTTTGGGCGAGCTGGTGCGCGCCGTGTCGAGACGAAGCGCCGCTGCTGGAGGCGATGTGGCGTCGTGAGAAGGACAACGGCATCGTCTTCATCGGGTTGGATTATCTCGACCAGGAGCCGGCGGCGCGGGCGTATCTGGCGGAATTCAACATCACCTATCCCAATGGGCCTGACCTCCAGAGTGCAGCCGCGCGACGCTACGGCATCAAGGGCGTGCCCGAAACGTTTTTCATCGATCCGGACGGCGTGATCCAGGAGGTGGTGGTCGGCCCAATCGTCAGTCAGGCGCAGATGGAGGCGCTGCTGGACAAAATTCGTCCCCGCGGTCCTTCGCAGTAATCTGGCAGCCGACAGCCTGGTAGCAAGCTTGAGGAAAAGTTCCAATGATCTTCGATATCGGTCATCTCATTTTGCTGACAGCGATGGCGCTCGCCGCCTTTGGCATTGTCACCGGCTATTTGGGCGGCCGGTGGCGCAACACGCGTCTCATTCAAAGTAGTTTCAACGTCGTGTACGTCGTGGCTGCGCTGGTCTTTGCAGCCACCGTGATCCTCTGGTACGGTCTGCTCACCGACGCCTTTCAGCTCAGTTATGTCTGGAATCACTCGGAGCGCGCCCTGTCCCCCTTCTATAAATTTTCGGCGCTGTGGGGCGGCCAGGCGGGCAGCCTGCTTTTCTGGTGCATGATTCTCTCCGCCTACGGTGCAGTAGTCGCCTACGTCAATCGAGATCGCCACCGGGCGTTGATGCCCTACGTCAACGCCACGTTGTTGACGACGTCGTTGTTCTTTTTGGTGTTGCTGGTCTTTGCGGCGGATCCCTTCAAACGCGTCGGCTTTGTCCCTCCCGATGGGCAGGGCTTGAATCCGCTTCTGCAGAACTTCTGGATGATTCTGCATCCGGTCATGCTCTATCTGGGCTACGTCGGCATGGCCGTGCCCTTCGCTTTCGCCGTCGCTGCGCTGCTCAGCAAGCGTCTCGACAACGAATGGGTGCGCACCGTGCGCCGCTGGACGTTGATCCCGTGGATGTTTCTTTCCGCCGGCATCCTCATGGGCAGCCAGTGGGCGTATATGGAGCTGGGTTGGGGAGGCTATTGGGCATGGGACCCGGTGGAAAACGCCAGCTTTCTGCCCTGGTTGACGGGCACCGCCTTCCTGCACAGCATCATCATCCAGGAACAACGCGGCATCCTGAAGGTCTGGAACATCGTGCTGATCTGGTTGACCTATTTCCTGGTCATCCTCGGCACCTTCACCACGCGCAGCGGCATCATCGAAAGCGTGCACAGTTTTGCGCGCAGCGACGTAGGGCCCTATTTTCTGGTCTATCTGGTGCTGATCCTGCTTGGCTTCCTCTGGCTGCTCTTCGACCGCCTGCCCTTGCTGCGAGGCGAGCATTCGATCGACTCCTTCACCAGCCGCGAGGCGGCGTTTCTCGCCAACAACTGGCTCTTCGCCGGCATCGCCTTCGCCACGCTGTGGGGCACCTTTTTCCCGATGTTCAGCGAGCTGCTGACCGGACAACGCATCAGCGTGGCGGCGCCGTTCTTCAATCAGGTCAATGGGCCGCTCTTCCTGCTGCTGTTGTTGTTGATGGGCGTAGCCCCGCTGTTGGGCTGGCGACACACCAGCCTGAGCGCCTTTCGCAAACAGTTCACCTTTCCCATTCTGGCCGGCGTCGCCGTCGGATTGTTGGTTTTCCTCTTCGCGCGCAGCTTCTACCCAATCATCGGACTGGCGATCTGCGCTTTTGTGGTGGCGACGATCGTGCAAGAGTATGTGCGCGGGGTGATCGCACGTCGCGCGACAACGGGCGAAAATGCGCTGGCCGCCGTCGCAGGGCTGTGGCGCCGCAACGGTCGCCGCTATGGCGGCTACATCGTCCATCTCGGCATCGTCATGATCGGCGTCGCCGTGATCGGCAACGAGTTTTATCAGCAATCGCTGAGCGTCACGCTGGCGCGGGGCGAGAGCGCCCAGATCGGGCGTTACGAGCTGGTCTATGACGGCATGATCAGCGAGCGCAAATCGAACCGCATCGAGTATCACGCCCTGTTGAACGCCTACAACCTGGACAGTGGACGCCGCGTCGGTGTGATCACGCCACAGCGCAACATCTACGACAAGACGCCCGACATGCCGACGAGCGAAGTGGGCCTCCATGTGACGCCCTTTGAGGACGTCTATGTGGTCCTGAACGGCTGGGAGAGCGGCGGCGCCTCCGCCACTTTCACCATTTATATTAACCCCCTGACGCTGTGGATGTGGATCGGCGGCGTTGTTCTGGTGCTGGGCACGTTGATCGCAGCCTGGCCTCACCCGACGCAGCGGCGCAGCGAAGTCGTCCGTTCGCTCGCCTATGCGACCGGCGACGATTGAGCGAGGGAGCGTCAGCCATGGTGTGGACGATTGAGCTGTTGGTCGCCCTCTTGATTTCCGGCCTGGCGATCTTGGCTGTGGCTTGGCCGTTGCTGAAGAAAGGGCCGACGCCGGCGTGGATCGAAGACGATCAACTGTTGGAACTGCTGCATCGCAAAGAGCAGGTGCTGCTGGCCATCAAGGATCTGGAATTCGACTATCGCGTCGGCAAGTTAAGCGAGGAGGACTATCGCAGCTACGACCAGCAGCTTCGTCGCCAGGCGATTGCTCTCCTTGCGCAGATCGAAAAGGTCGCCCCTGAAAGCGCGCAACTGGACGCGTCCCTGGAGCGCGAGATTTTGCAGCGCCGTAAAGTGAGGGACGGCATAGGAGCTGCAGCGGATGGAAGCGAAGAAGAAATCGCACCCCCTTCCAAAACCTCGACCTCTGCCGAGGACAAGCAGCAACGTCCGCATCTTTACTGCACCCAGTGCGGCCATCCGCTGGACCCGCATCACCGGTTCTGCGCCATGTGTGGGGCGCCCGTGGAAAGCGCCCCTGCAGTGAAGAGCGCGGTCGATGTCCCCTGATTGCTTCGAGCGGGTGATCATCGTTTTGCATCGCCCTGAAAATCCCGTCAACATCGGAGCGGCGGTGCGCGCCATGAAAAACATGGGCTTCACCCGCTTGCGACTTGTGCAGCCTACGCCGTACACCGCAGCCGATCTGTTGCGCATCGCCCACCACGCGGAAGACGTGATCGAACGCATTGAACATTTCGACGCTCTCGACGCCGCCCTGGCGGACGCGCACTTCGTCGTGGGCACGGCGGCGACGCGTCATCCCGAGCATCGCACCACCGACGACGTGCGCGCGCTGGCGCCGGAGCTGCTCCGGCAAGCGACGACGGGCAACGTTGCGCTGCTTTTCGGTCCAGAGGCCGACGGGCTGGATCGCGCTGCACTGGATCGTTGTCACATCATCGCCAGCCTCCCGACGAATCCGGCGTATCCGGCGCTGAATCTGGCGCAGTCCGTACTGTTGTTTCTCTACGAGCTGCGCATGGCGGCCGGCTGCGGCGCAGAGGCTTCCCCCTTTGAACCGCGTGCGACGCAGGCGGAGCTGGAGCGGCTCTTTCTGTTGAGCGAAGAGGCGCTGCGCGCCATCGATTTTTTCAAGTACAACCCCGCCGCCGTGATGCGCACGCTGCGGCAGATCGCCTATCGCGCGGCGCTGCGCCCCGACGAGGTTGCGCTTCTGCTGGCGATTGCCCGCCAGATTCTACGCACAGCGTCTCGTTGAGGCGCAGGCTTCTCCCCGCAAGGCTGACAGTCTGAACTGGGCCTCTCGATTGCGCAGATGGGGTCAAAATAGAGGCGTCATGCGGTGCCGAACTGCCGATCGCCGGCGTCGCCCAGGCCTGGCCAGATGTAGCCCGGCGGGAAGCTGTCGCCGGCGCCGGTCAGTCGTTCATCGACGGCGGCGACATGAACGGCTACATCTGGATGCACGGCGTGCAGCGCCTGAATGCCTTCGGGGGCCGCCAGCAGCCCGATAAATTTGATGCGCGAGACGCCCCATTGTTTGAGCACGTCTACGGCGGCGATCGCCGAGCCGCCTGTAGCCAGCATCGGATCGAGGATCATGCAAAGGTCAACGGTCGGCGAAACCGGGAGCTTGTTGTAGTAGGCGACGGGACGAAGCGTGCGCTCGTCTCGATAGAAGCCCAAATGCCACACCTCCGCCTGCGGCAGAAGTTTCCAGGCGCCCTCCACCATGCCCAAGCCGGCGCGTAAAATCGGCACAAAGCCGATTTTCTCCGCCATGACGCTGCCCTGAGTAGAGGTCAACGGCGTTTCGATCGGCTCGACGCGCACCGCAAGGTCCTGAGAGGCTTCGTAGACGAGCATCATCGCCAACTCACCGATCACCTCGCGAAACTTTTTAGGTTCGGTCTCCCTGCGACGCAGCAGGGTGAGCTTGTGTTGAGCGAGCGGATGCGACGAGACGAAAACGTTCTCCCACACAAGCGGCCTCTCACCATTCGATCTCGCGCTGCATGCGATTACGTCGGTTAAGACGCTCGACCTCGCGCTGGCATTCGACGCAGAGGGTGGCGTCCGGCTTGATCTCTAAACGCTCCGGCTCGATCGGTTTTCCGCAGCGCGTGCAGATGCCGTATTCGCCTTTTTCGATCAATTTAAGCGCCGTCTCGATGTCCTTCAAGCGGCGTTCAAGCACGGCGATGAGCGCAGCGTTTTTCTCTCGCTCGAACACCTCTGCGTCTCCCTCATCCGGCTCGATGTCCACTTCAGACTGCATCAGGTCGCGCAGGTTCTTGAGCTCCGCAGTCACCTGCTCCATATCGTTGAGCAGTCTTGCGCGTTCTTTCTCGATAAACTCCGCATTGGTCATCTTCATGTTTTGTTGAACTCCGTTTCAATTGACACAATCGTCCCTTCCATCTCCGGCTGCAGCCTCTCGTCAGGACGGTCGACGTCACGAGGGCTGCACCTTGACGACAGCAAGGGTCATCACTGGGCAGCAAAACGGTTAAATGGTTATATCAGGTTCCTTGCGAAAGGTCAAGGTGCAGATGTCCTGTGTGAGTAGGGAAACGCGTCCCGGAAACGGTTTGGGGATTCAGTCGGCGAAGATTCAGAAGCAGGGCCTCGCAGGTCACAAAGTCGATTGCAGCGTCCACTGCTCGAGCGGCAGCGCAACGCCGGCGCCCTCTTCGCAGAGCCGATAATAGCCGCCGTAGGCGCAATGGCGACAGAGCGTAACGTCGCCGATCACCACTTCGCGTTCATTGATGATCTCCTCGCCACAGGAATCACACATGGCGCGATGGCCGGCGCGGCTGAGAATCGCCTCCACCGGCGTGGTCAAAATCACCGGCCGCCACACGAAAAGATCGGCCAACGCCATGCGCTGATAGCCCAGCAACATCGCCTCCCATCGATTGCGCGCTTCAGGGGCAAAGGCGGCGGCGCGTTCGCGCGCAGTTGGGCTGGGCGCGATGCGAATCGCCTGACCGCTCTTTGTATCAACAAAAGTTGCAGCAACTTTGCCGTAATCCTCCACGCGCAGAGTGCGACGTCCAACCCAGCAGTTGGTGGCCACCGAGACGCCGGTGCTGAAACAGCCGTCTGTTTCGACGATGGTGAGCAGCCGCTTGTCGCTTTGCGGCAGCTCAAGTTGGAGCAGCTCGGCGGCGAGTCGTCCCATCTGCACGCCGAGCACCTGGCGCGGGCACAGATGTCGGTGCAGGGCCGCAGATGCGGCGAGGAGTTCATCAAGCGTTTTCATCGGCGATTGTCCATAACAATCTTTTCGATTTCGGCGATTTTCACAGAGTTTGCAGGAGGTTTTCTGCAGACCCTCGAACGGACGCCGGGCTATTTCCTTCCATTTTACCGACTTCGATCGTTTTCGAGCAAATAGGCTCTGATCGTCTCGAATCGCAAGCGTCTGACCCGTTGTAGCGAGGCGCCATTTCTATCATTTCTGCACAATTCTGCACAATTCAGCGGAACTTTTAGAACATCTACGACGTACATCGGGTAGAACAAATTTCGGTGGCGGCAATCAGAGCGGAAACAGAAAATTTATCATTACGTCAGGAGGTTTTGTGAGGATGCCATGAAGACGAAAGCCTTCGGAATGACGCATGGGATCGCGTTGCTATTCGTGCTTGCCTTGCTGATTGGAATGGCGCCGGCCGCTGCGCTCGCCCAGCAAGCCACCCCAGGTGCGATTTTTCTGGGCGACGGCTGGCAGGCCAGCTATTGGAACAACATCACGTTGAGCGGTCCGCCGGCGCTGACGCGCGTCGACGGCGATATTAATTTCAACTGGGGACTGGGGTCGCCGGCCCCGGAGATTAACGCCGACAACTTTTCAGCGCGGTGGACGCGCACGCTGTTGGTGACGCAGCCGGGCGCCTATCGCTTCACGCTTAACAGCGACGACGGCTCGCGCCTCTTCATCAACGATCAGCTCGTGATCAACGCCTGGTACGACCATGGCCCGGCGCGCACCTTCTCGGCGACGCGGCAACTCAACGCCGGCGCGCACGAGGTGCGCATCGAATATTACGAACGCCGCGGGGCAGCGGTGATTCGCTTTGGCTGGTCGCAGGTGGGCGCCACAGCGCCTGCGCCGGCGCCGCCTCCTCCGGCAGTGGGCGCGCCGACCACACAACCGGTGGGCGTAGGGCCGTGGCGCGGAGAATACTTCAACAACCGCGACCTGCTCGGCGCCCCCGTTTTGGTGCGGGAAGACCCGAGGATCGATTTCAACTGGGGCTTCGGCTCCCCGGCGCCCGGGGTCATCGGCGCAGACAATTTCTCCGTGCGCTGGACGAATACGATCAACTTTGCGCCGGGCGTGTACCGCTTCCGCGCCACGGTGGATGACGGCGTGCGCGTCTTCGTCAACGAGCGACTCGTCATCGACAGCTGGCGCGTGCAGGCCGCCACGACCGTAGAGTCGGCGGATGTTGCGCTGAGTGGCCCGGCGTCTGTCCGCGTCGAATACTTTGAGGACGCCGGCGAGGCGCGCATTGCGTTGACCTGGTTCCAGGTCGGCGCCGCTCCGCCTGCACCCGCGCCGCCGCCCACCGGCGACGTCTGGACGGCGGAGTATTTCAACAATCCCGACCTGGCCGGCGCGCCGACGCTCGTGCGCGGCGAGGCGGGGCCGATCGACTACAACTGGGGCTCCGGTTCGCCTGCGCCGGGGGTG
This sequence comes from uncultured Caldilinea sp., assembly GCF_937128415.1. Classification (GTDB taxonomy): domain Bacteria; phylum Chloroflexota; class Anaerolineae; order Caldilineales; family Caldilineaceae; genus Caldilinea. The sequence continues at coordinate 138,152 of NZ_CAKZMJ010000066.1, forward strand.
ATCAACAATGACTACTTCTCGGCGCGCTGGAACCGAGCCGTAAACTTTGCGCCAGGCACCTATCGCTTCCGCGTGTTGGTCGACGACGGCGCCCGCCTGTTCGTCAACAACCAGCTCATCATCGACCAATGGCGCCAGCAATCCGCCACCGAATACAGCGCAGAAATTGCGCTGCCGGGCGGCGCAATTCCGGTGCGGCTGGAATACTTCGAACATACGGGCGTGGCGCAGATTCGCCTGACGTGGGAGCAGATCGGCGGGCCGCCAGCTCCGCCGGCTCCACCGGCGATCGGCGGCATCGGCGGCATCGAGTTGCCGAGACCCACCTGGAGCCGCGTGCGCATCGATCGGCCCTTCACCGGAGAATATTTCGCCAATCGCGACCTGAGCGGCAGCCCGGTGCTGGTGCGTCAGGACAACGATATCAACTTCAACTGGCGGGACGGTTCGCCCGATCCCCTCGTGCCGGCGGACGACTTCTCGGTGCGCTGGACGAACACGCTGCGGCTGGATGCGGGGCGATACCGCTTCATCACCGAAACCGACGACGGCGTGCGGCTGTACATCAACGACCAGCTCGTGATCGATCGCTGGCGCACGCAGCCTCGCACGCGCTATACCTACGAGACGACGCTCGGCGCCGGCGAGCACCGCATCCGCATGGAGTACTTTGAGGCGACCGGCCAGGCGTTTGCGCGGCTGCGCATCGAGGTGCAACGACAGCCGATGGGCATCGTGGGCAACATCATCACCTGCGTGCCGCCGCAGCCGCAGAACTACGCCTGGATCAAGCTCTATCGGCTCGACGGCAACAATCAATGGCAGTCGCTGGGGCCGGGCATCGGCTCGATCAATCCGACCGGCTACTTGAAGATTGATGGTTTGCCGGTGGACATCTTCCGCTTCGGCGGCGCAGGGGAGCCGTATAAAGTCGAGCAGTGGGTGGACGGTCGCGTGGTGCAGTCAACCGGCGACTACCAACGGGGCGAGCCGGAGTTCCGCGTGCGCCCCTTCGCCGACAACTACACGCCATGGGGCTGCCCGCCATAACCGGCGACGCCGCACCTTTCCTTCTCGCGATCCAACCTTTCATCAGAACGGGTCATGGGAGCGCCTCTTCCCATGACCCGTTCGCCAGCAGCGTTCATCCCAGGAACAGGCCGGCGAGGCGGCGGTTTTAGGGGAGAAAATGACTTGCTTTCCCCTTGATTTCTAGTGTATAGTGAGATCAGACGAGACTTCCATCGAAATCGTCACCGGACTAGATCGTCGCCGGGTTTTTCACTGCGACAAAGCCGCTATCTGTTGGATTCAACGTCGAACGAATTGATGCGCATGTTCTGATTCGACGAGCCTCTTTGCTGCGCCCACCTTTTCCACTTGCCATGTTCACCGTTCATTTTCGATTTTACGGCAGTCTCAACGACTTTCTGCCTGAGGCGTTGCGCCATCGCATGATCGAGCAGCGGTTGACCGAACGCGCCGCCGTCAAGCATCCGATCGAGGCGTTGGGCGCGCCCCACCCCGAAGTGGAGGCGATTCTGGTCAATCGGCGACCGGTGGATTTCAGCTACCGTCTCCGCGAGGGCGACTGCGTGGAGGTCTATCCGCTGGAAGCCATCCATGCGCTCCACGATCGCGTGCCCCTACGGCCGCCTGTTCCTCAACCGGCTCGTTTCATCGTCGACGCCCACCTGGGGCAGCTGGCCGCCTACCTGCGTATGTTCGGGTTTGACACGCTCTATCGCAACGACTTCAACGACTGTGAACTGGCGCAAATTTCGGCGCAGGAGCATCGGATTCTGCTCACGCGGGATCGCGGCCTGCTGAAGCGCCGCATCGTCGTCTTCGGCTACTGCGTGCGCGATGTGGAGCCGAGACAGCAGCTGATCTCGGTGTTGCGACGCTATCGCCTAAGCTCCAGCGTGCGTCCCTGGCAGCGCTGCACCCATTGCAACGGCCTTCTGCATCCGGTCGACAAACGCGCGGTGCTCGACCGGCTGGAACCTAAGACGAAGCTCTATTACGAGGAGTTTCAACAGTGCGAGGCGTGCGGTCAGGTCTACTGGCAAGGCTCTCACTTTGAACGCATGGCCAGCTTCGTGGAAACGGTGATGCAGCAGCTGTAGGGAGGCGCTTGACGCTATGAGCATGCGAACAATGTGCAGGCGAACCGTTGGGATGTTCGGCGCAGTGGGTCTGGCGCTGGCGCTATGCGCCTGCATTCTCCAGAGCGTTCGCGCCATGCAGCCTGGACAGGGTGATGCACTCCTCTTCGACGACGGACTTGATCCCGCCTTTCAGAGCTGGTCATTTGACGCCGCAGTGGACTTCGCTGCGTCGTCTCCGACCTATGGCGGCAGCGCTCGTGCAATTGCAGTGACCTATCAACCCGGCAACTGGGGAGCGCTGTGGCTGGTGCGACCCGGCGGCGATATCGACCTGTCCGGCTACGCGGCCCTCCGCTTCGCCGTTCACGGCGGCGCAACCGGCGGTCAGGCAATCCGCGTGCAGGCCGGATCCGGCGTCAACTATCCGGCCGCCAACGAGGTCTTGCTGAACCATTACCTGCCCGGCGGGCCGGTCGCCAACGAGTGGCGCGTCGTCACGATCCCTCTCTCCGATTTGAATCTGGCGGGCGGCTCGCTGGGGTCAATCGCATTGCAAAGCTCGGTCGACAGTGGACAGCTGACCTTCTATCTCGACGATCTGCGCCTGGTGGCGGGTCAAACGCCCTCCCCACCAGCCTCTGGGGTCTCCGCTACGATCCGCATTCAGGCCGCTGGAATCATCACGCCGGTCGATGGTCGTATGCTGGGGTCGAACCTGCCCGCCTGGCTGGGGCGCGGTCGATTCGAGGACGAAGTTTTTCGCCGCCGCACGGTTGCCGCGGGCGTCAAGCTGCTGCGCATGCCGGGCGGCAGTTGGAGCAACGCCTACGGCTGGCTGAGCTGCGAGATGGGCGCAGATCAGCCCGGTGCAGAGCCTTGTTACTGGCCCTGGGCTGCGCGTCCCACCGATTTCATCAACTTTTTGCGCGCCACCGGCGCCGAGGGATTGTGGGTGGTCAACCCCAACGGTACCTCCAAAGAGGCCGCTGCATTGGTCGCTTTCTTCAACGGCGCCATCGACGATGAGCGAGAGATCGGCGTCGACCTCCGCGGCACGGACTGGTATACGGTGGGCCACTGGGCGCAACTGCGCGCAGCGCACGGCAACCCAGACCCGGTTGGCGTCAAGCTATGGGAATTCGGCAACGAGGTCTATGGAGGGAAACCCTCCGCGGGCGGCTCCCTCTGCCAGAGTTGGGGATGGGAAGACGTCTGGACGTGCGATGGAACGGAATATGTGCTCGGCAAAGGAGCGGGGGCGACGCGACGAGAGGGCTACCTGGAATTCCGCGCGGCGATGCGCGCCGTCGATCCGACCATTCTGGTCGGCGCCGTCGGCTACGAGGCGCCCGGCGATCCTTCCAATCCTGACTGGTGGAACTACAACAACTGGGGCCTCAAAGTGATCTCGACGGCGGGCGCCTCGCTCGACTTTTATTCGATTCATCCCTATCCCTACTTCCAGCCGCCCGCCAACAACGCCGCCGGTCACGCCGAAATTCTGGCCAAGCCGCAGAGCCAATGGCGGACGATTCGGGCGGACCTGGACGCCGCTTTCGACGTCTTTGCAGACGGGCGACGCGCACCGATCGCTGTGACCGAATATAACCTGGTCTCGGTGCAAGACCAGGACAACGCCCAGTTGATGACGCGCGCGGTCAACGCTCTGTTCCTGGCCGACTCCATCGGGCAGGCGATTCAGCAGGGCTACACCCTGTTCAACCAGTGGGATCTCGCCAACGGCCGCGCCGGCAACGGCACCGAATATGGCCTGATGCACGAGGACAACGGCTTTTATCGAGCGCCGCAATATTATGCGTTCCCGCTGTGGGCGCGCTTTGGCGAGGCGATGTTGCCCGTGACGACGACGCTCGACGCCGCCTCCGAGCTCAGCGTCTACGCCGGCCGCATCGACGCCACAACCCTGTCAGCGCTCGCCATCAACAAAACGTCAGGTTGGATCACGGCCACCATTGCGGTGGAAGCGGGAAGCATTGAGGGCGGCCTCCTGTATGAAGTGCGGGCGGCCTCACCGGCGGCGCAAAGCGTCACCTACAACGGCGTCAGCGCCCCCTCCGACGCTCTGCTCGAGCCGCCGCAGTCGATCGACGCCGTAAACGGTGAACTCACCGTTGCGCTTGCGCCGTGGTCGATAACGCTCGTTCAACTGAAACTTCAGGAGAGTGCGCCGCCCGCCCCCACCCCGACTCCGACGCCTGGAGCGACGCAGCGCGTCTATTTGCCGACGGTGCGCCGCTGACAGGGCTTGTTGCATCAGCGGATGGGGCGACGCGTCCGCATGAACTCGCGCAAGTTGTCCCAGAGGATGTAGAGGGCCAGCGCCAGCACCGTCACGCCCACGATCCACCAGAAGAATTCATAGACCAGCACAAGCGCCGCGGCGATCGCAAGGGCGGTGGCGAAGCGGCTCACCGCGCGCGTGAAGGCGCCGCGCACGCCGGCCTCGATGAAGGTGAAGAGCGCCAGGATGGAAACAAGCCAGACGGGCAGAAAGCGCGGGTTGAAATAGAAGAGCACCACAAACGCCACCAGCAGCACGGTGACGCTGATGGCGGCCCAAAGCTCGGCGAAGCCGCTGGCCCGCGGCTGGTCTAACGCAGCGGGGGCATGGGCGCGGCGAAGGTGCGCCCGCAGCGGTTGCGCGCCGCCTGCAAGCAGTTGGTCTTCATGGCGGTCGAGATTTTCCAGCAAGGCGCCGGCTGCGGTGATTTCAGCCTGGAGCCTGGCGATCTCATCAGAAAGCGCCTTGATTTCTTGGAGCGTTTGTTGATGGAGCGCCCGCAGGTGAGGCTGATTGCGGATCGACGTCGCCTGGACATCGAGGCCGCGCAGCAACGCCGTCTTTTCCTCCACCTGAGTGCGCAACAACGTGCGACGGTCGACGATCTCCTGGCGCTGGCGGCGCACGATGGCAAGTCGCTCGCTGAGCGGCGGCACTTTATCCAGCCCCGCCCAACCGACCGGATCGTACCAGGCGCGGCGCACCGTGCCGTCACGGTTGAACATCGGCCCGGCCGGCGCGTCTTCCCCTGCAAAGGGGTCTTGAGTGTAAAGCCCCCATAAGCCTCGGTAGTTGCGCACCCAACCGACCGACTCGTCGATGCGCACCGGCTCATCCCAGGGCGCGTCCTGTCCCGGGCCGATCGCAAAGCCATCTCCGCGCGCATAGTCGACGAAGGGAATGGCGAGCACCGGTTCTTCGGGCGCGCCGGGAACGCCGTCGGCGCCCGGCTCGCGCATCAGTCGTTTCCACACCCGCTGCACCCGACGCAAAGAGCGCGTCACCGGCGCCAGTACATTCAGCTCGATTTTGGTCAGATACTCGCCGGGGCTGAAGTAGGCGGCGTGCGAGCCGGCGCCTGCGTAGATCACCGGATGATCGCCCACCTTCTGCACCTCCGGGTCCTGCCAGTGGCGGCGCAGGTCGTCGCCGGCGTAGTCGTGCGAAGCGTAGGCGATCCATTCCGGGCAGAGCCCCTGATCGGCGTTGCGGGCCAGGTAGATGCAAATCATTTCCCAGTCGGCTTCGTGATCGTTGGCGCCGGAAAAGCGCGTCCGCCAATTGTTATACAGATAGAAAAACCAGTATTGCAGCACGACCCAGCCGCGCTCTTCATACACGCGACCGTGATAGACGTGGCGCGGATCTTGCAGGAGCAGCGCGCGATAGCCGAGCGAGGCCGCCGCCGCTGCGTCGCCGGGCACGCGACCGCGCGCCAGCAACGCCACGCGGAAGAGCGCGTCCACCACGCGCGAGGTGTAGCCGACGCGCGCCAGCCGACCTTTGCCGACGCGGAATTCCTCCAGCGCGTGGTCCACCTCGCGGCGCTGGCGCAAGGCCTGCACCGCCATCTCCGCCGCGCTCAGAGGTTCGGTGAATTTCAGAAAACGAACAGCGCCATATTCGTCTTCGTAAGGCTCAGCCAGCGCTTCAGGGGTCAACGCACCCGCCGGGATCAGCTCCTGGGGAGGTTCGCCCGGCCGCTTGATCCAGAGGCTGCACATGCGAATGTACGCCTCCGCATCCATCGGAAAGAATTCCTCCCCGCGCGTAAAGCGGATGATCGGTTCATAACGGCGAAGCAGGGCGAGCTGTTGCGTTTCGTCCATCATGCAAATTTACGATTTGCGCGCAGGCTCGGCGTTCTGACCGAGCAACAGTTTTCCCTCCGGCGAGTTCATGAACACAATCGCCAGGATGGCGATGAGCATATGGAAATAAAGCCAGGGGCGATCCGTCAGAAGTTGCTCGCGGTCGGAGAGATAGACCTGCAGCCCCACCAGCAAGATCAGCGACTCGGCGATCATCGCCAGATGCCAGCCGACGCGCGGCCACAGCGCACAAACGAGTGCGCACAATAAGAGCATCACGCCGAAAGGAACCAGGACGAGCGCGCGCGTGATCTGCTGGAGCACCCTTTCGGGCGGTTCGTCGAGCGCCTCCACCAGCTCCCAATCGACGGAGGTGAAGAGATAGACAGCCACTCCCCAGAAGATTGCAGTCTGAAGCAGAAGAAGCGTAAGCGTAATCGCCAGCGACCAGCGATGCTGATGGCTGCTGCGCCGGATAAAACCAGGCAGAGGAATGTTCTGAGGAGCCGGTGCGTCGTTCATGGCCGAGAAAAGAAATAAAAATCTGCGCCCAGGTTTGCAGATCAAAGGGCGGAAGCGTGCTCGGTTGCAGACCGGCTATTGCTTCGTTCGGATTTCAACGAAGGTTGTCTGGCCTTCGCGCACGAAAAACTCGGCGCGCACCGCCTCGCCGTTGACGTTGCCCAACAAGACATAGTAGCCGGCCGGCACGTCGCCCAAAGCGCCGTTTTCCCCCCAGGTCGGGTTGGGGCCGATGTTCTCATTGTCGAGATAGGTCTCGATCACGCGTCCCCATACGGCGCGGCCATCTTCAAAGCGGGCGAGCGTCAGCCGTGCGCCGGGCCAGGAGCGACCGTCCGCCGTGATCAAACGCACGGCCACAACGCCCTCTCCAGGCGCCGGCCGCACCCACAGATAGGGATTGACGCTGTGTTGATAGGTGTTTTCGCCGACGCGCACCTCCAGATGCAGGTGCGGGCCGATGGCGATGCCGGTCATGCCGACTTCTCCCACAATGTCAGGCGGCTCGACATGTTGACCGACTTCCACCGTGACGCGACTCAGATGGCCGTACAGGACGAAGACATCCAATTCACCGCCCGCCACCGGCAGCCTGCGGTCAAGACGAATGACGACGGTGTTGCCGTAGAAATTTGGATAAGGCCCCATCGGAACCGGATCGTCGAGACCGGCGAAAACAACTGTGCCGGCCACGCCTGCCTGCACCGGCGTGCCCCAGCGGTTGGCGATGTCGATGCCGTGGTGAGGACGATACTGCCCTCCTGCAGTGGAGCCGAACTGATAGGAAGGGGCCGCCACCCGATTGTACTCCGTGTTGAGAAAGGGAGATTCGATCCAGAAATGGTCATTTTCCTCCGGAGGCCCAGGCTGAAAGGTGGACCAGTAGCGCGTGGGCGGCCCCTTGACCAGCGGAGGGATCAGCGGCGTGGGCGTCGGCGTCGGCGGCTCTGGCGTGACGCTCGGCTCCATGGCCTTCTGCTCGTCCTCGGGCGTCAGCACTGTGCCGTCAAGCAGCACAACCTGCACCTGCGGCGCCGGCGCGTCGCTCACCTCCTGCACGACCGGCGGAATTCTTACGTCAGAGAGGTCAATTCGGGGCTGTGAAGCCTGAAAAGAACGCATAGGGCCGACCGGCAAAAGCCCCATCAGGCCGATGCGACGTTCGCCGTTGGCGCCGGAATCCGGCGCGCGTTCGACGACAACCCCTGCGACGGTCAACGCCCGGCTGCGGTCAGGCGTCGGCGTGACGATGACGATTTGCGTCAACTCGCTGACGTCAGCCACCGCCAACGGCGTGGCGGCGGACGTCGGCGTAAAGGTTGGGCGCAGAGGTGGAGGCGCCTCACCCTCCTTCATCTCGAGGCTCGTCTCCGCTGCAAGTCCACCATTGCCCGCGCCGCCATATGACCACAGCAGCCCGACGCCGCCGAGGACAACGACGAGCGCAACGACGATGCGAACTGCACCGGGCGAGAGGCGAGATTTAGGCCTGACGACAGGCGGCGCTATCACGCGCGCTGCCCCGCGTTCGTGTGTTACAATGGGGCGAGGGGATTGAGCCGTTTGGCTTGACGGAGCGAATGAATCGACGTCAGGCTCGCCAGAGGAGCCGGAGGATTGAGCGAACACGAGCGAGACGAGAGATTGTCTGAACCTGACAATCCAGCGATTGAAACGCAAAGTGAGATCCTTCATCGCATTCATTTCGATATCTTCACCCTTTTCCCGTCGATGTTCGTCGGTCCGTTTGGCGAAAGCATCATCAAACGAGCCATCGAGCGGGGGTTGATATCGATTTGCCTCCACAACATCCGAGATTACACCACCGACCGCCACCACATCTGCGACGATACGCCTTACGGCGGCGGCGGCGGCATGATCATGAAGCCGGAGCCTGTGGTGCGCGCCGTCGAGACCGTTCTCGCACGTCCGGCCGGCTGGTCGCTTCCGCCTGAAGACGCCTACGTCAACCTGCCGGAGTGGAATCCGGAGGCGCCGGCGCCCTTGCCGCCGGACACGCCGATCATCTTGCTCACCCCGCAAGGACGGCTGCTCAATCAATCGCTTGTCGTCGAGCTAGCGCGCTATCGTCGACTGGCGCTCATCTGCGGCCGCTATGAGGGCGTCGATGAGCGCGTGCGCCAGATTGTCACCGACGAGATCAGCATCGGCGATTACGTCATCAGCGGCGGCGAGCTGGCGGCCATGGTCATCGTCGACGCCGTCACCCGCCTGACGCCCGGCGCACTCGGCTACGAGCTAGGCGCACATCAAGACAGCCATTCGCCCGGCCTCGGCGGCTTGCTGGAAGGCCCGCAATACACACGACCGCACACCTTCCGAGGCGAGAGCGTGCCATCGGTGCTGCTCAGCGGCCACCATGCCAACATCGAGCGCTGGCGACGAGAACAGGCGCTATTGCGCACGTTGCAGCGTCGCCCCGATCTCCTGGCAAAGGCGCCGCTGAGCGATGCGGATCTCGCCTTCCTGCGGCTGCATGGGTGGACGCCCTCGCCGCAGCGCGCTTCCCATCGCGAGCAAAGCAACAGCACCATTATAGAATGACGCATCTGTGCGCCCAAATCTTTTGCGCGGGCGCAAGAAAGATGTTGAATTTTTCAGGGCGTCGGTTTGGAGTGAGCAAGGGAATATGGTATATTGTGCAAGTTGCACTTGAGAATGGCTTCTGCAGGTGGAGGCGCTTGGAGTCAGCCCCGCCCGCATTCGTAAACGGACGAAGGATCGGAATTATGACGAACGCATTGATGGCCTCGCTTCAGCCGGAATTGAATCCCGATTTTCCAGACATCGCACCGGGCGACACGGTGCGCGTTCACCAAAGGATCGTAGAAGGTCGCAACGAACGCATCCAGGTGTTCCAGGGCGTAGTGATCGCCATGCGCGGCGGCAAGACGGCAGGCGCCACCTATACGGTGCGTCGCACAGGCGCCCACGGCGTCGGCGTCGAGCGCACCTTCCCGCTCTACAGCCAGACGGTGGAAAAGGTTGAAGTGCTGCGCAAGGCGCGCGTGCGGCGGGCGCAGCTTTATTACCTGCGCAATCGGCAGGGCAAGTCTGCTCGCCTGCGCGAAAAGCGCTTTGTCAAAGCCTGAGCGCCGAAACGATCGGCAAAACGTCAACGCGACAAAGCGTTCTTCTGAGGATCCTTCTCGAATTCATCGACCTCTGACTTGAGCCATCTTCCAGGGGGCTCGCAGCCTTCTGGAAGATGGCGGTGAACATTCCGCATTGACCTGAAACGAATTTGCGCTGAAATCATACATGGCTCTGCTTTCCGCTTTCAGAAGCTTTGAAGCATCCTGAAAGATCGTGTAAGACGACATGAGCGGCGTCAGCGAGCACAAACGCAATACACCGGACCTACAGGTTGAACAATCGCTTTGGGCGCGCGGTTTCCGGTGGGTGGCCGGCGTGGATGAAGCAGGTCGCGGCGCTTTGGCCGGCCCCGTCGTAGCCGCCGCCGTGCTGGTTACGCCTGAATGCGGCGCTTCCCCGCTGTGGTCGTCCGTGCGCGACAGCAAGCTGCTCTCGCCTGCACAGCGCATTCAACTTGCCGACGAAATTCGACGGGCTGCTGCGGCGTGGGCAATCGGAGAAGTGGACGCCGCCACGATCGACGCTATCGGCATTGCAGCCGCCACGCGCAGGGCGATGCAAGAGGCGATTGCAGCGCTTTCGCCCGCCGCAGATTATTTATTGCTCGACTGGGTGCGTCTTCCCCACATTGGTCTGCCTCAGCAGGCGGAGCCCAGGGCCGACCGCACGATGGCCTCGGTGGCGGCCGCCTCGATCCTGGCGAAAGTTCACCGCGATCGATTGATGCAGGAGTATGACCGGCGCTATCCAGAGTATCGGTTCGCCGTGCACAAGGGCTACGGCGTAGCTGCCCATTGCGCCGCCATCGAACGCTTTGGGCCATGCCCGATCCACCGTCGCACCTTTGCGCCGATCGCGCGGCGCGCCACGCTCTTCGACGCCGATGACGACGCATGACCCGCGCCGCCGACTCGGCCGCGTCGGCGAAGAGATGGCGACGCGCACATTGCAAGAGGCCGGCCTCACCATCCTCGAGCGCAACTGGCGTTGTCGGGCGGGCGAAGTGGATATTATTGCTCAGGAGCGCGCGCCCGACCTGGTGCACGGTGGAGAGATTCATGAATGGTTGGTGTTCGTGGAGGTGCGCACGCGTCGCGGCTTCGCCTACGGGGCGGCTTTGGAGTCAATCACGCCGCGCAAAGCGGCCAAGATGCGAGAGGTGGCGTATCATTACGTCCAGGAACGAGGGTGGAGCGGCCCTTGGCGCATCGATGTCGTCGGGGTGCAGATGGATGGGTCGGGGCGGCTCCTGAGCATCGAACACATTCGTCATGCCGTCCACGATGAGTGACCAAACCCGTCCTGAGGAACGCGCAGCGGTGGACGCCTCTGCGCCGATGGCAATGGATCGACCTCCGCTGATCGTTATTCTTGGCCCCACCGGCGTCGGCAAGACGGAACTGAGCCTGGAGCTGGGGCGCGCCTGCCAGGGCGAAGTGGTGAGCGCCGACAGCCGACAGATCTACCGTGGCATGGACATCGGCACCGCCAAGGCGACGCCGGACGAACGCGCCCTCATTCCCCATCACCTGATCGACATCCGCAACCCGGATGAGGTGTTGACCGTCGCCGAGTATCAAAAGCTGGCGTACGCCGCCATCGACGCCATCCATCGCCGCCGGCGCACGCCGTTGCTGGTGGGCGGCACAGCGCTGTACATCCGCGCCGTGGTGGAGGGGCTGCGCATTCCGGAGGCGCCGCCAGACCCTGCCTTGCGCGCTCGATTGGAGGAGCGACTTGCACAGGAGGGGGTGGCGTCGCTGTTCCAGGAGCTGGCGGCGCTCGATCCGGCGACGGCCGCCCGCATCGACGCGCGCAATCCGCGCCGCGTGCTGCGCGCCCTGGAAATTTTTCTGCTCACAGGGCGCTCTAAGGTGGAGTTGGAAGGCGCCGAGCCGCCGCCCTATCGCATTTTGATGGTCGGATTGACGCGGCCGCGCGCCTCCCTCCACGCGCGCATCGACCGTCGCGTCGACGCCATGCTGGCCGGCGGCTTGATCGAAGAGACGCAGCGCTTGCTTGAGCGCGGCTACGACCCTGCACTCCCTGCTATGACCAGTCTGGGCTATCGAGAGTGCATCGACTATCTCGCCGGCCGCTGTGATCTGGCCACGACCGCACAGCGCATCAAAATCGAAACGCATCGCTACGTGCGTCATCAAATGACCTGGTTTCGCAAACTGCGCAGCATCCACTGGTTTGACCTCGATCAAGTCGCCCAACAGGATATCCTTGCCTTTGTCCTCGCCTGGTTGCAAGGCTGAAGGATGCCGCATTGCGTCATTACGTTTTGTCCTTGTATTGCAAAGTAAAGTAAGCGAAGGTATAATAAAATGATGCGTTGAGCGTGCATGTTCGATCTACGCGTTGCGCGATGGTAGGGTGGATGTGGTTGAGAGGAGAAAAGATCTTGCTTCCCAGCGCTTCGGTCGAAACCAGTGCGACGACGCGTCGCAAGCGATCTCAAAACAGGAAAAAATCGACGCCTACGGGCAAGCCGACGCCGGCGGCGGGCGAGCCGGAGAATGGCGCCGTCGATCAGGGCGACCAGAGTGTGCAGGCTCGCGTCGATGTGACCGACGTCCTGCTTTCGACGGGAACCGACGATGGCAAACTTGGAGAAGTCGCCTTCAGTCCTGCAGTCGTAAATGGGAGTACACCCTCCGGCGCAATTTCAGCGCCGGAAACAGCCCAGCCGTTGCTGTGGCAGACGATCGAGCGGCTGAAGCCGCTGCCGACTGCGGACGGTCAGGATTTCATCGACTTTGATCCGGCGAAAATTTCGCCCGAAGAACGCCGCGCCATCGAATCGCTCTGGCAACACCTGCCCGAGAGCTTCAAGCCGGAAAGCCGCGAGCTGATTCTGCGCGCCTATGTCCTGGCCAGCTACGCCCACCGCGACATGCGCCGTGACAGCGGGGAGCCGTACATCACGCATCCTATTGCGGTCACCGAGATTTTGACCGAGCTGCGCATGGACCCGGAGGCGTTGGCTGCGGGCCTGCTCCACGACGTGGCCGAGGACACGGAGTTCGACATCGACTATCTGCGCACGCACTTCGGGCAGACGATCGCCAGGCTGGTGGATGGGGTCACCAAGCTGAAAAAGATCCAGGCGAAAAAGAGCGCCTCGGAGGCGCCGGCGAGCAACCAAAAGGCGGAGTCGCTGCGCAAAATGATGATGGCCAGCATCGAAGATTTGCGCGTGCTGATCATCAAACTGGCCGATCGCCTGCATAACATGCGCACCCTGGGCGGTCAGAAGGAGCACAAGCGACGACGCATCGCCCGCGAGACGCTGGACTACTACGCGCCCATCGCCAATCGCCTGGGCATCTGGCGGATTAAGTCGGAGCTGGAGGACCTCAGCTTCCGCTATCTCAATCCCACCAGCTACAAAGAGATCAAAAACGCCATCCAGCAAAAGGAAAGCGACCGCCAGAAACTGATCATCCGCATCAAGACGGAGCTGGAGCGAGCGCTGGCCGAAGCCGGTCTGCACGCCCAGGTCTACGGACGGCCGAAGCATATCTATTCCATCTATCGGAAGATGGAGCGCAAGGGCGTGGGCTTCGACCAGATCTACGATGTCCACGGCTTTCGCGTGATTGTGGACACCGTCGCCGAGTGCTACGCCGCCCTTGGCGTCATTCACACCATGTGGCATCCGATCCCGGGTGAATTCGACGACTACATCGCCAACCCGAAGAACAACATGTATCAGAGCCTGCACACCGCCGTACGCATCAAGAAGGATGGCCGACCGGTGGAAATTCAGATCCGCACCAAAGAGATGCACGAAAAGGCGGAGTTGGGAGTGGCGGCGCACTGGCAATACAAAGAGCAGTCGCATCACAGCAAAGATGTGCAGGACAAAATCAACTACTTGCGCAAGCTGATGTCGGAGCCGCTCGCCAGCAGCGACTCTGAAGAGTTCGTCGATGGCATGAAAACCGACGTCTTCAGCGATCGTGTGCTGGTGTTCACCCCCAACGCCGACATTGTGGAGCTGCCGGCGGGCTCGACGCCCATCGACTTCGCCTATTACATTCACACAGAGCTTGGCCATCGTTGCCGCGGCGCCAACGTCAACGGCAAGCTCGTGCCGCTGAATTACAAGCTGCGCAACGGCGACCAGGTCTCCATCATCACTGCCTCGCGCGGGGGGCCGAGCCGCGACTGGCTCAACCCTGACCTGGAGTTCGTCGCCACCCAGCGCGCCCGCGGCAAAATCCGCGCCTGGCTGCGCAAACAGAACCGCGAGGAGAACATCCTGCGCGGGCGTCAGGCGCTGGACAAGGAGCTGCGCCGGCTTTCGGTGGACATGCCCTACGAGGCGGTGGCGAAGCTCTTCCGCTATGAAAACATCGACGACTTTCTGGCGGCCATCGGCTACGGGGACATCAACTCACAGCAAATCGCCGCCAGAATCCTCGAGCATGAGCGTCGCGAGCAAGAGCGACTGGGCGAAAGCGATCATTTCTCCGTCCACACCGGCCCCAAGACTGCGGACGCCGACCGCAACATCGACGGGTTGCGCGTGCAGGGCGTCGAGGGGTTGCTGACGCATCTGGGCAGGTGCTGCAACCCGGTGCCAGGCGACCCTATCGTCGGCTATGTCACCAAAGGCCGCGGCGTCACGATTCACAGGCAGCGATGCCCGAACATCAACCGTCTGATCGGCGTGGACAAGGGGCGAATTATCGAGGTTTCCTGGTCCGGGCAGCCGGAGCCGAAGACATACCCGGTGAAAATTCACATCAGCGCCTACGATCGCTCCGGGCTGGTGCGCGATGTCGCCGCGCTCGTGGCGGATGAGCATGTCAACATGCGCAACATCGAGGCCGTGACCGGTCAGAAAGACAATTTGGCCGTGATCACAGCCACCCTGGAGATCAAAGATGTGGCGCAGCTGACGCGCATCATGACCAAAATTGAACAGTTGCCCAACATCAAAGAGGTGTACCGAAAAGTGAGCTGATCGCCCGGCGCCGGCGGTTAGTCAATCGTCCACGCAAAAGCGATAGCCCTTGCCGCGCACGGTGATCAGGCGCTTGGGGCTGGATGGATCGCTTTCAATATATTCGCGCAGCCAGCGCACGTGCACATCCAGGGTGCGCGTGTCGCCGAGAAAGTTGGTCTGCCAGATTTCTTGCATGATTTCGCTGCGCGAAACCACTTCGTTGCGCCGCGCCATGAGCAGGTTCAACAACGCGCATTGTTTGGGCGTCATGTGATGTTGTCCGCGTGGGGTCATGACAATGCGATTCTGCAGGTCAAGCGTCACCTCGCCCGCCTGCACCAACGCCCCGTTCTTTGCCCGGATCCACACTTCTTTTAACGCCCGCTGCAGCGCCTCCGGCCGCATCGGATAGGGAATCGCCTTTTCAAAGGTCACGGGCGCCTCTTCCAGTGAGGCATTGGCGACCGCAATCAAGCGCGTGGTGGGCCAGCGGTGGAGCAGCTGAGTGCAGAAAGTCATTCGCTGCGCCCTTTCGTCCAATTCCACCACGGCGATCGTCGGGGGCGACTGGCGACCGGCCTGCAGCGCCTTCTTCTGACTGGAGACAAGCGTCCACACCAAAAAGGGCGCGCCCGACTGCGCCAGACCGACCCGCACCTGATCGAGCGCGTTTTGCAGATCTCTTTGTTCAGACAAGGCCAATCGTCCACGCGCCAGATAAAGCGCGTGCACGCTTTCATTCATCGCCATCAAGATTCTATTTCCGTTGCACTCTGCGCTGTTGCGAGACGCAGACGCCACCGGCGGAGAAGCGCTGCATCTCAGGACATCTATTAATGCATCGACGCGTGACCAGGCGCTTGCGGCAATCGGTTTGTTCAAGACCAATGCCTTCTCGCGAGCGCATCTTTCTCAGAGGGCGCTGCATAATAACGCATCGTTCCTGACTCCGGGTTCCGGATGGAAGCCACGGCGGGAGCCGCCGATCAGTATAGCGCAGATCGGGGCGGCCCGCAATGTCCGTTGGCGCCTTTTGCAAACAGGGATGCGCTTGCGCTACATGGCTTCCAACTCGTCGATCATGCCGGCGATGACGTCGAACCCTCCTTGCCAGAAGTCAGGATCGGCGATGTCGACGCCAGCTTCGCGGAGCATCTGCTCTGGCCGCGCTGCGCCGCCGTAGGCGAGGAGCTTGAGATACCCCGGCTTGAACGCGTCGCCCTCCTGCTGATAGCGCCGATAAAGCGCCAGCACCAGGAGCTGCCCAAAGCTGTAGGCGTAACAGTAGAAAGGCGTATGGTAAATGTGGGGAATGCTCACCCACTCGTGCTGGAACTCCGGCGCAATCTCCAGGCTGTCGCCGAACTGATGGCGCAGGTTCTCCATGTACAGCTCGTTCAGACGGTCCTGGGAGGCGTTCTCCAGAATCGCCTGGTGCGCCGCCTTCTCGAAGAGCACGAAGAAAGTCTGTCGCATCACCGTCGCGTACATGTCGTCCACTGCCGACGCCAGCAGGTCGCGGCGCACCAATGGATCGCGCTCCTCGGCCAGCAGACGATCGGTCAGCAACATCTCTGCAAAGACCGACGCCGTCTCCGCCAGAGGCAACGAGGGATGGTGGGTCAGGATCGAATGCTTGGCGGCCAACATGCTGTGAAGGGCGTGACCCAGCTCGTGCGCCAGCGTGGCCACGTCGCGCACCTTGCCGGTGTAGTTCAAGAGCACGTACGGCGTCACGTCGGGCCGCACCGTGGCGCAGAAGGCGCCCCCGCGCTTGCCCTTGCGCACCTCGCTGTCGATGTGCTTCTGATCGAAGACGCGCTGCACCAGCGCCGCTACGTCAGGATCGAAACGCCGGAAGGTGTCGAGCACCAGATCGACGGCATCGCCGTATTCGATGGTGCGGTCGGAAGCGGTGAGCGGCGCATAGATGTCGTAGCGGCGCAGCTTTTCCATGCCCAGCCACTTCGCCTTCAGTTTAAAATAGCGCTGGAAAACCGGCGCATTGCGGGCGACGACCTCCAACAGCGTCTCCACCGCGGCGTCCGGCACGTCGTTGGCGACGTTGCGCACCGCAATCGGAGAGGCGTAGCCGCGCAGTTGCACCTGCTCGTTCCACCAATCGCGCACGCGGTTGTTGTAGATCTGCGCCAGGACTTTCGACTCGTCCCCGTACACCCGGTACAGTTCCTGATAAGCCGCGGCGCGCATCTGTGCGTCGGGCGAGTAGACGTAGCTCATCAGCGCGTCGCGCGTCAGCTTGCGCTCCTCGCCGTCGACCGTGAGCGTGAATTCCAGACGGTTGGTCAACATGGAGTAGACGGTCATCAACCCGGTGATGCCGTTGGCGTCCTTCAGGTTGATGATCTGCTCGGACTTCTCGTCGAGGGTGTAGGGGCGGGTGCGCCGCAGGTCTTGGAGGAAGAAGGCGTAGTCTGGCTCGACGGCGGCGTCGGGCGTCAGGTGTGCAGCGCGCGCGTCGTCCAGCCCTTTCCACCAGAGCTCAAAGAAGAGCAGGCGATTCTGAATGTCGGTGAGCGCCTGCTGCATGCGATTCTGCAAGGTGATGGCGGGGGTCGATTGCGTGTCCGCAGAGAACCAGAGCATGGCGTAGTAGGCCAGCGTCCACGCCTTGCGCAGGATCGACTCATAGCGTCGCAGCGCCTCTGTGACGTCGTCGGCGGTCAGGCTTTCGGCCTGTAGAAGGTCGCGCAGCTTCTCAAACGCGCGCACCTCCTCTTCGACCTCCGCCATCCGCGCCGAGATTTCCTGTTCCGACGGCTCCGCCAACAGCTCGGATAAATCCCAGGCGGAGAGCGCGTACTTGTTTTTCGTGATCGTCATGGCTTATTTCTGCTCGTTCAACAGTTTGCGCAACACCATATGCAGGATGCCGCCGTGCTTGTAGTAGTTGACTTCCACCGGCGTGTCGATGCGGCTGATGACCGTGAATTCTTTGACCTCGCCGTTCTGCGCCGTGGCGCGCACGGTGTACTCCTGACCTGGATGCATGTCGTCGTTCAGGTCGGGGATGTCATACACTTCAAAGCCGGTCAAGCCCAGGCTTTTGGCGCTTTCGCCGGGCTTGAATTGCAGCGGCAGCACGCCCATGCCGACCAGGTTGCTGCGATGGATGCGCTCGAAGCTCTCTGCGATCACGGCGCGCAC
Organism: uncultured Caldilinea sp.; assembly: GCF_937128415.1. Classification (GTDB taxonomy): domain Bacteria; phylum Chloroflexota; class Anaerolineae; order Caldilineales; family Caldilineaceae; genus Caldilinea. Next base: position 156,146 of record NZ_CAKZMJ010000066.1, read on the forward strand.
GCCTTGCAGCAACACGCCTTTCGCCGCCCAATCGCGGCTGGAGCCGGTGCCGTACTCCTTGCCCGCCAACACCAACAGCGGCGTGCCGTCCTGCATGTAGCGTTCGGCGGCGTCCCAGATCGCCATTTTTTCCATGGTGGGAATGTAATAGGTGTAACCGCCCTCTTCGCCGTTGAGCATCTGATTTTTGATGCGAATGTTGGCGAAGGTGCCGCGCATCATCACCTCGTGGTTGCCGCGACGCGAGCCGTAGCTGTTCCACTCCTCGCGCGGGACGCCCAGCGCCTCCAGATAGCGACCGGCGGGGCTGTTGCGCGCGATCGAGCCGGCGGGGCTGATGTGGTCGGTCGTCGTGCTGTCGGGCATGACCGCCAGCACGCGCGCGCCGAGGATAGGCTTGACCGGCGGCGGCTCCGGCGTGATGTTTTGGAAGAAGGGCGGTTCTTTAATGTAGGTGCTCTTCGGGTCCCAGGGGAAGAGCTCGCCGGTCGGCGCCTCGATGGCGTTGAACTGCTCGTTGCCGTCGAAGACGTTGGCGTACTGCTCGCGGAACATCTCCGGCCGCAACGCGCGGCGGATGGTGCGCTGAATCTCTTCCTGGCTAGGCCAGATGTCGCGCAGATAGATCGGCTTGCCGTTTGGATCGTAGCCCAGCGGTTCGGTCTCCATGTCGATGTTGATAGTGCCAGCGATGGCGTAGGCGACCACCAACGGCGGCGAGGCGAGGAAGTTGGCGCGCACGTCTGGGCTGATGCGGCCTTCAAAGTTGCGGTTGCCGGAAAGCACCGCAGCTGCGATCAGGTCGCCTTCGCGGATGGCCTTGCTGATCGGTTCGGGCAGCGGACCGCTGTTGCCGATGCAGGTGGTGCAGCCGTAGCCGACGGTGTGGAAGTAGAGCGCCTCCAGATAAGGCGTCAACCCTGCCTCGTCTAGATAGCGGGTCACCACCTTGGAGCCGGGCGCCATGCTCGCCTTCACCCAGGGCTTGACGTCCAGCCCCAACTCGACCGCCTTTTTGGCGAGCAGGCCGGCCCCCACCATCACGCTGGGATTGCTCGTATTGGTGCAGGAGGTGATGGCGGCAATCACGACGTCGCCGTGCTTCAGCTCGAACTTGCGGCCGGCGTAGGTCACCTCGACGCGCGCGTCCACCTTGTCGGGCGAGAGGCCGTAGCCGCGCGGGCCGACCGGCGCAGTCAGCGCGGCGTTCCACATCTTTTTGGTCTCGCTCAGGTCGACGCGATCTTGCGGTCGCTTGGGTCCGGCCAATGAAGGTCGCACCGTGCTCATGTCCAGCTCGAGCGTGTCGGAGAATTCCGGCTCCGGCGCGTCCGCCGTGTGGAAAAGGCCCTGCTCCTTGCAATAGCGTTCGACCAGCTCCACCAGCTCCTCGTCGCGGCCGGTGCCGATCAGGTAGCGAAGCGTCTCTTCATCGACCGGGAAGAAGCCGGTGGTGGCGCCGTATTCGGGCGCCATGTTGGCGATGGTGGCGCGATCGGGCAGGCTCAATTTGCTGACGCCCGGCCCGTAAAATTCGACGAACTTACCGACCACGCCCTTCTTGCGGAGCATCTCGGTCACGCGCAGCACCAGGTCGGTGGCGGTGGCGCCTTCCGGCAGCTCGCCGGTCAGCTTGAAGCCGACCACCTCGGGCAGCAACATGTAGATCGGCTGGTTGAGCATCACCGCCTCGGCCTCGATGCCGCCGACGCCCCAACCCAGCACACCCAGGCCGTTGATCATCGTCGTATGGCTGTCGGTGCCCACCAGCGAATCGGGGAAGGCGACAGTTTCGCCGTTGGTGCGCAGCTGCACGACTCTGGCCAGATATTCCAGGTTGACCTGATGGACGATGCCGGTGGCGGGCGGCACGACGCGGAAGTTGTCAAAGGCCTGCTGCCCCCACTTCAAAAACTGATAGCGCTCGCGGTTGCGTTCAAATTCCTTTTCGGCGTTGTACTGCAGGGCGAGCACAGTGCCGAACTGATCGACCTGCACCGAGTGGTCGATCACCAGGTCGACCGGAACCAGAGGGTTCACCTTTTTCGGGTCGCCGCCCAAGCGCGCCATGGCGCTGCGCAGCGCCGCCAGGTCCACCACGCTCGGCACGCCGGTGAAGTCTTGCAAAATCACGCGCGCCGGCTTGAAGGGAATCTCCACCTTGCCGGCGGTCTCCGGCCCCCAGTTGGCGAGCGTTTCGATGGCCTCTCTCGTCACTTCAAAGCCGTCGGCCTGGCGCAAGGCGGCTTCCAGCAAGATGCGAATCGAAAACGGCAGACGACTGATATTGAAGCCATGTTTTTCAAGGGCGGAGAGGCGATAGAGGACCGCCTTGCCGCTGCCGGTGTCGAAAGTATCTTTCACGCCAAAATAGTCTTGTGTAGCCATGAGGAGATCCTTTCTATGCATTCAGGCCAGGTGAAACGGCGAAGGCGCCTGGCGTTTCCGCTGCGTTGCTTTCAGGTGACGCCGTCTCCCCATGTGCCATCGCCCAATGAATTTCCTGATTAGCACAGAATCATACCAGCACACCCCGCCGAAAGCGAACTATTGGAGGCGAAAAGATGCAATATAAATTATGTTACGTGGTTGAACCCGCAATCGATGGAGCGGATCGAGCCAATAGAGCGCTCAGCAGGCGGGCCCTCACCCCCCGCCCCCCTCTCCCAACGCTGGGAGAGGGGGGAAGAGAGCGCCGTCGGTGAAGCTCGTAGGTGCGGCTCCCAGCCGCACGTCCTCGACAGACCCGAGAATTTGGCTAACCGACGAAGCGCTGCCATGCGGCCCTCACCCCCTGCCCCCTCTCCCAATGCTGGGAGAGGGGGCAGAGAGCGCCGTAGCTGCGGCTCGCAGCCGCAGATCCTCGGCAGGCCGAGGAAGGCCCTCACCCCCTGCCCCCTCTCCCAATGCTGGGAGAGGGGGAAATGGGAACCGCACGTTCTGGGTGGATCCGGCAGGGAGCGCCCGACCAAAGATGCAGATTCTCCCAGGCCATGCTATACTCTGGCCTGTATGGACTACCTTCAGCGTTATGCAGGCAAAAAGACGCTCATCACCGGCGGCTTGGGTTTTATCGGCTCCAACCTGGCGCGGCGGCTGGTGGACCTGGGCGCACAGGTGACGGTCGTCGATTCGCTGATTCCCGACTACGGCGGCAATCTCTTCAACATCGCCGGCTACGAGGATCGCCTGCGCGTCAACATCGCCGATGTGCGCGATCCCTACTCCATGCGCGCGTTGGTGAAAGGACAGGACATCCTTTTCAATCTGGCCGGCCAGGTCAGCCACATGGATTCGATGCTCGATCCGTTCACCGATCTGGAGATCAACGCCCGCAGCCAATTGTCCATCCTCGAAGCCTGTCGCCTTGAAAATCCTGAGGTTCGCATCGTCTACGCCGGCACGCGGCAACAGTACGGCAGGCCGCGCTACCTCCCCCTGGACGAGGAGCACATCCAGGCGCCGACCGACGTCAACGGCGTCAACAAGATGGCGGGCGAGTGGTTTCACATGGTCTATCACACCGCCTATGGATTGCGCACGACTTCCCTGCGCTTGACCAACACCTACGGTCCTCGTCAACTGATCCGACACAACCGCCAGGGCTTCATCGGCTGGTTCGTGCGCCTGGCAGTGGAAGGCAAGACCATCCAGATCTACGGCGACGGCCAGCAGCTGCGCGACCTCACCTACGTCGACGACGTGGTGGACGCTTTTCTGCGCGTCGGCGTCAGCGACGTCGCCTGCGGGCAGGTCTTCAACCTGGGCGGACAGACGCCCGTTTCGCTGCTGGCGCTGGCGCAGCTGCTCGTGCGACTCGCCGGTCGCGGCCGCGTCGAGCTGGTCCCCTGGCCCGAAGAGCGCAAAAAGATCGACATCGGCGACGTCTACTCCAGCTATGCGCGCATCCAGATGACGTTGGGCTGGTCGCCAACGACCCCGCTCGAGGAAGGGTTGCGGCGCATGATCGAGTATTACACCGAGCATTGGGAGCACTATGTGTAGGCGGGTGTATATTGCGTGTTGCGTGGCGCGTGGATTGTAATGAATCGTAAAGCGCCGTTAGGCGGCGCCCGATACGGAACACGCAACACGAATAACGGTTTGGCTCATGAAGATACCTTTTAACGACCTGCGCGCGCTTTATCTTGCGCACCAAAAGGAGATCGACGAGGCGGTGCAGCGCGTGCTCGCCGGCGGCTGGTACATCCTGGGGCGCGAGGTGCAGGCCTTCGAGGCGGAATTCGCCGCCTATTGCAGCGCAGCAGGGTGCGTGGGCGTCAACTCCGGCACCGATGCGCTCCATCTTGCATTGCGCGCCTGCGGCGTCGGCCCCGGCGATGAGGTGGTCACGGTGGCGCATACGGCCGTGGCGACGGTGGCCGCCATCCGCATGGCCGGCGCCACGCCGGTGCTGGTCGACATCGATCCGCAGACCTACACGATGTCGCCGACTGCGCTGGCCGAGGCGATCACGCCCGCCACGCGCGCGGTGATCCCGGTGCATCTGTACGGCCACCCTGCCGATATGGACGCCATTTGCGCGGTCGCCAAAGAATGTTTCATCATCGAAGATTGCGCCCAGGCGCACGGCGCGCATTACAAGGGTAGGCCGGTGGGCAGCTTCGGCGATCTGGCCTGCTACTCTTTTTACCCGACCAAAAACCTGGGGGCGTTGGGCGATGGCGGCGCCGTCACGGGGAATGACCTGGAGCTGCTGGAGAAGGTCCGTTTATTGCGCGAGTATGGATGGACCCCACACGCTCGCTATATCTCCCAAATGGAAGGCGTCAACAGCCGCCTCGACGAGCTGCAGGCGGCCATCCTGCGCGTGCGGCTGCGCCATTTGGACGAGGACAACGAGAGACGGCGTCGACTTGCAGCGCTCTACAACGATCTGCTGCCTGACGCGCTCCAAAAACCGGTGGAGCGCCCCGATTGCCGCCATGTCTACCACCTCTACGTGGTGCAGCATCCCGAGCGGGAGCGACTGCGCAGCCGCCTCGCCGACCAGGGCGTCGGCGCAGCCATCCATTACCCTGCGCCGGTGCACTTGCAACCCGCCTATCAAAACGGCGCGGTGTGCGCCCACGCCCTGCCTGTCACCGAGCGCGCCGCGCGCGAGGTGCTTTCGCTGCCGATGCACCCGATGCTGAGCGAAATGCAGGTTCGCCAGGTGGTCGAGGCGGTGTGCGCCGCGCTTGATTGAAGCCCGATGAGCGACGTGTCTTCGCCGCAGGCTGCGGCGCGCCCCTGGCGACGCCTCCACCTTCCAACCGATCCATATCTGTGGGCGCTGATGGCGCTGGCCCTTCTCTACACCGTCGTTTTCACGCAGCTGGCCTGGGAGATGCACGCCGGCATGCGCACCCACCGTTCGGACCTGGGCCAGATCGACCAGGCGATCTGGAACAGCAGCCGCGGGCGTCTGCTGGCGCAGACCGACAACGGCTTCGAGGCCACCCGCCTCACCGATCACGTCGAGCCGATCCTGGCGTTGATCAGTCCGATCTACTGGTTTTGGAACGATGTGCGGGCGATTTTGCTGTTGCAGGCTGCAGCGGCGGCGAGCGGCGCGCTGCCGCTCTACCTGCTTGCCTTGCGCAGGTGCGAAGCGGCCTTATCCCCGCGCGAGCGCCTTCAGGTGTGGCGGCTGGAGCCGCTGCAACAGAAGGCAAGGCCGCTGGCCTTTGCGTTGGGCGTCGCCTATCTGTTGGCGCCTCAGCTTCAGTCTGCGCTGCTGACCGAGTTTCACGCCGCACCCCTGGCTGCACCGCTCGTGCTTTGGGCGTTTTGGGCGGTGGACGCGCAGCGCTGGAGGCAATTTGTGGTCGCCGCGCTGCTCGTGGCCGGCGTGAAAGAAGAGATGGCGCTGCTCGCCGCCGGGCTGGGCGCATGGGCGATGTGGCGCGCATGGTGGGAAGGCAAGGCGCACAAGCAATGGGTCCCGGGCGCGTTCGTTCTGGGCGTGAGCCTCGTTTGGTTTTTCATCGCCACCTTTGTCATCGTGCCTATGCACGCCGTGCTCATCTACGACGCCGCAGAAAGCATCTATTTTCAGCGCTACGGCGCTCTGGGCTCTTCGCCGCTCGATATCCTGAAAAGCCTGGTGACGCGCCCCGATCTCGTGCTTCAGATCGCCGGCGAACCGCCGCGCACAGCCTATCTGGTGGGGCTGCTGGTCATCTTCGCCTGGCTGCCGCTTTTGGGCGTGGAAATCATCCTGCTATCCGCGCCGCTGCTGCTCGCCAATTTGCTCAGCGCCTATCCTGCGCAATACTACGGCGAGTTCCACTACAGCGCGCCGCTGGCGGCCTACATGGGCGCCGCTGCGGCGTATGGGCTGGGTCGACTGTGGCGCTGGACGACGCAGCGACTCGATCGCAACTCGCCCGCCTTTCAGCATCTGCCCGCGCGCGGGGCGGGAACCATGGCGCTCGTGGCTCTGGTGCAGAACGCGCGCACGGCGCTGACGCCGATCGCTGCGTTCCTCCTCGTCGCCTGGGTGCTGGCCTGGTCGGTGGGCAACTATCTGCACTATGGCCGCGGCCCGCTGGGCGGCCGCTATGACCCGACGCCGGTCACGGCGCACCATCGCCTACTGGAGCGTTTCGTGGCGCAGATTCCCGCCGACGCCCGCGTGACCGCCACCGCCGGCGTCCACCCGCATGTGAGCCATCGCCGCTACGTCTACCAGTTTCCGCTCGGCCTCGATGCGCCTACGCCGCCGACGGAGCGGGCGCAATGGGCGCTGCTCGACGTGACCACCAACACCGACATGGCGCCGGGCGATCTGAAAGCGCGCGTCGACGCCATGCTGGCCGGTGAGTGGGGCGTGGTGGACGCCGCCGACGGATTTCTTCTGCTCGCCGAGGGGGTGGAGAAGAAAGAGATTCCCGAAGACTTCTACACCTTCACGCTCGTCGGTCATGAAGAGGCGCCGGAGACGCCGCTCCGGCTGCTTTCCATCGCCGTCGAAGACTGGCCGCGCTGGCGGCAGACAAAGGTGATCTTCGAGTGGGTGGTCGGCGCAGGCTACGACCCGACGCTGACGACGCCAACAGCTCTTCTCAAGACGCCGCAGCAGGACGTAATCGCCACGCTGGAGAGCGCTGCGCCGCCTGCGCTGGTCTGGCGACCGCCTTCGCAGTGGCGCCCGGGCGATCGCGTGCGCGTGGCGACGCTGGGGCTGTTCCTGCCGCGCACGACGCTCGTCGAAGCGTCCGGCGCCGACCGCCGGCCTGCCGCCATCTTCCGTCGCCTGGAGAAGGGTCAGCTGGTTCGCCTGCCCGACGATCTCTCCACTGCGGCCGATTTGGGCGCGGCGCTAGCTGCAGCCGACGTCGGGGCGCTGCGCTCTGCAGAAGCGCAATTCCGTTTACCCAGTGGCGACTCGATGGCGCTGCGCGCCTGGGTGCCCGAGCGCAGCCTGCACCCAGGCGGCGACCTCGACCTCTGGATGCGCTGGGAAGCGCCCGCATGGCCCGAGCAACTTTCCGCCTTTGTACATCTGCGGCGCAATGGGGAAATAGTGACGCAGGCCGACGGCGCGCCGATCTTCTGGCCTGCTGCGGACGGCTTCATCAACGACTGGCGGCAGATGACAATTCCCGCCGATCTGCCGCCCGAGGGCGAATGGTCGCTGGCAGTGGGGGTGTATGACCTGCGCAGCGGCGTGCGTCTTCCGGTGGAAAACGGCGAGGACGCGTTGATCATCGGCCCTCTGCGGATGACGACGCCGCCTCCGCCCGACCAAACGTGCGCCCTGATTCCACAGAGCTGCGCTGCACAATAGGCGGAGGTTGCAAGTGCGCCCAACGCCGTGAAAAGAGAAACAGCGCTCGATCAAAGCCGCGACCGGTTGAAAGAGAACGCGCCGCAGATGCGGTCAAGGACTGGCCAAAGAACCGGTCAGCGTTATACTATCTATCACCAGAAACAGCACCCAAAGGAGTCTCTGAACCAGAAGCGCGCTATGCAGACAGAAAGTTCACTTTCCAGGACGCAACTGCGCCAGGACGCCAATCGCTGGCTGCGCACTTACGGCACCTTCATCGGCTTTCTGGCGATGATCGTCATCTTCTCGCTGTTGCGGCCAGGCGTCTTTCTTAGCCCGAACAACCTGCGCAACATCACCGAGCAGGTCGCCATCCTCGCCATCGTCGCCACGACGATGACGGTGGTGATGGTGGTCGGCGACTTCGACCTTTCCGTCGGCGCGCTGGCAAGCCTCAGCGGCGTCGTCGTAGCCGATCTGCTCATCCAAGGCGTAGGCCTGTGGCCGGCCGTGCTGGTCGCGCTGGCCGTGGGCGCAGCGGCCGGGCTGCTCAACGGGCTATTGGTCGCCTATTTCGGCCTCTCCGCCTTTGTGGCCACGCTGGCGACGATGACGGCTTTTCGCGGCCTTTCGCTCTTTTACACCAACGGCTCGACGCTCTTTTCAGGCATCCCGGAGAGTTTCAGGCTTTTCGGCCAGAGCTTCACCGGCCCGATCCCCAACTCGGTGTTGATCATGCTGGGCGTGCTGGCGGCGACTTGGTTCGTGCTGGAGCAGACGACCTTCGGGCGACGCCTCTACGCCGTCGGCGGCAACGCCCAGGCCTCCTATCTGGCCGGCCTGAACGTGCGCGCATTGCGTCTCTCCGCCTTCGTGATCTCCGGCCTGGGCGCAGCGCTGGCCGGCGTCGTGCTGACCAGCCGGCTCTTTTCTGCGCATCCGACCGCCGGAGAGCCGCTGATGCTCAACTCGATTGCGGCCGTCTTTCTCGGCATGACGATGTTTCGCGAGGGCGAGCCGCACGTCCCCGGCACCTTCGTCGGCGTGTTGTTGCTGGGCGTGATGAGCAACGGACTGAACATCCTGCAGGTCAACTCCTACATTCAGCTCGTCCTGACCGGCGCAATCATCCTGCTGGCGGTGCTGCTGTCGGGGCTGGCGAGGAGGGAGTAGGGAGGAGGAGAGCGGGGGAGGAGGAGAGCGGGGGAGGAGGAGAGCGGGGGAGGAGGAGAGCGGGAGAGGAGGAGAGCGGGAGAGGAGGAGAGCGGGAGAGGAGGAGAGCGGGAGGGTTTCTGCGCTTATGTGCTGGATTTATCATCCATTTCATTTCTCACACCAGAAGGAGTTTACATCATGAAGCACCGATTGATTCACGCTTTGTTGCTGGTCGCCCTTGTGTTGAGCCTGGCCGCATGCACGGCGGTGGCGCCCACCGCCCCTGCCGGCGAGGCAGGCGGAGCAGGTCAGACCAAGACTGTCGCCGTGGTGACGCCCTACATGGCCAACGCCACCACCAAGTACGCCATCGAGCAGTTCGAAAAGTATGGCAAAGCCAAGGGGTGGAACGTCACCGTCACCGACACCAACGCCGACTTTAACCTGCTGGTCAGCCGCATCGAAGACGCCGTCACGCAGAAGGTGGACGCCATCGTGCTCGGCATGGGCGACCCTGCGCAGATGACCAAGGGGCTGGAGGCGGCGCAGGCGGCCGGCATCCCGGTCTTCGGGCTGGACGCAGGCAACGGCCCCGGCGTGGTGCTCAACATCACCTCCGACAATGGACAGCTAGGCCGAGAGACGGCGCGCTATCTGGCCGAGGCGATCGGCGGCAAAGGCAATGTGGTGATGTTCACGCATGACCCACATCCTGGCGTGCGCGCACGCGCCGAAGCCGCCGCCGCTGAATTCGCCAACTATCCGGAGATCACGGTGATCGAAAAGAAGCACATCGAGGTGCCCGGACCGGTCGACTTTGCGCGCAGCGTCACCCAAGACCTGCTGACCGCCTATCCCAACGACGGCGACATCGCCGGCATTTGGGCCGGTTGGGACGAGCCGGCGCTGGGCGCCACGCAGGCCATCGAGGCGGCCGAACGCAGCGGCATCGTGGTCGTCGGCATCGACGGCACCGACTTCGCCCGCGCCGAGATCGCCAAGGGCGGCCCCTTCATCGCCTCCATCGCCCAGGACTTCGACGGCATGGCGAAACAGCTGGCGGACATTATCGAAGCCTACTTCAACGGTGAAAAGCCCGCCAGCGACAGTGTGCAGATTCCGGGCGTGATGGTGACGAGGGAGTAATGGACGCCATCCTCGCCATTGACGTCGGCACAACCGGCGCCAAGGCGGCGCTGGTCGGTCGCGACGGCGCCATCCTGGTCAGCGCCTTCGCCTCCTATCCGACGCATACGGCCGCAGGCGGCGTAGTCGAACAAAACCCGCAGGATTGGTGGGCGGCGGTCTGCGCAGCGCTGGGCGAACTGTGGCGCAACGCAGGCAAGGATGTGCAGGTCGCCGCCGTCATCCTGAGCGGTCAGATGCAGGACTTGATCCCGCTCGGCGATGACGACGCGCTCGGCCCGGCGCTGCTTTACGCAGACAGCCGCGGCCAGGAGGAGGCCGCCGCCATCGAGCACCTTGTCGGCGTAGAGACTTTGACCGCAGTCACGGGCAACGCCCAGGGCGCTGCCAGCGTGCTCGCCAAATGGCGCTGGCTGGCGACGCACGAACCCCAACGGCTGGCGAAGACGCGCACGATCTTGCTCGGCAGCCATGACTACATCGCCTGGCGCCTGTGTGGAGTCGCCTCCGCCGACCCAACGACTGCAGCCACCACCGGCCTGCTCGACTGGCGCACGCGCAACTGGGCGCTTGGCTTGCTGGAGCAGATCGGGCTGGATGCAGGGCTGCTGCCGGCCTTGCATCCGTCCGGCGCGCGGATCGGCGTGGTGAGCGCCGCCGCGGCGCAGATGACCGGTCTCCCTGCAGGAACGCCGGTGCTCCAGGGCGTCGGCGATCTCGGCGCAACGACGGTGGGCGTCGGCGCGGCTGCGCCCGGCGTCATCTACGCCTACCTCGGCACCAGCGGCTGGATCGCCGTCAGCCGCAGCGACGCCATTCCCATGCCCGAACGCGGCGTCTTCACCATCTGCCATCCGCAGCCGGGCCTCTGGATTCAGGTGGCGCCGGTGTTGACCGCCGGCGGCAACCTGGAGTGGCTGCGCCGCGCGCTGGCGTCGCCTGTGGGCGAGCCGCTCGACTACGCCCATCTCGATCGATTGGCTGCGCAGGCGTCTCCCGGCAGCGGCGGCGTGCTCTATCTGCCCTACCTCAACGGCGAGCGTTCGCCTTTCAGCGACCCGAATGCACGCGCCGGCTTCCTGGGCGTCTCCGCCGCGACGACGCAGGCGGACCTGGTGCGCGCGGTCATGGAAGGGACGGCGTTCGCCTATCGCTCGCTGCGCGAGGCGTTGGGCGTGGTCGAGCGCGGCGCGTTGGTGCTGGCGGGCGGTGGCGGGAAGTCGCCCGTGTGGGCGCAGATTCTGGCCGATGCACTGGCGCAGCCGGTGCAGATTGCAGCCGCGCCGGGCGATGCGCCGGCGCGCGGGGCGGCGATCGCGGCGGGGCGGGCGCTCGGCTGGTATGAGACTCTTACGCCGGGCGAGGGGTTCTTCCCTGTGCAGACGGTCTATACACCCATCGCAGCGAATGTGCGCAGGTGCGATCGGCTTTATCCGGTCTTCGCCGGCCTCTATCCGGCGCTGCGTGAATCGTTTGCGGCGCTGGCGCAGGCGCTCAACCAAGGAACCTGAACGGGCCGGTCTGGCCGCTTCTTTCCATCCAACCGTGAGCTTTCCCGGGCGGGAAAGCTCACAGTGTTTGATACATCCGCTTAGTTCGTCACCGTGACCTGGATGTCGACCACCGCTTCATAATTGTCGCTGACGCCCACGATCGGGACGAGATAGACGCCGGGGGATGTGTTGGCCGAGGAAATTGTGACGCTCACGGAGACTCCGTTTGCCGTTGGCATGACATGGGTTTTACTGAAGTTAACAGCCAGACCATCGCCTTCTCTGCACCGGATTGTCTGCTGAGTAGGCGGCTGAGATGCCTGTCCACTTCTGCTGATCAACGGCAAAAACACATTGACGGCATTGGCGGCGTTGGCAAATCGAATTGGGGTGATTGAAACGCTCTGCACGCTGGGCGCCGCAGAGCAGCAGATGGGCGATGCGGCTGCTGCTCTGCTTCATTATCAAGAGGCGCTGCATCTGAGTCGCACGTCCAATGCCCAATTTTACGAGGGAGCGATTTTACTGGAAATCGGCAACGCCTGGGCTGTTTTAGAACAGCCGGAGGCGGCGCTCGCTGCCTATCGTCAGGCGCTAGACCTGACGTGCGCCGATGGACGCCTCCACCCGAGCATTGCAGTGAAAAGCGAGATGGCAGCCGTTTATCTGGCACAGAGTCGGCTCGCCGAGGCGCTTGCTTTGATTGAAGAAACGCTGCCTTCGCTGAATGCGTCGATCGTGCAGAAATTGCGAGATCCGCTGCAGGTCTATTGGATCTGTCGCCAGGCGCTTCAGGCGAACCGCGCCGCCGACGCCGACTCGCTACTGGCTGAAGCACACGCTTACCTGCAAGCCGAGGCGAACAGCCTTCACGACGAAGCCTTGCGAACGTCCTTTTTAGAACGCGTCTTCGTCAACCGGATGATCCAGAATGCGTATCGATCGGGCTTTTGAGGCCGCCAGCCCATCCCTCGCTTTCCAGCGTCGCCTTCCGTCTTTCATCGCCTACCCCTTCAACCCCGTCGTGCTGATGCCTTCGACCAGGAAGCGCTGGAACAGGATAAAGATCACGAAGACCGGCACCAGCGACAGGCTGGACATGGCGAAGATGGCGCCCCAGTCCGTCGTGCCCGAAGGGTCGGCGAAGGCGCGCAGCGCCAGCGAGACGGTGTAAAGCCTGGGGGCATTCAGATAGATGAGCGGCGACAGAAAATCCTCCCACGTCCAATAAAACGAGAAGATCGCCGCTGTGATCAGGGCCGGCGTGATCTGTGGCAAAATGATGCGGAAAAAGACGCCGCCTTTGCCGCAGCCGTCCATCTCCGCCGCCTCGTCCAGGTCGCGCGGGATGCCGCGGATGAATTGCATGATCATAAAAATGAAGAACGCCTGCCCGCCAAAGCGCGGCAAGAGCAGCGGATAAAAGGTGTTGATCCACCCCAACTGGCTGAAGACAATGTACTGAGGAATGATCTGCACCTGCACCGGCAGCATCAACGTCGAGAGCATACAGGCGAACCAGAAACGACGGCCGGTGAAATTGATCCGCGCAAAACCATACGCAACGACGGCGGAGGCCGCCACCGCCAACAAGGTACCGACGCCGGCGTAGAAAAACGAGTTGAGATAGAAGGTGGTGAACGTAATGCCCCCGAAGCCCCTCCAGCCGTTGATGTAATTTTCCAGCGTGAACTGCTGGGGAATCAACGAAGAGACGTTCGTCCAAATCTCGGCGCGCCCCTTGAACGAGCTGGCGAAGAGCCACAGGATCGGATAAAGCATCACATATCCCAAGCCGGCCACAACCCCATGATATATCACTGTGCGGAAGGTTTTATGCTGGAGGACCGAGCGCGGTGCGCGCACAGCAGCTCGCCCAGAAGCCGTCGAGACCGTTTCCATCTAACTCAATCCTCCTGTGAACTGTAGAAAACCCAGTACGACGAAGAACGAAAGACCAACACCGTCAATACGGCGATGATAATCAACAACACCCACGCCATCGCCGACGCGTATCCCATCTGAAGGCTGACGAAGGCGCGTTGATAGATGTACAGCGCATAGAAAAGCGTCGTGTCCAGCGGCGCGCCGCCCGTGATGACAAACGCCTGCGTGAAGACCATAAAGCCGCTGATCAGTTGCATCACCAGGTTGAAAAAGATGATCGGCGTCAGCAGAGGCAGCGTGATGCGCCAGAATTGCTGCCAGCCGTTGGCGCCGTCAATGGAGGCCGCCTCATAGAACTCCCGCGGAATCTGCTTCAGTCCGGCCAGAAAGATCAGCATGGGCGAGCCGAACTGCCACACCGCCAGCAAAATCAGCGTCCAGATTGCGGTGTTCGGGTTGCCCAACCAGGCCACGTCCGTGCCGAAAACGGCGTTGATCAGACCATTGCGTCCGAAGATCTCCCGCCACATCACCGCGACGGCGACGCTGCCGCCGACGATCGAAGGCGCATAATAAGCGGCGCGATAGCCGGCGACCATCCGCCGATTGGTGTTCAACAGCATGGCCACGGCTAGCGCGAAGATCAGGCGCAACGGAATGGCTGTGAATGCATAAAAGAAAGTCGCCTGCAGCGATTTGATATAGCGCGGGTCGCGCGTAAACATGCGTTCAAAATTCTCGAGCCCCACCCATCGCCATGTCGGGCTCAACACGTCGTAGTTCGTGAAGGCCAGCACGAGCGAAGCGATGATCGGTATAAACGTGAAGGCAAAAAAAGCGATCAACCAGGGCGAGATAAAGAGATAGCCCATCCAGTTGTCATGACGCCAACGCTTTTTGTGAGGTTTGACCGATTGTCGGCGTTGGTCGTTGGCATGCTGAGAGGATGAAGAGACGGAGAGCGCTTCGCTCATGTTCACTCCTTTCACCATGGTCACCGGCAACGATCGTCAGGCGACCGAAAGGGTGAAACAGCTATCCTTCCGGTCGCCTGAAACGAGGGAGAGTCAGCGAGCGGCCGCCGCTAACACGATGTTCGCTTCTTCGCGCAGGATGCGCACGGCGTCTTCGGCGCTTTGTTGGCCGAACATGAACGGATCGATCACCAGCGGCCAGTAGACGTTGTTGATCAAATCCGCGTGACCCGGGGCGTCCGGCGGAGGGATCGGGCTAACGCTCGACTCGATGGAGGCGATGTAATCAAACATCATCTTCTGCGGCGCGTCGAGCAGTGGCTCCAGCGCCGCGCGCACTTCCGAGGAGACCGGCACGCCGCGTTCGGCCATCAACACTTTGTTGGCGTCCACGTTGTTCGTGAAGAAGTCGATGAACATCGCCGCTTCCTTGGGATGGCGCGCCTGCGAAGTGATCGAGAAGAACATGCTCGGCTTCAGGTAATTGGCCGAAGCGCCCCCCGCCGGCCGCGGCATCGGCAGCAGAATAAAGTTGCGCCCTTCGCCCGCCGCGCTGGTCAGAGCCACAATCTGGTTGCTCCACACATAGGTCATGGCCGACTGACCCGTGACGATGAGGTCGGTCTCCACGCTGCCGCCGGCGGCGATCTCCTGCTCGCGGCTCTGCGTGACGCCTGCATCCTGCAGCCGTTTCACCATCTTCAGGTAATCAATGAAAGGCTGGTCATCTTCGTAGCCGAGGCCGGTGCCATCTTCATTGTACACCCATTGCCCCAAGCTGAGGTAAATGTTTTTCCAGAGCTGTTCGTTGGTCAGGTTGCCGGTGAAGCCGTAGATGCCCAGCTTTTCGTGCAGCTCCGTCGCAACGCGCTCGAATTCATCGAACGTCCAATCCGGATTGGGCGTTTCCAGGCCTGCCTCGGCCAGCTTGTCCGCATCGATCACGATGGTCATCGAATTCGTGCCCAGATTCACGCCGTACAATTTGCCGCCGAGACGTCCACCCGCCAGCGAGCTTTCGGAGACATTGGCAAAATTCAGCGTGCCGTCGGCGACGAAATCATCCAACGGCGCCAGCAGGCCACGCGACACCCACTCCTCCAAACGCGCGTAGTCCTGTTGCATGATGTCGGCCAGATTGCCTCCGGCCGCCTGCGTGCTCATCAGCGTCCAGTAGTCGCCCCACCCGGCGAACTCGTAGACAATATCAATGTTGGGATGCAGTTGTTCAAATTGCTCGATCACGGCGATCGTGCGGTCGTGGCGATTTTGCGAGCCCCACCAGGCTATGCGCAACTCGATCTTGCCATCACCGCCGGCGGCTGGCTGGCTGGCCGCTTCAGGCGCGGCGGCGGGCGCCGCAGGCGCGCATGCAGCGAACACAAGTGCAATTGTCGTCAGGACAGCCAGAAGAAGCCAGAATTTGTGTCGCATGTTCGATCTCTCCTGTCAAAAATTGGTTCAAAGACTCGCGAAACGATGTTCAAACGCTGGAAAGGCATCCTCTAAATCATCTGTTCAATGCGCACACCCTCCTCACCGATTTTGCAATTGAACGGAAACACCGACCGACAGATGGGCAACTTGCTTTGCCCCCATGCGCAACAGGTCTTTTCCTGCGGACGCCGTCATCAAGTTGGAAAATTCGGGAAAATTCGATCTAGCCAAAATCAAACTTTTCGTATATCATATAGGATATACGATATTCAAGGAATGTCAAGCCAGAAATTTTTTGAAATGCAGCGGAAGCAATGGCGCCGTAAATATTCGAGAGTCAAAAGAGATTTGATCTCAGAGCACACCGCCTCACCCGTTCGCAATCGGTTTGCATCAACTTAGCATTGCGACAAAAATCGAACATGAAGTGGACGCAGCGCCAACAAGGCAGCGCCTCATACGGAAAGGCAGCGTAGGAAGAGGGGACACGATTCACCTATGGCTACATCGATGACGCGCCCTACATTTCGTAGTAAACCCAAAGTCGTTTATGACATGCTGCGCGAGGCGATCATCCGCGGCGAATATAAACCCGGCGATCGCTTGGTGATCGACGAGGTCGCCGCTCAACTGGGCGTCAGCCCCATCCCTGTACGCGAAGCCGTGCGCCAACTGGAAGCCGATGGGCTGATCGTCTTTGAACCTTACACCGGCGCGACGGTCACTCAGCTCAGCCCTAAGCTCATCTTTGAAATTTTCGCCCTTCTGGAGGCGCTCGAGGTGATCTGCGGGCGTCGCGCCTGTTCATGCATGACGGAGGCTGAGCTGACGGAGCTGAACGCTGTGGTTCAGGCGATGGACGCCGCAATCGACAACCCAGAAACCTGGTCGCAACTCAATCGGCAATTTCATCTGATGATTTGCCGCTTTGCACAGGTCCAATTGATCGAGCGTATGCTCGAAATGGTGCTCGACCATTGGGAGCGGCTGCGACTGCACTACGTCAGCGCCGTGCTTCAGCCTCGCATTCCCGAAGCGCAGCAGGATCATCGAGAGATCATCGCGGCGTTCCGGCGTCGCGACCCGGAGGCAGTGGAGCAGCTGCTGCGCAGCCACAATCAACGCGCACTGGCTGCCTATATCGATCTGTTAACGCAAAGCGGTCATTTGGAACAACAAACAGGAGGTTGCACATGACAAGCCGGCTATCGACGCTGCAGACGACGGATGCCGCGCCCCAGGAAGACGCCTTCGATCCGATCGCGCTGCTGCGCCCGCGACGCAAAATCACCGGTGTTTCTGCGATTCTGTTGCCTTTTTTCGACGACGGCGAGGTGGACTGGGCGGGCTTTGAAGCGCACGTCGCGCGTACGTTGGAGGCCGGCCTGACGCCGGCCGTCAACATGGACACAGGTTATGTCAATTTACTTGACGATGCCACGCGGCAAGAGGCGCTTGCACGGACACAAACAATCGCCGACGGGCAAGAATTCGTCGCCGGCGCCTTTGTCGGCGATCGACCGGGCGCCACCTTCGACTACGACGCCTATGCCTGCCAGATTGAAACGATCCAACAGGCGGGCGGCGTTCCGGTGATCTTCCAGTCCTTCGGGCTGACCGACCAGCCCGCCGAGGCGATCGTCGCTTCCTACGCCAGGCTCGCCGCACTCTGTGAACGCTTCATCGCCTTTGAGCTAGGCACGATGTTCGCTCCCTTCGGCAAAATTTACGACCTGGAAACCTACGCCGGCCTGCTTGACATTCCACAGTGCATCGGCGCCAAGCATTCCTCGCTCAACCGCATGCTGGAGTGGCGACGCCTGCAGCTGCGCGACGCTCGCCGTCCGGATTTCAAAGTCTTCACCGGCAACGATCTGGCCATCGACATGGTGATGTACGGCAGCGATTATCTGCTCGGTCTCAGCACCTTTGCGCCCGACCTCTTTGCGCAGCGCGATGCGCTGTGGGCCGCCGGCGATCCAGACTTTTATGAGCTAAACGATCGGCTTCAATATCTGGGCTTTTTCGCTTTCCGTCGACCGGTGCCTGCGTACAAACACAGCGCCGCCCAATTTTTGAAATTGCGCGGCTGGATCGCCAGCGACGCTCCACACCCGCGCAGTGAGCGCAGGCCGGAGAGCGACGTCGCCATCTTACGCGAGTTGGGCGAACGGTTGGGTGTGGTCAATTAATTCAGCGCAGGCTTTCAGAAAGGACGAAGCGATGGATCGCTACAAACGGGTGGCGCAACTGCGCACAACGGAAGACTTTCGCACGTATCTGCAGGCGCTTGGGATTGACCTCCCCTTTGACGAAGCGGTTGCGGCCGGGCCAGATGCACCGCTGGCGCAGCCTGTCAGGTGCGGCGAGCGCACGATCGGCAATCGCTTTTGCGTGCTGCCGATGGAAGGGTGGGATGGCTCTTACGATGGCCGTCCGACCGAGCTGACGGAGCGGCGTTGGCGCCATTTCGGCGTCAGCGGAGCCAAGTTGATCTGGGGATGCGAGGCGGTGGCGGTGCGCCACGATGGGCGCGCCAACCCGCGGCAGCTGATGCTCACCGCCGACACCTGGCCCGATCTGGCGCGGCTGCGAGAGCGGTTGGTGGCCGAACACGCCTCGCGCCACGGACGCACCGACGACCTCTTGATCGGGCTGCAGTTGACCCACTCTGGACGCTTTGCCCGACCCGAACCGGATAACAAGCTCCGCCCCGCCATCCTTTATGCGCATCCCATCCTGAATCGCAAATTTGGGTTCCCAGAAGATTACCCGGTGCTGAGCGACGACGACGTCCGACGCTTGATCGACGACTTTGTCGCGGCGGCGCGGCTCGCGAAGCGAGCAGGCTTCGATTTCGTCGATCTCAAACATTGTCATGGCTATCTGGGCCATGAGTTCCTCAGCGCCGTCGATCGCAACGGACGCTATGGCGGCTCCTTCGAGAATCGCACGCGCTTCTTGCGCGAGCTGGTGGAAGGCATCCGCGCCGAAGCGCCCGGCCTCGACATCGGCGTGCGCGTGAGCGCCTTCGACTGGGCGCCTTTCCGACCCGGGCCGGACGGCGTGGGCGAGATGGAGCGCATCGACGGCGAATATCGCTACGCTTTTGGCGGCGACGGCACCGGCATGGGCATCGACCTGCGCGAGCCTTACGCTTTTCTCGACCTGCTCTGCAGCCTGAATATCCGGCTCGTCTGCATCACCGCGGGCAGCCCGTATTACAACCCGCACATTCAGCGCCCGGCGCTTTTCCCGCCCTCCGATGGCTACCGGCCGCCCGAAGACCCGCTGGTGGGCGTGGCGCGTCAGATTGCAGTGGTCGCCAGGCTGAAAGCGCATCGCCCCGAGTTGCTCTACGTCGGCTCTGGGTATTCATACTTGCAGGAGTGGTTGCCTCATGTTGCGCAACGCGTCGTGCGCACCGGCATGGCCGATTTTGTCGGCCTGGGGCGCCTGATCCTCTCCTATCCGGAGGCGCCCGCCGACATGTTGGCCGGCCGACCGTTGCAGCGCAAGCGCCTGTGTCGCACCTTCAGCGACTGCACCACGGCCCCGCGCAACGGCATGGTTTCGGGCTGCTATCCGCTGGATGAATTCTATAAGCAGAGAGAGGAGGCGATGCGTCTGCAGGAGATTAAAGCAAGATTGAGGTGAAGAGGATGCTCCCCGGCTACGCCATCGGGGCAACGATTTTATCGGCAAGCGCGGGATAAACGCGCTTGAAATCGCTTGAGTTCAGCGTCAATACTTGATCGACATTTGCCAGCCAGGCAGCATGAAGGAGTAAACCGTCATAGACGGCGGCGCCGGCAATATGAGAGCGGGTCAGATATTGAAGCATAACAAGATAGTCATAGACCGACAATGCGACGATTTCGCACGTCTCTACAACGTCGCGCTGAATCAACTCCAAAGCTAACGCCGGTGAAATTCGAGGGCGGATTGGCAACCTGGTTAAAATCACGTATAGCTCCGCCAGCGAATGAGCAGCGATCACACCTGTGTTTACTTTTTGCTTCACCTGCATGAGAAGCGGAAAGACGTGCTCGTGTGCAGGATGAGTCGTTACGATTGCGGCGACAAGCACAGAAGTGTCGAAAAAAATTCTCACGGACGAACCTGTTGCATCAAATCTGCAATGCGTCGCTCATGTTCTTGCTGCACAAACTCTATGAGATCTTCTACAGGCTGCGCTTCGACAACCAGGATTCCATCTCTGTCAAACACCTTCGGGACAGTCTCAGGGGATGACGAATCGGATGGGCGTCGGACATCAGGCACAGGAGGCGCCTCCCCTTCAATCAATCGTATCAATTCGGAACGACTGATCCGCCACTCTTTGCCGATCTTCACTCCTCGTAAGTCGCCGCGGTCGAGCATGTTCGTAATCGTTCGACGCGTGACTTGCAAGACTGCGGCGGCTTGTTCAGAAGTCAACACGAGAGGCAGGTCACTCCATTGCGAGATTCGCAAGTTGTTCATATTCAATACTCCGGAGTTCACAAAAACCATCAACATCTTTATATTACCTCAAAAAACTATTTCAATCAACGGATTCAATAACTCTGTATTCTATCTCGGTTCGATTGGTTAGAAAGCGAGGAATTCTTGTCGCGTTATCGAATCGCCTTGATCGGTGCAGGCGGCGTGGTGAACAATCATCTGGAGGCTATCGCCGCCTATGCGGACCGTCTCGAACTGGCGGCGGTGGCCGATCGCGACCTTGCGCGGGCCGAAGCTGTGTGCAGTCAGACGGGCGGGGCGCGCGCCTACGCCGACGCTTACGCCATGCTGGAGGTCGAACGACCTGACCTGGTGCACATTCTGACGCCGCCGGCCACGCACCTGCCGTTGATTCTGGCCGCGCTCGAGACAGGCGCATGGGTGTGGTGCGAAAAACCGCTCTGCCGCTCGCTGGCGGAATTCGACCGGATTGCCGCTGCGGAGGCGCGCACGGGTCGCTACGTCAGCACGGTCTTTCAGTGGCGTTTTGGCTCCGCCGTCGAGCATCTGCGCAGCCTCATGGCGCAGGGGCTGCTCGGAAGGCCGCTCGTCGGCGTCTGTCACACCCTGTGGCATCGCACCGCAGACTATTACGCAGTCGAATGGCGCAGCCGCTACGCCACCGCCGTCGGCGGCCCGACCGCCACGCTCGGCATTCACCTGATGGACCTCTTTCTCTGGCTGTGGGGTGAATGGCAGGAAGTGCAGGCCGTCGCCGCCACGCTCGACCGCGCTATCGAGGTGGAGGACATTTCGATGGCGCTGGTGCGCTTCGAGCACGGTGCGCTCGGCAGCATCGTCAACAGCGCGCTCTCCCCGCGGCAGGAGAGCTATCTGCGCCTGGATTACCAACAGGCGACGGTCGAGGTCCAGGCGCTCTACCGCTACACCAATGCCAACTGGCGACTGACGCCGCTGCCGTCGGTTGAAGAGGCGCTGACGCCCGCCTGGCGTGCGATTCCGTGCGACCGCATGGGCAGCCATGAAGCGCAGCTGGGCGCTTTGCTCGACGCCATGGAGCGCAACGAGCGTCCCCCGGTCAGCGGCCTCGAAGCGAGGCGCATCTTGGAGTTCATCGCCAGCCTTTACAAGTCGGCCTTCACCGGTCAACCGGTGCAACGCGGCTCGATTGCGCCAGGCGACCCTTTCTATGCCTCCATGAAGGGCGCGCCGTATGACGATTAGATTCGCTGCGGTGGGGCTGGCCCATCCGCACATTTTCGACATGACCCGCCGCCTGCATGAGGCCGGTGCGCAGCTGGTCGCCTGCTGGGACGACGACTCGGACAATCTCGCCGCCTTTGTGCGAGCGTTTGCCGACGTGGAGCACAATCGCAACGCGACGTCCATTCTCGAAGATCGAACGATCGACCTGATCGTCAGCGCAGCGGTGCACGACGAGCGCGCTGCGTTGGGGGTGCGCGCCATGCGTCATGAGAAGGATTTTCTCTGCACCAAACCCGGCTTCACGACGCTGGAGCAATGGGAGGAGGCGCGCCGCGTCTGCGCAGAGACCGGACGCCGCTACATTGTTTACTTTGGCGAACGCTTCGGCAATCCCGCCACCGTGCTCGCCGGCGAGCTGGTGCAGCAAGGCGCAATCGGCCGCGTCGTGCACATGACCGGCTTTGGCCCCCATCGCCTTTTTGGCCGCATCCGGCGCCCGCCTTGGGTCTTCCGGCGGACGCGCTACGGCGGCGTCCTCAACGACCTGGCCAGCCATCAGATCGACCAGTTCCTGTTTTTCACAGGCAGCGCCACGGCGGAGATCGCCGCAGCCAGCGTCGCCAACCATCATCATCCACAGTTCCCCGAATTCGAGGATTTCGGCGAGGTGTTGCTGCGCAGCGAGCATGCAACCGGCTACATTCGCGTCGATTGGTTGTCTCCGGCCGGTCTCTCCACTTGGGGGGACGTGCGCCTTTTTCTGCAAGGGACGGATGGCTACATCGAGGTGCGCAAGACCTGCGATCTGCAGGGACGCGCCGGCGGCGATCACCTGTTCCTGGTGAATCATCACGGCGAACAGTACATTCACGCCGCGGATGCGCCGCTGCCCTTCATGCATCTTTTGCTCGAGGACCTGCAAGAACGCACAGAGCGCGCCGTCGCTCAGGCGCATGTCTTCGAGGCGTCCAGATTAGCGCTGCTGGCGCAGCGGGAAGCAAAAGTGCTCACCCGCCCGACATCGGTCTAGGTGAATTGAAGCGATATAGGATACAATCGACGGGGAGGCGCCAGAAACCAAACGAAACAGGAACAAGAGGTCTTGAGTGGAAACGATTGTCCTTGGCAACCGGACGCTGGCCTTTCGCAGTTACGGTCGTCACGTTGCTCCTGAACGCCCACCGCTGGTATTGGTGCATGGCGCCGGCGGCAACCATCTGATCTGGCCCCCTCAGGTGCGACGGCTTCCCAAGACTGCGGTGTATGCGCTCGATCTGCCCGGACATGGCGCTTCGCCGCCCCCGCCTTGCGCCACCATCAGCGCCTACAGCGAGGTGATCCGCGATTTCGCCGATGCGCTCGAATTGCCCTACTTCGTGCTGGCCGGCCATTCCATGGGCGGCGCTATTGCGCTCGACTTTGCGCTGGCCTATGGGTATCGGCTGGCAGGCATCGTCGTGATCGGCGCCGGCGCGCGCATGAAGGTCTCGTCCGCCATACTCAACGGCGTGGTCGAGGATTTTATGAACGTCACCGCCAAAATTGTCGAATATTCCTACCATCCTTCGACCGGTGCGCAGGAGAAAGAGCGCTACCTGCAACGGCTACGCGAAAACGATCCGGAGATTTTGCGGAAGGATTTTCTGGCGGTCGAGGCGTTCGACGTCACCGATCGGTTGGAGAACATCACCGTGCCGACGTTGATCCTGTGCGGCCAGGAGGATCGCATGACGCCTCCTTCGCTCAGTCAGTCGCTTCATCGCTGCATCCCCAACAGCCGGCTTCACATCATTCCGAACGCCGGCCACAACGTGATGATCGAGCAACCGGAGCTCGTCGCCGCCTACATCGATGAGTTTATTGCGCAACTATCCGGATAGTTTCACGCTGCGCGTGGCGATGTAGGTGGGCGTAAATTCGTTGAGCGGGGTTCCCGGCCAGACGTCTTCGTAAAAGCCGGTCAGAACAAAGCCGGCGTCGAGCTGCCCGCCGATCTGGTCGGTCAAGGTGTGGCCGAACTCCAACGGCTGCCCCTCGGCGATATAGACGCTGCGCTCGGCCTCGCTGAGGCTGATGAGGTCGGAGTAAGGCAGCCGATGGCGCACCTGAAAGACGCCCTGATCGGCAAGCTCCTGATCGAACAGATAGAGCACCGGGTTGCAAAACCCCGCCAGCAAGACGCCCCCTTTGCGCAAAACGCGATGCGCCTCTCGCCAGACAGGTCGAACGTCCGGTGTGAAGAGATTCGAGGTCGGATGGACGATCAGGTCAAAGGAGGCGTCCTCGAACACGGAAAGGTCGCACATGTCGCCCTCGACGGTGGTCAACGTCAAGCCTTCGCGCCGCGCCACAAAACGATCCTGGGCGAGCTGTTGAGGGGAATTGTCGAAGACGGTGACGCGGGCGCCGGCCGCAGCCAGGATCGGCCCCTGCTGTCCACCGCCGCCCGCCAGACAGAGCACGTCGGCGCCTTCCAGCGGTGGAAACCAGGCGCGGGGAACGGGCCTGGATGGCGTCAGCAAGATCTGCCACTCGCCGCGACGCGCCGCGGCGACCGCTTCAGGCGACACCGGCTTTGTCCAGCGGCTGCCGCGCTTCACCGCTTTATCCCACGCCTGCGCGTTATGGCGCCGAATTTCATGCGGATTCATGGGGAGCCTCACCCTCCAGGCTGTCGATGTCTACGGTGCGCAGAAAGCGCGCACACTCCTCCGGTAAGGAAGGGTTGATGTAGATGCCGCTGCCCATCTCAAAGCCGGCCGCCAGAGAGATGCGCGGCACAATGCTGAGATACCAGTGCAGGTAGGGTGCGCCCGAGTCGCGCACGGGCGCGCTGCGGATGACGTAATTGAAATCAGGGTTGTTCAATCCTTTGTAGAGCTTTCTCAGCACAGCGCGCACGACCCAGCCCAGATCTGCGATCTCGTCGGGCGAGCTCTGCAAAAACGACGCCGCGTGCGCCCTGGGCACGATCCACAGATGAAAAGGGGAAGCGGCGGCGTAAGGCACAAAGACAACGAAATGTTTGCTTTCCAACACCACGCGCTGCCCTGCGGCGAGCTCCTGTTCGACCATGGCGCAATGGGCGCAGCGCCCTGTTTCGTCAAAATAGGCGCGCGCTGCGTCCGCCCGCACGCGCACCTCGCTGGGCACCATCGGCAGCGCCATCATCTGCGCATGCGGATGGCGCAAGGAAGCGCCCGCCTGGCGGCCATGATTTTTGAAAAAGAGGACATATTCGATGCGAGGGTCGTTCTGCACCGCCCAGGCGCGCTCGACAAACGCCTGAAAGACGCGCGCGACGCTCTCCTCGCTTTCCAACGCTGCGCACGTGTTGTGGACAGGCGACTCGACAATTACTTCATGATAGCCGACCCCGGTGATGCGCCGCATCACCCCCATGAATTCTCTCTCCAGAGGCGCTGCAGGTCTCAGCGCAGGGTAGCGATTGCCGACAATGCGCACCTGCCATGGCCCTTCGCCGGGAAAGCGGGCGATCTCAAGGTCGCGCTCTTCGTTGCCAGGACAAAAAGGACAGGTGGCTTCCCAGGTCGGCCCTTCGTCGCACAGGGGGCGACCCGGCTCTGCGAATTCATGGGGGCGCCGCGCGCGCTCCGAAGCGATGATCACCCATTCTCTGGTGGCGAGATTCTGGCGCAGCTCCGACATAGCCCTCCTGAAGCCTATCTTTTGCACATGAAGAAGACTTGCCTCACCGTCTGCGCCCTCCGCCTCTCTGCAGCGGTTCAAATCCGGTCAAGCGCCTGTGC
The DNA here is from genome assembly GCF_937128415.1 of uncultured Caldilinea sp. Classification (GTDB taxonomy): domain Bacteria; phylum Chloroflexota; class Anaerolineae; order Caldilineales; family Caldilineaceae; genus Caldilinea. Next base: position 181,458 of record NZ_CAKZMJ010000066.1, read on the forward strand.
GAGGTCTGCGATCAGGTCTTCAGGCTCTTCAACGCCGATGCAAAGGCGCACCAGCTCGTCGCGGATGCCCAGCGCCAGCCGCTCCTCCGGCGAGAGGTTGGCGTAGCCCATCAGCGCCAGCGGGCTGACGATGCTTTCCACGCCGCCCAGGCTTGGCCCGATCACCGGGATGCGCAGGGCGTCGATGAAGCGGTGGGCGCGCTCGGCGTCGCCATCGATCTCGAAGCTCACCACGCCGCCGCCCCCGCGCAGCGTCGCCCGCGCAACGGCGTGATCCGGATGGCTCTCCAGGAAAGGATGCCAGACGCGGCGCACTTTGGGATGTCCTTCCAGAAAGCGGGCGACGGCGAGACCGCCGGCGTTCTGGCGCTCCATGCGCAGCGCCAGCGTCTTGATCCCGCGCAGGATGAGATAGGCGGTCTGCGGCGCGGCGATATTGCCGAGAAGCCCTTGCATCTGCCGCAGCGGCGTCGTGAGGTCGTAACGGCCGGCCACCACGCCGGCCATGGCGTCGTTGTGGCCGGCCAGATACTTGGTCAGGCTGTGAATCACCAGGTCGACGCCAAAGGCGAGAGGGCGCAGATTGTACGGCGTGGCGAAGGTGGAGTCCACGACCGTCAACAGCTTATGGCGGCGGGCGATCGAGACAAAACGCTCAAAATCGAGGCAACGCATGAACGGATTGGTCGGCGACTCGGAGAAGATCAGCCGCGTCTGTGGGCGGACGGCGGCCTCGATGGCGTCGTAGTCGCCGAACGGAACGAGCGTGCACTCGACGCCGTAGCGCTTCAAAAAGTTCTGGCTAAACTCCAGCGTGCTCAGATAGCAGTTGTCGGTGAGGATAAAATGTTGACCGGGTTGCAACAGCAACAGGAGCGTGGACGTGACTGCGCCCATGCCGCTGCTGACGACGATGGCGTCTTGCGCCCCCTCCAGCTCGGCGATCTTGGCTTCGAGCGCGCGCACGGTCGGGTTGCCGTAACGCCCGTACTCTTCGCGCTCCGGCTCATTCCAGAAAAGGCGCTCTTCGGTGTAATTGACCAGATCGGCGGTCGTATCAAAGGTGTAGACAGCCGTCTGCACAATGGGCACCGTCAGGCTGTGATGGCTGCGGAAACGCTGCTCTCCGGCGTGAACGGCCTGCGTAGAGGTGCTCGTAGCAAAATTGAAAACGTCGGTCGACGATTGCATCTGCGCCATAGATAAAGCCCTCCAACAAGTCAATCAGACAGAAACTCGCACGCTCTGTGGGCGCAGTTGCGCTCTCACAACACCGTGGAGACATGCAAGCGATTTTCAGTCAAGTGTACGCAGATCGATCCCCGTTGCCAAGCTGCAAAAGAGCGCAAATTTGCTCACCGACGGTGCAGCATCCCATCGGTATTACACACCCTGGGCGGCACTTATGCTATAATCGAGCGTCAAGAAAATTTCAACATTTTTCATGGCTTTCGCCAGACGCTACATTTCAAAAGCTCTGACATCCGGTCAAGCGCAAGGACAAACGAGGAAACCAAAATGACAGAACCTTCACTCAAGGCCAGTGTGCCCTCGGCGAAGGCGGCTGTAGCGGAGCCCACAGCCGTGCTTTCGACCGAACAACTGCTCCCGATGTACCGAATGATGTTTCTGATTCGTCGCGTCGAGGAATCGCTGCTGGAGCTGGCCGAATCGGGCAAGATCGGCGGCGCCATGCACACGGCGATCGGCCACGAGGCGGCGGCGGTGGGCATGGCCGCGGCGCTGCGCAAGGAGGACTACCTGACCTGCACCTACCGTGGCCATCATCATTCCCTGGCGCGCGGGATGGACCCCAAGCGGGCCATCTGCGAAGTGTTGGGCAAGGCGCCCGGTTTCGCCAAAGGCAAGGGCGGCTCCATGCACTTCGTCGATCCTTCGCTAGGGCTGATGGGCGCCAACGGCATCGTCGGCGCGCAGGTGCCTCACGCGGCGGGCATGGCGCTCGCCGCCAAGATCCGCGGGGAGGATCGCATCGCCATCACCTTCTTCGGCGACGGCGCCATGTACCAGGGCGTCATGCACGAGACCTTCAACATGGCGCAAAAGTGGAAACTCCCCGTCATCTTCTACTGTGAAAACAACCGCTATTCGGAGATGACGCCCATCTCGCGCACCTCCTCGGTCAGCGATCTGTATCTCTTTGTGCGCGCCTACGGCATGGAGAGCATGCAGATCGACGGCAACGACGTCGAGGTCGTCTATGACGCCATTACCAAGGCCGCTGCGCGGGCGCGCGCCGGCGAAGGGCCGACCTTCATTGAAGGCATCACCTATCGCCTGGCCGGCCATATGGCGGGCGACCTGGAGACGTACCGCACGCCGGAGGAGATCGAGATGCAGCGCGCCTATGAGCCATTGGCGCGGCTGCATCAAAAGTTGCTCGATCGCGGGGTCTCTGAAGAGGAGCTGAACAAAATCCGCGCCGAAGTCGAAGAGGAAGTCCAGGAAGCCGTAGACTACGCCCTGGAGGCGCCCTGGCCGGACATCGCTGAGGCGTACACCGACGTGTACAAGGTATGAGGATCTGAACTATGCGAAAGACAACCTTTATTCAGGCAATCAATGAGGCGCTGCGCGAAGAAATGCGTCGCGACGAGCGCGTCTTTCTCATCGGCGAAGACATCGGCTATTACGGCGGCCTCTTCCGCGTCACGCGCAACCTGTTGGAGGAATTCGGCGAACGTCGCGTGATCGACACGCCTATCAGCGAACAAGGCTTCATGGGCATGGCCATCGGCGCGGCCATGGTCGGCCTGCGCCCCGTCGTCGAGCTGATGTACATGGATTTCTACCTGGTCTGCGCCGACCAAATCTTCAACCAGGCGGCCAAGATGCACTACATGACCGGTGGGCTGCTGCATGTGCCGATGGTCATCCGCGGCCAGCAGGGGGGCGGCAAGCGCTACGGCTCGCAACATAGCTCGTGCGTGGAAAGCACCTTCGCCCAATTCCCCGGCATCAAAGTGGTGGCGCCGGCGACTCCGTATGACGCCAAGGGGTTGTTGATCTCCGCCATCCGCGACGACAACCCGGTGCTCTTCCTCGAACACAAGATGCTCTACTTCACGCGCGGCGACCTGCCCGACGAAGGGGTGGAATACACCGTGCCGATCGGCAAGGCCGACGTCAAACGCGAAGGCAAAGACCTGACGATCGCCACCTTCAGCTACACGCTCTTGCAGGCGCTGGAGGCCGCCGAAGAGCTCAAGGCCGAGCACGGCATCGACGTCGAGGTCGTCGATCTGCGCAGCGTCACGCCCCTGGATATGGAGACCGTCTACACCTCCGTCGCCAAGACGGGTCGGTTGCTCGCCGTGCACGAGTCGCAGGCCAACGCGGGCATCGGCGCCGAGATCGTGGCGCGCATCTACGAGGAGGCGCCTTATCTGCTTGCAGCCCCGGCGCGACGGTTGGGCATGGCGCCGGCCTCGATTCCGGTCTCCAAAGTGCTGGAGGAGGAGCTGCTGCCCTGGAAGAATGACATCAAAGCCACCGTCCTGAGCATGTTGAAGTAGGGGGAGACATGGCTACCGAAATCAGATTGCCCGATCTGGGCGAAGGCGTCGAGGACGTCACCGTCAACCGCTGGCGCGTTGCGGTAGGCGACGCCGTCAAGGCGGGCGACGTGATCCTCGAGATCGCCACCGACAAGGTGGACACCGAAATCCAGGCGCCGGCCGACGGCGTTTTGCTCAAGATCAACTACCGCAACGGCGAGATCGCACCGGTCAACGCCGTCATGGGTTATATCGGCGCGCCCGGCGAAACAGTGGACGAAGGCGGCGCAGCGGAAGCGGCCCCTGCGAAAGCGACGGAGGCCGCGCCAGCCCAGCCAGAACCGGCGCAGCCGACCGCGGTTGCAGAGGGCGGCGTGCGCGCCACGCCCGTCGCCAAACGGGTGGCGGCGGAGAAAGGCGTCGATCTCGCTGCAATCACCGGCACCGGACCGGGCGGCCAGATCACCAAGCAGGATGTGCTGGCCCACGCCGGCGCAGCAGCCCCGACGGAGCGCGCTGCGCTGCCGGGCGACCTGGCCGACAAGGCCAGCCTGCCCGTGCGCCGCCTCGCTGCGGAGCACAACCTCAATTTGCGCGAGATTGCGGGCGATCGCCCCTTGAGCACGTTGACCATTGATGACGTTCTCAGCGCGATCGCCAGCCGCGAAGCCGGCAAGCCGGTGCGCGTCGAGCCTGCCTACGCGACGGTCAAGCGCGAAACGCCGGCGCCGAAGAGGGAGGAAGCTCCGGCGCCGAGACCTGCACCGGAGGCGCCTGCACCGGCTCGCCCCACGGCGGCCCCCGCCTCTGCTCCTGTTCAGCTCAAGCCGGGCGAGGAGCTGGTCAAACTCTCGCGCATGCGGCTCGCCGTGGCGCGCAACACGACGCAGAGCCTCTTCACCGCGCCGCACGTCACCACCATGTGGGACGTGGACATGACGGCGGTGTTGCAGCACCGTGCGGCGCACAAAAAGGAGTTCGCCGCGGCCGGCGTCAATTTGACGCTGACGGCCTACTTCATCGAGGCGGTCGTGGCCGGGCTGAAGGCGGTGCCCGCCGCCAACGCCACCTGGACGGAGGAAGGCGTCATCATCAAGCGCTACTACAACATCGGCATGGCGACTGCACTGCCGATGGATCAATACGGCATCGGCGGCTTGATTGTGCCCGTGATTAAAAACGCCGGCGAGCTCAACCTGTTGGGCATTGCGCGCGCGGTCAACGAGCTGGCGGAGCGGGCGCGCAAAGGCGAACTCAAGCCCGAAGACCTGGCCGACGGCACCTTCACCGTGAGCAACTACGGCACTTCGGGCAGTCGCTTCCAGACACCGATCATCGTGCAGCCGCAGGTGGGCATCTTGGGCGTCGGCGCCGTGGAGAAGCGTCCGGTGGTTGTCAGCAACGGCCATCCGCTGGAGCCAAACATCGGTGATGCGCTGGTCTTCAAACCGATGACGACGCTCGGCTTCAGCTACGATCATCGCGTGCTCGACGGCGCCACCGCCGACGCCTTCTGCGCAGCTGTGAAGAAGCATCTCGAGAGCTACACCGTCTGATTGAACGCAAAAAAGGCCAGGGGCGGAGGGCGCAGATTTGCATCTGCGTCTCTCCGCCCCATCCATTTGCGATTCCCCTCGCCTCTCTTATTTCTTACATCTGGCGCTGCATCAGCCATTGGGCTGTAGACCAGAGCAGGCTGCTCTCGGCGCGATCGCCCAGCGCCGCGCGCAGCGCTTCCAGCCCGGCCATGTACAGCGCATTCATCTGCTGCGTTGCGTACTCATAGGAAGCGGTCTGAGCGAGCAACTCCATCGCTGCGGGCAGATCGTCGCTCGTCAGTTCAGGTTGTGAGAAAAAGGAGCGGAATGCGTCGCCGTGCACAGGGTGGTTGAGCGCGTGCAGCAACGGCAGACTCTTCTTGCGGCGCAGAATATCGGCGCCCGCCGCCTTGCCCGTGACCGTCGGGTCGCCCCACACGCCGAGGATGTCATCCTGAATCTGAAAGGCCAGGCCGATCGACTGGCCAAAACGGCGCAGGGCCGCGTCGACGCCCGGCGCGGCGCCTCCCACCAATCCGCCGATGGCGACGCTGGCGCCGATCAATGCGGCGGTTTTGCCCTGGATCATGCGCATGTACTCCTCGACGCTGACGCACGCCCGCTGCTCAAAAGACATGTCCAGATGTTGCCCTTCGGTGAGCGCCACGCAGGTTTCTGTAAAAATTCGCAAGGCGGCCAGCACCGTCTCCGCCGGAACTGTGCGCAAAGATAGGCGCTGCAGGGCGGCGAAGGCGAGGGCGAACATGGCGTCGCCCGCATTGATCGCCTGAGGAACGCCCCAAAGCGCCCACACCGTCGGGCGATGACGCCGTTGCCTGTCGCCGTCCTCGATGTCGTCGTGCACCAGCGAGAAGTTGTGCAAAATTTCCAGCGCCGCGGCTGCGGGCAACGCCTGGGCGGGGTCGCCGCCGACCTCCTGGCAGGCCATCAGACAGAGCAGCGGGCGCAGCCGTTTGCCGGCAGGCAGCGCCACCGGTCGAAAGTCGGCGTCCACCCAACCCATATGGTAGTGGATCATGCCGTAGTGCGCTGCGGTGGACGGTTCATTGGCCGCCAGCACGGCGCGCATTTCCGCCTCCAGGGGAGGCAGCCATTGCTCAGAAAATTGCTTCATATCCCGTCCCATCGGTTCCCTCTCTGACGAGCACGCCTGGCCGACGCAACGCCTGTAGATCGCCGGCGCCGCTGCAGAACATGGCGATGCGCGCCTCTGCGACCAGCAGTTCCATCTCCTCGATCACCGCCTCAGGGGATTCCATCGCCGCCTTCAGGAAGGGCGAGGCCAGCCCCACCAGATCGGCGCCAAGCGCAACGCACTTGACGATGTCTTGTCCGGTGCGAATGCCGCCGCTGGCGAAAATATGCACGTCCTCACGTCCCAACCTTCGGCGCACCTCCGCCACCGCCAGCAGGCTCTCGGCCGTCGGGATGCCCCAGTCGGCGAAAGCGGCCGCCAGCCTGCGCAGCCGTTCGGTCGGGGCCCGGTGCATCTCGACCTGACTCCAGGAGGTGCCGCCTGCGCCTGCCACGTCGATGGCGCTGACGCCCGCCTCGATCAGCCGCTGCGCGGTCTGGGCGCTGATCCCCCAGCCGACCTCTTTGACGATCACCGGCTTTCCCAGTCGTTCACAGACTTCGGCGATCTTGTGAAGCAGCCCGCGCCAGTTGACGTCGCCTTCGGGCTGCACCGCTTCTTGCAGTGGGTTGAGATGGAGGATCAGCGCGTCGGCGTCGATCATTTCCACGGCGCGACGACACTCGTCCACAGTGTAGCCGTAGTTGAATTGCACTGCGCCCAGATTGGCGAAGAGCAGAATATCGGGCGCGTATTCGCGCACGCGGAAGGTGCGGCGCACCTGCTCCTGCTCGAGGCCTGCGCGCTGGCTGCCGACGCCCATCGCCACTCGCTGGGCCTGCGCCGCTTCAGCCAGGTTGCGATTGATGAAGGCCGCCTGCTCTGTGCCGCCGGTCATGGAGCTGATGAGCAGCGGCGCCGCCAGTCGCTTACCGAACAGAACGACATCGAGGCAGACGTCGTGCAGGTTCAACTCGGGCAGCGCCTGATGCACCAGCCGATAGCGCTCCAGCCCTGTGGTCAGATTGGGGAATTGGACATTTTCGGTGACGTTGATGCGGATATGGTCCGCTTTTCTTTGATCAATCGACATTGCGTTTTCTCTCCCGAAGATGGGCTGTCCACTGAGCCTCATCTTTCGTTGCTCTCGCCGGTCTGGAAGGAAGCCTCGCCGGTCAGCGATGGGTGAATATGATCATTCATGATACCCGATTCGGCGTCGATCGTTAGTCTGGATAATTACAAGGGGAAGGGGAAGCCGCCATAGCCGCCAGCCTGTATGCACCGCCGTAATCTCTGATCCTCCGCTCTTCGTGTTTCTTAATTTCTTTGAGCCTCCGTGCCTTTGTGGTGATGTTTTAAGCGCCTGGCCGCCAGGCTGGCGGCGGGAAAGAAGCAAGGAGCAGAAGACAAAAGCGAGCGATCGGGGACGTCCGGCTGCCCCAAAAGAGCGAGCATTTTCTGTGTAACGGGAGTGGAGTCATTTTACTCGAGCCCTTCCCCGAAAATGGAATCTGAAAGGTCGACTCCGAATGCACAGCCGATCTCGATCAGCAAAAGTTCTAGACCGATCTCGTCCCCAGGCACAACGAACTTCCAAGGCGTCACCCCAAACCTGGCGTAATATTGCGAAAATTTTTCATCAGAGGTCTCTACTTCAGCTCCCAACACCAGCTCTTCCTCACTGGAATGGATGAAGAGTTGGCTCCCCAGTTCACCGGGTGTGTCTCCCTCCAACACATGTATAGAGATCTCGTCGGCCTCCACTTCGAACCTGTATCCTATACACTTTCCGCTCTGCAATTTCTCCAGAATTAGATCGATTTGTTTTGAGACATTAGCCATTGCCATGCCCTCAGCACAAATTTGTAATTTTCCCTTAATCCCCAATAAGGGTTCGTTGTCTGCTGGCGTGTGTGGGTGTGGCTACGATTTTGGAATAGTGGGTGAGGCGTCTAAACACTCTGACGGGGAGCAGCAGAATTTCGTGCGGCGGTTAAAACATCAATGCATAAGCAAATTTTGGCCATGACATAAGATTTGGATCGCTATCCGATGCAAGAGCACAGACGCCTGGGGCAAGATGCCACGTATCCAGCACAAAACAGAGGAGGGGCGCCACAACTCCTGAAAATTTGATGACGGTCTCCAGCCGGTAAGTTTCTAATGACAAAACCATCCCTTCGCCGCCCAGGAAACTTTCCTACTTCATTTTACCACACTCTCCCAACGGATGGTTTGTCTGCGCAATCCTTGCGTGGCGGGCAACCGGCGACTGATATTGCCCCGTTTTAGTGGAAGGAGAGATAAATCCTTTACACTAGAAGTCATTTCAAAAATGCCAGATAACAGTAAAATGGAGGCATGAGCAGACATGACCTCAGTGACGAACAATGGGCGGTGATCGAACCGCTCATCCCCAAGAAGAAGAGCAAGCGGGGGCGTCCCCGCAACGACGACCGACAGACCCTGAACGGCATCCTGTATGTGCTGAAAACGGGTTGTGCGTGGGAAGATTTGCCGCCTGAATACGGTTCAGACACCACCTGCTGGCGACGCTTGAAGGAGTGGTCGCAGGATGGGACGTGGGAGCGGATTTGGCGCACCCTCTTGAGCCAGCTGGACGCCGAGGGCAAACTGGAGTGGGAGCAAGCGTTTCTGGATGGGAGCTTTGTTCCCGCCAAAAAAGGGGCGATGGCGTAGGCAAGACGAAAGTCGGCGCCAAGGCTCGAAAGTCATGGTGGTGGAGGGCAACGGGTTGCCTATCGGCTTGGACGTGGACAGCGCCCAACCGCACGAACTCACCCTGGCCGAGCGGACGCTGCAGACGATCTCCGTCCCGCGCCGACGCGGGCGTCTCAGGACGCGACCGCAAGCGTTGGCGGCGGACAAAGCCTACGACAGCGCCGATTTTCGTCGCCGCTTGCGGCGTCAAGCCGACGATTCCCACCTTTGAGCGGCGCCCGCGCAAGAAGCCAAAGCGGGGACGTCCTCTCCGAGTCGGGGCAGCCTATCGCCAACGCTGGAAGGTCGAGCGATGTTTTGGCTGGATGGACAATTGCCGTCGCCTGGTGGCGCGCTATGAGCGTCATTTGCATCTCTATCGTGCGTTTTGTCTCGTCGCCATGATTCTTTGGTGCGCCGATCGAATTTTGAAATAAGTTCTACACTTAACGTGCCCATTTCGCGCGGTCTCTCCGGCTGCTTCGGCGGGGTCGATATGTCAACAGTCCCCTCCGCCCGACAGGCATCCTTCTGCGTCTCAGCCGGGATATCTGTGACGTTAGGTGCTGGCTCTGAAGACGATGGTGTGAACCTCTTCTCAAACTCCCGGCAGGGAGGCAAGTCTTGCTCTGCCGGCGGCACCAGCCGAAACCGAAAGGCGAAGCCAGGGCGATGGACGATCTGCCCATCTTGCACCTGAAACAGATACCCTGCCGGGTCCCGGAAGAAGCTTGGCGGCGCCTGGACTTCTAGCTTGTAATAAGCCCCATCGGAGATCTCTTGCAACTGGAGACGGTGGCGCCCATTGCCAAAAGCCATCTCCGGCAACACCACCCCGCGCGCCGTCAGACACGCACTAATCTCGTCTAGAACTGGCTGCATGCGCAACATAGCCCGTTCTGCACCCGGCAGCCCCACCACCTCTATCTCAGCCTCAAATGGTCTCTATCGTATCTGGGGCGGGCAAGCCGGGGAAGGAGTGGGAGAGGGCGCTGACGTTGGTGGTGGCGGATAGGGAGGCAGGGTAGGTGTCGCTGGCGGGGGATACGGTGGCTGTGTCGGTGTCTCGATGGGCGATTGAAACGCTTGAACCGTTAACTCGCTGGCGCTCCTGTCTAGGCCACCGAAGGCTATCACCAGAACAATCGCCAGTGTACCCAGGGTCAACAGGGCAAACAGCCTTACACTCATAGACGATAAGCATCGCATTTTGCACCTCCGTTAGGTTGCGCCGCCTGATTGGGCTGCCCAACGGCTGGTGCTTCAGCCGCGCTGCGCAGCCTTGCCCTGAGCGGAGCTAAGAGGGGCAGCGGAGCGGCGTCAGGTGCAAGCGCGGGTTGGGCGGCAGAGCTATGGGTTAGCAGACCACTCTAAACAATCAACTCTATAGGCATCCAGCTCCATATGCTTATGCAACGCATTAAAGTGCATTTGCACTGCTTGAGGGCAGAAAGCCGACGGCTCAAGTTCATATTCAATGACAAAAACAGGTTTGCCTGCCTGAAGAAAGGGGAGAAGGAGATCACATTCTCCGTAGGAGAAACACTCTTCGTTCAAAACCCAATCAAAATACGTTACCAACTCCGGGATTTGCTCCAGGTCGTTCTTTAAGCCAACCAAAAGCCCTCTTTGGTGCGCCGCTCCTGCAAGAAAAATATTATAGCGTTTCTGGTCCTCGGCCATTAGAGGAAAGCCTGTGTCATTGGTGTATCCATTGACATTATCAGGATCCACGCCGTCACAACCTTTACTGCGCGCCAGATCCAGCCGGGCTTCCATGATGGGTGCAAGCAGGTCGATGCGCCGGATGTCCAACCATTTCTCCCCAGGCCACATTTCCATATCTTTCCCCAAGACTTCGGGAGGAAAGGAATGAGCATCAGGGCGCCAATCTTCGTAAGAGCCCGCACTGAAATAGCACATCACGAAGACGCCGCGCTGATGGAGCGTCGCTATCGTCTCTGCTGAGGTATCAAAAAGATCCAGGTTAAACACGCCCACATCCAGATCGGTTTGAATTTCTCCTGTGTACTGGATCTGCCAGCGCACTTGTTGGGGCAACCAGCGAGAGTGTGGACGGAAAACAAGCGGTAAAAAAAGGGACGCCGTCATCGGTGCAGTCACTATCGCCTTTGGGGTAAGTGCTGGGCCGAAGGAGGACGGTGGACCGATGATTGGCGAGGAGACGAATGTAGATGCCCGAACATTCCGCGATGCAGAGGAGGGCATACAACCAGAGAAGATCAGTGTAGCCAGTAAAATGAAGGACAATATGCGCTGCCTCATTTGCTCTCCTGGGTATCCATGCCGCCCAACGGCTGGCGCATCACCCGCAGGTTGGGTTGCCTTTTTTAAGAAGACGTTCTTTTCCTTGCTAGGAATTTCATCAGATCATCCTTTGCCATCACGGGATCGTACAACTCTTTCCTTACCTCTCGACTGGTCATATCAATCCGTATGCGACGCAAGAACTCTCGAAAATCAGGATTAATGCTAGCCAACTTGTTCACAGTATCCCAATCAACAGCTTCTTTCGCTCTCGCCGGAAGTAAAATTTCCGTTGAATCAGGGTCATCAATATCCAGCCGAATAACACCTATACCGAAGGCTGTTGACAGTCTCTTCAATTCACTCATAAAGTCGTCATCGGTATCAATAGTAGCCGCTACCAAATATCCTTCATTTGCCCAAGACGAATTAGAAACAGATTGAAAAAAGGATTCCCGCAGATTGGCTATTGATAATTCGCGTTTTAGTTCAAATGAGTACAATTTGACAGCAGTATTCCCCATGATTGTGCTAACCTCTACGACTTCGCTATCCCAATCATGAAACGGGAAGCAACACCCAACAATATCTGGATGAACCCATTCTCCAAAACCTTTTTTGTCCGACTTGTTATGGCTGATGGTTTTCAGATAGGCTTTCAAATAATAAAAACCGTAATACGCCATCAAGGGATGCAAGTCTTTCTCAAGTAACGTGGACTTTTGGATAAGTGTAATTGGGGTTTCTTGAAGTTCACCACCTGATTTTTCAAGTTGGCTTTTTAGAGTGAAACGCTTGGGGCGTGAACCAATTGATGCAAATACCGTTGAAGGATTATCTCGAACGTCCACGTAAAGCAACGCGCCGAGCGTTGCCCATGGCGTTTTCCCTTTGGAGTCAACAAGTTTGTCAAGACCTTTAGTAATGGCAACTTGCCAGATTTCAGATGGAGTAAGAGGCTGTTCTACTTCGCTCAAAACCTTTTGTGCCAACTCTAGAAATGTGATTGGCATTTCATTATCCTACCTTTCCAAGGTACATTTGTGGATGCAAGGAGGTAAAGGAGGCAACCCAACGGCCTGCGCTTCACCTGCGCCGCGAAGCGCAGCGGAGCGGCGTCAGGTGCAAGCGCTTGTTAGGCGGCGTAACG
>NZ_CAKZMJ010000067.1 GCF_937128415.1 uncultured Caldilinea sp.
GGCGGCATCTGGGCCAACGGCGGCAACAAGGGCGGCATCTGGGCCAACGGCGGCAACAAGGGCGGCATCTGGGCCAACGGCGGCAACAAGGGCGGCATTTGGGCCAACGGCTTCTCCAAGGATGCTCTGATGTAAACCTCTTCTTCTGAATCAGATCACCGGTTGGTCTTCGCCGGGAGACCAACCGGTGTCGGTCAGATAATTTATTCTGTGGACGTCGAGCGCCTTTTCATCAAATGCCCCCTCAATCGCTCGGCTTACAGGAGCATTCGTCACATGGCTGCACAATCTCACCTCTCAGATAGACAGCGTTGATTTGTCACAACCCTCGCTTTCTCGCTCACCCCACATTCTCAAGCCTCTTTGGGCGCAATCAGAATAGAAGTTACGCAGTTGAGCCTGGCCATCGTTCGACCGGATTGAGCAAATCGCCGGCGGCGAGGGAGGGTAGCTGCGGCTCTCCATCCGCACGTTCTCGAATGAAGCGGAAGATTTTGGGAGAATCCGGAAAGGGCAGCTACGAGCAGCGCCTACGGGTCGTTAGAATCATTTGTTCAGTTCCCATCTAGCCGACCGGGAAGATCGTACATCTACGAGAAAATCTCATCCGCCTGCACAACCCCTATCAGAAAAAAACGGCGCGTCATTTTTTGGCAGTTTGCGGGACGGCTTTATAATCGAAGACATCGCACAGGGATTGTGCATCCCGTCAACAAAGCTGCTTCGTGAACGCCCGTTTGAGCTTCCCACATCTGAATCTTTCGCCGAAACGTAGTACGACTTGGACAGATCTGTGTATCGACGCAAACTAAACAGAGCCTGGGATACGTTGAGGTCCATGCCAATGCCCGCCATCGCCTCCGACCGTTTGGTTGACCTCCACAACGACCTGACGCACTACGATACGACGGTTGCCCATGAATTGCGCGAGTTTTTGCGCGGCAACCCGGTGAATCGTAGCCGCCTGAAGGTGGACACGGAGTTGGAGGAGATGCTGCGGGCGTTCAAACCGGAGACGCCGGCCGAAGTGGAGTGTCGTCGCGATATGTTGCGCTACAAACGGCGCATCGACGACGTCGTGTGCGAGTTGCTGCGCATGCTCGACGACCGACCACCAACTCGGCGCAGAACCAACGAGGAAAAAGGCAAGAAGCGCGCTTCAACGTAGGCTCCTGCTCGTGCAGTGGAGCCAGAAATAGAGGGGCTGGCGCTGGAGTCACCGATTCAAATCAGCATCGCGCGCCAGCAGATCCGCCAGCGTTTCACGACGCTGGATCAAGGTGACGTTCCCCCTTTCCAACCAGATCACCGCCGGTCGCCTGGCGCCGTTGTAGTTGCTCTGCATCGCCAGATGATAGGCGCCGCTCATCGGCACAACGAGCAATTCGCCTGCAGCCACCGCGGGCATCGGCAACGCCTCGATCAACACGTCGCCGCTTTCACAATAGGGCCCGGCAATCCATGCCGGCCCGCTAGAGGGTCGCTCCGGATCGCTCACCGGTAGAGCGCTGTAGCGCGCGCCGTAGAGCGCGGGTCGCGGGTTGTCGGCCATGCCGCCGTCGATGAAAAGCCAGCGCCGGGAGGCGGTCTGTTTGACGGCGCCAACGCTGTAGACGGCGACGCCGGCGCGCGCCACCAGGCTTCGCCCCGGCTCCAGATGCAACTTCGGCAATGACAGGTCGCGGCGACGACATCCTTCCACCACAGCCTGGCTCACAAAGCGCACGTAAGTTTCAATCTCCGGGTGTGGCAGCTCGTCTTCATGATACGCCATGCCCCAGCCGCCACCTGGAGAAAGCGCCTCCATCCGCCAGCCCATTGCGCTCAGCGTTGCGGCGAGGTCGAGCACGGTCTCTAACGCCAGACCGATGGGAGAGGGATCGCGGAACTGCGACCCTTGATGAAAATGCAGCCCGCGGAGCAAGAGATTTTGCTCCTGGCAATACTGCGCCGCCTGCAGCGCTTCCTGGGGCGACATGCCGAATTTGCTGTCTTCCTGGCCTGTCTGGCGATAGGCGTGCGTCTCCACGGCCACGCCGGGGCGCACGCGCAGCCACAGCGTCGGTTGGTCTTCGGCGTTGCGCAGGCGCAGGGCGAGCCGTTGCAGCTCCGTCAGGTTGTCGACGACGATGACGCCTGCGTGCGCAACGGCGGCGTCGAGGTCTTCCTCGCTTTTGTTCACGCCATGCACCAGGATGCGTTGGCGCGGCGCGCCGGCGGCCACGGCAATCCCGATTTCGCCGGCGCCGGTGCAATCGAGCCAAAAGTCATGGCGCTGCGCCCACTGCACGATCGCACGCGACAGATACGCCTTGCCCGCGTAGGTCACGGCGGACTCAGCCGGATACCAACGGCGCAACGCCGTGCGATATTGCTCGGCGGCGGCGTCGAGCGTGGCGGCGTCGAAACAGTACAGGGGCGTGCCAAACTGCTCCGCCAGCGCCCGCACGCAACAACCGCCGATGGTCAGCTCCGAGCCTGCGCTCCCTTCTGCGCTAGGCTGATATGCCGCGGTGATGGGAAGCAATTCGAGGCGGCGTTGCACCACCGAAGCGTTTTCGCTCATGGCTGCCTTTCATACAGAACCAGAATGATGCCGCACAGCGTGACGGCGATGCCCGCCAGCGTCAGCAGGCTGGGAATTTCGCCGAGCAGCAGCGCGCCGAGCAACACGCCGCCGGTGACCTCCTGCGTGGCGACGAGATTGACGGTGGTGGCGCGCATGCGGCGCAGCGCAGCGTTATATAGCGTGTGTCCCAGGCCGAGCGGCAACGCCGCCAGCGCCACAACGCTGAGCACTGCGGGCAACGTATAGCCCCCGTTGGAAAAATTAAGCGCGGCCAGCGGCGTGAGCCAGACCCCCCCGAGCAGATAGACGGCGCCGGCGTACATCAACAACGACATGCGTTGACGCTGACGTCGTCCGGCGATGCTGTAGATGGCGAAGGTGATGGCGCTCACCAGGGCTAGAGCGTCGCCAATCAACATGCGCGTATCGAACTGCGGCTCAAAACCGGCCATGATCGCCACCCCGATGACGGCGATCACGACGCCGAGCCACTGATGCGGCCGCAACGCCTCCCCAAGGATCCACCACGAGAGCAGCGCCGAAAAGATGGGGGCGGTGTAGACGATGGCCAGGCTGTGGGCGATGGTCGTGAATTCCAGCGAAGCAATGTACGCGCCGAAGTGAAGGGCGGCCACCAGGCCGACGACGATCAACATCGGCCAGGCGTACGGGGAGGGCCGCGCCTCATGGCGCAAAAGCGCCACGCCCAACACCATGCAGCCCGCCAACAGAAGCCTGCCCGCCGCGATTTCATAGGCGGTCAGGCTCTCTGCGGCCCAGCGCACCAACACGGGGCTTGTGCTGAAAAAGAAAACAGCGACGCCCACCAGCAACAGACCGCTGCGGGAGACGACGTCGCCGGTCGGAGGGTTCGACTGGGGGCTCAAACTGACGAACCTTTAGAAGGGTGTTGTAATCAGGGATGCAAAGATGCTGAAGACCATGCTGAAGATGATCAGCAGACTCACCGCATAAAAAATCTTTTCGTTGCGCGTCAACTTCCTGCGAGCCATGATGCTGTGATGCCTCCTTCTATGCCAGATGCAGCCGGAATTTGTGTATTCCTGGTGCGTGTTTCGTGGTGCGTGTTTCGTGGTGCGTGTTTCGTGGTGCGTGAAGGATAGATTACACACACGAAACACGAAACACGGAGTACAGAACGCGCGCCCCTCACAATTCACGGCTACTTTTCCCATTTTTTCCTATTCTACCATGTCCGCCCACAGATGGGCATACTTGAGACCGCTGCCGGTGTTGAAAAGCACCACGCGCTCGTCGGGTCGAATCCAGCCTTGTTCGAGCAGATGAATCTGGGCCGCCAGGGTGGCGGCGCCTTCCGGAGCGGGAAAGACGCCGCTCTGCGAGCCCATGACGCGCGCGTAGCGCAGCATCTCCTCGTCGGTGACGGTGACGGCGACGCCGCCGCTCTCCCGAATGGCGCGCAAGATCAAAAAGTCGCCGATGGCGACCGGCACGCGCAGGCCGTCGGCGATGGTTTTGGCGCCTTGCCAAAGTTCAGCGTGCTCTGCCCCCTGCTCGAACGCGCGCACGATCGGCGCGCAGCCGCTGCTCTGCACCGTGACCATGCGCGGGCGTTGCGAGCCGATCAACCCCATCTTCTCCATCTCGTCGAAGGCTTTCCACATGCCGACCATGCCGGTGCCGCCGCCGGTCGGGTAGATGATGACGTCGGGCAGCTCCCAGTCCATCTGTTCGGCCAGTTCGTAGCCCATCGTCTTCTTGCCTTCGACGCGATAGGGTTCCTTGAGGGTGCTCACGTCGAACCATCCGTGGGCGGCTACGCCCTCGCGCACTTTGACGCCGCAGTCGTTGATCAACCCATCGACGAGCGTGACGTTGGCGCCCAACTCGCGACACTCGACCTGAAAGAGCGTCGGTGCATCTTTGGGCATGAAGACGTGCGCCGGCAGGCCGACGGCGGCGGCGTAAGCGCTCATGGCGCAGGCGGCGTTGCCCGCACTGGGAATGGCCAGCTCCCGCGCGCCCAACTCATACGCCCGGCTGACGGCCATCGCCAGGCCGCGGGCTTTGAAGGAGGCGGTGACGTTCAATCCTTCGTCCTTGATATAGGTGTTGGGGCAGCCGATAGCCTCACCGAGGCGCCGGGCGTGATGCAGCGGCGTCCACCCTTCGCCCAGCCGGAGCATGGCCCAGTCGTTCTGCACCGGCAGCACCTCTTCGTAGCGCCAGAGGCTTGCCTCCCGCTTGCGCAGCGATGCTTTCGTCATGGAGAGCGCAGCCTTGCCCAGGTCATAACGCGCCAGCAAAGGCTTTCCACATGCATGGCAGAGATTGAGCAGGCGGCCGGGATCGTAGATTTTGCCGCACATGCTGCACTCAAGATGGGTCAAGGTGGATAGCGTTCGAGCCATGAATTGCGCCTCCGCTAGGATTGCTCAGGGTTGATTCTCACCTGCAGGACGTCAGTATATTGCGAGACGGCGCTCCCCGGCAAATCGTTCCTCCGCAATCCCTCCGATAGGGCGCGGCGCGCTTTCATGGTAAAATCCTGCCTATCTGCCGGATTGGATAGAAAGGAAACGCTTTTGCCTATGGGCAACTCCAGAGTCCGCATCGGCTTTGTCTCCACCCGCTTCGCCGGCAAAGACGGCGTATCGTTGGAGGTGGAGAAGTGGGTGAGCGTGCTCGAAGGGATGGGGCATGAATGTTTCAACACCTCTATTATTCTTTCGCCAATTTGGAGCGCGCGCTGGCGGCGTTGCTGAGTCGATGCCTCGGCGCGTAATTGCATGGAAAGCAGAAGGACAGAAATGCAGAGAGAGACCATCTTCGCAATCCCTGAAAGGCCATCCCTTCTGCCAGCCGAGCCTTTTAAGCGTAGCCTGGCGCACCACGCTGCTTCCGCCATTCACAGCGCATTTGAAGACTATCACACGGCCTTCAAAGCCATCACGCATCGCGCCCAGGAGCGCTTCGAGCGCCGCGAGTGGACGAAATGGCAGAATGACTCGATCGAACGGCTGGAGCTGCGCGAGCAGATCATCCGGCGCCTGGTCCACGGCCTGCGCACGATGCTCGGCGAGCAGGTCAACAGTCGTTCCGTTTGGATCGCCATCAAAGACGCCTACGCCCGTCAGATCAACCAGCGCAAGGACGTCGAGCTGGCCGAGACCTTCTACAACTCGGTGACGCGACGCGTGCTGAACACCGTGGGCGTCGACCCGGCGCTGGAGTTCGTCTGGTTCGGCGCCACCACGCTGCCCACCGGCGAGACGCCGATCATGCGCGTCTACACGCAGGTCGGCTCGCTCGAGGCGATGATCAAGGCGATTCTCTGCGACTATCGCTTCGCCGCGCCCTACGAAGACCTGGAAGGCGATGCGCGCCGCGTGGCGCGCGCCATGGAGCGCGCCCTACGCGCCCACTGGGACGCGCCGGACTTCGACGTCGTCGAGATGGTCAAGTCGGTCTTTTATCGCAATAAAGCCGCCTATCTGGTTGGCCGCGTGCGCAAACGCAACCGCGTCATCCCGATCATTTTGCCGTTGCTGCATGAGGAGCGAGGAATTTATGTCGACACGGCGCTCTTTTCCGAGGAGGAGGCCAGCGTCGTCTTCAGCTTCACGCGCGCCTATTTTCACGTCGACGCCGAAATCCCGGGCGACCTGGTCGGTTTTCTGAAGAGCATTCTGCCGCTCAAACCGATCGCCGAGCTGTACATTGCCATCGGCTATCACAAGCACGGCAAGACCGAGCGCTACCGCGCCCTCTACCGTCACCTCAACAACTCCAACGATCAATTCGAGATCGCGCGCGGCTCCAAGGGCATGGTGATGACCGTCTTCACCCTGCCTTCCTACGACATGGTTTTCAAAGTGATCAAAGATCAATTTGCGTACCCCAAGACTACGACGCGTCAGCAGGTGATGGAGCGGTACCGGATGGTCTTTCAGCATGACCGCGTCGGCCGCATGGTGGATGCGCAGGAATTCGAAGGGCTGACCTTCAGCCGCGACCGCTTTTCTCCGGCGTTGCTCAAAGAGCTACAGGAGACCGCCGCCAAAACGGTGACGATCACCGACGACGAGGTCATCATCAAGCATCTGTACACGGAACGCCGCCTCTACCCGCTTGATCTTTACATCAAGGAAATGAGCTTCGAGCGCGCCAAAGCCGCCGTGATCGACTATGGTCACGCCATCATCGATCTGGCGACGGCCAACATCTTCCCGGGCGATCTCTTCATCAAGAATTTCGGCGTGACGCGGCATGGCCGCGTTGTTTTTTACGACTACGATGAGCTCTGCCTGCTCACCGACTGCAACTTCCGCAAGCTGCCCGAATCGCGCGATTACGATGATGAAATTGCAGATCAGCCCTGGTTTCCCGTCGCCGAAAACGACATCTTTCCGGAGGAATTCCGCAAGTTTCTCTGGTTTCCGCCGCCGTTGCGCAAGGTGATGGAGGAGCACCACGGCCAGCTCTTCACCGTGGAATTCTGGCAACAGTTGCAGGAGCGCGTGCGCAGCGGCGAAGTGATCGATTTTTTCCCGTACGACCCGGAGAAGCGGTTTCGGAGAGGGGCGAGGGGAGAAGAGTGAGAAAAGGACGATTGGGGATCGAGCGGTTTTATAAAGCGATCCCCAATCGCCGGCGCCCTGAGCTTAGTCCTCGATTTGCACCCACCGTCTTTCGCGGGCGGCCCGGTACATCGCTTCCATGACGGCGCTGCGGGCGGCGGCTTCCTGCGGCGTGACCAGAGGCCCGGTCGAGCCGCCGACGACGGCGTCCAGGAAGAGGTCGAACGCGTGCGGCCACGCCTCCGGCAGCTCGCTCCAGGGCGTCTGGCCGTCGGCGCCTTCGACGTGGCTGCTTTTGAAGAAAAGTTTTCCCTCACAGACGTAGGCGTGCCCCTCCGTCCCGCTCACGAGCAGGGTGACCGGGTTTTGCACGTCCACCCAGCCGGCGGCCAGCGTGCCGACGACGCCGTTCTCGAAGACCAGCAGCCCTTCACCGAACTCGTCGGTCTCGCCATAGTTGCCCACCGCCGTATCGATCACCGCCGTCACGCGCGCCACGTCGCCGAGCATCCACATCAAGATATCGAGCGAGTGCGTCCCCAGGTCGCCGAAGGCGCCCACGCCGGCCTGCGCCAGGTCGGTCATCCAGAGCCACTCGCTGTCGAACCAGCGTCCCAGCGAGCCGCTATGACAGTTGGAGTGGCGCACACGCGTGATTTTGCCGAAATGGCCCAGGCGGATCTGCTCGCGAATGAACTGATGCACCGGCTGACCGCGCATAAAATAGCCGGTCTGGAAGATCACACCGGCAGCCTCGATGGCCTCGGCCATGCGCGCGGCGTCGTCGCGGCCCATGCCCAGCGGCTTTTCGACGAAGAGATGCTTCTTCGCCGCCGCCGCTTCCATCACCAACGGCTCGTGGCGGTTGGTCTCGGAGCAGATGATGACCCCCTGGATCGATTCATCCTCCCAAATTGCAGCCAGCTCGGCGACCGTTGCAGCGCCCAGTTCGGCGGCGTAGCGGGCTGCGCGATGGGCGTCGTGGTCCCAAACAGATTTCACGCGCACGTCGTTGCGCGCCAGAAGGCGCCGAATAAAATTCGGCGTGTGAATGTGAGCGGCGCCGACCAGCGCCAGGTCAAGCGGCGGCACGCATCACCTCGATCGGAACAATCGGCGCGAGCGAATCGAGCAGAATTTCGCGCCCTTCTTTCTGGCTACGATAGATGCCGTCCAGGATCGTGATCACCTGCAGCGACTGCTCCGCCGGCACAGGCGAGGGCAACCCTTCGTACACCGCCTTGGCGAAGGCGACGCATTCGGCGGCGTGCGGCTCCATGCTATCTTTGGTCAGGCGCAGGCTACGGTTGTACAACTGGCGCGTCGCGTAGTTGGTCTGATAGATTTCGCATTTGGGCCAGTGGCAGCCACCCTCGGTGCCGTAGAGCCAGAGCTGCATATCCTCGTTTTCGGTGTCGTGATGCAGCAGCCAGCTCACCTCCAGGATCAGCGAGGCGCCATTTTCAAAACGCACAAAGGCGGCGGCGAAATCCTCCACGTCGAAGTCCTTGGGGATGGGCGTATCCTGCCACACCGCCCAGGCGCCGTCGTGGGTCGCCAGCGCCGTGCGCGAGACGCCGCTGACCGAGACCGGCCGCGGGTTGCCCATCAGCCACAGCGTGAGGTCGAGGATGTGCACGCCGATGTCGATGCCGGGGCCGCCGCCGCTCAGCTCGCGCCGGATAAAGGTGGGCGTGGCGATCAGGCCATTGCGGCGCAGCATCCAGGCGCGTGCGTGGTATATGTCGCCGAGCGCGCCAGCTTCGATCTCGCGCTTCATGGCCTGAGAGCTGGCCTTGAAGCGGAAATGCTGAGCGGTCATCAACAGCTTGCCCGCCCGATCGCGGGCGGCGATCATGGAGCGAATTTCTTCTGGCGTCGGCGCCAGCGGCTTCTCGCAGAGCACATGCTTGCCTGCTTCCAGGGCAGCCAGCACGAGCGGCGCATGCAGTCGGTTGGGCGTGCAGATGTCGACGATGTCGATCGATGGATCGGCGAAAATCTCGCCGGCGTCCGGGTAGAGTCGCTCGACGCCGAAGCGACGTCCGAACTCTGAAAGCGCCTCTGGATTTGGATCGGCGGCGGCCACCAGCTCCGTATAGGGCGAGGCCTGCCAGCCGGGCACGTGCGTGCGCGCAATTCCGCCCGCGCCAATGATAGCAACCTTCAATGGCTTGCTCATACACTCTCCACTTGTCGTTGTGAACCAGAAAGGAAGGAAAAGTAAACCCTTTTAGTATGCAATAGAAAGGGATGCGATGCAAACTTTGCCTCCTTTTCATCAGGCTTCTTCTGAGTGCAACCGCTGCACGCGCAAAGAATAACAGGAGTGCGGCTCGTAGGGGCAGGCCCTCACCCCCTGGCCCCCTCTCCCAATCCTGGGAGAGGGGGAGGAAGGGAGCGTCGTAGGTGCGGCTCCCAGCCGCACATTCTCAATAGACCATAAATTTTTGGATGATTCGAGCGAGCGCAGCTATGAGCAGGCGCCGGATTTCCCACCGGCGGGCGTGTTGGCATCGCCGGCGTCATTTTTAAGGAAAAGATGCGATTGCGATAATGATGCAAAAAGCATCCACCCGCTCATCAACCGACCATAATTGAGAGGAAAACCATGGACGCAGAAGTCACCGTCGCAACCTTGCGCCAGCTTGTGCAACGCTTTGTCGAGGAGCGCGACTGGCAGCGCTTCCATACGCCGAAAAATCTGGCCATGAGCATCGCCATCGAGACGGCGGAGCTGATGGAGCATTTCCAGTGGCTGACCGTCGAAGAAAGCATTGCGCTCGTGCAAGACGAAACGGCGCGCGCCGCCATCGCCGAAGAACTGGCCGACCTCCTCATCTACTCGCTCAGCTTCGCCAACAGCGCCGACATTGATGTCAGCGATGCAATCTTTCGTAAGATGGATCGTAATCAAACCCGCTTTCCGGCGAAGGCAGTTCAAGGTACACTGAGTCGCAGCAGCGGAGGAAGCAAGGAGCACAACATGTGAGTCTCTCACTATCAGGTTCTACGCCGCAGCTGGTGCGCAATACTCAGGCGCGGATTCCCACCGCCTATGGCACATTCTTTCTCTATGACTACACGGACAAACGCGATGGGAAAGAACACCTCGCCCTGGTGATGGGAGAAGTCAATGGCTGCGACGATGTGCTGGTGCGCGTTCACTCCGAATGCATGACCGGCGACACCTTCGGCTCGCTGCGCTGCGACTGCGGTGAACAGCTCCACATGGCCATGCAGCGCATCGCCGAGAGAGAACGCGGGGTCATCGTCTATCTGCGCCAGGAAGGCCGCGGCATCGGCCTTGTCGATAAATTGCGCGCCTATAATCTGCAAGACAAAGGCTATGACACCGTCGAAGCCAATCTTTTGCTTGGTCATCAGGCCGACGAACGCGACTACTGGGCCGCCGCCGACATCTTACAAGATCTCGGCGTGCGGAGCGTGCGCCTGCTCACCAACAACCCCGCCAAAATCGAAGCGTTGCGAAGCTACAATATCCGGATCAATGAGCGCGTGCCCTTGCAGCCGACCCTTCATGCCGAAAATGCAGCCTATCTGCGCGCAAAGGTGGCGCGGATGCGTCACCTGCTGCAGTTGCCGTCGACGCCTTCTCCATCGGTCAGCGTCCCGCTGACGGTAGACTTGCATATACGCGTCACCATCCTCCAAGAGCGCATGGCGCGCCATTTCGCCCACACCCAAACGCCCCATGTCACCTTCGCGTACGCCCAGAGCCTGGACGGCAGCCTGGCCGCCGCACCGGGGGCGCCTCTGGCGTTGAGCGGCGCCGCTTCGATGACCCTGACCCATGCTCTGCGCGCAGCCCATGACGCCATCCTCGTCGGCGTCGGCACGGTCCTGGCCGACGACCCGCGTCTGACCGTGCGCCTGGTCGCAGGTCGCGATCCCCAACCGGTCGTGCTCGACAGCGTGCTGCGCACGCCGCCGACGGCGCGACTGTTCGACCATCCGCGCAAGCCGTGGATTTTTACGACAGAACGCAGCGAAGAAGATGCACGACGCAGACTCTCCGAACGAGGCGCTGAAATCGTCCTCTTGCCCGCCGACGCAGCGGGCCGCGTAAGCCTGCTGGCTGCACTGGAGGCCATGCAAACGCGGGGGGTGCGCAGCGTGATGGTGGAAGGGGGCGCGCAGGTGCTGGAGAGTTTCGTCGCTGCGCACCTTGCGCATTACGCCGTAGTCACGCTGGCGCCGCGCTGGATCGGCGGGGTGCATGCCTTTCACGCCAGCGCTAACGGCGCACTCCCCCGCCTGGCCTATGTAGCCTATACGCAGGCGGGCGACGACCTTATCGTCTGGGGCGAACCCACCTGGACGCCGACTTCCAACGCAGGGGGCGAAGCAGCTTAGCTCAATGGTGCGCAGAAGCGTGATTTTTACAGCGCCAGGCAAGGTGGTTGTTCGGGCTGAGCCAATTCCCCAGCCCCAGCCAGGAGAGCTGCTGGTGCAGACTCTAGTCTCCGCCATCAGCGCCGGCACCGAGCTGCTCTTTTTGCGCGGAGAGGTTCCCGCCAATATGGAGGTGGACAGCGCCATTCCTGCGCTCAACGGCGCCGTGCGCTATCCGTTGCGCTACGGTTACGCCTGCGTCGGTCGCGTCATTGAGGCCGGGGAGGAACAGGACAGAGGCTGGCTAGGATGCACCGTCTTCGCCTTTCATCCCCACGCCAGCCATTTCGTAGCGTCGACGGCGCAGATCCTTCCCGTGCCTGACGATCTCACGCCCCATCGGGCTGCGCTGTTGCCCAACATGGAGACCGCCGTGAACCTGGTGATGGATGGGCAGCCAGGGATCGGCGAACGCGTGGCGGTCATTGGGTTAGGAGTCGTTGGGCTGTTGACCATTGCCCTGCTGGCGCGTTTCCCGCTGGAGAGACTGCTCGCCGTCGACCCGCTGCCACAGCGACGCGGCCTGGCGACGGCGCTGGGCGCGCACGCTGCCCTCGCCCCTGAGGAACTGACCGAGCGGTCAGGCTATGATCTCGTTTACGAAGTGAGCGGCTCACCCATTGCGCTCAACACTGCGCTGGCGCTGACCGGCTTCGCCGGCCGCATCGTGATCGGCTCCTGGTACGGCGTCAAGCAGGCGCCGCTCGACCTGGGCGGGGCGTTCCACCGCAGCCGCATCCGTCTGCTCGCCAGCCAGGTCAGCACCATCGACCCGCGTTGGTCGGGACGATGGAATAAAAAACGGCGCATTGACCTTGCCTGGGCGATGTTGCGCGCCGTAGAGATCGAGCGACTGATCACTCATCGCCTGCCTGTGGAAGAAGCGCCTACAGCCTACCGCCTGCTCGAACAGGAGCCTGAACGCACGTTGCAGGTGCTATTTGAATATGGATAAGGAGCAGCGTTCATGTACACACTGGCCGTCCAACGCGACTTTGTCGCCCAGCACTTTTTAATCGGCGGCGATTGGGGTGCGGAGAATTTCTGGCACTCCCATCACTATCGGCTGGAGCTCATCCTGGAAGGCGATGCGCTCGATCAACACGGGTATCTTGTCGACATCGTGCATGTCGAACGAGAACTTGAAGCCATCGTCGCCCACTACAAAGACAAAACGCTCAACGATCTGCCCGAGTTCGCCGGCCTGAATCCAAGCATCGAACACTTCACACGCATCGTCTGTCTCAAGCTGAACGAGGCGATCCCTGCGCCGAATATCCGGGCGCTGACGGTGAAAATCTGGGAGAATCAGATCGCCTGGGCCGCTTATCGCTGCGAGCGATAGAGACGATGCACGTCGGCCTCATCATCTACGGCAGCCTGGACGCGCTTTCCGGCGGCTATTTGTACGACCGCATGTTGGTGCGGGCGCTCGAAGAAGCCGGCCATCGCGTCACCCTCTTCAGCCTACCGTGGCGCAGCTATCCTCGCCATTTGGCCGACAACTGGCGCCTCGATTGGAGAGCGCGCCTGCTCGCTGCGCCCGTCGATCTCTGGCTGCAGGATGAGCTCAACCATCCTTCCCTGTTCTGGTTCAACCGCACCCTGCGAAAACGTCGCCCGACGCCAATTGTGAGCATCGTTCACCACCTGCGCAGCAGCGAAGCGCACCCGCGTCCCCTGCTGCACCTGTATCGACAGGTCGAACGCGCCTATCTCGCCTCGGTCGACGCAAGTTTGGTCAACAGCCACACCACGCTCTCCACGGTGCGAGCGCTGGCGCCGACGCACCGGCCAGCCCATGTAGCCTATCCCGCCGCCGACCATCTGCCCGCCTTCCCCGAAATCGACGCCGAAACCATCGCCGCCCGCGCTTTACTTGCCAACCGCCTGCGCGTCCTGTTCGTCGGCAACCTCATCCCGCGCAAAGGATTGCATTTTCTGTTGGACGCACTGGCGATGGTCGGTGAGGAAATTGAGTTGACCGTAGTGGGAAGTCTTGATCTCTCTAATGACTATACAAATTTATTGCGACAAAAAATCAACACACTGCACTTGCATCCACAGGTGCGCTTCGTCGGCAGAGTTGATGACGCAACGCTGGTCTCACTCTACCGCAGCCACCATGTGTTTGCAGCGCCGTCCTATGAAGGGTTCGGCATCGCCTATCTGGAGGCGCAGCGCTTCGGGCTGCCGGTGATCGCCCTGACGATCGGCGCCGCTCCTGAAGTCGTGATCGACGGCCATACAGGCGTATTGGTCAAACCCGGCGACAGCGCCGCGATCGCCGCAGCGCTCCAACGGCTGAACGGCGATCGCAGTCTATTGCTGGCGATGGGCCTTGCGGCTCGCCTGCGGTACACGCTTCATCCAACTTGGAACGAAAACATGAACGCCGCAGTGCGCTGGTTAGAGGCCATAGCAACGTGCGCCGCACATAAAAGGCCGGTTCTGACGAATCAAGGGTGAAAATGGATTCACGACCAGTGCCGCATCGGCAAGCCAGGAATCGGCGAACGGAACGTCGGCAGCCGCTGCATTCCCAGCGAGCCAACGTACACCGTACGCAGATCGGGGCCGCCAAAGGTGATGCTGGCGGGCAATTGCAGGTGAGCGCCTGCGCACGCAAACATGTCCATCGGCGTCAGCGAGCCATCTGAAAGTTTCGCAACAGCGTTGTCGATTGCCGGTCGATTGGCGTCCGACAGAATCGTGTACACCTCGCCGTCAGGCGTGACGACGACCACCTCATTGCGCACCACCAGCGTGACCCACAGATTTCCTTCCACGTCAAAGGCGAAGCCGTCCACATAGGCGCCGTGGCCTAAATCTCCGGGCGGCGCAACCTCTTGTGCGCCAAGTGAGCCATCGGCCAGGACCGGATAGCGCACAATTCGACGCTGCATGGTCTCCGCCACGTACAGATAGGACTCATCGTGATTCATGCGCACTTCGTTGGGAAAATAAAGGCCGTCGGCGACGATCTGCGCGCCTTTTTCGTCGATGCGCACAAGATAGCCGTCCGGTCGCGCGTGCTGGACGGCCGGCCACCACGGCAGCTCGCGTGAGGAGACGGAAACCCACAGGCGGTCGCGACGGTCGACAAAAACAAAATTCGCTGCGCCCAGGGGCGACCGTGCGCCGACGCTTTCGAGCAAGACCTGTTCCTGCCCCGCCCGATCCATGCGATAAACGCGACCGTCGCCGATGTTGGCGATGTAAATCGTTTGACGATCTGCGCTCATGGCAAGGCCGTTCGGCTCATGGCCCTGTGCACCCAAAAGCGTCTGCCTGCCATCCGGATCAATGCGTGTAACGGCGCCGCGGGCGTCGGAGCACCAGAGGACGCCGTCAGGCTCGGCGAGCACGCTTTCGGGGCGAGCGAGGTCGTTCCCCCAAAACGCCAGCTCGGTCACATCCACGTGAAAGTCCTTCAGTGACATCAAAACACCTCCTTGCTCACCTTGTTCTCCCTAAGAATGAAAACCCCGTCCGGGAAGTTTAGGGTTTCCAGGACGGGGGCCGGCAACGGCTACGCCACGCCGTATTGCTCCTGAACAAAGGGCAACAGCCCTACCTTCTCGAGGCGATCGAGCGGCGCGCGGAAGGTCACCTGCACCACGCCGGGGTGACGGCCGATTTCGATGGCGCCCGTAATGGTGGCGCGATTCTTGACCTCGGGCACGCTCATCTCCAGCAAGCGGGCCGCCCGCTCCAGGCCGTTGTCGGTGGCGGCGTTGAGATCAGGCCCGGTGCCGATCACGGAGATCGGCGCAGACTCCTCCAGCGCATCCAGCCCCCACTGTTTTGCAATGGCCAACGCCCGGGCCTTCTCTTCGGCGCTGAGCGGTTTCGCCAGGAAAGGCAGGTCCTCGACGACGGGCAGCAAGATCGGCCCGTCGATGGGAAAGTTCTTGAGCACATGCACCTGCAAGGTCACCACGCCCGAGACATCGCAGGTGTGTCCGGCGATCTCGCCGTCGCCCTGCAAGGCGTGCATATCGCCCAGATAGACGCCGCCGCCAGGCGTTTTGACTGGGCAGATCAGGATGGCGCCGGCGCGCACGGCGTCGATGTCCATGTGTCCATCCGTGCGGTGAGCAAGCTGCTCGGCGGTGAGGCCGTATTCATGCGGCGCGCCGATCAGAAATGAGCCGAAGTCGCCGGCGTTGTGGGAGTCGGGGAAGGGGATCGAAGGGGTGGTGCCCAACTGCCCCATGAACGGCCGCAAACGCGCCGCCAACCCCACCAGATCGTGAGGCGCAAAGGTCAAAATCGGGTTCTGGATCGAGTTGTCGGGCAGGGCGGCGTAGCGCCTCGCCTCCCACGCAATGGCCTCGGCGGCTTCCTTGTGCAAAGTGACGCCGATGGAACGATCGGCGTCGAAGACGATGGTGTAGCCGTTGGTGAAGGTGAACGGCGTGGCGTCGGCGCCGCAGTGGGCGCAGCGCACCGCCGTTTGACCGATGCCGCGCAATACGGTCTTGGGGTAAAGGGCACCGCACTGGGGGCATTTCCCTGCCACGTAGGGATCGCCCAAGAAGCGGCCGCTCATGATGCGGTCGTTGCCGGAGGAGGTGGCCAGCGAGGTGACCGTGATGTCCTTAATGCGAATGACGATGGCGTCGCCGACTTCTGCGCCCGCCACGGCCACCGGCCGGGTGACTTCGTGGCCGCCGCGAATTTCGGGCGTGATCATCGGCCCCCAACAGCCCGGCGCCGTGTTGGCGACGATGTGGCCGCCATCGCGCACAGGACCCAGCATGGGCTGATTGGGATCGAGGACGCCGTTGGTGAACTCATTGACAAAGACGGTTTCATAGCCCGTCGTGGCGCTTGTTTCCACGGACGGCGTCTGCAAAGCGGAAGGCGAGACAGTCATAGGTTATTCTCCTTTGTTAAACAAACGGTGAAACAGACAACGAATCGATCCTGGTCGAAACACTCGAAACTGGGGAGCGAGTGTTATTGAGAATAGCCGGCTGAAAGCCGAACCTACGTGAACTTCCAGATGCGTTTATCCGGCTCCGCCCGCCACGGGCAGCAGAAACGCCACTTCTTCGCCCTCGTTCACCCGATCGTCGAGAGCGGCATGCCTGCCGCCGACCATCGGCACCGCGCGTTGCAGGCGAGAAGCCAGCTCCGGGTGAACGGCGGTCAACGCTTCGATCACGTCCGCCACGGTTGCGCCGTCGGAAACTGCGATCTGGAGGCGGGGTGCACCGCTGATTTGCGCCAGCGCTGCGCTGAGTCGCACAGGAATTTGCATTTGCGTCGCTCCTTTCAATTTCCTAGCGCCAGCGTCCCCCACTCCGTCGGGTTGTTATACGTCGTGCGAGCGGGGGAGGAGGAGATCACCGTCTGCTGAGCAGGGACGTCGCCGTCGTTGTCGTTGACGCTGACGTTGAAACCGAAGCGCATGCCGGGCAGCAGCTCGGCCGGGCTGATGTCGAAATAGAGCCAGGGAATCAGCGCCTCGATGGCGTACTGGCCCGGCCCGCTTGTCACGGCGCCGGGCGGGTCGAAACGCGCCTCGCCGGCGAGCGGCAGCCAGCGATAGCCGCGCAGATAGACGAAGGTCTCGTTGGGCGTCAGCCCGATCTGCGTGTCGTCGTCGTTGGCGCGCGCGTCGAAGAAATCCTCGGCCAGCAGGCGGTCGAAGTGCACCTCAACGCCGTCCCCCTGCCACATGTTGCTGCCGTCGGGGCCAGCGCGCAACACATCATCGTTGACGGCGACGGCCAGATACAGCCCCTCCGGCGCCCACATCACCTGAAAGGCGGCGGATAGATCGCTGGGGCCGCTCCATTGCTCGCGCCCCTGCACAACTGCGCTGATGGGATACCAGGGGCCTGGCCAGTCGTCGAAGCGGCCATCGAGCGCGCTCGGTTGACCGCGACGGGCAGTGAAGACGCCGTGCTGCACCGGCCGCGTCGATGTATCGACTGTGCTCGTCGCCGGAGGGGGCGCCTGCGGGGAAGCGGCAGGAGGTGCAGGCGTTGCGCCGCCGGGCGCCCACGTCGTCTCGGCGCTGCGCCAGCGTCCACCGTTGAGGAGGGTGAACAGGAGCGGCCGCCAGTCGGCGTCGAAGACGTGGTTGTAAAGATTCTCCGGCGTACAGCTGGGAACGGCGGCGCTGGCAAGGGCGAACCCCTGTTCAAAGGGTTGGATGGCGGCGCAGAAGCCCTTTTCCGGCATCGTAGCCCAGCCAAGCCGCGCAAAGACGTCGTCGCGCATGGCCCACACGTAGCCAAAGCCGCGCTCCGGTCGATACAGCCCTGGCGGAGGCTCGCCGCGCGTCGGAATTTCGCGACCGTCCCACGCCAGGTTAGAGAGCTCCCAGCTGCCGTCGTTGTACAGGATGTAGGTGAGATTGGTGTCGCTGCGCCACACCATCGCCCCGCGCTCGAAGCGTTCGTAGGCGGCCCAGACGATGCTCGTCGGCGCCGTCGGGCAGCCCAGCGCGCCCGGGTCGAAGAGGACGGTGAACTGTCCATCGAGCGGGACGGGGCAGACGCGCGTGGGCGGCGGTTCGGTCGCCGTCGGCGAAGGCGAGGGCGTCGGGGAGGCGGGCGCCGGCGAAGGCGTGGCCTCAGGCGTCGGCGTCTGCGCAGAAGGGGTGAGCTCCGTCTGCGTCGCTTCGCCGGTGGGCGTTCGGCCGGGTTGCGAGGTCACCGCCACCACCGGCGCTTCGGTGGCCGCGCCCGGCCCCAGCCGGTCGGTCAACGTCGCCCAGCCGACGCCAACGGCAAAGGCAAAGATAAACAACACGACGGCGCCCGCCACCCAAAGCCACAGACGGCTGCGGCGCGACGGCGGCGGCTCAGAGGGCGCATCAGGAATAATCTCAAAATCCTCGGGATTCGCCACGATTCTCCCCTCGATTACTACCTACCCAGCCAGGAGGTCGCTTGTTCCAACAACGCCTCCCAGGAGATCCCTTGTTCCATTGTCAGCACCGAGAAGGCAAGCAGCGCAACCAACAGGGCGACGCCGACCATCAGCCACCCAGAGGGTTTTCCAGGTTCGGTCGGTGAAGAACGCCTGAAACGCATGGCGCCCGCTTCGGGAGCGAACAGCCGCACCGTCTGCATCCGTTCTCCGCCTGGCCCGCTCTCTTCCACCACGCAAACCGCCACCTTGAGGCCAATCCAGTCGCCGGCGAAGGGGCTTGCGCTGAGCCGCACCAACGTCTGGACGTCGCTTTCCGACAGTGCGACCGGCTTGCTTAGGCCGGTGATGTAGACCAACGGCGTCAGCGCATCCAAGCCCTGGGTGTTGACGCTGTGAATCGCTCCCACATGGCGTCCGTCCGGCAGGTCGGACGGTTGGAGGCGATAGCGCCGGACGATCCACTCGGCGCGGCCTGCGATCGTTTGCGGAGCAAGCGTGTGCTGCATCTCGGCGGCGATGCGCTCGGCTTGCGCAATTTTGTTGCTCATGGCCCCGCCTACCGTTGCAGAATCTCGTCGATCACCTTGCGGTTGATGGCGCCGGGGCGCACCTCCTGGATCAGGCCGTCGGCGTCCAGAAAGACGCTGGTCGGCAACCCGCGCACGTTATAGCGATCGCTGATGGCGCCTTGGGGATCGAGCACAACGGCTGCATCCATGCGAAACTGCTCGGCGAAGCGGCTGACCGCCTCCGGCGTTTCGCTCACGTTGACGGCCAGCAACACCAGGTCGGGATATTCGCGCGCCGCCTGCAACAGCTCCGGCATCTCGGCGCGACAGGGCGGGCACCAGGTCGCCCAGAAGTTGATCAGCACCCGCTTTCCTTTGAGATCGGAGAGCGCCGTGTAACGACCGTCGGGCAACAGCAGGAAAAAATCCGGCGGCGCATCCCCGCGGCGCAGCATCTGCGGCGGGCCTGGCTCCTTCAGCACCCCTTGCGGATAGCCCAGGCCGAGGCTGTTCGGAAATTCGCTCAACGCCACGCGGCGCGCGCCGGCCGGCAGAGCGCTGTGCGCCTTCTCCCCACAGCCCGCCAGCAATACAACCAACAACAATAACGGCAAGATGCGTTTCATCTGTCTACCTGCGTGATGCGTGATGCGTGTTGCGTGACGCACCTCGCATCACGCCTCTCCCTCTTCACCCCAAATCACGACGCACCTGTTGCACCCACGCCTCGTCCTGCGCAGAGAAGATTTCGCCGTTGTGGTCGCGGCTCCAGGGGCCGACCAGCCAGTAGATCAATTCGGCCACCTCCGAAGGCGGGCGCAGCGCGCCGCGCTCATACAGCTCGTGGAAATAGGATGTGTCCAGCCGCGTGCCGGCCGTGTCCACGCTGCGGATGTCCTCCTGCATGGCTGTGTCGACCACGCCGGGATGCAGTGAATTGACGGTGACGCCTGTGCCGGCCACTTCCAGCGCCAACACGCGCGTGAACATGTCCAGCCCGGCCTTCGCCGCGCAGTAGGCGCTGGCGCCGGCGATCGGCTTCGTCGCTGCGCCGCTGCTGATCGAAAGGATGCGACCGTAGCCCTGCTCGAGCATCAAGGGCAGTACGTTGCGCGCGAGCATGAAGGGCGCCACCAGGTTGACCATGATGTTGTAGGTCCATTCGTCGGGATCGGTCTCGGCGACCTCTTCGATGGGCCAGATGATCGCTGCGTTGTTGATGAGAATATCGACCCGATTGAACTGATCCAGCGCGGTTTCGACCACTTCTTCCACTACATCCGGGTCGCTGACGTCGCCCGGAACCGCCAACGCCAGACACCCACGTTGACGCAGCTGCGCCGCCACGCCTTCGACCTCTTCCTCCGTGCGCGCGGTCAAGACCAGCCTGGCGCCGCTCGCCGCCAGCCGCTCCGCCGCCGCTGCGCCGATGCCGCGGCCGGCTCCGGTAATGATTGCAACCTGTCCTTGCAGCTTCTTCTTCGCCATAGCAGGCAGTGTAGCAGATTGAAAGAGGACTGTCTATTTGTGCAGGAGGAAGTGCGCAAGACAGGAGGATTTGCCATGGCGTGAACAGAGTTCGACCTCCGACGGAGGACCACAGCCGCAGCGCCTCTCCTCCGGCGCACCAGGAGGCGGCATGCGCCGGGTGTTTCTGGCAGCGACGTTCGTCGCACCGATGAACCTTTTCACCTATCAACGGCCATATGACCTCAGCGCCGGCTTGACAACATCCCAGAGGCAGATATATATTTCTGCACGGAAAATTTCTGAATAGAAATTTTCCGTGCAGAAGCATTTAAGAATGATTCAAACGGAGGAAGCCTTGAGCGCCCCATCCCAGGAGTTGGCCGGCGAAGCCATCCATAAATTTCTGATCATCAATCGCTATTTACGTCAGTACGCCCTTCAGATGACGGAGCATGGCGTGCGGCCCAGGGAGTTTTCTGTGCTGCGCTTTCTGTTGGAATCGGGTCCGGCCACCGTCGGCCAGATTCAAGAATACCTCTACCGCAGCGCCAGCGTAGCGTCCACCGTCATCGCACAGCTAGAGGCGGATGGCTACGTCACGCGAACTCGCTCCCCTGAAGACAACCGGGTGGTCATCGTGGAGCTGACGCCGGCGGGCCGAGAGATTGCAGAAAAGGCGCCGATGGGCGGCATCCCTCTGCTGCGACGAAGGCTGGTCACGCTGCCTCCGGAGCGGCTCCAGATCATTATCCAGGCGTTGGACGACATGATGGCGCTCATGGAGGTTCAAGAAGTCGAATGAGATCGTTGCGTCGGATGAGCCGCTATTTAGGCCCCTATCGTTGGGTGCTTCTGGCAGGGCTGGCGACGACTGCGCTGCCGGTGGCGATGGAGCTGTTGACGCCGCGGCTGCTCCAATATGTGGTCGATCAAGGGATCCGCGTTGGGAATTGGGAGGCGATTTGGCGAGGCTCATTGGTGATGCTGATCAGCGCCCTGGTCGGCGCCGCCGCCACCTTGGGGCAGGGGGTTTTTCGGGCGCAGCTTTCTCAGGGCATCGCCTATGACTTGCGCAATGAGCTTTTCAGGCATATCCAGAACCTCTCCTTCGCCAATCTGGATCGCATGCAGACCGGGGAGCTGATGACTCGCATCTCCAGCGACGTCGATGTGGTGCGCATGTTCCTCAGCGCCGGCCTGGCGCTCCTTTTGCGAGCCTTGCTCATGAT
Source organism: uncultured Caldilinea sp. (assembly GCF_937128415.1). Taxonomy (GTDB): domain Bacteria; phylum Chloroflexota; class Anaerolineae; order Caldilineales; family Caldilineaceae; genus Caldilinea. Next base: position 21,650 of record NZ_CAKZMJ010000067.1, read on the forward strand.
TCTCGGCAGCGTCATCATGCTGACCCTCACCGACCTGCGGCTCTCGTTGGTCATCTTTGTCATGTTAGGGGCGGCTGCAGTGCTCATCCGGACCATCCTTCGGGTGGCGGCGCCGCTCTTCATGGTGGTGCAGAAGAAGCTGGCGGCGCTGAACACCATCGTCCAGGAGAATCTGGCGGGAGTGCAAGTGGTGAAGGCTTTCGTGCGCGAGCCTTACGAGATTGAGCGTTACCAGCAAGGCAACGAGGCCTACATGATGGAAAACATCAAAGTGGGCCGGCTGATGGCGCTGGCGATGCCCGGCCTGGATTTGATCACCAACGTCGGGATCGTGGCCGTAGTCTGGTGGGGCGGCCTGGACACCTTCAACGGGCGCATCACGGTGGGCCAGTTGATCGCCTTTGTCAACTACCTGATGATCGGCATGGCCCCGCTCCTGTTGCTCAGCAACATGCTGAACATGGTGTCCAGGGCCCAGGCCTCCTCCACGCGCATCCTCGAAGTTTTGGACATGAAACCGACCGTCGAAACGGTGGAATCGCCCTATACAGCGGAAGCAATGGACGGGGCTGTGCGTTTTGAGCGAGTCTCTTTCCGCTATGAAGCGACCTCTTCTGCACAAGAACTCCCCGCAGAAGCCGGCGCCTTCCAGGGCAACGGCGCCGGCTTTCGCGCCGCATCGGTCGCCGACAAGGGGGGCGCGCTCGAGAACGGTCATCGGGATGTGTTAGAGGAGATCAGCTTTGAGGTGAAGCCCGGACAACGCATCGCCTTGTTGGGGGCGACCGGCTCGGGGAAGAGCACGTTGGTGAATTTAATCCCCCGTTTTTATGAGGCGACGCATGGAAGCGTCTCCGTGGACCGGGTGGACGTGCGGCGCTGGTCGCCTACGGCGCTGCGTCGACACATCGGCATGGTCATGCAACAGACGGTGCTTTTCAGCGGCACAGTGCGAGAGAACATCGCCTATGGCCGCCCCGACGCCTCGCTGGAGGAGGTCATCGCCGCCGCCAAGGCGGCCCAGGCGCATGACTTCATCATGGCGATGCCGCAAGGGTACGACAGCTTTGTAGAGGCCAGGGGCGCCAACCTTTCCGGCGGGCAGAAGCAGCGCATCGCCATCGCACGCGCGCTGCTGGTTGCGCCCAGCATCCTCATCCTGGATGACGCCACCAGCGCCGTGGACATGGACACCGAGTTCAAGATTCAAGAGGCGCTAGACGCCTACATGCGCCATTGCACCACCTTTATTGTTGCGCAGCGCATCAGCAGCGCGCTGAACGCAGACCAAATTTTCATCCTGGATGGCGGTCACATTGTGGCGAAGGGGACCCATCGGGAGCTGCTGACCACAAGCCCCATCTATCGCGACATCTTCCGTTCTCAGTTTGGCGAAGAGAGCCTGGCCAACCTTCCCCTCGATATTTCCCAATCTTTGCACGCGGACCGGAGGGATCAATGACGCAAAACACAGGCGGAGCCGCCAACCCCATCCGTCTGGGCATGGGTGGAGCTGGGCGCCTCAGCGGCGACAGCGCAAGAGACACGCGCTCCACCCTGGTGCGCCTGGGGCGGTATCTGCGCCCTTACGCGGGCCGGCTGCTGTTGGTGACGGCGCTGGTGATCGTCGGCGCTCTCTTGAGCCTATCCGGCCCGATCTTGTTGGGGCGAGCCATCGATCAATCTGTCATTCCTCGCGACCTCGCCGGTTTAGGGCGGATGGCGTTGTTGATGCTGGCCGTCTATGCCGGCGCAGGGCTGGCTGCTGCGCTTCAGGGGCTCCTGATGGTGAACATCGGTCAGCACCTGGTGGCCGACATCCGCGCCGCCCTCTTCTCGCATCTCCAGAGGCTCTCCATGAGCTATCATGACCGTCACCGGACGGGCGATCTGATGAGCCGTCTCTCCAACGACACGGAAGCGATCAACAGCGTGCTTTCCAACGGGCTGATCGATTTCACCACCAATATTCTCTCGCTGGGCGGCATCATAATCGCCATGTATATCCTGAACTGGCCCCTTGCGCTGGCCATGTCGGTGCTGCTGCCTTTGATGTTGTTCATCACAACGCTGGTCACCCGCTACAGCCGCAGGGCCTTCCGCAATGTCCAGCGCAATTTGGGCGGCTTAAACGCCGTTATGGAGGAAAACATTGCGGGCATTCGAGCCGTCAAGGCCTTCGCCCGCGAGGAGACGGCCATCGCCAGGTTTCAGGAAGCCAATGCGGCCAACCGGGCGGCGGGAATCAAAGCGGACATCATCACTGCGGCGCTGGGGCCGATGTTCACCACCATGAGCACGATCACGATTGCGATCACGGCGCTCCTGGGCGGCTGGTTGGCGCTGCGAGGGGTCGTTCAGGTGGGCGTGTTGGCGACCTTTGTCATCTACATCATGAACTTCTTTCAGCCAATGCGAGGCATCGCCATGGTCTACAACTCATTGCAATCGGCGTTGGCCGGCGCCGAGCGCATCTTTGAGGTGTTGGACGCAGAGCCGGATGTTTCGGACCTCCCCGGCGCCAAATCGCTGGAAAATCTCCGGGGGCATGTGCGCTTTGACCACGTCACTTTCTCGTATGAGCCGGGCAAGCCCGTGCTGATCGACGTCAGCCTGGAGGCGTCGCCGGGCCAGACCATCGCCCTGGTGGGGCCGACGGGCGCGGGCAAGACAACGATCATCAGCCTGCTCAGCCGCTTTTACGACGTGGACCAAGGCGCCATCTATATCGACGGCCATGACATTCGCACCGTCCAGCAGGCGTCTCTGCGCAAGCAGCTGGGCATTGTCCTGCAAGACACGTTTCTTTTTTCCGGCACGGTCATGGACAACATTCGCTACGGTCGCCTGGACGCCACCGATGAAGAGGTGATCGCTGCGGCGAAGCTTGCCAACGCCGACCGGTTCATCCGCCTGCTCCCCGAAGGATATCGCACGCATGTTTCCGAGCAGGGGCACAATTTCAGCCAGGGACAGCGGCAGCTTTTGGCCATTGCACGCGCCATCCTGGCCGATCCGCGCATCCTCATCCTGGACGAGGCCACCAGCAGCGTGGACACGCGCACGGAGATGCAAATCCAGGAGGCGCTGCTGCGGCTGATGCGCGGGCGCACATCTTTTGTCATCGCCCATCGCCTGAGCACCATCCGCAACGCAGACCAGGTGTTGGTGGTCAACGACCACCGCATCATCGAGCGCGGCTCGCACGAGGAGCTGCTCGCCCGCAAAGGCTTCTACTATGAGCTTTACATGAGTCAGTTCCGGCGCTTCGAGACGGCGCTGGCGCAGGCGCAGCGGGAGCCTGCCGGATGAGCGCCGCCTCCACTCACCGCTCCGAGGCGCCGAAAACCGACGGGTGCTCGCGAATCTGCTCGGCCAGGTCTCTGTTATAGCGCAGCGCGATCACCTCATAGCCGCGCGCCTGCAGCTCCCGACGCAACGCTTCATCGCGGCTTCGTTGCTCCGGCGCGTCGTGCACGGCGCCGTCGCAGAAAACGCAGATGTTGGGCGCATAGAAGAAATCGACGTTGCAGCGAGGCTCCGGAATGGCGACCTGCGCATCGTCCGGCAGGCGATAGCCGCCCGCCGCCAGCGCGTCGAGGAAGCGACGCTCCAGCTCAGAACGCGCGTCGGTCAGGCTGCGCAGCCACGCCAGGTGTTGGTCGTAGGAGCGGCCGGCGATGCGCGGCAGCGTACGCCCTGCGCTCAGCGCCCGCAGAGTTTCGACCACTTTATGGCGATTGAGCAGCAGCGCTTCCGTCTGGTTGTTGTAGCTCATCAGACACTCGTAACAGGCGGCGATGCAATCGGGCTTCTGGTCGGCGCCGGCTTCATCGAAATGACAGATCGTCAGCGCCTGGGCCGCCGCCTGCGCCAGCGCATCCGCCTCTTCGATCAGCCTGCGCAGCACGCCGCCGCCCCCCTCCACCGTCTCGTACAACAAAATGGCCGTGTGCGCCCCCTGGCCGACCATTTCCGCCGCCAGCTCGTTTTCTTCCAACTGAAAGCGCTGCTCCAGCCCGCGCTGGAGCGCATACCGGAAGGTGGCGGCGAATCCTGGATCGCTCAGGAAGTCGGGAGCGGCCCCGCGCAGCAGCAGAAGATTCTGGTCGTCCTGCACGGCGAGCCGCACGCTCTCCACCTGTGATGGATGCGGCTTGGGAGTGCGAGACTCTTCTTGAAGCTCCATCAGCTCCCCGCTCGTCAGGTCGACCAGAAAGCCGGGCGTGCGCGCCGTGTACGGCCCATGGTTCACGCGCATCAGCGTGGCCGTCGGCGCATAGAGCAGGCGCAACAGCGGCTTTCCGTGCACGACCACGTCTGCCTCCTGGAGACGAGCGCCGTCGCTCTCCGGGGCGAACTGATAGTAGGTTTCAATGCGGTAGCCGCGGCGCAGCCGCTCCTCTTCGTCGGACGTGATGCGTTCTCGCCGACGCAGCCTGACGTTGGGCATCTCCAGCAGCGTGACGAGCAGGCTGTTTTCGCCGTCGAAGCGCGTCCGGCAGACAGGGCAGAGATCGAGATCGGGCGCGCAGAAGCTTCCGCAGGTGTGGCAGAGCCGCATGCGCCGGCGGCGTTGCTCCAGACCGCCGGGCGGAGCCTGAAAGGCGATGACTTCCCAACGGGCGCCCTCGTGATACACGACGGCGTGCGGCGCGAACTCGCGAATCGCCAAAAAGCGGGGACGGGAGATAAACTCGCCCTCTCCGCGTGGAACCCAAGCGCGCACAGGCAGCGCCGGAAAGTTATAGCCGGGCAAGAAGCCTTCGCTGGCAAGATAGCGATAGGGATAGAAGTCACTTTCCTCGCGCTGCACGTCGATCTGCAACAGCAAGTTGCGTTGGCGGAGCGCCTCTTGTTGCAGACGGGTGGCCTGCTGTTGCTCCTCCGCCTTCCGCGCGCGCAAGAGCATCTGCTGCGCAGCGCGGAGCTGCTGATCGGCGGCGCGGTACAGCTCGCGCCAGCGGTCGAAGGCGCGGTCGAACGCGGCCGGCGCGGCGTCGATCACGCGATCGATCCAGTCATCGGTGAACCAGGCCGCCTGGCGCAGGCCGGCTTCATCGCTTTGCAGCACCTGGCGAATGCGGCTGCGCAACCTGGCGCGTCGCACCGGATCGAGTTGAATTTGACCGGCGACGTTCTCGCGCAAGGGCAAGGTCTCGAAGTCTGTGTCAATCACCTGCTCGATCGACTGTCCCAGCGGCAGGCGCACCTCGGCCAGCCACATCGCATGCATGTGCGCAATGAGCAGGCTTTCGTTGGTCAGGTCGAGGCGGGGAGGACGCACGCTGCCTGCGACCATTTCCTCGCGGCGGCGGAAGTAGTACTGGTCGTGGCTGTTGAGTGCGCCGCAATAGGTGAAGATCAGCCCGGCTTGCCCCTGGCGGCCGGCGCGGCCGCTGCGCTGGGCATAGTTCGCCGGCGTCGGCGGCGCGTTGCGCAGGTGCACGATGTCAAGATCGGCGATGTCGACGCCTAGCTCCATGGTGGGCGAGCAGATCAGGTAGGGCAGACGCCTGCCCAGCTCGCTCTCTTTGCGTTCGTCGTTGGCCTCCCAGCGAAAGCGACGCTCGCGGCGCTCGCGTTCGCCCGGCGTCACCACCTGTGCTGTGTGCTCGCGCGCCTCGAGCTGCGCCAGCTCCGCTGCGGCTTCCTGATAGAAGCGCTGAAAAAAGCGGTTGACCCGCTCCGTCGGCGAGACGCCGCCGCGGCGCATCGAAAATGGGTCCGCAGCAGGCGCGCCGTCGCCGGGTTGCCAGAGCAGGCAAGCGGCGTCCAGTTGAAAGCGTTGATGGTCGGCCACCGGCGGCAGCCGCGTGAGCAAGCCGTGGCGCACAAGCAGGTCGAGCAGCGGGGGAAGCAGGGCGTCATATTCCTTGCCGTCCAGGTGCAGCTCCCGTCGCAGATAGCGTCCGATGGCGCTGCGCGGCCCCAGACCGAAGCCATCAACCGACTTGGGCGAGCGTCCCCACAGGACAAAATCGTTGGCCGGCCGCAGCTCGCTCGCTTCTGGGTCCAGCCCCCAAAATTCGTTGAGCTGTTGCTCGCAACGCCGACGCAAGTTGACCTGCTCCTGTTCGCGCAGGAAGCGGGCGTCGATGGCAAGCTTGCGACGAAAACGGTCGAGCAGCGCGGTCAGCAACGCCTGGCGTTGGGCGGGCGAGCGCGCCGCCAGCTCCGGATGAAAGGCGAAAGCGGCTTCATCTGCCGCCAGCTCCGTCAGCCCGCGATAGCCGATGCGCAGCAGCCCCAGCTCCTCCAGATTGGGCTGGGTGATGCGCCAGCCTCGGCGCAGATCGTCGTAGAGCCGATACTCCACCAAGTCGGTGAAAACGCGCCAGACCTCCTGGCCGGCGGCGGAGTCGGGCGCCAGCTCCGGGTTGCGGGCGATGTCGCGCAGCGTCAGGCCGCAGTGGGCGACGACGACCTGAGCGACGCGATCCGACGTGAGGACGCCATGTTCCCGGAGCGCCGCGCAGAGCGCCGCGCGCAGGACGGCGAGATGCACCAGGTCGTTGAAGTGACCGGCCTGAAGCGCGGCGTCCTGGCGATTGTCGGTGAAGGTAAGCAGTTTGTCGCGGGCGACGCCGCTGCGCCTGGCGTGACGCAGCAGGGAGGCGGCGAGGATGGTGGTGGCGCTGCTGCGCGCCTCGCTGGAGAGCGTGGCCAGTTTGGTGAACTCGCGCTCGCGCGCGGTGTAAAATTCGCCGCAGCTCAGGCAGAGGGAAAACGGCTGAGGTTGAAACCACATTTTGACTGCATCTGCGCGCGGCGTCGCAAAGCAAGCGCCGTCGGGTCGCACCCAGAGAGGCCGAGGGACGCGGGCGCGATAGGTGGATTTGATGCGGCCACCGGGATCGCGCCATTCTTCGGGCAGAAGCTCCTCGCTCCAGTCGTTTGCGGCGGACGCCAGCATCAGGTAGCCGGCCTGCGCGTCTTCTTCCTCCTCGGCCCCGCGCTCGCCGATAGGGTGAGGGATGACGCCATCGCCCTGAAGCACTACGTGATAGTACTCCTGCCCGCACTGGCGGCAGAACTTGATCGGCGCCAGGATGCGCCCTTCGACGCCCTGCACCTGCCCTTCCAGCGAGAGGAGGCGGCGCTCGGCCGGCTCTAACGAAGCGTAGAGCGCGCGGCCCTGGCTGATGAACTGATGCAGCTTGAAAGCGAAGGCGCGGCCGCCGTCCTCGCGCCGGAGTTGCCCGCCCAGCGCCAGCCATGCACGCAGCGCCTGCTCGCACTGCTGCGGCTCAAGGCCGGTCTCCGCGGCGAGTTGTTTCGCTGCGTCGGGCAGCGTGCGCGGGGCGCGGCGTCGATAGCCGTCCTCCTCCGCCTCGAGGCCGAAGGTGTGCTCGATCCAGCGCGAGAGAGGATGGGCGCGGTAGGCGGAAAGGGCCCTCTCTTCCGGCCCCTCGGCCCTCTCCCCCGGCCCCTCTCCCAAGATGGGAGAGGGGGGTGGAGGCTCCCCTCCCCCTGTATGGGGGAGGGGTTGGGGGTGGGAGCCTATCGCCGCGCGCAACTCCTCCGCCGTCGGCGGGCCGCCGACGGTGAAAGGGACGAGCGTCTCTTCGATGACGTCCTCGGCGCGGAGGGGATGACCGAAGAGCTTGCCGGCGACGTCGGCCACCGTCTGGCGGCGCTGCGCCGGCGCAACGGTGGGGCCGGCGACCATGGTGGCGGAGGCGCCGATGTGCACAAGATCGGGCCCGGCTGCGCGCTCCTTGAGGCGCCGGATGAGCATCGCCACATCGGCGCCCTGCCGACCGCGATAGGTGTGCAGCTCGTCGAAGACCAGGAAGCGCAGCCCGCCGCCGGCTGCGTCCAGAAAGCGTTGGTCTTCGGGGCGAACGAGCATCAGCTCCGCCATCATGTAGTTGGTGAGGATGATGTGCGGCGGACGTTCGCGCATGGCCTGCCGCGCCTGCTCGCCCGTCTCACCGGTGTATTTGGCGAAGGCGACCGGAAAGGGCCGTCCGGTGCGGGATTCGTAGCCCGCCTTGAGCGTCTCCAGCGCCTGCAGCTGCGAGTTCACCAGCGCGTTCATCGGGTAGACGATGAGCGCCACCGTGCGGTCGACGGCGGGATGGCGCAGCACGGAGTCTACAATCGGCAAAAAGTAGGTCAGGCTCTTGCCGGAGCCGGTGCCGCTGGTGACGACGTAGCTTTCTCCGCGCTGCGCTTTGGCGAGCGCCTGCACCTGGTGGCGATAGAGATAAAAGGGATCGCCCCTGGCCGTGCGGAAGATGCGCGCCGCCTCGGGGTGCAGGTCGCCCCGCGCGGCCAGCTCGTCCACGCTGGCGTCGCGTGCGTAGGCCGGACTGACCTGGAGCAGAAAGGCGGGCCAGAGGTGGGCCTCCTCCGCAAAGGCGCGGTCCACGCGCTCGCGGATGCGCGGGTCGGCGACGAGCAGGAAGGAGCGTACAAAGTCGCGGTAGTCGGCCAGGACGGCGGCGTGCAGGTCGAAGATGGTCATGTGCGCCTCCGCATTTACAGCGCTTCCAGGTAGTTTAACCAGGCGGCGAAGTGGGGACAGCGAGCACGCAGGTTGGACAAGCCGATGCGCTCTGCGATCAAGGGGCCGTGGAGCGCCTTGCGATAACCTGGCAGAACCTGCATGATGCGTGCGGCTGGATGTGTCTTCTCGCCCTCGTTGATCTCTTCTGGAGAATCGAATTGTCCGATATTCTTAAAGGACGCGTCTGCCGGGCCCCTACTCAGCGCTGTAGGGATAGCCGACGGCTGCACGAACAGCAGCGCCTCGAACTCGTGCAACATCAGATAGGGACGAAAGCGGGGATGGTCGATGTCTTCGGCAAAAGCCTTTTCCAGGTGCGCCACGCGGTCATATGGGGTTGTGGCCGACAATGTCGCTTTGCCCGGAAAGTCCGGGGGTAGGCCATAATAGTCGAGCATCGTCGTGATACAGACGGCGTTGCTATCGCGCAGCAAGCTGTACACATCGCGGCGCACACGGGCGTAGGAGGTGACGCCGCCCTGAAACTCTTGCCCCGACTTGACCTTTTTGGTGACCAGGCCTGTGGGGGTGATGACTTTGTCAAACCGCAGAAGGTGCGGCGGCGCCAGGATGCGGGTGACAAAAGTCTCCTCGGTTTGACCTTCGCACAAGATCAGGATGCGCTTCATAGAGCCGGCCGCCCTCCCAAGACATTCTTCTCCCACAAGTCTCCCAGGCCGTACTCATCCAGCCAGTGGGCGATCTCGGCCTGTTCCAGGCGGCGGATGTCGGAAACACCTCCAGGACGGTCCAACACCAGGATTTCCTCTGGCGTGAACTGGTTGACCAGGGAAACCGACTGCGTCGCCAGGATGACCTGAGTGTGGTGGGCCACGCTATGCACCATCTCGGCCAGCAGGACGATGGCGTACGGATGCAGACCCAGCTCTGGCTCGTCGAGCACGATGGTGGCCGGCAGGTTTTCAGGGGGTTGCAAAAACAGCGTGGTCAGACAGATGAAACGCAAGGTGCCGTCGGAGAGGGCGTTGGCGCCGAAAGTCAAATCGGAGCCGCGCTCGCGCCATTCCAGGCGGATCTTTTCCGGGTTGAAGGGATGCGGTCGCAGGATGAAGTCGCCGAAGAAGGGCGCAGCCAGGCGAATGGTCTCGACGATGTTGCGGTAATGCTGAGGATGTTTTTCGCGCAGCAGGTAGAGATACGCCGCCAGATTGCCGGCGTCGGGCAGAAGATAGCGATTGTCATAAATGTTGCCCATCTGCTTAACGCGCGCACCTTCGCTGGTGTCATGGAAATGGTAGAGTTGCCACGAGCGCATGGCGTCGAACACGTAACGCGCCACTCTGCTAGAGGTCTTGGTCCATCGCGGCAGTTGGCTTTCCTCAAAAAGACCGCCATGCGTTACGTCCTGATAGGGCGCGGCGTATCGGGATCGATCGTGAAAATAGGTCCCTTCGCGCGCCACCAGGAGACGGTCTTCGGCTGGGAGCAGATGGCAGATGTAGCCGTTGGCCAGCTCTTCGCCGCGGCGAAACCACAGCTCGATCATCAACTGCTCCGTCGTCTTGCGCCCATAATGCAAAATCTGATCGGCGCCCCTGCCTGGGCCACGTAGACTTGTAGCTCCTCGTTCATCATGCGGTTGAGCATCTTGAACAGGCCAATGAAGTTCGACTTGCCGGAGCCATTGGCGCCGATCAAGACGTTCACCGCGCCGAGGACTAGGTCCAGTTCGCGGAAGGATTTGTAACCTTTCAGATTGATGCGCTCAAGCAGCAGGTCAGACATGATTCTGTTCGCTTTGTATGATTGGACGTCATTGTATCATGCCATCCCTTCCCATGCCTCCAACACCAGCCGCCGGGTGCGATATTCCCCAAACTCGCGCAGCTCCTTCTCCTTGAGCACGCGGAAGGTCTCGCCGGGAAAGTCGCTCTTGGCCGCGCGCTCGGCGTAACCCTGCGGATCGAGCGGGTCGGCGACCTCCTCCCACGGGTCGAGGATCTCCTCCAGCTCCCGCTCCGTGAGGTCCGCCGGGTCGAGGATGTAGCGCAATTGCTTGCGCGTCAGGCCGTAGAGCCGGGCGTAGTAGGCGTCCAGCTCGGCGCGGAGAACAGCGCGGCGCTCTTCGTTCCACCGGAAAGGCGGTATTGGGAGAGCGGGAGAGGGTGAGAGCGGGAGAGCGGGAGAGCGGGAGAGGGTGAGAGCGGGAGACCCGTGCTCTCCTGCTCTCCCGTTCTCTTGCTCTCCAGAATCGCCGCACGCAGCGCGTCGTCCGCCTCTCTCCACACGTCGGCGGCGAAGGGAGCGAGATTCCAGGCGGTGTAGGTCAGTTCCAGCACGCGCGGGACGATGAAGCGCAGGTGCTCCGTATCGGCCAAGGGCGGGAAGCCGACGCCGTCAGATGCGCTGCGGCGGCTGCAACACCCGCAGCCCAAGGTGGGCCTCGTAGGCGTCGAAGTCTCTGTCGTTGTGCAACAACGGAACGCCGTTTTCGATGCACCAGGTCGCGATCAGACTGTCTATCGTCTTGCGCACCGTCACGCCCCTGCGCCGCGGCAGACGATGGTTGCGGGCGCTCTGCAAGGCCAGGGCCGGTGTGACCATCTGCACTTGTTGAAATTTTGCCAGGGCCCGGCGCGCCGTGTCGAAGTCGGCGTCCTCGCGAAAGCCCTGAAGGACCTCTGCCAGGATCAGGTCACCCACCAGGATCAGGTCCTGGTCAAGCAGCGCGTCCAGGTAGTCGGTATGGGGCGTGCGCAGGCCGTTGAAGTAGTCCACCCAAACGGTGCTGTCCACCAGCAGCACGTCAGTCCTCCAGCCGGGCGAGACGCTGCTCGTGCAGGTCCCCCTCCCACTTCAACTTGCCGCGCAGCGCGCGCACCTCAGCCTGCTCGTGCAACCGGATCAGGGTGCGCAGGGCCTCGTGAACCACCTCGCGCTTGGTCTGCAGGCCGGTCAACTGGCGTGCTCGTTCCACTAGCTCGTCGTCCAGGACGATGTTGGTGCGCATGGTAGCCCTCTGTGTGTACTCAAATGACCTAGCATGTGTATTGTACGTTCATTTGCGCCTGGGTCAACCTGAGGCGTACTGCCAGGGGACGACCGGCGGGGTAGTAGCTCACGACGGCGGGAGCGTCAAGTGGCCCTCTCCCATGCCTCCAACACCAACCGCCGGGTGCGATACGCGCCGTACGGCGCAGCTCCCTTGACATTTTGAGGATCCGGCCACACGAACTGGACACCCTACACCTTGGGGAAGCACTTCACGCCCTCCAGGCCATCGAAGTGCTCGTCTTGCGTCCACAGGATGGCGCCATACTCGCGCGCGATAGCCAGGATGAGACTGTCCGCCATGGGGAGGCGATGCTGGGCTGAAAGCAAGGCGGCGTTAAGCGCTATGGGCGCAGTGATCTCAGCCACCTGGCCCTTCATCATATCCGCAGCGCGCAGCTCCGCCTGGGCTTGCCCCTGCGTTTGGTAGACTTTCTTGAAGACCTCGTAGAGGCAGATCACCGGCACGAGCAAGTTTCCGACGTCTTCAATGGCCGGTGCAAAGAGGTCGGCGCGATCGGTGTCGGCGAAGTACTCCAGCCATCCCGAGGAGTCCACCACGTTCACAGGCGGTCCTCCTCGCGTTCGATGGTGGTGTCCATGCCCTTAAGCGAGCCGCGCGCCTCTTGAATAGGGCGATCGGGCACCAGGACGATGCGCTGGTCGTAAGCGAAGACGATCATCTTCTGTCCGACCTTGAGGCCCAGCGCGTTGCGCGCTGCCTTGGGAAGGACCACCTGATACTTCGGCGAGACCGTCACGGTTTCCATACGTTCCTCCTATCGAACCGTCTTTTGTCGCACCGATTATAGCATGCCTTGCGCACCGGGTGAATTCCTTCCGCGCCAACAGGCGGATCGCTCAACCGGGTGGCTCTCGCATCCTCTCCCATGCCTCCAACACCAGCCGCCGGGTGCGATACTCGCCGTACTTGCGCAGCTCCTTCTCCTTGAGCACGCGGAAGGTCTCGCCGGGGCAGAACCAGGATGTGGATGACTCAGCGAAAGCGAAAGTTCAGCCTGCGCAGGAGGTCAAACGTGTTAATGACCGGAACACCGACCTGCTGACACACGTTGGGTATCTGGATTTTCCTTCCACCGATCTTTCCGGTGTTGCGGTCTGGGGTCTCCTGGCGCAAGCTCTCCATGGTCACCACAGTCAAGTTATGAGCCGCAGCATGGGCAATCACCCAGGGATCAGCGCCCCCCAGAAACGGCTGAACCAGATGGGGCTGATAACGCGCCTGGGCCAGGTTGGCTATGGTTTGGAAGTGGCTGTAAGTTTGCTCGTCCGGTTCGAGAAAGAGCGCTGAGCCTTCACTTTTGCACCAGCGACCAAGCGGGTCGTTGTTGCCGACCAGCTCGTCATAGACCGCCTGTGGACTGCAGATGATCTGCGCCTGCCCCCATTGCGCCAGCGCCTCCCAGAAGGACGGCGCAATGTCGAAAGCGTAGTAGAGCCTGTGCGCCTGCACGAACACGTTGGCATCGAGACAGAAGTCCACAGGCCTCTCCCCTACATCCGTTCCAGCGCTTTTTCCAGCGCACCCACGCGCACGTTGAGCAGGATGGCCGCCTCGCGGTAGAGCGCCTCCCCCTGGCGCAGCGCCAACAACACCTCGTCTACGAGCACCCGGCTGTTGCGAGAGCGCAGCGTGCGATAGAAGTCGCCCCCTCCACCCCCTTTGACCTCGACCGCGCTCGCCGCCTGCCGGGCCTGCTGATAGGCGTCGTCGAGCGCAGAGCGGCTGATCAGCCCTAGCTCGTAGGCGCGGATAAGCGCCACGAAGACGCTCACCCGAAACTCCTGGGCCAGGGCTTGAGCGCGCTTGTCGAGGGCCAGGCCTTCATGCCGCCGCCAGGCCGGGAGAAAGGCCTCTTTCGGGACCAGCAGCTCGCCCGCCACCCGATTGCAAAAGCGCTCGACCACGGGCATCTCCGGAGCCTCTCCAGGGATGGGATTGGAGACGCCGCTGGTTCCGCTCCACAGGTGCGCCAGCTCGTGGGCCAGAGTGAAGATGCGGCCTGCAATGCTATCGCGCGTATTGATGAAAATGACGGGCGCGTAGTCGTCCACCAGCGTGAAGCCGCGGAACTCTTCGACGGACAGCGGGCGCCGGTTGTCGCCGAGGGCAACGCCGCTCTGCAACACCACGATGCCGGCCTCTTCGGCGTGGGCAACCAGCCGCTGCAGGTGCGCTTCCCAGCTCTTCAGCCCGGCGGCGGGCGGCATGGGCAAGCCAAGCTGATCTCGGATGTCCGCCGCCACTTGATCGGCCGGTGCATCGGGGGTAAAGCGCCCGACAAAGGGCAGCGGCGACGCGCCCTCGCCGATCCGTCGCTCGCGCAGCCAGTCGCGCTTGCGCAGGGCGTCGTTGAGGGCGTCCTCTAGCTCCGGGCTGAAGCGGCCGGCCTGGACGCCGGGCAGGGTGCGGAAGTCGGCGATGGTGGGGAGCACGGTCTGGGGCGGCTCCGAAAGAAAAAGATAGCCGAAAGGAATGTGCAGGACACGCGCCAGCTTCTGCGCCTGGGGCCAGGAGGGACGCGCGGCGCCGCTTTCCCATTCGCCCACCCGCGCCGGCTGAAGCTGCAGCTTGCGCGCCAGGTCGTCAACCGTCAGCCCGGCGCGCTGACGGGCCCAACGCAGCAGTTGGGGATTGATGGGGACCTGGCTCATGGCGACCTCCTGTGGCGCGGATTATACCACTTTCCACGCTTCCCATACCAGCGACGAATGCGACACTCGCCGCACTGACCTAGTTCCTTCTCTTTTTAGCACGTGGAATTAGGGGATAATCCCTGTTGCATCCTGTAATCTCTTCATCACCAGACTAATCACCACTAATTGGTCAAGAGCTTCGTAAGCACCTATGCCAACCCAGTTTTTGTCTTTGGGCTGATGCCCTTTGGGGTTGCGAAACGCCTGAAAAACGCCTATCGTCATTGAGGAGAATCCTTTTTGTTCATCCAGCTGTGAAACAAAATCTGTAGATGTGGTATCTAGCGGATTCACCTTGACAAGGGGAGCCGAGAAATTATGTGAGCTCATATTCGGTTTGCCAAGTACGTCTTCTACCAGGGCAACGCCAATTCTGCTGGAACCAGATATGCGCTTTAGATAGTCTTCCAACGCCTTACATGCTTCAAAGACCGCTCCAAGGTAATTTCCTTGCTTGAAATCTTCTCCCGCAATCTGTCTTACTCTGGAGTGCAGCGGATAGTAATCGAATAACATGATCGGTTCCGGCTTGTTGGTTTGACCGATGAGCGCCTCGTAGAGCAACACTAGCTCCCATTCGGATAAAACGCGCCGATTATCGAAGACGTCCGACTTTTGAAGCAGGAGCGTATCTGCAATGTTCTCAAATTGCGACCACCTGTGAGTTTTGTTTGTGCTCTCTTCATACCTTTCGGCCCACCACAGCATAACAATCACATCAGTTGCGTCTGTTGGTGAGAGCGAGGGTAAAACCGGCGCTTCTCCCACTTCCTTCAACGCGGCAGCAAGCAGCACTTGGCGCCCCAGACTGCCTCTCATCTGTGTCGAGAGAGTTTTGACGAATCGGCTTTGTGTTTTTCTGCCTCGCGTAGAAATTCCGAGTGATATGAGAAAAACCTGCTCCGGATAGCGCCATGGCGAGAACTTGTCATCTGGGTTCAGGTTCCAAAGGGCTTTTGTGGCCCTTGTTACGAAAGCCTGACCTGCAGGGCGATTGAATTGTTCTTTAAGCCAGATGAGAAAAAGTAAGGGCGCAACGTTGCGTCGGAACTGCCAGACGACTTCTTCCTGCGACCATGCTTCCAAGCGCTCAAACACCTCCTGGGCCAATAATGATGTTGTACCACCTTCGCGCAGAAAGGCATAAGCCAACCAAGAGGCGACAAAGGGGTCCCATTCCTGGTTGAGTTCATCCTTGCGCGCAAGCAGAGCACGCTTTACTTCCGCTTGGTATTGAAAAAGATTTAGAGAAACCATGCCTTATCTGCCAGCAATTCCAGTTGGGCGATATGTTGAGTCCAGGTATCAACACCGATTTCAGCAATCATATTTGCAATCAAGCGCGAATAGTTTAGAGTGGCAGGTTTGGCTTGAGCATTGAATCCGCGCCAGTTGACTGCTGCAAAATCAAAAACTTGTCGCACTAAACGGGGAAATTCGCTTACATTGAGCGTGGATCGCGTGTCAAAACCAATTTCATACACGCCAGGAACACCTCGTCGAGTGCGGGTTTCTTCGCCAGTTCGAAAATCCCGCTTACGGCCATCTAGAAATAGCAAGTTTCTGGTTTCCGAGAGAGCGACCTTTATTCCAGGCTGAGGAACATAACTCGGATGGGCCGTATCGAACAGGCGATAAGTACTGTATTCATTCAAATGTAGAATGGCATAGGGCACTTTAGCTGCCAGTTGCTTCATAGCCTGCTCTGCCGCGGGAAACTCGCGAAACCTCCCAGGCTTTTTACACAGGTGGATCACAATTTCCTCTGGCTGTCCGTTCAGATCGCTGTAGTCATGATAGGCGCTCACGATAACGCTTGCCAGCGCTTCCTGATAGGCTTCTCGGTCATCCCAAAGGGTTGGGTTAGGAGCAATACTGGAGAAAAACAAGTAATCTCCATCACTGCTGAACAAGGTAACGAAGCCAACTACCAATCGCTTTTTCTCATCTTGGGCGCGACTGATACCCAATACCAGACTTCTTTGCCTTTGTAAAGACAGGACCGTCCAGGGCGTGCCGCCGATTTTGGCATACATTTGTAAGGCGATGTTTTCTAAGGTCCAGGGCAATTGATTGGTGTTGCTGAGTTTTTCCCGCGTGACAATCTGGCTTGGGACGCCAAGTCCAAGCAGCACAGATTTGGCAGTAGTATAAAACGACGGATTACGAGTCGAGGATAACAACAGCACAATATCCGGCCTCGTATCTCTCACTAAAACGGGCAAAGTCCTTTGTAATTGCACAGCAGTTTCGTCTGGCAGACTTCGTTCACCTATGATGGCAAGAGGAATGCGAAACAGTTTTTGGAATCCGGCAAATGCGCCATTCCCATTTTGTAAGCCACCGACGAGGGTTTGTTTTGCAGTCTGAAGATGACCTGGATACATGATCAGGCAATTGACCCTGTCTTTGCCCAACGTCAGTGCATCGTAGGGACCATAGTTTTGTAACCCGCGCCGGGGATGGTGGTCTCTTTGGCTGATGGATGACGCGCTGAATCGCAAAGCTGGAAGCGAGAGTCTTTCACCAACGAAGTACAACATGACACTCCTCCCTACAAAAGAACCGGAAAAGGAAGCGGCGCTATGCGCGCCTCACCGCCACAGGGTAAGGGGACGTTTTGAAATTCCTGTGCAAAGGGCAACAGGTAGCGATGCATTCTGATTTGAGAAATCTGCTGGTTGATGCGGTTGGTGCCGCGCAGGAATTCCTCTTGCACAACCAGGGCTTCGGTCAGAGCATTGCGCTCACTCATTTGTCGGGTATTGAGCGGGTCTCCATTTTTGTCCTGGTAAGCCCAGACGACATCAACAATCAATCCCAGTCTCTCGACCGCCGCATGGTACGTGCAACGAAGATCGTATCCAGCAAAAACCCTGACGTTTCCCCGCGCGACAACGCCGGCCAGTTGCTGCCGAAAAATCTCGGTACGCCCAACTACGCTATGCGGAGAAAGCCGCCTGCGCTGCCAAAAGCCGCGCGCCAAAGCCAGGGATACTATCCCGTCTATGACAAGATGAGCGCCGAGCGCAGGCAGAGAAGGAAGATGGATTTGCGTTGCTTGAAACCCTTTGGTCGAAAGGAAACTTGCTGCGTCTTGACCATATCCATACACGCGGTCTTGGTGAGCATAGACCTGCACAGGGACGCCAGAAGCCCGAATCTCATTAATCAGCGGGCGCAAGTCAACAGCTTTGGCGCGTTCAATGGCCATAACCGTAACCGGCTCTTCAGGCAGAGCGACCGGAAAAATGTTGGTGTAGATACCAGGTGGCAGCTGCACCTCATCCATGTTGACTCTCCTCTCGTGCAATTTGTTCATTCAACTCCATCAACCTGAAGATCAACTCCCGCCTTGCCTCCGCGCACGGCATGAAGCGGATCTGGCCGCGGTCGTTGGGGTAGAAGTCGTGCCTCAGCGCCAAATCCTCCCAGCCGTAGCAGGCAAGGATCGCGTTGTCCATCGCGGCGTGCAGCTCGCGCAGGCGGACGATGTCGGCGTCGCCCACGGCCGGGTTGTGGAACAGGTTGTAGGTCTTGGTGAGGCCCAGCCACCGCGTCCGCATGACCTGGCGGCGGTGCTCGTGATATTCCGCCCCCAACTGCGCCGCGCGCCGAAACGCCTCCGGCCACTCTCCCGCTCTCTTGCTCTCTTGCTCTCCTACCCTCCCGCTCTCCCGCTCTCCCGCTCTCTGATACTCCAACGACGGAAAGGGGAAGGTGTCGAAGCAGTCGGTGGGAGTGTAGCGGACGTCGGTGCGCAGGCTGGAGGCTTGCTTGCGTAGCCAGGTCTCGTGCACGGCGGATTGGAGCAGGGCAAAGTGGTAGTCGTCGTCGAAGGCGAAGACGATAAGCTGCTCATTATAAACATAGCCTGGTGGAACAAAGGCTATCGAATGAAGCTCGCTGACCCTGCTCCGCACCAGCACCCGCCGCAGGGGGGCGATGGCCTGGCGCATGCCCGCCCGATAGGCCCCGAATTGCCACCAGTACTCGCGATTGCGCTTGTCGCCGGGTCCGGCTAGCCGCGCCCGATCCGGCCAGACCCGCTCTTCCACGATTGCGAGCAGGTCGGGGTATTCCTCGGCCTCCTCCAGGGGCCAGTCGTGGAAGCAGATCACCCAGCGGCTGGGCTGCTGCTCGGGGTCGCTGTTCAGGTCTTCGCCGTTCAGGTACGGGAAGAGGCAGTCGGCGTTGCGCGGGTCGCGCGCCAGCAGCTCCTCGGCTTCCTCCGGCTCCAACACAAAGCCAATACCACGCACATAATACCCAATAAACGCCTTGCCCTCGTTGCGCCGCAGGCGGACCGGCTCGCGTTCAGGCTGGTCGTCCAGGCGGGAGGAGATGAAGGGGGTGGGGTGGCCGTCGAGAACGGGAGAGGTTGAGAGCGGGGGAGAATGAGATCTGGAGAGCGGGAGAGAATGAGAGCTGGAGAGCGGGTGAGCGGGTGAGGGCAACGAGGTTGACTTCGACCGATGCCTGGCCGGGCCATTTGACGAAGCGCTGCGCGAAGTGGATGGCGCCGCCCTGCTGCAGGATGACGGCCAGGCCGCTCTCGCGCGTGTCGCCCTGGCCCAGGGTGTTGGTGGCGATCATGCCCAGCCGGCCGCCCGGCTTGAGCAGGCTGAACGCGCGGCGGAAGAAGGCCGCGCACAGGTCGGCCGTGCCGGCGAAGGGTTGGTAGGCAAATTCCAGCCACTTGCGGTAAGCCTCGCCGAAGTGGCCGCTGATGCGCAGTCCGCCCATGAAGGGCGGGTTGCCGAGGATGACGTCGAAGCCGGTTTGGAGAGCCGGAGAGCGGGAGAGGGGGAGAGCGGGAGATATCCCGTGCTCTCCCGTTCTTCCGCTCTCATGCTCTCGTGCCTTCACGCTCTCACGCTCTGCAAACACCTCCGCAAACTCCAAAGCCCAATGGAAGAAGGCGCGTTCGCTGCGGGTGGCCAGTACCTGCCCGGCCAGTTGCGGGTCGGAGAGGTCGCCGCGCGAAAGGGCGTCTTGCACGAAGGCGGTGGTGAGGAGAGCGGGAGAGGAGAGGAAGAAGGCCGCGGTGTAGGCGTCGCAGGCGAGGCGCAGGCGCTCGAATTCGGGGCTGGATTGCGCCTGCTGGTAGGCGGCGCGTTTGGCGCGCACCTGCTCGATGGTCGCTTCGGGCATTTCGGCGATGCGGCGCATCTTTTCGGCAAAATCGGCGAGCGGCTGAGAGACGAAACCATGCCGGAAGAGCGAAGCGCCGCGCTCGCGGGCGTTGCGCTTGCGGGCTTCGGCCAGGCGGGTGCGGTCGGCGTTCCCCAGCGGCTTGTAGGCTTCATCGGGGATGCCGTCTTCCAGCGCGGTCAAGTCGTGCAGGCCGACTAGCGAGTCGCCGTGCCGGATGTGATGCTCCAGGAAGGTGAGGGGCTTGTCCCGCTCATGCCCCTCCAGCCAGAGCGCCACGCGGCAGAGCTCCACCGCCAGCGGGTTCTTGTCCACGCCGTAGATGCAGTGGGTGATGGCGTCGCGCACGCCCTGGTGGATGGCTTCGGGCGCGGGTTCGTCTTCGCCGGTGCGCAGGCGGGCCAGCTCCTTGCCCAACCGCCGCGCCGCGGCCAGCAGGAAATGTCCCGAACCGCAGGCCGGGTCGAGCACTTTCAGGTTCAGGATGGCGGCCTGCTTTTCCTCGTTGGTGCGGCAGGCGGCCAGGCGCTCCTGCAAGACCGGCTCAAGCGTGTGTTGTATCAGCGGGGCGACCAGCTGTGGCGGCGTGTAGTGAGAGCCGGTCAAGCGGCGTTCTTCGCCGTCCGCTTTCATGTGGAAGACAGGGCGGCTACCGCTCCATTCGATGATGGGGTGCAGTTCCAGCAAACTTTCATACACCGACCCCAGCTCCTCGGTGTCCAGCGCGGCGTAGTTGACGCGACGGGGGACGCCGTTCTCCTCGTAGAAAGCCAGATGCCAGAAGGCGGAGAGCAGGTCCCGGTTGCGGATGAGGGCGACGTCCAGCGCCTGCTCGGCGAAAAGCTCCCCGTTGAGCGGCGGCGCGCCTAAAATGGCGGCCAGTTTCTCATCGCGAAAGATTTCCCACAAGGCGCGCAGCCCCAGCCAGAGATCGACGTCGTCGGTGTACGCGGCGCGGTTTTCGCACAGCCGGCGCAGGCGCGTGACGCCGTAGCTTTCCAGGTAGAGCGGATTCCGCCCCATCAGGCCGCGCTCTTCGGAGACGAGCAGGAAGAGGAAGCGGTAGACCAGGCGAAGGAGTTGTTGGTAGAGCGTGAGAGCGTGAGAAGAGGAAAGCGCAAGACTCGCACTCTCCCGCTCTCGTGCTCTCCCGCTCTCCCGCTCTCGTGCTCTCCCGCTCTCCCGCTCTCCCGCTCTCACGCTCTCCCGCTCCCCCGCTCTCAAGCTCTCCCGCTCCCCCGCTCTCAAGCTCTCATTCACCGGATGCCCCAGGAAGCCGTTGGCCAGGATTTCGATGCAGCGCTCCACCCCTTCGCGCAGCCGCTCGCGCACGCGACCGCCCTGCTCCAGCGAGTTCTGGTAGTAGCGCTCCAGCAGGCACTCCTCGGCCCGTCCGTCTCCCGGCAGCCGCGTGCGGTGCAGCAGGCGATAGAGCAGGACGAAATCGGCGAAGCGCTCCTCCTCGAAGATGTCTTCCAGGTCGAACTCCACGTAGGCCTGGCGGCGCACGAAGGTCGAATCGCGCAGCAGGCGCAGGGTGCGGCCGTTGGTCACCAGCCCCCACAGCGCCTCAGAGCGGTTGAGGTATTCCTGCACCAGGGCGTGGGGCGAGAGCCGCGGCCGGCCGGAGGGCGCCGGTTTGCCCAGCTCCTGCCGGTAGCCGACCAAATGCACCGGCGGCGCGTGTTCGCCCGCCCCGGCGTAGTGGGAGATGGCGAAGGTCAAGCCGTCCACCTCTTTGGCGCGCGGGCTGAAGTGCAGGTCATAGCCCAGCAGGCGCAGGAGGGGAACCGTCCACAGCTCGCGCGTCTCCGAGGTGGCGAGGTCGCCTTCGGGCAGGCGCTCCAGGCGATGCTGAAAGACCTGCCACAGGCTGCGGGCGTCGTGGTAGAGGCTGGCGATCTCCTCGGTCAGGTTGCGGCGCGGGGGCAGGCGGAAGTCCTCGGGCTTTTGGCCGGGCAGCTCGCCGCGAGCCAGGGCCTCCAGCAGGTCAGGGCCGAAGAGGCCGCCCTCGATGCGCAGAGCTTGAGAACGAGAGAGGTTGAGAGCTTGCGTGTTCATGGCGTCCACTTATCAACGTTCTTACTAATGCTCACGAGCATTGCAATAATTTCTTCATATGCGCAATCCAGTTCGGCGGCAGTTTCAGATTTCAGATAACCGCAACGGAGAGCAATCTCGATATGCGTTTGCATCTCTGCAGCCTCTCCTTCAGCTTCACTAAATTTATTCACAAAAGCAGCGCGATACCTGCGTCGGCGCCACCCTTCTGCAATTTGAGCCGCCACAGAACGAGAAGCACGACGCATCTGATCGGTCAATGAATACCGCTCCTCGACTGGAAACGTTTTAGTCACTTCAAACACCTGCATTGCAACGTCCATCGCTTTTCGCCAAACGATCAGGTCCCGATGATTCTGTATTTTCATCTTCCCCTCTCCCCCTCTCAACCTCTCAACCTCTCAACCTCTCCCCCTCTCCCCCTCTCCCCCTCTCAACCTCTCCAACACCACCACGCCCAGCACATCGACCGGCCACTGCGCCTCGACGGTGAGGTCGCGCACGCGCAGGCGCACGGCCTGGCGGATGCGTCTGTGCGCTTCGGTCAGTTCGCGGGCGCGGGCTTCGACGCGGGTGCGCAGAGCCGCTTCCAGGGAAGAATAGGCGTCGAGGGTCGCGGCCAGGATGGCTTTTTTCTGTTCCAACGGCAGGTTGGCGTCGGGCCGGGCCTCGGCCAGCAGGCGCAGCGCTTCGGCTTCGGGCAGCCAGTGAGGAGCGGAGGCCTCGCCGGTGTACGCGTAGACGCGCACTTCCTCGGAGAAAAGCGGCGCGCGATCGGGGATCTGAACGAGATAGCGCACGCGCACAAGGAGCAGGACGGTGGTCTGCGTCACGCTGCGGGTGGCGATCACGCCTCCGCGGGCTGCGTGCGCGGCCCCGCCTTGGGTGAGCGCCTCTTCGAGCAAAAAGCGCGCCAGCGCGGCCACGAAGGGATGGTTGCGGCCCAGGTACTCGGCGCCTTCGGGGGTGGGTGATTGAAAGCTCACCCGCCACCAGCCGTCCTTGCGTTGAGGAAGGGCGAAGCGGACTGCGTCGGGCAGATGCCCCGTCGCCGCCGGCGACACATCGATCCCCCACACCTCTCCCCCTCTCCCGCTCCCTTGCGCTCTTCCTCTCCCCTCTTGCTTGATCACCATCCCCAGGCGCTGCGCCGCCTCCAGCAGGAAGGTGCGCACGGCCTCCGGGTCGCCGAGCACGGCGTCGGCGGCCTCCAGCTCGCGGCGCACTGCGTCGGGCTTCAGGCTGCGCTGGGCGAAGCGCGTGCGCGTAATCTTCTCGCGCTCGGCGTCGCGCTCCCAGCGGCGATGGAGCGTCTGCACCTCGTCTGGCGTCAAATCGAGCGCCAGCTGCAGGCCGCCCCCCTGGTAGCCTGCGCGCAGGAAGAGGGCGTTCAACACCGCTTCGGTCACGCTCTCGCTCTCCGCCGGCGCTGGCACGTAGGTGCCCAGCGCCTTGTAGATTTGACGCGCCTTGTTGAGCAGCACATCCAGCACCACCCCGTCGACCGGGTTGTCGGCGCCGTAGTAGCGGATCACGCGCACTCGTTTCGCAGGCTGCCCATACCGATCGACGCGGCCCTCCCGCTGCTCGAGACGGTTGGGATTCCAGGGCAGGTCGTAGTGAATGGCGGCGGTGAATTTCTCCTGCAAATTGACGCCTTCGGAGAGGCAGTCGGTGGCGACCAGCACGCGCGGACGGTCGGCGGAAATCTCCTCGATGCGGGCGCGACGCTCCTCGTCCGCCTGCCGGCCGGTGATGCAGGCCACCTGCGCATCGGGATGCTTCGCCGACAGGCGTTTCCGCAGCGCGTCGGCCACGTACTCCGCGGTCGCCACGTAGCGGCACCAGACGATGGGATGATAGCCCTCGGCGAGCAACCCCTCGACGCTCTGGATCAATCCTTCCAGTTTTGTATCCTGGCCGGGTTGCAGCAGCGCCGCGGCAAGCTTGCTCAGCGCGCGCAATTTACGCCGTTCTGAATCGGGCAGGGTGGCTTCGGCCTCTGCGATGGGCGTGGCGGGCTGTTCGTCGTCGGTGCGCCCCTGATCGAACTCGAACACAAAACTGCGAAAATCGATCTCCTCCTCTCCCGCTCTCCCGCTCTCAAGCTCTCCCGCTCTCCCCCTCTCCTCCTCTCCCGCTCTCAAGCTCTCCCGCTCTCCCCCTCTCCCATACCGCGTCTCCAGCGCCGCCAGCGCCGCCGCCGGGCTGGACATCACGCAGCGCAGCAGCGCCAGCGCGCCCCAGTAGCGCACGCGACGCTTGCGCTCTTCCAGACGTTGGCCGGTGCGCACGATCTCGGCGCAGAAGGCGTACGTTTCCTCAAAAAGCTTGCGGTAGGCGGGGGAAAGGCGATAGCTCTGATCTTCGGGGATGCGCTCCGGAAAGCAGGATTCCTGCTCCCAGTCGTGTTCGATGTCGCGGCGCGTGCGCTGGACGAAGCGCTGCGCCAGCTGCGTCAGGCGCTCTTCGTTCAGGGCGTTGACATCCCACGCGCCAAAGCGCGGGTCGAGCAGCCCCAGCAGCGAACGAAAGGCCGACTCGACGCCGCTGTGCGGGGTGGCGGTGAGCAGGATAAGATGGCGGTTGGGGTCTTTGGCGACCTCCTGCAGGAGCTCGTGGCGCTGCTGCTGGCTCTGGTTGGACGCCATGGCCGCGCCGTGCGCCTCGTCCACGATCACCAGCTCGGGCGCATGCAGCAGAAAGGCGTGACGGTTGCGCTCGCTCTTCACCCAGTCGATGCTGATGACCTGCACCGGGTAGTGCTGGTAGATCGTGTGCGTGGGCGGCTTGTTGCGCTCCAGCTGCCCCAGCGCGCCGGCGCGGATGACCACCGCCTCGTGGAAGTTGAATTTCTCCGCCAGCTCTCGCTGCCACTGATCGCACAGGTAGGGTGGACAAAGCACCGCCAGACGCCGAATTTCCCCGCGCTCCCACAGCTCGCGGGCGATAAGCAGCGCCTCGATGGTCTTGCCCACGCCTACGTCGTCGGCAATGAGCATGCGCACAGGGTCTAGCCGCAGGGCCATCAGCAGCGGGACAAACTGATAGGTGCGCGGGCGGATGGAGATGCGCCCCAGCGAACGCAGGGGCGAAGCGCCCTCGCGCAGCGTCAGCCGCGCCGCCTGCCAGAGCAGATGGGCCGCGGTTGCATCGGCGACGTCCTCCGGCGTCGGCAGCGGGAAGTGCGCCGGCTGGAGGCGTTCCTCCGGCAGGGTGTAGGCGAGCAGGTCGGTCAGGCGGCGGTCCAGCGCCAGCGTCTCATCGACTGCGCCGGTCAAGGGCCGGAGGACGTAGCGGTTGGGGTCTGGATCGGGCAGCAGCACCCAGTAGCGTTGGCGAACTCGAACAATGGAGCCGGGATTCATGGCGATGATCCTTTGCTTTCATCCTTCGGGAAGCTTCACCGCTTTTCGCAAAATAACATGAAATGATCCCCCGATGCAATGCACGTTCGTCCTACCTGCGCACCAAAGGCAGGTGGACCTTGCGCTCGACCGCAAACTCGGCTGCGACTTGCTGATCGCCGATCATGAGGATGGTGCAGGTTGACGCAAGTCCGACGCATTCGCCGCGCCAACCCACAAAGATCATTCCCGAGGCCGGCTGCGCCATCAAGGTGAGCGCAGCGCGCGTCGACAGCTCGAAGGTGCAAGCTTCTGCACACTGCTCCTCGGCGTCTTCATGCTCAAAGCGGACGAGCCCCTCGCCTTCACCGATCACGGTGATAGTCAATGTGGAGGTCGGCGGCGCAAAGACGGCGAGGGCGCTGCGATCTGCGTTCATGAAGAGCGTGCAGGGATCGTCGAACACGGCGCAGTCTCCGCTGCGCCAGCCGGCGAAGATCGAACCCGGCTCGGGCGACGGCGTGAGCACAGAGGCGACGCCGCCCTCCACCTCCTGCAGGCACGGCGAGTCTTCCGTGCAAAGCAGGTCGCCCGGCGTCACCGTCACGGAGCCGCGCCCCGTGCTGCGCACCTCCAGCGGATAGAGCGGCGCAAATGGAGCGGCTGTCTGGACCGAGCCAAATTGCGAGCGCACGGTGATCGGGCCGACCACTGCGCCTTGGGGGACCGCCGCCGTCAGTTGGCTGTCGGAGACGACGGTGAAGCTGGCCGGCGCGCCGGCGAACTCGACGCCGGTCACGGCGGAGAAGCCGCTTCCGGTGAGCGCGACGGAGGCGCCGACGCGGCCACGCGTGGGTGTGAACTCGCTCACGGCGAGCGGCGCAACCCATTCACCGATCCATGGAGTGAAACGCGAGACGCGCGTGTAGACCCCATACTTATTCGGTTGGGCGCAGCCGTAGCCGAAGCTGACGATGCCCGCCTGTTTCCAGCCGCCGGCGCCGTCGGGAACGATCAAAGGGCCGCCGCTGTCGCCCTGGCAGGAATCCTTGCCGCCCTCGGCGTAGCCTGCACAGAGCATATTGGCCGTGACGCCGCCGCCCAACGCCGCGTTGCAGGTCTGGTTGGAAACCACCGGCGCCGAGACCTTCTGCAAGATGGGGGAGATAGGGCCATCCTCCTCGATGGCCCCCCAGCCGGTGACGGTCGCCAACGCGCCGGGTGCAGCCAGGGCGTCGTCGGCGGGGCTTTGCAGCAGCCGAATCGGCGCAACGCGGTCGTTCAACGTCGCCGGCGTCTGCAGACGAAGCAGCGCCAGGTCGCCGTCCAGGGTGTACGGATTGTACTGTGGATGGACCAGGATCTGCGCCACGCTTCTGCGCTGCTCGGAGGGTTCCCAAACGCGCAGATCGTGCTTGCCCAGATATACGGTCACCAGCCAGGTCGGTGCGACGTTGCCCTCTTCATCGGTGACGCAGTGCGCTGCGGTCAGCACCCACTGAGGCGCAACCAGCGAGCCGCCGCACATAAAATTGTCGATCGTGAGAAACGCCTGCCAGGGGAATTCTCCAGGCGTTGCGTCTTCGCCGCCGACGATGTCCGGAGCGGCGCCGCTCTGTGCGTAGACACGCGGCGCGGCCAAAACAAAGGTCAGGCAGAGGATCAGCCCTCCGGCGAGCAGCACTGTCCTCACCCAAACCGTCCAACGAGGAAAAGCCGGTTTCTCATACATCATGGACGCGCTCCTTTCGGCGAATGAAATGCAGAACTCTCGATGACCTCTCGACTGTGCAGGCTCGCCAGCACGACGCCCTCTCGTTCGACGCGGGCGAGCGTCGGCTTGGTCGCCGCCCATTCCAGCTGGGAGGCGTATTCTGGAATCTTGTCGTTGAAGGTGGTCTGCCGGCGTTCGATCAACGCATAGTCGGCGTCGTCCAGCCCACCGTAGTCGAAACGCACTCCCGCATCGTCGTAGAAACTCCCCCATCCCCAGGGGCGCAACACGACCAGATCGCGCTCGAGCAGCTTATACCGCTGATAGTAGTAGAGGACGTCCCAACTGTTCGGCATCACCCACAGCTTGCTGCCGTCGGGCAGGCGGTTGAGTTCCGGCAGGAAGGAGCCGTAGGTGCTGGCGAAATAGATGGTCTCCATGTTCCACTGTTTGGCCCCGCGCACGCCGCCGATCAGCTCGTTGTAGTACGCAAGCTGAAAGGGATGGAGCGTCCAGCCAGCCCAGGCGCCCGGCGCCAGGAAGAGGGCGCCCAACGCGACGCCTAGCATACTGCGAGTGGTTCGCAGGCGGACGGACGCCCAACGCCAGAGCCGTTGAAACCCTTCGCCCGCCAACACGGCGAGATGCACAAACGCAGGCAGCATCAGGCGCTCCTGATCGTGCAGCGTAGTGAAAGGCAGCGCATAAAAACCCAGCACGGTCAGGAGGCCCAGCAGATGCAACCCGGTCCATGCATCGGGCAGCCAGGGATTTTTGCGAGGGCTGCGCCAGCCGGCCAGGACGCCGAGCCCTGCGCTCAGCAACAGCGTGGCTGGCGTCGTGACGGCCAGCAGCACAAAGGGCATGTGCCAGGGAGGGATGGTGTACAGTTGACCCGCATACCACTGGCGAATTTCGTAATGCTGTCGGAAGAATCCAACCCAGTTGAGCAGGCGGGCGACCGGGTCCATCCAAATCCACGGCCACCCTGCGATCAACACCGCCAACGTCGCGCCTGCGCTCAGGCCGAAGATCAGCCAGCGCCGCCACGAGGGCCGATAGAGCAACAGCCAGAAAGCCCAAAACGGCCAGAGCAGCACGGCCGTAATCTTGGTGAGCAGCGCCAGCCCTGCGCCCAGCCCGATCCCCAAAGCTGCGCGCAGGCCGGGTTGCGGCTGCCGCATGAAGTAATAAAACAGGACGGTCGCCAGCAGCCAGAAGACCGTCACCGGATAGTCCAGCACAGCGAGATGCATGTGAAAGAAAAGGCGAGGCATGGCGAGCGCCGCCGCCCCCGCAAAGACGCCGGCGCCGACGCCTCGCTCACGCGCCACCCACGCCGTCAACAGCGCGATGGAAAAGGCCGCCAGCGCGATGGCGCCGACGCGATGCGTGAGCGGCGCAGGAAGCCAGGCGTGCGTCAGCGCCCATCCCGCGCCGGTGACGAGCCGCGTCAGCGGCGGATGTTCGTTGTTCAGCCCCCAGCCCACGCCAAACGCAACTTGCTCAAAGGCGGCGGCCGGGCCGTCCCGCCACAGCGTCTGAAACCAGCGCATCGCCTGCTCCGCCGCCTGAATGTTGATCGGTTCGTCCCAGGTGACGCCGATCTGCGGCGCGGTGAACAGCAAAAGCCCAAAGGCGAGAAGCCCCATCGCCAGACCGATGAGCGCCTCTGAACGAGTTGCTCTGGGCGAAGATGGGATAACGGTGAATGCGTTCATGGGTACACTTTCACTTCCACTGCATCATCTGCAAAGGGGAGCACAGCATGGAGTACAGGAAGCCGCCTACCGGTGTTCGGGTCGTACATGCCCACCAGCAGGCGAATCGGACGGCGCAGCGCGGCTTGTTGGAGCGGAATACGATAGTTGTCATCAAAAATGGCTCCCGGCATCCAGGATATAGTCGGGGTTTCGCCTGCGTCGGGCGGCTGGTCCCACTGTCCGACGATTGCGCCGTCGGCGTTCACAATATGAAAAAAGACCGTGTAATCCTGGGCGATGACCGTTTCGGCGTGCCAAAGCAGCGTTGCGTGCAGCGGATTTTGGATTTGCTCAGGCAGGCGTGCGCCGATCAGCTCGACGCCCTCGGCAAATTTGGCGAGGGGAACGAGGTCGGCGCCATTACAAAACCAGAGTTCCACGCCTTCCGCCTGTCGCCGCTGAGGGCAGAGATTTCTCTCTTCCAGGTAGGTTGAAATTTCGCTCCCCTCCGCCCCTTTTCGGACAAAAACAAATGGCTCTTGCCTTTCCGCCAACACAGGAATCGGCTCGAAGCGTCCCGGCAGGCCGCCTGCAACGATCACCTGCTCCGGCGCTTTCAGCAACGGACGCATCCGCCGGGCGAGCGTCAGGTCGGCGAAAATCACCGGAGTGCGGCCCTCCATGGCGTCAATCGTCAGGATGGCGGTGCGCAGCGGCGTCGTCACCAGTCTGCCGGCGGTGTAGGCCTTCAGGAAGTTAGGGATGTTCCAAAGCAACGCCATGGCCATCGCCGCCGACGCTAGCACAGGCGCCCAACGCCGAGAACGAGAAGTGGGGCGAAGCAGCATCCACCCCAGGTCGACGGCGACCATCGCCAACACGCCTGTACGTAAGAGCACAATCAGCCAGAGGATGCGGGTGTAATCCACTTCGATCAGTTGCTGAAAGGCTGGCGAATAGTCGTTAGGGCCGATCAGGTTGAAGTAAATCGGGTGTTCGGCCAGCGTCAGTGCGCTCAGCGCCAGGGCGTAGATTAGCCCGCGCGCCGATGGCCAGACCAACACTAGAAACGGCAGCAAGTAAAGCGCATACTGAGGATTCCACGCAGGGTAGGCCAGCAACAGAACCACATAGGTCAGCGCAGCAAAGGCGATGACAACAGCGTCGCGGCTTTCAGAGGATGCCGTTTGCTGGCGCCGCCAGACCAGAAAAAACATGACAGCGCCAACGGATAGCCATCCCAGCCAGATTGCACCTTGCGGGACGCTCGCTTCATACAGCCCCACTTTGGCCCCGGGGTCGAACGGATCGCCGACAACTGCGCCAAGGCGGGTGAAGCCATCGGCCAGCGCATAGACGGTGCTCCAGCCGCTGCGCTCCACCAGCGAACGCAGCGAAGCAAGGGTCATCGTTGGGCCCAGCAAGTAGGCGTACGCATAGACGCCGAGCAGCACGGCTGCAGCTGCGAACGCTGCCAGCGCAACCTCGTGTCGGCGCAGCCTAGTCAACGGTGCAGCCGCCAACGCTGCCAAGGGGACAAGCTTCCACGCCGCCCCAACGCCGGCAACTGCGCCGGCCAGCAAGGCGCCTCCCGGCGAGGGAAAGTAGAGCAAAATCGTGAGTGTCAGAAAAATCGTCATCACTGGCGCCGCGTCGAACCAACCGCTGAGCAGATACACAGGCAGGAACAGCCCTGCGTACAGCCAGGCTGCGCGCAGCGCATTGACCCTATGCAGCCGCCTCGCCAGCGCATAGAGGCAGATGAACGTCGCCGTCTCGGCGAGCGTCATGGCCGCGCCGAAAAACACCGCATACCAGAGGCGCTCATCGTCCCACAGCGGCAAGCGCTGCGCCAGTGCGTCGATCCAGACGCTGAACCAAGCGAAAAGCGGCGGATACTCCGACCAGTAGTCGCGATAGGGCAGAAAGCCGAAATCCTGCCAGCTTGCGCGCGCCTGATAGTAGATCAAATCTGTGTAGTCGCGGATGTAGCCGCCTGGACGCATGAACCAGACCGAAGCTAGCCGAAAGCTGAAAAAAGTCATCAACAACAGAAAAAAGTCGCTGTGAGACGTCCAACGACGTCGCCACATAGCTGTTTGCATCAGAAGCAAGGACTTCAGATACGTCACCCTCTTCTCCATTTCTACTCTGCACTTCTCCAACTCTGCGCATAGCGCATCCACAGTTGCCTGCAGACGCGACCGATGCTACGATGGACTACCGTCCGTCACAGCGTTATCGATGCGCTCTGACGGTTTAACGCCTGCGACGTCGCCTACTGTAGCGCAGAGTCCAGCGATTGCCCAAAACTGTCGAGGATGTAAGCAGAGGCGTTGATGCAACAATGAAAGAGATGGAAGCGGCAAAAGGAGAAAAACAAGGCGAAAACGCAGCCTTCTCCGGCGCACGGGGCCAGGACGACCGTCAAGTGCACCGGCGCGCAGAGGCGGATTCTGCGCAGACGCCCTCCGCCCTGCCGCCTGTGCTGGTGGGGCTGGCCTGCGCCGCCTTGCTGGTCACGGCGGGCGGACGCACCTTCGGCTTCTATGAATGGTGGGCCTTTGCGTTTCTGGAGTTTGTTCCGGTTGGTCTGCGCTGGGCGGCCGGCGCGCTGGTGGCGGCGGCGGCGACGCCCTTCGCCTACGCACAATGGCGACGCCATGAAGCGCAGCTGACCTGCGCTCTGGAGCGCGTCGCCATCTCGCTCTGGCCGGTCACGCCTCTCCTCATGCTCGCCTTCTGGCTCTTTCGCGAACGCACCCCGCACGGCGATGCGCTCTACAAGCTCGACCTGTTGACGCACACGCCGTTGAACGAAAACCCCTACGTCTGGAAAGAGCCGCTCAACAGCCTGGTGGAGTACGGCATGACGGCGGCGGTGCAGCCGCTCGGCTGGGGGCCGGAGGAGGCCGTCGCCCTGGCCAGCGTGCTCGCGGGGGGAGTCTTCGTCGTCGCAGCCTGGACGCTGGCGCATTGGCTGTCTACGAAGCTCTGGCGTCGCATCGCCATCGTCTGGGCGCTGTGGGCAAGCGGGGCGAGCCTGCTCTGGTTTGGGCACGTGGAGAACTACAGCGGGTCCACCGCCCTGGCGCTTGCTGCGCTTGCGCTGGCCATCGGACATCTGAACGGCCGCGCGCCGCTGTGGGCCGTGGGCCTGGTCGCCGGCGCGGCGGTGAGCTTCCATCCTCAGGCGACGTTTGCGTTGACTGCGCTGGCGCCCCTCTTGCGTCGCGCGCAGTGGCCGCGCCAAGTCGCTGTATTGGCCGTGAGCGGCGCCGTCGTCCCTGCGTTGACCGTTTTGACAATGGGGCTGCTGAAGGTTCCATGGCCTGCGCTTGACGGCGGCTTCGCCGGCGATTCCCAACTCTTCTGGACGCCGGCGCAGGCGGTGGCGCCGGCGCAACTTTCCGACGCGCTGCAAAATTTGTGGCTGATTGCGCCGCTGTGGCCTTTCTGGATCGGAGGCGGCGCAATCGCAGCATTCAAAATGGTGCAGGACTGGCGCCAACGTCGGAGAGCCGAAGCGTCGCCTCGCGAGTCAAACCGCCCGCCCGAAACGCAGCGCAACTTCACAGCGGCCGACTCCACGCGCAAACTGCTTGTGCTCATGGGCGCCGCCGTCGGCCTGCTACTCTATTTCTTTACCTTTCAAAACGATCTGCCGCGGCCCCAGGACTGGGATCTCTTCGCCATCGCCGGCCCGCCGTTGGCGCTGTGGGGCGTCTGCGCCTGGTTTCTGGTGATCGATGGCGCGCCCTCTCTACGCACGGCGTGGACGCTGCGCCAGATGTTGGTCGTCGGGCTGCTCTTCGCCGGGAGCTATGCGCTGTTCTGGGTGGGCGTCAACCACGCCTACACCCTGCTGACGCCCGACGCTGCGCAGCGCGAACGCTACGCCCGCTTTCGGCTGCTCGATCTCACCGAGCTGCTGCCCCAGGCGACCGTGACGCCCGACGCGCCCATCTGCGCAGAGCCGGTGGGCTGCGAACGCGTCATGCTCACCGAATTCATCATGCCGCACACGGGCGACGCTCGTCCTGTGATCTTCGCCCATGCGCCCGCGCAGATCGCAATTCCCCTGGATGTTCCGAAAGAGCGCAGCTTTCTCTGGCTCAGCCCGGCGCTCGACCCGCAGGCGTGGGGCTGGGGCGGCGACGGCGTGACCTTCATCGTGCGCGTGCGCACCGCCGAAGGCGAGCGAACTCTGTGGGAGCGACACGCCACCCCGGTCGATCCGGCCGACCGCGAGTGGCTGGAGGCATGGATCCCGCTCGACGACTATCGAGGCCGGCGCATCGACCTGATCCTAGAGACGGATCCCGGCCCTGCGGGGGATGACGCCGCCGACCGCGCCGGATGGGGCATGCCCTGGCTGATGCGAGGAACGATCCGGCGATAAAAAATCAGGCAGTCGTTCGCAACCGTTCGACAAAAGCGGCGTGCGCCTCGCTCTGGAGCCCCTGCTGCAGCGTCGCCAGCAGTCCGGGCAAATCCTGGCGCCACAACGCGGCGACGTCGAGCCAGAGGCCGGGGAAGATTTCGCTGCGCAAGACGCCGTCCTCGCCGGGCGTCAACTCGACGTACTCTCCCGCGCGCAAAACAAACCAGTGAACCGCCTTTTCCCAGGTCAACACGACCAGATATTCGGCCACGCCGCTGCGAGCGTAGGCGCGCTTTTTGTCGTGCATGTCATAGTTGGCGCTGGTGGCGGCGACTTCGATGATGAGCTCCGGAGCGCCTGCAATGAAATCGTCTTCGTCGATGCGTGAACGTCCGCCCAGAGCGGGTTCGAGGCGCAGCAGAATGTCGGGCTGCACTTCGTTGAGGTTGTCGAGACGCACAGTGGCGTTGTCGCCGCCCTGCACGCCCGGGGTGGCAGCCAGGTAGACGCCGGTCCAGGTGACGAGCCGATGGCGGGGATCGGCGTGACCGGCGAACGTGACCGGCGACGGCGTATACACCACTCCTTCGATCAATTCTGCTTTCTTGATGGGGGGTTGGCATCGATAGCGGCGTTCAAACTCCGCGCGCGACAGACGGTCGCCCGCCATCAGCGGCGGGACATCTTGAGAAAAAGTTTCTCGGCCTCGCTCGAGCGTCTGAACAGCCATGCCCGGCCTCCTTTCGTCACCTCGTGGCTCTGGTGTACGCCCCCCAATGTACCACGAGATGATTTTCGCGTAAACTTATCTGTGCACTCCTCGCTGCTACACTCGCTCCGGCGTGCGCCGCAGTAATTGGAAAATTTCCCGTTCGCCGAGCGCCACGTAGACGAGCGCATAGACGCCTGCGCCGACGCCAATGCCGACGACGACGAACAGCGTCTCCGGCAGGTGCATCTGGCCCAGGAAGCGCACGGTGAGCGCCATCGCCAGCGCCGCGGCGACGATGCGCCCCAGCGTGCGCGCCAGTTCGCCGCCGGCGATGCTGTGGAAGCGCCTGCTCACGCCGTAGAAATAGGCCAGCGCCAGCCCGGCGGAAGCGAGCGAAGAGGCCCACGCCAGCCCATAGACGCCCAGCGGCCCCACCAACAGCAGGCTGAGCGCCAACACCGCCAGCATCCAGAGCACGCTGGCGATCATCGGCGTGCGCGTGTCATGGCGGGCGTAGAAAGCCAGGGAGAGGATGTCGACGCAGGAATCGCCGATCAGCCGCACGCTGAGAATGGCGACCAGCGCAAAGACCATCGCCAGCGCCTCCCCATCGAGCGCCTCGCCGGGAAAGAGGAAGTGCATGGCCGGCATGCCCAAGGCCAGGATGCCCACGGCCGAGGGGACGACCAGAGAAAGCGCTGCGCGCAGGCCGCCGGTCACGGTGTGCTGCAGGCCCCGGAGATCTCGACCGTTGTACTGGCGGGCCATGGTCGGGAAGATCACCGTGGCGATGGCCTGTGCGAAGAGGCCGCGCGGCATGTAGGCCATGATCAACACCGCATAAAAATAGGCGGACATGCTGCCCGTCGGCAGCCCAGAGGCCAGCCGCACGACGATCAGGTCGGCGGCCTGGATGGCGCCCATCGTCACCAGCCGCGGCCAGAACAGATGCGCCAGCTCGCGCATCCCTTTGCTGCGCAAAGCCAGCGCAGGCCGTGGGCGGACGCCCAACCGCCATAGGAAGGGGGCTTCCACCGCCAGGATCAAGAGGGCGCCGGCCACCAGTCCCCACGCTGCGCTGAGTATGCCCAGATAGGCCGAAAGCGCCAACACCCCAACGATCTGACCGACGTCGATGAGCACGGTGCCGAGCGCGGGCGCCAGAAAATGATTGTGCGACTGCAAGATGCTGGCGTAGATGCTCCCGATCGCATAGACCCACATCGCCGCCATCAGAATGCGCACCAGGTCGGCGGTCAACTGTTGTTGCGCCGGCGGGAAGCCCGGCGTCAAAAGATGCGTCGTCACCCAGGGCGCGCTGTAGAAGACGAGCCCGGTGACGATCCCCATCCCCACGACTGTGAGCGTCACCACCGTGTTCGCCAGCCGTTCGGCGCGCCGGCGGTTTTTCGAGGCCAGCTGCGCCGTGTAGACCGGGATGAACGCCGCCGCCACGGCGCCGCCCGCCAACATCGTCACCAGCAGCTCCGGCAACTGATAGGCCGCGGCGAAGGCGTCCGCCTCTTCGCCGATCCCGAACAGCCGCGTCATCAGGAGCAGCTTGACGAAGCCGGTCAGCCGACTGAGGCCGTAAAAGGCTATCACCAGGATGGAGGAGCGGAAAAGAAAGCGCGCGTCAGCCAAGATGAACACCCAATGCAGCGAAGGTGACGGACAGCCTGGGACGCTCAGGACAGCGCAGACGGACGTCGTGGAATGAAACGCCCGTCTCCTGGTGCGCCCACGTACTGCTCATCCTCGACGATGACTTTGCCGCGCAACAGAACCGTGCGCGGCCAGCCGCACACCTCCATGCCGTCGTAGGGCGTCCAACCGGCGGCTTCGTGCAGCGTCGCCGGCGTAATTTTTTTGATGCGCGCGGGGTCGAAAATCACAATGTCGGCGTCATAGCCAGGGGCGAGCCGACCTTTGCGCGTTAACCCCATCCAGCGCGCCGCATTGGTCGAGCAGACCTCCACCCAGCGCTCCAGCGTCAGCAGCCCCTGGTTGACGCCGAAATGATGCACCAACGACAGGCGAGCCTCGATGCTGGGCACGCCGCCGGGGATGCGCGTGAAGTCGGGCTGCTGTTTCTCCTCGAACGTCCAGGGGCAGTGGTCGGTGCTCACCACTTGCAGCGCATCCTGGGCCAGCGCGTGCCACATGGCGCGGTTGTCTTCGACCGAGCGCAGCGGCGGCGCGCAGACGTACAGCGCGCCGTTCGGCCCTCCAAGATGCTCCTCGGCGTTGAGCAGCAGGTACTGTGGGCAGGTTTCTCCCCAGATGTCGATGCGTCGGCTGCGCGCCTGCAGGATCGCCTCGACGCTTTCCTGACAGCCGACGTGAAAGATGTAGAGCGGACAGCTGGCCAGGTCGGCCAGCTCGGCCGCGCGATGGACGGCGGAGGCCTCCAACGGCGCCGGCCGCGTATAGGCGTGCCAGATCGGCTCGACGTGCCCTTCGGCGAGCGCCTCGGCGCGCAGATAGTCGAGCACAGGGCCGGTCTCGCTGTGCAGCACCGTGCGCCCGCCCGCCTCGCCGACTGCAGTCAACGCGCGCAGGAGCGCCACGTCGTCCAACATCATGCCCTCGTACGCCTGATACATTTTGAAACTCAGGCAGCCGGCTTCGACGACGGCCGGAACTTCCTTCAATCCATCCGCCGCATTGGCGTGCCAGGTGGGAATGGTCATGTGCAGGCCATAGTCGATGGCGACCTTGTTTTTGGCTTCTTCCTGACGCAACGCCAGCGCCTCGAGCATCGACTGCCCGGGCTTCGGCTCGACGAAGTCGATGATGGTGGTGACGCCGCCGCAGGCCGCAGCGATCGTGCCTGTCCGGAAATCGTCGGCGCTCACCATGCCGGCCAGCGGCATCTGCAGGTGCACGTGAGGGTCGATGGCGCCTGGCAAGACGTAGCAATCGGTCGCATCGATCTCGCGGCGCCCCTGCAAAGAAAGACCGACGGCGGCGATCTGCTCTCCGTCGATCGCCAGGTCGGCCTTCGTCACGCCATCGGCTTCGATCAACAGCCCGTTGCGGATCACAAGGTCAAACATGCTTCACACCCATTCCTCTCTGCTCGCATTCAAAACCAAATGGTCGGCGGCGCAGGCTTCTGGCCGCCAGGAGGCGCTGGCTTATGGTTGTCTGCAAAATTATCCGGTTCATCCGGCGCATCGTCCTCCCACGGCGGCGCATCGTCCACACCCTGCGCCTCGGCGTCCTCAAGATCGTCCTCCGCCTCCTCATCCCATCGCCGCCCGCCTTCCTTGGGCGCCTCTGCGTCGATATAGCGGAGCGGGCTCCGCGCGCTCCCCGGCTCGCCGAGATACTCCCGCCCACGCACGCCGCCCAGGTCCGGCCCGAGGACGCCCGCTTCATGAAGCTGCTCGATCAGCCGCGCGGCGCGCGTGTAGCCGATGCGCAGTTTGCGCTGCAACAGGTTGACCGAGCCGCGGCCATGCTCGCGCACGATGGCGACGGCCAGGTCGAACAGTTCATCGCGCGCCTCCACTGCTCGCAGCTGCTCGATCTGCTCAAAGAGCGACGGTTGATCCGATCGAGTTGGGCCGTCCGCCGGCGGCTTCTGCGCCGGCTCCAGCGCCGCCGGCGCTGGAGCGGGGCTGGACGACGTCGCCTCTCGCAGTCCAGAGGCCTCAGAAAGGTCAAGCGACGGCAACGTTGCGCCTTCCAGCGTGCGGATTCTGCGCCAGTAGTTGACCAATCGCCCGATCTCCTCATCGGTGACCATGGCGCCCTGAATGCGCTCTAGCTTCGATGCGTCCGGCGCCATGAAGAGCATGTCGCCGCGGCCGAGCAGTCGTTCGGCGCCCGGGATGTCGAGGATCACGCGGCTGTCGGTCTGGCTGCTGACGGCGAAAGCGATGCGCGCCGGGAAGTTGGCCTTGATCAGGCCGGTGATGACGTCAACGGAAGGGCGCTGCGTGGCGATGATTAGGTGAATCCCCACGGCGCGCGCCATCTGCGCCAGCCGGCAGATGTGTTTTTCCACCTCTTCCGGCGCCGCCATCATGAGGTCGGCCATCTCGTCGACGATCACGACGATGTAGGGCAACGGTTTCTCGCCGTTCTTTTCGAGATAGGCGTTGTAGCGCACCAGGTCGCGCGCGTTGGCCTTGGAGAAGAGCGCATAGCGGCGCTCCATCTCCTTCACCGTCCAGAAGAGCACGCCGGCGGCCTTGTCCACGTCGGTCACGACCGGGCTGAGCAGGTGCGGGATGCCGTTGTAGACGCTCAGCTCCACCATCTTCGGGTCGATCATCAGCAGGCGCAGCGTGTCGGGCGTGTGCGTCAACAACAGACAGGCGATGATCGAGTTGATGCAGACCGATTTGCCGGAGCCGGTGGCGCCTGCAATCAGCAGGTGCGGCATGCGCGTCAGATCGGTGATGATAGGCTGGCCTTTGACGTCCTCTCCCAGCGCGATCGGCAGGATGCGCTTTTTCTCGGCGAAGGCCTCGCTCTCCATCAGCTCTTTGAGGCCGACGATGTTGCTGGCCTGGTTGGGCACCTCGATGCCGACGTAGTTTGTGCCCGGGATCGGCGCCTCGACGCGCACGCTGGGCGCAGCCAGCGCCAGCGCCAGATCGTTGGCGAGCGCGGCGATCTTGGCCACCTTCACCTTGACGCGCTGCACCTCATTGCCGACCTTGCGCTCCACGTAGCCCGGCTTGATCAGATATTGCGTCACCGCCGGCCCCTTGTAGGCGCCCTCGAAGTCGGCGGGCACGCCGAAAAGCGCCAGCGTCTCCTGGATGAGGCGGCCCTGCATGCGGATGTGATTGTCGTCGTCGGTGACGCGGTCGTAGTCGGTGAGGATTGCGTCCAGCGCCGGCAGTTTCCACTCCTGTGCGCCGCCGACGATGCGCGGCGGTCGCAGCTCTCCCTCGCCGATCGGCTTGGTCAACGGCAGGTTCGGCCCGCTTTGGCGAGAGGCGGCGGGCTTCGACGCAAGATTGCGCTCCTGGGCGCTCGCCTCTGAGGGCGAAGGACGCAGAGGCGTCGGACGCACAAGCGTCGTCTCTTCAGGAGGCGCGAAGCTTCGCTCCGAGGGGGCGGAGGGCGCAAACAGACGCTTCCACCATGGCAGGTCGCCGCCGGGCAAGGGGGTGATCGGCTGCCCCG
The DNA here is from genome assembly GCF_937128415.1 of uncultured Caldilinea sp. Taxonomy (GTDB): domain Bacteria; phylum Chloroflexota; class Anaerolineae; order Caldilineales; family Caldilineaceae; genus Caldilinea. The sequence goes on from NZ_CAKZMJ010000067.1 coordinate 60,118, forward strand.
GCAACGCCGCCGTCGGCGTGCGAGCGACCTCTCGCCGGGCGCTCCACTCCTGCAGCGCCCGCCAGGCTTCGAGCAGCCGGTGATCGAGCAGCAGAAAGACGCCCGTCACCATAAGAAATGTGACAAACGCCCAGGCGCCCGCTGCGCCGACCGATTGCTGCAAGGCGTCGGCCAGAAACCTCCCGACCAGCCCTCCCGCATCTCCTCGCTGCGCCATCTGGGCGCGCAGCTCCGGATCGACGAGCAACGAGATGGCGGTGATCGAGGCGAAGAACAGAAACGCCAGGCCGGCGGGACGCTGCCAGGGCACATCGGGCATCTGGTCAATGGCGCGGATCACCATCCACAGCCCCCAGATGCCCAACACAAGGGGAACGCCCCAGGCGCCCCAGCCGAAAAGCGAACGCAAGAAGTCAACCCACCCGCCGGTGAGCTGGCCGCGATTGGCGGTCAACAGACTGAGCAGCGTGAAGACCGCCAGCAGCGCCAACAGCGCGCCGCCGACCTCCGCGCGAAAAAGCGAGCGGGCCAGCGCTTCAACGCCGCCGCCCGGTTGCCGTCTTTGCCCCAGTTTTCGATTCGACCGCTTCCGTCTGGTTGATTTACTCGCCATCTTGCGCCTGGAAGACGAACATAAGTTCTGATTTATTATACCATGGATGGACGGGACGCAACAAGCCAAAAAAAGCTTACATGCTCCCAAGCGCAGATGCGCCTGGAATCGCCAATGCATATCTTTTTCATTTTTCAAGATATAATGCTTCCATGGGGTTTTGCCGGAAAGCTCGCAATGCCTGCAGAGAGTCATCTGAACACACCCTCTGCACCTCCTTGGATCGTCCAATGGGGCCTGCGTCGCAAAGGAATAGGCTTCTATAGGCGGAAGTCCCTCTCGTGGCGCAGCTTACATTCTGACATAAGCGTGAAAGGAGCGTAAGTTGAGATGAGTGTCCGACAAAAACAAGACCCAAAAAATCAAGACGTGGTCGACAAAAACAGCGGCGCCACCCCCTGGCATGCGCTCTCCGTCGAAGAAGTGCGCACGATCCTCGAGACAGACCTGGAGGGTTTGAGTCCCGCCGAGGCCGAAAAGCGGCTGCAACAGTATGGCAGAAACACCTTGCCTGCGCCCAAGCCGCCCGCGCTGTGGCAGGTGATCCTGCATCAGTTCGCCAGCCCGCTGATTTACATTTTGCTTGTGGCGGGGGTGGTCTCTCTGTTTATCGGCGATCTGAAAGACGCCGCCTTCATCTTCATTGTGCTGGTGCTCAACGCTTCGATCGGCACGGTGCAGGAATGGCGTGCAGAACAGCAGGCACACGCCCTCCAGAGCATGCTGAAAATTCAGGCCAAAGTGCGCCGGGAAGGTCGCATGCTGCGGCTGCCCGCCGAAGAGGTGGTTCCCGGCGACGTCATCGTGATCGAATCGGGCGACAAAGTGCCGGCCGACCTGCGCCTGGCGCAGGTCAACAACCTGACCATCGACGAATCGTTCTTGACCGGCGAGTCGGTGGCGGTGGAAAAAGAGGTGGCCGCCACCGACGAGGACACCCCGGTCAGCGACCGCCATAATATGGCCTACGCCGGCTCAACGGTGATGACCGGCCGCGGCGTCGGCTTTGTCGTCGCCACCGGCCTGCAGACGGAGGTGGGGCGCATCGCCCAGTCGATCACGGAAACCGAGTCTGCGAAACCGCCTCTGCTCATCCGCATGGACCAGTTCGCACGACAGATCGCCATCGTTATCCTGGGCGCGTCCGCCATCCTGGGCGTGTTGATGTTGATCCGCGGCGAACCCTTCCGCGATGTGTTCTTCCTGGTCATTGCGCTGGCGGTGGCCTCAATCCCGGAAGGGCTGCCGGTGGCCCTCACCGTGGCGCTGTCGCTCTCGGCCTCGCGCATGGCCAAGCGCAACGTCATTGTGCGCAAGCTGGCGGCGGTGGAAAGCCTGGGGAGCTGCACGACGATCGCCAGCGACAAGACGGGCACGCTCACGGTCAATCAGCAGACGGTCAAAAAGATTCTGTTGCCGGACGGCGAGACGCTCATCGTGACCGGCCAGGGCTACAACGATCAGGGCGAAGTGCGCACGGCCGATGACAGGGCGCCGGATGAGAGCCTGCGCCGGCGTCTCGATGCGTTGGTGATCGCCGGCGTAGTCTGCAACGAGGCGTCGTTGATTCCCGAAGACGGCGAGTGGCGCCACGCAGGCGACGCCATGGACGTCGCCCTGCTGGCGCTGGCGTACAAATACGGATGCAACCCGGAGGAGCTGCGCAAGCGCGTGCGCATCGTAGGCGCCATTCCCTTTGAATCGGAGCGCCGCTACGCCGCAACAGCTTACCTCAACGACCAGAAGCCGTTTGTGGCGGCGAAAGGGGCTGTGGAAGCGATCCTCCCCTTCTGCAAGACGATGCGCACCGCCAATGGCGATGCGCCGCTGGATGAAGCGCAGATTCACCAACGGGCGCACGCGCTCGCCGAAGGCGGCTATCGCGTGCTCGCCGTCGCAGCAGGCGCGCTGGATGCAGCCAGGGACGACGGGCTGAAGGAGGACGATCTGCGCGACCTCACGCTCTTGGGCCTTGTAGGCTTCATCGATCCGCTGCGCCCTGAAGTGAGGCAGGCGGTCCTGGAAGCGCAGGGGGCCGGCGTGCGCGTCATCATGATCACCGGCGATCACCCCTCGACGGCGCTGGCGATTGCCCGCGAGCTGGGCATCGCCGAGGATGCGAAACAGGTGGTCACCGGCAAGGAGCTCGATCAACTCGACGCCTACGGGACGCCGAAATTCCAGGAGGCGATCAAAGATGTGCTGGTTTTCGCCCGCGTCACCCCCCAACAGAAGCTGTACATCGTCGATGCGCTGGTCAAAATGGGCGAATTCGTGGCGGTCACCGGCGACGGCGTCAACGATGCGCCTGCGCTGCGCGTCGCCCACATCGGCGTGGCGATGGGCTCCGGCACTGACATCGCCAAGGAGACGGCGCTGATCACCGTCGTCGATGACAATTTCGCTTCGATCGTGGCGGGCATCGAGGAAGGGCGCGTCGCCTACGCCAACGTGCGCAAGGTGACGCTCTTCCTCATCTCCACCGGCGCCGCCCAGGTGCTGCTGATCGGCGCCTTCGTTCTCTCGGGCGCGCCTGTGCCCCTGCTGCCTGCGCAGATTCTCTGGCTCAACCTGGTGACGAACGGCATTCAGGACGTGGCGCTCGCCTTTGAGGCCGGCGAGAAGGGCGTCATGAAAGAGCCGCCGCGTCGCCCCACGGAAGGGATCATTAACCGCAAGATGATCGAACAGGTGCTTGTCAGCAGCATCACCATGAGCGTCACCTGCTTCATCGCCTGGCTGGTGATGCTGAACAATGGCATGGACATGGAAGCCATTCGCTATCACCTGCTGACGCTGTTGGTGCTGATGCAGTTCTACTACGTCCTGAGCTGCCGCTCCGAGACGGTCTCGGCCTTCCGCGTGCCGCTGCGCAACAACCCCGTGCTCATTCTCGGCATGGCCGTTGCGTTCGCCGTCTACGTGCTGGCGACCGAGCTGCCTCTGCTGCAGGAGCTGCTGCGCACGCAATCCATGCCCTTGCAGACCTGGCTGACCTTCGGCGCGATCGCCTCCGTCATAATCTTTGCGATGGAAATTTACAAGTGGATTCAGAATCGCAGAGCGCAGACAATCTGACGCCAGAGGTGCACGTGACGCAGTCTCAGGCAACAATCTTCTTGATCCTGGCCGCCACGATCGTGCTCTTCCTTTGGGGCCGCTGGCGCCACGATGTGGTGGCGCTGGCCGCCCTGTTGGCGTGCGTCTTCACCGGCCTTGTGCCTGCGGAGGAAGCCTTCGCCGGTTTCGGCCATCCCGCCGTGATCACAGTCGCCTGTGTGCTGGTGCTCAGCCACGGGCTGCAACAGTCCGGCGCCATCGACGCGTTAACGCGGCGCCTCCTGCCTGCCGCCGCCGGGCCGATCCTGACCATGGCTCTGCTGACCTCGCTGGCCGCCCTGCTCTCGGCTTTCATGAACAACATCGGCGCGCTGGCGCTGCTGATGCCGGTGGGCATTCACGTCGCTGCGCAACACAAGCTCCCGCCCGGGCGCATGCTCATGCCTCTGGCTTTCGGCTCGATCCTGGGCGGGATGACGACGCTGATCGGCACGCCGCCCAACCTGATCGTCTCCGGCTTCCGCGCCGAAGTCAACGGCGTCAGCTACGCAATGTTCGACTTTCTGCCGGTCGGGCTGGCGGTCGCCGGCGCCGGCATCCTCTTCATCACGCTGGTCGGCTGGCGATTGGTGCCGGCGCGCAAGCGCATCGATCTGGAAGGATTTGAAACCAGCGCCTATCTCACCGAGGTGCGCGTGCCGGAAAAAAGCAAGGCGGTCGGCATGAACCTCTACGAGCTGGGTAAGTCGCTGGAAAAAGCCGACGCGCAGGTGGTCGGCTTGATCCGCAACGAGGTGGAAATCCCTGCGCCGCAGCCCAACCGAAAGCTACGCGCCGGCGACATTCTGGTGATCGAGGCCGAGCCGGAAACCCTCTCCGCCGCGCTTTCCGACCTTGATCTCAAGCTGGAAGAAGATAAACGTGAGGCGATCACCGAAGAGAACGCCAGAAAAAGCTCCAGAAAAGCAGTGCGCTCCGAGGAGATCGCTCTCGCCGAACTGGCTGTTTTGCCTAACTCGACGCTCGTCGGGCGCTCCGCCGCCGATGTCCGTCTGCGCACTCGCTACGGCGTCAACCTGCTCGCCATCTCCCGTTACGGGCGCCACTCCATCGGGCGCCTGCGCTCGACGCTGCTGGAAGCCGGCGATGTGCTCTTGCTTCAAGGTGCGCCCGCCAATATTGCGCAGCTTGCGGCGGACACCGGGTGCGTGCCGCTGGCCGAACGCGAGCTGCGCCTGCCGGACAAACGCCAGATGTTGACCGCCGTCGCCATCATGGCGGCGGCGATCGCCGGCGCCGCCTTCGGCCTGATTCCCGCGGCGGTCTCCTTCGCCGCCGGTGTGCTGGCGACCATGCTCCTGGGCGTGATCCCGTTGCGCCGCATCTACGACGCCATCGACTGGCCTGTGATCGTGCTGCTGGCGGCGCTGCTGCCGGTGGCCGGCGCCTTCGCCGCCACCGGCGCGGCCGACCTGATCGCCCGCGCCTTGATGGAGAACATTGCCCAAGGCTCCCCCGTCGTCGCTCTAGTCGTGATCCTGGTCGTCACGATGACGCTTTCGGACTTCATGAACAACGCCGCCACGGCGGCGGTCATGTGCCCCATCGCCATCGGCGCGGCGCAGCAACTGGGCGTGCGCGTCGATCCGATGTTGATGGCGGTCGCCGTGGGCGCGTCGTGCGCCTTTTTGACGCCGATCGGCCACCAGAACAACACGTTGATCCTGGGGCCGGGCGGTTTCCGCTTCGGAGACTACTGGCGGCTCGGCCTCCCGTTGGAGCTGCTGGTGATTGCGGTCGGCGCGCCTATGATCCTGCTGGTGTGGCCGCTTCACTGACCACAAGAGGGTGCGTAGTTGGGTGAAAATACAACCTCTGATTCTGGCTGCCTTGTAGGCGCAGCTACGAACTGCGCTCCCTCGGGTTTCCCAAGACCTTGCGCCCACCGAGCATGTGTGGCTGGGAGCCACACCTACGGCGTTCTCATCTCCCCCTCTCCCAGCCTTGGGAGAGGGGGCCAGGGGGTGAGGGCCTCCGTTCACCCGGAAGTCAAAGGAAGAGCTTCTCCAAATACGGCGGCGTAAAGGGCGTCGCTCCTGGCAGTTCCGGCACAGGGGCGGCGGACGGCATCGGCGCCATCGGCGCGGGGGCGGCCAGGTACGCTTTCGCCGCCTCGTATCCTTGCGCCACCATCCGACGCGCCTTGCTGAAATCAAAGAAGGACAACCCGGGATCGGTCTGCACCGGAATGTGATGCAAATCGACGGCGTCGTCGGCTTTGGCGCGGGCGATGTCCTGGATGATATTCTGCGCCAGCATCGTCGACAGCGTGCGCATGAGAATCTCAACCACGCCCTGGGCTGGGTCCAGCGTCGTTTCATTGTAGCCGGCGTTGATGGCGTAGATCGTCGTGGCGCCCCGGTCAATGGCGACGCTGACCGGCACATTGGCGACGACGCCGCCATCGACCAGTTGCGCGCCGGCGTAACTCACCGGCGGATGAACGGCCGGGATGGTGGCGCTGGCCATCACGGCGTCAAGCAGCGGCGCATCCGCCGCATCGCCGAAGACATAGAGTCGGCTGGTGCGCAGATCGGTGGCGGTGGTGTAGAGCCTGGTCTTGCATTGACCGAAGGAGACGACTCCCTGCGGCAGCGCCCGCGCCAGCAATCTGCGCATCCCGCCGCTGGTGAAGAGGCTGTTTGCCTTGCTTTTGAGTCGCCACAGAATCTCTAAAATGCTTTCAGGGTAGACCTCTTCGACTCTCGCCGAAGCCCACATCTTCTCCATGTGCTCGGTGACGGCGACCGTCGGGCCATGCGCAGCCAGCACGCTGCCGTTGAGCGCGCCCGCCGAGGTGCCCACGATCATGTCGGGAACAATGCCTGCCTCCAGCAGCGCGCGCACCGCGCCGACCTGCAGCGGCCCGCGATTGCCTGCGCCGCTCAATACGAATGCGATCATGCTCCTTCTCCTTTGTGTGTCTAGAAATGACGCAGCAAGCCCGCCTTCCAGAAAGCCTGGAGCTTCCTGAAAGGCGATTTCCCATGAATGCACCTCGATGAACGAGCGGCTGCGCTGAAGCGAATCGAAATCTCTATTCCGTCTGCGGCGCCCCGGCGATCACAACGATGTATTCGCCCTTAAGCTTACCCTGTTGTTGAACAAATGACAACAGCCCGGACAGCGGCGCCCGTTCGATGTGCTCGTAGAGCTTGGTGAGATCGTTCGCCAGCGCGGCAGGACGATCGCCGTAGACGGCCAGCGCATCTTCGAGGAAGGCCGCCAGCCGAAAGGGGCTTTCGTAGAAGATCAGGGTGTGCGGAGAATCTTTGTCGACGGCGAGAAAGCGGCGACGTTGTCCGCTCTTACGTGGAGGGAACCCCCGAAAGGTGAAACTATGCAGCGGCAAGCCGGAAAGCACCACCGCCATGATCAGCCCGCTCGGACCCGGAACCATCGTCACCGGCAGCTTTTCCTCAATGGCGCGACGCACCAACGAATAGCCGGGATCGGAGATGCCCGGCGTGCCGGCGTCGGTCACCAGCGCCACCGATGCGCCGCTCTTGAGCAGGCCGATGATGCGCTCGCCGGCGCGCGCTTCGTTGTGCTCGTGGAAGGCGATCTGCGGCTTGTGGATGTCGTAGTGTTTGAGGAGGACGCCCGTGGTGCGCGTGTCCTCGCTGGCGATGTAGTCCACGCTGCGCAGCGTCTCCAATGCCCGCAGCGTAATGTCGCCTAGATTGCCGATCGGCGTTGCAACAAGGTACAGCATCGTGACAAACTCTGTCGTGGACGCAAACGTTCAGCCTCATGGTATCATTTCCAGGTCAACGAATCCAATCCTGGAGACCTCGGAGAGATGAGGGAACTCCGGAACAATAAAACATTCCATCGCATTATGGCGACGTCTGTAGAACGTGGATGGCGAACGGCATCGGCCGGTTCTCTGCCGGAACTGGGGATTCTTCTGGTGGCGGCCCTGGCCCGCTTCTGGCGGCTCGACTATCACTCCTTTTGGTTCGACGAAGCCGTCAGCCTGGAATGGGCGCGCGCCGACGCTTCCTACATCTGGCAGAGCACGTTTCCGCTCATCAAAGACAAACACCCTCCGGGCTATTATCTTCTGCTGCATGGCTGGTGGAGTGCGCTCCAACCGATGGGGCTGGCCTACAACGAAGTCGCCCTGCGCATGTCCGGCGCGCTGCTGGGCGTCCTGACCGCGCTTGGCGTTTTGCTGCTGGTGCGCAGGGTGAGCGGTCGGACCACGGCGCTGCTCGCCGGCGCGCTGACGGCGCTCAGCCCTGCGCTCGTCTGGTACAGCCAAGAGCTGCGCATGTTTCAACCGGCGACGATGGGCGTCGTCTGGGCGGCGTGTTGCCTGGCGCACGCCTGGGGCAGCGCAAAAACCTCGGTGAGAACGGGCTGGTGGCTGGGCATGATCGCCGCCTTTACGCTCGCACTGTACAGTTACCTTTTCAGCGCATTCGCCCTGCCCGCCGCCGGCTTGACGCTGCTGGCGCTTTGGCTTGCCCCAAAGTTGAAGACAAGAGAGCGAAGAACTCAACTTTCCCAGAGCCGTCCGCGCTCCGGCGCAGCAATCGACGCTGCGCCTTCAAGGGTGGTCGCCGCTTCCGTCTCGCCAAATCGCCGTCTTCTCGAGGGCCTGCTCGCCCTGGCCATCACCGGCCTGCTCTTCCTGCCGCTGGCGCGCAACGCCTGGCTGGTCAACGAGAGCGAAGGCGCGCCGGGCTTCATGTTCATGAATTTTGCCGGCAACATGTTGCGTCAGGTGCAGGTTTTCACCTTCTGGCGCGCCCCATGGCCGGAAACGCTGATCACGGCGGCGCTCGTCTTTTTTGGGTTCCTGGCGTTGACCGGGCTGGCTGGGCCGCGGCGTGGACGCCCGGGCGAACGCGCTCGTTTGCATTTCGATCAGGCATGGCTGCTGCTCTGGCTCGGGACACCGCTCTTGATCGGCAACCTGCTGCTCGCCGTCAGCGACACCGTCTTCGCCGAAGATCGCTACTTTCTGTTTCTGGCGCCCTTCTTCCTGTGGGCTGTGGCGCGCGGCGTTGTTGTCCTCGGCGAACGCTGGCGCCCCGCTGCGTTCGGAGCCGGCGCCGCGACCGCGATGCTGCTGGCGTCGACGTTGCCGAGCCTCTGGTCGCCGGGCATGCTGCGCGAGGACTGGCGCGCGGCGGCGCAGTACATCGCCGACTATCAACAGCGCAGCCCGGGGCTGCCCGCCGCCGTCTTCGTCCATGCCGACTATACGAATATCGCGCTGCGCTGGTATCTCCAGCAAAGGGTGGACGAGGAAACGCTGCCCGTCTTCTACCCCTACACCGGCGTTCTGAGCGCCGACGACCCTGAGTCGGTTGTGGCGCCTCCCATCTTCGGCCTGATGGAGCTCGGCGTTGAAACGCTGTGGCTGGTGCAGAGCCATCTCGACGGCGTCGACGACGCGCGCGTCGTGCAGCGCTGGCTTGGCGAGCATTTTCCAATCATCACCGAACAATATCCCGCCGGCGTCCAGGTGATCGGCTACGCCCTGCGTCACCGCTATGAACAGCTTCCAACCTTGAGCGCCGCGGCGTCCTATCTCGACGCCGAGCTGACGCCCAATCTGCGTCTTGCAGCCTGCGAGGTGCTGACCCCTGCGCTTGCGGCCCGAGACGAGCGCCTGCACCCGCCGAGCGGCTGGGTGCATGTCCGTCTCTGGTGGCAGGCCACAGGCGCAGTCGATCAGGCGTACATGCCCTCGGTGCAGATGGTCGGGCCGGAGGGAGTTTGGGGAGAGCGTCTCTATCGCGAGGGGGAGCCGCTGCGGAAAGATCCACCCACCCGGTGGCCGGTCGGTTCGATCGTGCGCGATGAAGTGGACGTCAATCTCAATCCGGTGACGCCGCCCGGAGACTATCCGATCCTGGTTGGGCTACGCGACGAAGCAGGAAACGACGTCGGCGCAAGGGTGGAATGCGGCCGGGTTCGCGTCGTCCAGCGCTGAACATGAAGCCACCTCTGAAGAAGCGCAGATCAGCGTTGCCGAAGCTGCTGGGCATCCTTACTCAGCGCGCTCTCTTCGGCCTGCGAGTCGCTTTTCGAGTTCGGTGATGCGCTCGCCTTGCGCCACGATCAGCTCCGCCAGGAAGCCCACCAGGATCAACAGCACGCCGATGATGGCCAGCACGCCGGCGGCGATGAACACGGGGCGCTGCTGCGTCTCGGCGAAGACGTAGAGCAGAACCAGATAGGTGAACACCGCGGCGCTGATCGTCAGGGCAATCAGCCCCAGTCCGCCGAAGAAGCGCATCGGCGCCTCGCTGAAGGTGAGCAAAAACTTGAGCACCAGCACGTCGAGGAAGCTCTTCGGGATGCGCTCCCAGCCGAACTTGCTGCTGCCCGCCTGCCTGGGCCGGTAGACGGTGGGCACCTCGCCGAGGCGGAAGCCATTGTGCACTGCGATCATGAGCAAAAAGCGATGCCAGTCGCTGCGCAACGGCGGAAAGCTTTCCACCACCTCGCGCCGCATCGCTTTGATCCAGTTGCCGTCGTGCACATGCACGTTCGCCACTCGATCCATCACAAAGTTATAGATTTTGCTGGCCAAGACCTTGTTGTCGCGGCGGCCCTGGCGCCAACCTGCGACCACATCCAGATCATCCTGCTCCAGCTTCGTCACCAACGCCGGAATATCAAGCAGGGGGTCCGACTCCATATCCGCCGGGATCAAGATGACGATCTCGCCGCGGCTGGCGGAGAACATCGTCTGCAGGGCGGCGGTCATGCCGCGGCCGCGACGATGGGTGAAGACGCGTAAGGCGGGAAAGCGCTCTTGCAGTTTCGCCAACACCTCGCCGGTGCGGTCGGTGCTGCCGTCGTTGACGACCAGCACTTCGCCGCTGCATCCCATCTGCGCAAACGCCTGGAAAGAACGTTCGACGACCGCAGCGATCGTCGCCTCTTCATTTCTCGCCGGCACGACGATCGACAAGTAGGGTCGCACCTTTTCCGACGCCTGGGCCTCTGAAGATTCAAGAGGCAAAACTTCCTGAAGACCTGACATGGTTCACGCCCACAAAGACCCTTCTCTGGCTTCGATGCAGTCGACACTGCATCGGCGCTGTTGCAGCGAAAAACTTGTGCTGATTGTACTTCAGATGCAAGAGGAGAGCCAAAGGGGCTACGGCTGTTGGCGCAAAAGCGCCAGCTCATAATCGCGGCGAGCGTTGTACAGCTGACGGTTGATTCGATTCAGCTCCGCCAGCAACTCTGCACGCTCTCCGTTGCTGCTGCCGGCCAGCGCCTGCTGCAGCGATGCATGTTCCCGCTGAATACGCTCGATTTCCACCTGATAATAAAGAGGCTCGCGCCTGTAGCCGATCTGCAGCAACGGCTCGATGCTTTCGTCCGCCAACAACGTCTCGTTCATATGCGCGAGGCGCTCGCGCTCGTCATGCAGCCAGCGTCGTAGATATTCATTGCCGATGGAGAGTTGATTGAAGAGCCGCCGGACATGGCCAAGCTTTTCCAGCCCCCAGAGAAAGGTGCGAATACGCTGCGGAGATTCATCGGCGAGCTGAGCCAGCAGATCGGCCTCGCTCGTCAACGCGCGCTCCCCCACGGCCAACAGGATGCGCCGCTCCAGCAAGGTCAGCTGCTGAAAATCGATCAAGAAGAAGCCGGCCAGCAGGTGATCGGGATTCAGGTCCTCGTCGGTGGGTGGGCGCAGGTAGCCCTGGCCGTTGCGGTCTTCCTCATAAAGCCGCTGGCAAAGATACTGGATCAAGTAAGGATGACGATTGGTGTGGAGCAGGATCTCATCGCGCACGGCGGGATCGACGTGGACCTGGACGGCGCTCTGCCGCTGTTCGATCAATTCGACGGCGGAATCCGGATCGAGGCTCCAGAGATTGACCATATTGAAACCGAAGAGGAAGGGGCTGGTCGGCCAATCTGCGGTCAACTCATTGAGCTGCACCAGCAGCTTTGTCGAAGCCAGGATCGTCTTCAACGAAGGGTCTTGCAGCGTGCGGCGAAGGCGCGCAAGCCACGCCGCCTCCTTTTGCGCAATCGCGATCAAGGCCTCGGCTTCGTCGATCAACAGCAACAACCGTTTGCCCCTCGCCGCCAACATGCGGGTCAGCCGACGCAAAATGAGCAATGCGTCCAGCCCTTCCAGCTCTGCGACTTGAACGCCGGCTGCAGCGAAACGATCGCCGGCGTCTTCAATCGAAAGGTAGAGTTCGCTTAAGAGGTCGCCGCTGGTCTCGCATCCCTGCATGTCCCAGAAAAGGGGAATAAACTCCCCACTGCCGTCTTCGGTCAGCTGCTCAATCTGGCGCAGCAAGGAAGTCTTTCCGATGCGTCGCGCGCCGACCGCCCACAGCGCCGTATCCGGCGTATGCAGCAGATATGCGATCAGTCGATGGCGCCCATAGTGATTTGGGCCGCAGACCCATCTTCCAACGACGTAAGGAATGCGCATGGATGGTCAATCACCTCCTGGTGCTTGCGATTGAACCTCGCCTGCGGATATCGTTGCTGCCAATGCAGCAGCGCCGATTCCGGGCGATTCGACGCCGGGTTGGCCGTTTAACTGGATGATCGCATGGGCCGCCAAGGCATCCTCCTTTGTGATGCGGCGCCTCTTATGACGCAACATCTCGTTAACCGCCTCCAGGCCATATTGTTGCAGGCGGAAAGGTCGCCCTTCACATTGCTCGAGAATGAAATCAAGCGCATCCGGCTCATAGATGTAATAGCCGCGCACCGGTTCCACCAACAGCTGAATCGACTCTTGCCGTGTGAACGGCTGCATGGCGATCTCGTTGAACAGGTTGAACCAGGGACTCTCGATGCGCTCCCATTCCTTGCTGATTTCGATGCCGGCGACTACAGCGCCCAGGGATGCGGCGAATTCGCGCATGAAGATGCGGCGCAACTGCTGCTGCGTCAAGTGATTGAAATGATTGAGAGTGTCCATTTCATCCATCAACAGAATCAGCCGTAGCCGCTTTCCGGGGTGATGAAGGGCGCCATGCGCTTCCAAGATCTCAATCACTTGACGCAGGTCGCGGCTGAAATCTCGATCGTCGTACTCCTCGGCGGGCAGTGTGTGATAGGTCAAAGCGTTCAGTTTTGTCCGATGGGCGGGATCGAGATCGTCGAGTTTCTCGACTGCATGCGCGATTTCTTCCATCAAGAAATGAAAGAAGGTCGCTTCGGTTGTGCCTTCCAGGTCCATATAAAGCGCCACGAACCAGTAGTCCGGATCGTCAAGCGAACGCAATGCGTTGGCAAGCTGATAGAGCAGCGTCGTCTTGCCGATGCGTCGCTCGCCGTGAATCATGATGCTATTGTTGTGCAGCGTCGAGACAATGCGCTGCAGGAGTTCGTGTCGTCCAAAAAACATCTCTGTGCGGCGAATCGGCTCGCCGCTGATATACGGGTTATAGCCGCGCGCAATCGCCTCGTTGACGCGGCGGCGATGCTGAAAGATTTCGACGCTCACATACCCAAAGCCGACGAGCGCCATGGCGCCGAACAAAATCAGCAGCTGGAGGATCCGGACCTCGACGCTGCCGAGCAGCGGAAGCTTAACGTAGCTTGGCGCAGGAGCAATCGCAACAGACATCGTATACACGGGCGAATAGTTGAGCGCCTGATCGCGCACCTTATACTCCAGCGTGTAATGACCCGGCGCAGCAAAGAGAACCGGATGACTCCTTGCGTTTGGCGGCAAAGGCTGCCAATCCGTCGCTGCGGTTTCACTTACGATGCGCGTAAACACCTGCAGCTTGACCGGATGCGTCTGAAGGTCGCCATAGGTGAAGAGAACTTCCAACGGCGTTTCGGCCAATGCGCGCCAGCGTCCCTCGCGCGGCTCGAAGTCAGCGCCGCGCACCTGATTCAAGGTCATCCAGGGTTTGCCATGTTCGGGCATGTAATAGAAAAGACCTCGATCGCCGCCAAACCAGTAGGCGCCATCGTCGCTGCGCACTATGGTTCGCACAGCGCCGGGTTGAATTCCATCATGAGAATCGAAGCGCACAACGCCGTCGGCGTCCAGACGAGAAAGCCCCCCTCTCCTCCAACCCAGATGGAGCCGGTGGAAGGGTCCGACAACAGGGTCAAAATGCGCTCATCGCCGAACTTCCAGCCGTGCTTGATGCTTTCCCACCCCGTATCCAGGTGACGATACAGGCCCCGGCCCTTAAAAGCGGCGAGCATCGCCCCTGGAGGGTGCGCCTCCGTCCGGAGCGCAGTGACGACCGCTTCGCCCGGCAGGTTGTCGCCTGCCGTTTCGATCAGCTGCCACTGTCCATCGAGCTGGCGCCGCCAGATTTCGCCCGTTGCGCTCGCCGCCCACAGTCGGTCAGTCGAATCCAGTTCGATCTTGACAATCGGGCTTTGAGACGTCGGGCTTTCCATCGACAACTCCTGATCGACGAAGCGGTAGCGCCATAAACCGTTTGCCGCCACAATCCACAGCCCCAGCGAGTCGGCCTTCAGATCGCTCCCGGGCGAGAAGGTTAAATTGCGCAGCGCAGAAGGCTGTCTCCATCCTTGCGCCTCGAAATAAGTCACCCCGCGGTTCGTAGCCGCCCAGATTCGCCCGTAGTCGTCTTCCTCCAGTGCGTACACGATGTTTCCCGGCGCGCCGCTGCCATCGGGAAGGTATTGCACCGGTTGCGCGTAGCGCGCCGGACGCATCTGAACGCCTTCGCCATCCGTCGCCACCCACATGCGCCCGCTCTGATCCAGCAGGACGTCATAGACCGGCAACGCCTCGAAACGCTCGTCGATGTCTTGAAAAGACCAGGGCTGATACCGGAAAACACCCACCGCCGTCGCAAACCAGACAGAGCCATCCTGATCAATGGCAATATCGCGCACGTTGTTGGCGGTCAAGCCGCCCTGCGCCTGGCCTCCCCAGCTGCGCATGCTGACGATCGTTCGCCCTGACAGCCGATATTGCGCTGCGCCGCCGCCGCTTGACGCAATCCAGACGCTTTCAAAGGGCACGCCCCGAATCGCCGTAATTTCGCCCGAGTCGTCGCCAAAGGGGGAAGGATAGCTGACGGTTTCTGCGTTGGCGGCGAAATATTCGCCGATGACGGAGGAAGTGGCAAACCAGACGTTGTCGGCGGACTCGAGCCAGATCGCCGTGTAGGGGCCGCTGAGGATGGCGCCGGCGTCATCTCTGGGCTGATGGCGCTCGCGCAGCGTCAAGTCTGTGGAGAAACGCCAAAGCGCATCCTGCCCTGCCACCCAGACGACGCCGTCGCGCGCAGCGACGGCGCGCACCGGCGCATCGCCCAGCTCAGGGATGTGCTGCACCAATCCATTGTACAGATGAAACAGTCCGGAGTCGGCGCCGATCCACAAAGCGTCATTGCTGGCGGCGATGGCATGAATGGGCGTTCTCAGCATCCGCATCATCACCCAGCCGACGCCCTCCTGCCAGCGCGCCAGCAGGCCGGTTTCTGTGCCCGCCCACAGCGCTCCGGTTGCGTCATCGACCGCCAGCGCCGTCACACGGCCCAAAGGCTTAGGGTCAAGGCCGGTGTTCTGGGCAGGCGCTACGCTGGTGAATGACTGCCAAACGCCGTTATAGCGATTGACGCCGTTCGAGGCGCCCACCCAGATCGTCCCCTCATGAAGCGCGAGGGCGAAGGTGTTGCTCGAGCTCAAGCCGTCGGACGGGCGAAAGACCACCCACTGACGGTCGGAGACAGATTGCGCTGTGACAGAGGAGGGGAAAACGAGAAAAGAGACAACCAGCAGCAGAGCACAAACGGGCAGAGCGCAGCGAGTTCGTCTAAACAGCGCGATGGGAAAACAATAAGCACGATGACAGCGATGAAGCAGCGATGAGCGTTGCATACCTCAGCTGCTGACTCACCCGAAAACCAACGCCAAACTCTCCGCACAGAGTATGCGTCGCGGGACGAACCAACAGACCGCGTGTGTTTGGATTGTCAAGCGCCGTTATTCGGAATCCTGGATTCCGTCGTGGCGTTCAGCCAGCTTTAACAACTCCTGTCGAATAATCATGCGAAAACCTACAAACAAAGTTTCTTATATTGACATATTCTAGCAACAGCTCTAATTATTGTCAATGCCCTTTGCGCCAACTAAATGTCCCAGAGGGCCAAAATGGAAAAATTTCAATCATTTCTCCGAGCCTTCCGTAGGAAAGTCACGGCAAAATGCTCAGGCCGAACTTGAAGTTCTTATGTTTTGCGTCATATATTTGCAACAAATGTTGTATTCAACCTCCCGCATTCACATGTGACCTCTGACGCTTTTGCGCCTTTATAATTTGATGTTGAAACGGTGAGAAGCTTCGGTCTGCACACGAAGCTTCTCATCATTCCTGGGCGCCTTGCGTCTTTGATGCAATCAATGAAGCTTTGTAAGGTACTGATCTCAGGAGGTCACTCATGAAAACGTTGCCTCGCTTCGTGCAAGCCCGCTCTCCTACGTGCAGTCGTTCGTCGTGCTCGTTCTGGATGCAATTATCGAAGAGATTATGTCATTCGGTGTTGTCGTTGGCTTTGGTTTTCGGTCTTCTCCTGCAGCCCTCAGGGTTGGGCCGCGTTGAAGCAGGAGCGACCGGCCCCGCATCTGTGCGCTTCACAGCAGAGGGTGGATGCTATGGCGTATACCACATCGTCAAACCGGGGCAGACGCTGTACTCCATCGCCGCTTTGTACGGCACAACCGCATACCGGATCGCTTTATGCAACCGGTTGTCCGCCTATACGGTGTACGTAGGCCAGTCCATCCTGGTGCCGATCTACTGGCCAGCGCGGGGCAGGTGAAGACGACAGCTTTATGGGATGGATGAGTGCAGCGTCCATCCCATAGGCGCAGAGTCCTGGCCGCTGCAAGGCGCAATGGTGAGCGATCGCAGCCCCACGTACACCTCCGGGGCGTCGATCGGAGCGCCGAGCGCCACCGTCGCCGGGCGGATCAGGGACACTGCTTCCAGAGCGGCGCCAGGCGCAGCGCCCTTAACGCCGATGAAAGCGTGGCTCCACCGGAAATGGTTGCGCAGGTCCATCGCCACCCCCAGGCTGCGCAACGCCTCCACCGCTTCTCCGCTTAGCTTGAGGCTGGCTTCGTCGTTGACGGCTCCCAAAATCACCGCACCGGTCGGCCAACGGTCGATCCAGGCGACCAGTTCGGCGGCGGCTCGTTCGTCGCCAGATGTATCGAAGACGGCGCTGTCGAGCACAGTTCCTTGCGCGTCCAGCGCAACAAGGTTGTAGCCGCGTTCATCGCGGGCGACATTGCGGCCATCCACGAAAATCTGGGCAAAGTCGCCAACCTCCTCGCCTGCGCTGCGCACGACGATCCAGCGCTCGGCGGGAAGCGCAGCGTCGGTCTCGCCGACGCGCCATACGCCAGACGCCGGTTGGCGAATCGCTCGACTCGCCGGAATCGGATCGCCTTCGATGCGCAGCTCGATGCGGTCCATCGGCTGATCGGCGAGGCCGGCCGGAATGATTGCGCCTACCGCCCCTTCGGCAAGTGGACGCATCGCCACCTCGCGGCCGTTCACCTGCATGGCGGCGACGCGGGCCGGCCCTCGCCACTCGATGCGCAGCTCGGAGCAGGCCGTCGGCAGATCGAAGAGCAGTGCAGGATTGCGTCGCGTGGCGTAGCGAAAACCATCCTCCGTCGGCAGCGCAGCCCAGCCTTCGCCCAGGTGGAGCGCGGCGTCTTCGTCGGCCAGTGCAAATGTGCGAATTCCCGACGCTTCATCCCCCGCAAGCGCGTAGCGCACGATGCGCGTGGAGACGCTGGAGCCATCCTCGCCATGCCAGCGATCCACTTCCACAAGGGGCAACGTTTCCTGAATAAAGCGCAGCAACTGAGGCGTCGCCTTGTCTTCATGCACCACTACGTATCGCACGCCGAGATCGCGCAGAATCTGTGCGGCGCGGGGCCGGTAGTCGGCGATGAGAGCGTCCAGTTGTGGGTCGAGCGCAGCGCCGATGTGAGGACGGTCGGCGTTCATCAGGGCGATCAGCTCGCCGAGCAAGGGCGCTTCGGTGAAATATTGGAATTTGTAGAGCGGATTGCGACTGGTGTTGCCGCCGAGCCGACGCTTGCCGTGCTCGGTCTGCCACCATTGCTGCATCATGATGAGAATGTCAGAGCGCCCCAGCACGCGCGCGCCGTTGCGCCAGCCGGTCGGCAGCTCCAGGATGGCGAAGTCGCCCGGCTCCTGGGCCAGGCGCCGGTGGATGGGCGGCGTGCGCAGATCGTTCAAAGGCAACGGCGTCGACAGATGCTCCAGGAGAAAGGCTCCGATGACCACAAATGTGAGGAAGAGGAGCAAAGCGTTGGAACGAACGATGGGGAGGCCATGCACGCCTGCAGCCTGAGGGCGAGACTCTCCAGGCTGTGCTCTGTTTGCGCTCAATTTGTTCAGCAGCCACGCAAAGCCGGCGGCGCTCAAAACCGCCGTCGCCGTCAACAACATCACGCTGTAGCGGCTAGGATAGCGGTTGCCGCTGAAAAACGGGAGGTGGCTGACCACGCTGAATGGGCCGGGCAGGCCGGTGTCATGCCCGCTCCAGCGCAGCGTCGGCCCCAGCGTCAGCGCAAAGAAGAGCAGCCAGGCTACGCCCCACAGCCAGGCCGACATCCGCGTGGCGCGACGGCGCGCCAGCGTCCAAAGTCCCAACGCCGAGAGCGCCATGGCCGTGTAGCCCAGGAAAATATGCTGGCCTTTATCGTTAGGGAAAGGCAAAGTTGCGGCGAAAGCTCCCCACAGCGGATGGAGCCGGGTGGGGTGCAGGTAGCCGGCCAGGTCGGCGCTGAAGACGTCGGCGAAGCCGCCGCCGCTTGCGAAGAAGTCGCCCTCGCGCAGGAGATCGGGGATCATCGCCCACAGCAGCGGGGCCATGCCGACCAGGGAGAGAACGCCGAACAAGGCATAGGGCCCTAGCCAATGGAGCCAGGCGCAGCGAGCGCGCGGGCGCGCCACCAGGACCTGCCAGATGAAAAGCAATGCTATAAAAATGAGCAAGAACGAGGCGTAGGTCAGCTCCGCCCAAAGCTGAAAGGTGAAAAAGAGCGCCGCCAAAGCGGCCGCCCGCATGCGTTTGCGCAGCGCCTCGGAGTTCCCGACTTCCTCGGGTCGAGCCATGCGCAGGAGATAGAGCGCGGCGAAGGGGATCCACTGGCTGCTGGCGATGTTAAATTGGCCCAGGCTGGCGTAAAACAGCTTGGCGGAGGCGAAAGCGTAGATGACCCCGGCCAACAGCGCCGCCATCCACCCGATAGAAGCGCACCCGATAGAAGCGGATGCAGCTGATGCAAACAACTGCTTCCTCTGATCGAGCACAAGCAAAAACGCTCCGAAGGCGCTCAAGACAAAGGATGCAAGCAGCAGAAGGTTGTTCGCAACGACCAAGGAAACGCCAAGCTGCCAAGGAACGCTGAGCAGGCCGTTGAGGGGGGTCAACGTATAGAAGGCAAGGTTGATCTGGATGGGGTGGAACATCCAGTCTACATGAAAAATGTCTGGGTTGGCCTGCACCACCATCCGCTCCTTGACCCACCAGAGGTTCCAGGCCAGCGCAGGATCGTCGATGCCGTCGCCGGCGGTGTGCGTGGTGAAATGCGCAGCCAGCGGCCAGGTCAACAGCAGCGCCAGAAGGGTGTAGAAGCCGAGGACGCCAAGCCAGCGCAGGCCAGGGCGCAGGGAACGGTGAAGATGCATCGGCGCGCTCAGGGGCTGGCGGGCGGTGTGGATTCGGACGAATCTTCCGAAGGCGTCGGCGAGGCGTCAAGCCCAGGGTTCGCCTGGATTTGTTGCAACAAGAAACCGTAGCGCATTTTGCTGATCACAGTGAGCTGGGGGTCGCTCGCCTCCGCCAGCGTGGCGGCGCGGTCGAACGCCTCCAGGGCGGCGAAGAAATCCCCGCGCGCTTCGGCGATGTTGCCGAGCAAGAAGAACGCCTGCGGCTCGTCTGGGTTCAAGGCCAACGCGGCATTGGCGGCCGCTTCTGCGCCGTCCAGATCGCCGGCGCGGAAGCGGTCGTTGCCTAGCAGAAGGTGAAACTGAATCTCGCGGCCGGCGAACTGAGCAAGCGAACGCGCACGGTATTGCGCCGCGCGCGCCTCATCGCCCAGCCGCTCGGCGACGACGGCGGCCCACGTCAGCAGTTCGGGGCTGTCGGGCATCGTCCGCAGCCCTTCTTCGGCGGCGGCCAAGGCCGCCTCCCATTCCCGCGCTTCGACGTGGCGCTCGATGGTGCTGATCGCATCGACGAGCGCCAGCGTCTCCGGCGAAGGCGCAAACCAGGTGCGATAGGCCCATGCGGCGACAAGCAGCAGGACGGCGACGACCGCCAACGTCTGCAGCAGACGCCGAGTCTGCTGGCGGCGACGCGCAGCCACGTATTCATCCAGCCGCCACCATGCGCCTTGCGCCGGCGGATGCTGGGCGCGCAGCGCCGGAAAACCGCCGAGGAGCGCTGCTATTTTGACGATGCGAGCGCTGCGCCGCTCGAGCTGCTGTTGCAAATCCGCCCAACGCACCAGCTCCGGCTGCAAGGTCAGACCGCTGGCCGGCGCCTGTTGCGCTTCCTCCTCCTGAAGTTGCGCCAACAGCGCGGCGATGCGGTCGAGCCGCAGCAGATAATCGACCAGCGAAGAAGCGTCGAGCGAAGGCAGCTCCCGCTCGGCGCGGTCAAGCAGTCCACGCAATTCAGCGTAGGGAGTGGTGATGCGAGTTTCAACCGTGTGCGCCATGGTTTTTAGTCGTCGTACTCTTCCACTTCATCCTCAAGCGTCGCGGGCGTTTTGCCGCTGGCCTCCTCCTCTTCGCGCTGAATTTCGCGATAGACGCGATTGAGACCGGATTTGATTTGACTCTCGATCTTCGCTTTGCGCTCCGGCGGCACCGGGAACCACTCCAGCATCTCCGCCACCAGGCCGGTCTTCGTTTCGTTCTTGGTCTTGCCGGCGCGGTAATAATCGCGCACGCGGCTGCGCATGAACTCGATGTACTCGCCGACGCGGTAGGTGGCTTCCGGCCCTACGACCGGCCCATGGCCCGGCACGAGATAGTCGGCGCCGAGGTTGCGGATCAGCTCCAGGGCGCGCAGCCATTCCAGGGTGTTGCCCTGCGCCATGTAGGGGTGCTGATCCACCCAGACGATGTCGCCGACGAAACAAACTTTTTCCTCCGGCAGCCACACGATGCTGGTGGCCGGCGTATGGCCGCCGACGAAGATCAGCTCGATGCGCCGGCCGCCGTAGAGCAAGGTGGCGCGTTGGGTGAAGGTGATGTGCGGCGGGATGATGATGATGTTGTTGAGCTGCGCCTGAATTTCCGGCTCGCGTTTGAAGCTGTTGCGCACGCGCTCCTTGAAATTTTCGGTGTAGCCGGACATCTCCTTATAAGCGCGCTCGTGCGCCATCACCTTAACCGGCATGAAATATTGATTGCCCAGGGCGTGGCCGCGGTGATGATCGGTGTTGATCAGGTAAAGAAACGGCATGCCCGGGTATTGTTCATGAATCTGGTTGCGCCAATCGATCGCCTGCGCCGGAATCAAAGGGGCGTCGACCAGAATGATCCCCTCCTCCGTGTAGATGAACCCCGGCGTGCATCCCCGATAGTGGGTGTTGATGAAGACGCCGGGCGCCAGCTCCTCGCGCTGCCCCAGCCCCGTCACGCCGATGCGAACTGCACTTCGTCTGCGCGCCATAGCAATGTTTCCTCGCACCTTTGCTGGTCTAATACTGCGTCAGCCGCCCGGAATCGCTCTTCCGTTTCGGCCTGTCTTCATTCCTGATTGGCAAAGTATAGCCGAAGAAATGAGTTTCGTCAAAACATTTGAATTTATGTCAAGTAAGACCCGATAAGGTTAACCACCAAGACACCAAGATACAAAGGGATACTCCGGAAGAAAAAACGCCAAGTCTGCATGTTTCTTGGTTTCTTCGAGGCTTTGCGTCTTTGTGGTGATCTTTAAGCGCCTAGCTGCAAGGCCGGTGGTGAAAGCAAGGAGCAGGGGACAAAAGCAAACATCCTCTGTGTAACATGAGTTATGAAGTTAATCTTGCGATAACTTGCGTGGGTTAGAGTTCTGTAGAAGTTAGATTTCTTCAGAAGCCTAGATGCGTGCGCCGTGGGTGCAAATGTCCCGTCGTTTAGTGTAAGTGCGACACGACCTTTGCACGGGGCGCTGTGGTATACTCGGAGATTGTGGGTCATTCAGAAACTCTGGATGATGCGACCCCTTGGTCACAGCAAATGCTGAAAATAGGGAACGAGATTTCACTCTTCGCATCTTGTCCTCGCCCCTATTTTCGGATGACAACTCCAGCTACACAGAAACGGTGAAGGTTTATGAAGCGAATTGGCGTGATGACCAGCGGCGGAGACGCGCAGGGAATGAACGCAGCATTGCGCGCAGTCGTGCGCGCCGGGCTGGATCGCGGCCTGGAGGTGTACGCCATCTACGAAGGCTATCGTGGGTTAGTGGAGGGCGGGGAGCTGATCCGCCCGATGAGCTGGAACAGCGTGGGCGGCATCTTGCAGCTCGGCGGAACGATCATCGGCACGGCGCGCTGCGCGGAATTTCGCACGCGGGAAGGCCGCGTGCGCGCGGCCGCCAACCTGATCCGACGCGGCATCGACGGCCTGGTGGTCATCGGCGGCGACGGCAGCCTGACCGGCGCCGATGTGCTGCGCTCCGAATGGCCGGCGATTCGCCAGGAGCTGCTCGACGCCGGACAGATCAGCCGCGACGAGTACGAGGCCTATCCCTATCTGGCGATCGTGGGGCTGGTCGGCTCCATCGACAACGACATGTGGGGCACAGACATCACGATCGGCGCCGACAGCGCGCTGCATCGCATCACCTACGCCGTGGACGCCATCAGCAGCACGGCGGCCAGCCATCAACGCACCTTCGTGGTCGAGGTGATGGGACGCAACTCCGGCTATCTGGCGCTGATGAGCGCGCTGGCGACCGGCGCCGACTGGGTTCTGATCCCCGAAAGCCCGCCCGACGTCGAAAACTGGGAAGAGAAAATGTGTCAGGTGTTGAAGGCGGGACGCGCGGCCGGGCGACGCGATAGCATCGTCATCGTGGCCGAAGGCGCCATCGACCGCAACGGCGCCAAAATTACGGCGGACTACGTGCGCCAGGTGTTAGAGCACCACCTCCACGAAGATGTGCGCACCACCATCCTGGGGCATGTGCAGCGCGGGGGGGCGCCGAGCGCCTATGACCGCACGATGAGCACGCTGGTGGGCGTGGCCGCCGTCGACGAGCTGCTGAACGCCACCGCCGAGTCCACGCCGCAGCTGATCGGCGTCAAGGGCAACCGCGTGACGCGACTGCCCTTGATGGAGTGTGTGGAAAAGACGCGCGCCGTCAACGCCGCCATCAAGGAATGCAACTTCGCCAAGGCGATGGAGCTGCGCGGCCGCGGCTTCCAGGAATCCTTCCAGATTCTGCGCACGCTGGTGCGCGCGCTGCCGCATGAGCCGAAGGTGGGTCAGCGACGGCTCACGCTGGCCGTGCTCACCGCCAGCGCGCCTGCGCCGGGCATGAACACAGCCGTGCGCGCGGCGGTGCGGCTGGGTCTCGACCGCGGCCACTATCTGCTGGGCGTCAACAACAGCTTCCTCGGCCTGATCAACGACGATATGCGGCCCTTCAAATGGATGGACGTGGACGGTTGGGCGTCGATGGGCGGCTCCGAGCTCGGCACCAATCGGCATGTCCCCAGCGGCAAAGATTTTTACGCCATTGCGCGCACGATCGAAGAGCGACAGATCGATGGCTTGCTCATCATCGGGGGGTGGGCCGGCTATCTTTCGGCGCTGCGCCTGATGCATGAACGCGAGAATTTTCCGGCCTTCGAGATCCCCATCATTTGCCTGCCGGCATCCATCAACAACAACCTGCCCGGCAGCGAGCTCAGCGTCGGCGCCGACACGGCGCTCAACAACATCGTGGACGCCGTCAACAAGATCAAGCAGTCGGCGGTGGCCTCGCGACGCTGCTTCGTGGTGGAGGTCATGGGCAAATATTGCGGTTATCTGGCGCTGCTGAGCATGGTGGCCACCGGCGCCGAACGCGCCTATTTGCATGAGGAAGGCGTCACGCTCAAAGATCTCTACGAAGATGTGATGTTGCTGAACACGGGCTTTGAACACGGCAAGCGACTCGGCGTGATGATCCGCAACGAACGGGCGCATCCACTCTATACGACGCAGTTTATGGCCAACCTGTTCGAGGCGGAGGGCGGCGATCTGTACGAAGTGCGCACTTCCGTGCTAGGGCATCTTCAACAGGGCGGCGACCCTTCTCCGTTTGACCGCATCCTGGCCACGCGCTACGCCTATCGCTGCATCAACTTCCTGGAGGAAGAGGCGCTGGCCGGGCGCAACACCGTCGCCTGCGTCGGCGTACAAGGCAGTCAATACCACATCACACCGCTGGAAGATGTCATTCGGCAGTATGATATGAAGCTCGAGAGACCCAAGGAGCAGTGGTGGATGACGCTGCGCCCGATTGCGCGGATGCTCGCCCAACCTGGACCGCAATACTATCAACGGCGCAATGGGGAGTGAACGCAATGAGGAGATGAGCACAAAAAATCAAACACAAAATCGTCGGGCCAAAAATTTTTCTACGCCGCTCTATTTTATAAAATTGGAACGTTGTTTATCGATTTCAAAATCATCACGAAGAAGGCTAAAAGGTCATGAGTGTAAACAATCCCACATCAACCGGTTTCGGCGCCGTCTCCTCCAACGGACATCAGCACGATGAAAACCCTCTTCATATTGCGCAACGGCAGATCGAGCGCGCGTGCGAGGCGTTGAATCTGCCGACGACGGCGCGCAAGTCGCTGCGCCAACCGCTGCGCGAGTTTCACGCCATGCTCTCGGTGCAGATGGACAACGGCTCGGTGGAGGTTTTTCCGGCCTATCGCGTGCAATGGAACGACGCCCGCGGACCGGGGAAAGGGGGCATCCGCTTTCACCCGCAGGAGACGGTCGACACGGTGCGGGCGCTGGCGGCGTGGATGACGCTGAAGACGGCGGTGATGGATCTGCCGTTAGGCGGGGCCAAAGGCGGCGTGATCTGCGATCCCAAGCATCTTTCCAAATCGGAGCTGGAGCGCCTGAGCCGCGCTTACATCCGGGCGATGTCGCAGGCGATCGGGCCGGATATCGACGTGCCGGCGCCGGACGTCTACACGACGCCGCAGGTGATGGCCTGGATGATGGACGAATACGAGTCGATCTTCTCGCGTCGGCAGCCTGGCGTCATCACCGGCAAGCCGCTGTGCGTGGGCGGCAGCATCGGCCGCAACGACGCCACCGCGCGTGGGGGCATTTACGCAGTGCGCGAGGCCGCCAACCTGCTCAAGATCGACCTGAAAGACAAAACGGCGGCCATTCAGGGCTACGGCAACGCCGGCAGCTACGCGCATCAGCTGGCGGTCGAGCTGCTGGGCATGCGGGTCGTTGCGGTGAGCGACAGCCGAGGCGGCGTCTATGCGCCGGAAGGTCTCGACTATCGCAAGGTGCAGGAGCACAAACAGCGCACCGGCTCGGTCGTCGGTTATCCAGGCGCGCAGACGATCAGCAACGAAGATTTGCTCGAGCTGAACGTCACGGTGCTCTTCCCCTCGGCGCTAGAAAACGTCATCACGGAGCGCAACGCCGAATGCATCCGCGCACAAATTGTCGCCGAGCTGGCCAACGGCCCGACGACGCCCGAGGCGGATGAGATTCTCCATCGTCGCGGCGTCTTTGTTCTGCCGGACATTTTATGCAACGCCGGCGGCGTCACCGTCAGCTACTTCGAGCAGGTTCAAAACGCCTCCAACTTCTACTGGGACGAAGCGACCATCCATCGTCTGCTCGACGAACGCATCACCAACGCCTTCGCCACTATGCATCAGACGGCAACCGAGTACGGCGTGCACAATCGGCTCGGCGCACACATCGTGGCGGTCAAGCGCGTGTACGAGGCGATGAAGGTGCGCGGCTGGGCGTGAATGCGAGAAGGGTCGCCATCTCTGTAGGAGAAAATCTTTTCTCGAAGGATGGCGTCTTAGCCGGATCGGTGGTATACTAATTTATTGAGCTTCACGCAAACCATTTCGATGGGACGCCTTTCGATCGCTCCAGGATGAAGTGTTGCAGGGAAGCAACAGCCTTCGGATCGAAATATCAACGGGGATAGACGTCCCTGTTTTACTTAACCACACATAGAAAATGTTTTGATTCGAAAAGAGGAGAGCAGAACATGAAAATTGGTGTTTTAACAGGTGGAGGCGACGTTCCCGGGCTGAATCCCTGCATTAAAGCTGTTGTGGAACGTGCGGTCGACGAAGGTCATGAGGTCATCGGCATCCGCCGCGGCTGGGCGGGTCTTCTTTATCTAAATCCGGATGACCCGGAGACTTACGACAAATGTTTCGTAAAACTCGATAAAAATAAAGTCCGCACGATCGATCGCACCGGCGGCACCTTCCTGCACACCAGCCGCACCAACCCGGCCAATGTCAAGCCCAAGGACGTGCCGGCTTTTCTGCGCGATCCGAATAAGCCCGAGACGGACGAAAAGGCGCGGCTCGATTTTACGCCGCACGTGTTGAAGAACCTGGAGTTTCTGGGCATTGACCGCCTCATCCCGATCGGCGGCGACGACACGCTCAGTTTCGGCGAACGGCTGCACAGCGAAGGTTTCCCGGTGATCGCCATCCCCAAGACGATGGACAACGATGTCTACGGCACCGACTATTGCATCGGCTTTGGCACGGCGGTCACGCGCAGCGTGCAGTTCATCCATCAGCTCCGCACCAGCGCCGGCTCGCATGAGCGCATCGCCGTCATCGAGCTCTTTGGACGCAACAGCGGCGAGACCAGCCTGATCAGCTCCTACCTCGCCAGCGTGGATCGCGCCATCATCTCCGAGGTGCCTTTCGACGTCGAAAAGCTGGCGGAGCTGGTCATGCGCGACAAGCGGGCGAACCCGAGCAACTACGCCATGGTGACGATCAGCGAAGGCGCCCACTTCATCGGCGGTCAGGTGATCGAATATGGCGAGGCAGACGCCTACGGCCATCGCAAGTTGGGCGGCATCGGCATGCTCACGGGCGAGGCGCTCAAAAAGCTGACGGGTGAAGACATCATCTATCAGCAGCTCTCCTACCTGATGCGCTCCGGCGCGCCGGACGCGCTCGACCTGATGGTGGCCGTCAACTACGCGAACCTGGCCGTGTCGCTCATCACCAGCGGCGTCAGCGGTCGCATGGTGGCGCTGCGCGACGGTACCTACACGCACATCCCCATGAGCACCGTCACCAGCGGCGTCAAGCGCGTGGACGTGGGCGAGCTCTACGACGTCAACGAGTACCGCCCCAAGGTGCGCCACGTGCTCGGTAAGCCGATGTTCCTGTATTAATTCAAAGCGCGCGGTTGGCTGAGATTTTCGCGTGAAATCCACCTTCCAGGGGCTTAATGATTATTTAGCAAATACTCTGAGGATCATTGCAAGTGCAGCTCCCAACGGCGCACGCCTGGCGGGCCGCAAGATTTTGGATAAAACATGAGGATACGGCAGCGGCGAGCTGCACTTCGCAGTGATCGGAATGGTTTGTTAATTTCTATAAGCTTCCTGGAAGGTGGACGCAAAAAAGCGCTGCGAGGCCCGCGCTTGCGCCTGGAATAGGCGTCCGCAGACGTCTGTGAAGAGATGGTGGGTCCTGATTTTTTAGGAAAGGAAACGCAAAATGATTTACGAAAGCGTATATGAACTCAGACAAGACTTGAAAGATGCGGCGATTGTCAAAGGCGACCGCGTAGAAGTCGTCGATCTCGACAAGTTGCAAGCGCGCGGGATCGACCTGTTGGCGCGCTCGGCGACCTTTGGGACGGAGCCGGTCAAAGCCTACGCACGCTGGATGATCTGGGAAATCGGTCAGGCGCTGGGCGCGCGGCCGGCCAGCATCCACGAATTCTACATGGCGCGCGCTCGCAATGCCTGGTGCGACCGCACCGTGCCGGCCATGAACATCCGCTTCACCGCCTACGACACGATGCGAGCGGCGTTGCGCGCTGCCAAGCAGACCAATGCCGGCGCCATCATCTTCGAGATCGCGCGCAGCGAGATGAGCTACTGCGAGCTGCCGCCGGCGGAATACAGCGCCATGGTGATCGCCGCCGCCATCAAGGAAGGCTACTTCCATCCGCTCTTCATCCAGGGGGACCACTTCCAGGTCAAGGCGTCCAAGTATAAAAGCGACCCCGAGGGCGCTCTCCAGGAGGTCAAAGACCTGATCCGAGAGGCGATCCCGGCCGGCTTCTGGAACATCGACATCGACACCAGCACGCTCGTCACGCTGGAGCCGCCGACGCTCGACGAACAACAGAAGCACAACTACACGCGTTCGGCGGAGCTGACCAAGTTTATCCGCGATCTGGAGCCGAAGGGCGTCACGATCAGCCTGGGCGGCGAGATCGGCGAAGTGGGCGAGAAAAACTCCACGCCGGAAGAGCTCGACGCCTACATGGAAGGATACAAGCGGACGCTGGCGCAGCTGGGCGACTACGTCGGCCTCAGCAAGGTCAGCGTGCAGACCGGCACCAGCCATGGCGGCATCGTCCTGCCCGACGGCACGATCGCCAAGGTAGCGGTCGACTTTGAAACATTGGCCGTCTTGGGTGAGCGGGCGCGCTATCACGGCGCCGGCGGCGCCGTGCAACATGGCGCCTCCACGCTGCCGGAGGACTACTTCAACAAGTTCCCGGAGGTGCAGACGCTCGAAATCCACCTGGCCACCGGTTTCATGAATCTTTTCCTGGATCATCCGGCCTTCCCCGCCCGCCTCACCGAGAAAATTCACAAGTTCCTGGACGTCGCTTCGGCGGATGAGCGCAAGCCCAACATGACCGACGCGCAGTTCTACTATAAGACGCGCAAAAAGGCCATGGGGCCGTTCAAGCCAGAGCTGTGGGCGCTGCCCGCGGAGGCCAAGGAAGCGATCTATCAGGCGCTGGAAGACAAATTCGCGTTCTTCTATCGCAAGCTCAACGTCGTCGACACGCGCGAGCTGATTGACCGCTTCGTCACCGTGGTGGAATATCACCAACCCAAGCCCGCCAGCGCTCGCGCCGCCGGCGACGACCTAGGTTTGGCGGACTAAAATAGACGCACGCCAGACGCTTCGTCAAAAGAGGCCTGTTAAGAAAATGTTCAAGATGAACATTTTCTTAACAGGCTTTATCATTCCACAACATTAAAAGTCCTTCAAAAAACGAATTTGCACAAACGAAATCTTTGCATTATAGTTTTATCGGCACCGATCAAAGGACTGCGATTCAAGTTGCAACGTCGTTGCATCGGTGTGGCCGCATCGTCTTTTCTCATCATCCTTTAACTTTACTGATTTATCATTAATGTGAAAGTCGCAGATCGAAGGAGGTGATGCCATCCCGGGCTCGAGCATTCTCTGAAAATTTGGCTTCCCCTTTTTTCCATGCCTTTTTACCTTAAGGAGGTTACCTTGCCATGAACAAAGGAAAGCAGATCTTTACACTCCTGAGCGCGCTGATGATCGCCGTCCTGGTGCTCACAGCTTGTCCGGCGCCTGCTCCCGCGCCAGCTCCGGCCGAACCGGCGCAACCCGCCGCTCCTGCAGAACCGACGCCGACCCAGCCGCCGGCGGAGGAGCCTGCGCCTCCTGTGGCGTCCGAACGCTCTAAGACGCTGATCATGGACATTGACGGCGGTCGCCTGCAAGACCCGGAGGGCGTCTGGAACCCCTACGTGCCCGGCGGTCGCCGCGACCAGGGCTTCCATCAGGTCTGTCTGGAGCCGCTCTTCATCCTCAACTACCAGACCGGCGAGTTCCTGCCCTGGCTGGGGGAGAGCTTTGTGGCCAATGAAACGCTCGACGAGTGGACGCTCACGCTGCGCGAAGGCGTCACCTGGCAGGATGGAACGCCCTTCACCGCCGACGACGTGGTCTTTACGATTCAGACGCTCATCGACAATGCGCCTCAGCTAGGCGACTCTGCGGCGATGAAGACGTGGGTGAAAAGCGTCGAGAAAATCGACGACCGCACCGTGCTCTTCACGCTGAACAACCCCAATCCGCGCTTCCAGCTCGACTACTTCTCGGTCAAGATTTGGGGCAGCGTCAACATCATGCCCAAGCACATCTGGGAGAACGTCGATCCGCTGACCTTCAAGAACTTTGACCTGGCAGCCGGCCTGCCCATGTGCACCGGCCCCTATAAACTGGTCAGCACGAGCGCCACCGAAGTGGTCTGGAAGCGCCACGACGACTGGTGGGGCGCCAAGACCGGCCTCTATCGCCTGCCGGAGCCGGAGACGATCATTTGGACCTGGGCCGGCCCGCCCGAGACGCGCGCTGCGCTGATGGCGAACCGCCAGCTCGACAGCCTGATGGACATTACGCTCGGCGCGCTGCAGGCGCTGCAGGCGCAGAACCCGAACGTCATCACCTGGTTCAACGAGCCGCCTTTCGCCTGGGTGCCCGACCCCTGCTCGCGCACGCTTGAATTCAACAACGCCATCGAGCCGTGGAACGACCCCGAGATGCGCTGGGCGATCAACTACGCCATCGACCGCGACCAGATCGTCGAGATCGCCTATGAGAACACCACGCTGAAGAGCCGCCACTTCTTCCCGGCTTATCCGCCGCTGGACGCCCTCGTCGACGCCGCCATCGCAGCGGGCGCCTGGGATCTCGACCAGCTGTGGACCCATGACCCGGCCAAGACCGCCGAGATCCTTGAGTCCAAGGGCTATGTGAAGAACGCCCGCGGCTACTATGAGAAGGACGGCAAAGAGCTGACGCTGGACATCACCACGCACGAGGCCTTCATCGAGAAACAGCGCATTGCACAGGTGATCGTCGAGCAGCTGCAGGCGGTCGGCATCAACGCCTCCACGCGCAACGAGGCCGGCAGCACCTGGGATGAGAACTGGCGCAACGGCAACTTCGAGGCGCGCGTCGGCTGGCAGACCTGCGGCTCCGTCAACGAACCGTGGGCGTCGATGGAGCAGTTCAACGCCAAGTGGCTGCGCCCGATCGGCGAGCGCGCCGACTACGACGTCTGGCGCTGGAGCGGCCCCGCCGCCGAGGAGTTCGGCAAACTGGTGGACGAGATCGGCAGCCTGCCGCTCGGCGATCCGCGGGTGGAGGAGCTCTTCATCCAGGCCATGGATCTCTGGTTCGACGAGCTGCCCGTGATTCCGGTCACCCAGGCCAAGAAGATCATCCCCTTCGACACGACTTACTGGACCGGCTGGCCGACGGCGGAGAATGACTACATCCACCCGCCGACCTGGTGGCAGCACTTCCATGTGATTCTGCAGAACCTGACGGCGACCGGCGCGCAATAGGCGCAAAAGGATGGCATCGTCGCCTTCCAGGCGTCCCTCTTCCAGGAAGCGCTTTGCTTCCTGGAAGAGGGCGGCAAACATTTAGAACCCTACAACCAGAAAGAGCAGTAAATCAGGGAATTTCAAATTGTCGAGGCATCGCTCCCAAAATCGTTCCCAAAAAGAATCGCCATGGGTGGACTGACCTGGAACTACATTCTAAAAAGAGTGGGCATGTGGTTTCTCACCGTCTGGTTGGGAACCACCATCATCTTCGTTGTGCCTCGTCTGGCGCCGGGCGACCCCGTCGCCGCCATGATCGGGCGCATGACTGCCCAGTCAGGGTATATCGAAAACGCCGCGCAAATTATCGAGGCCTGGCGTGCGCGCTTCGGTCTCGACGATCCCTGGCATATCCAGTATCTGCGCTATGTTGGAAACTCGCTGCGCTTCGATCTCGGCTATTCGCTCGCCAACTTTCCCAGCCGCGTCGAAGAGATGGTGATGCAGGCGCTGCCCTGGACGATCGGGCTTCTACTGGTGGCGACGTTAATCTCGTTCATCGTCGGCAACACGATCGGCGCGTTGATGGCCTGGGAGCGCACGCCGGGCTGGATCCGCAACTTGCTGCCGGTGTCGCTCACCTTCACCTCGATTCCGTTTTTCATGCTCGGCATCTTGTTGATCTACGTCTTCGCCTTCTGGCTGCGCTGGCTGCCCGCTTCAGGCGCATTTGGCCGCGGCTTGATCGCCGGCTTCAACTGGCCTTTTATCGCCAGCGTCGTCCAGCACGCCATCCTGCCCGCCACCGCAATCGTGATTTCGTCGATGGGCTTCTGGGCGCTGGGCATGCGCGGCATGATGATCACGACCGCCGGCGAAGATTACATGATTTTGGCCCAGGCCAAAGGACTGAAACCGAGCCGCATCTTCTGGATGTACGGCGTGCGCAACTCGATTTTGCCGCAGGTGACGGCGCTGGCGCTCAGCCTGGGCGGCATCGTCGGCGGCGCCGTGCTGGTCGAATACATCTTCGCCTATCCAGGCGTCGGCTATCTGCTCTATCAGGGCATCGTGACTTCAGACTATACGCTGATTCAAGGGATTGTCTTTATGCTCGTCTTCACGACGGCGACGCTCGTGCTGATTCTCGATCTGCTTTACCCGCTGATCGACCCGCGCATCACCTATGAACGAGGATAGACCATGACGACGACGGCTCAACGCGTCACCACCGGCGCCCAACCTCAGGCGCGCAAGCGATTTCGGCTCAACCGTTGGGATTCGCCGTGGTTGAATGCCAAATTTCTGGTCGGCCTTTCCATGGTGTTGTTCGTGATGCTGCTGGGGCCGGTCGGCCAGCTCTTTTGGGACACGCGGCTGGCGCTGCCGGCCTCGTCGCCGCTCAACCTGCCGCCGCCCTGGGCGCCCGGCTACGCATCCGAGACGGACAAGCCGGCGGTTCAACAGGTTGAAGCCTTGCGCCCGCGCACAGCAGCGACGCCGGCTGTAGAAAGTGCACCGCCAGCGCCAACGGCGCCGGCGGTCAGCCGCTCGATCACGGGCGGCAATCCCTTTGCGCGCACCCCCGCCGCCGAACAAGCCCAACCGGCTGCGACGCCCGCCCGCAGCTCGCTCACAGGGGGAAACCCGTTCGCCACACCGCGAGCGACGGAGAGCGCTGCAGCGGCCACCACCGCTGGACAGACCCAACAGCCGCGCCAGGCTGTAGGCGCCGCCGCCTATGCGCGTTTCGGCACGCCGACGTGGGCGCATCCGCTCGGCACCGATAGCAGCGGGCGCGACATGTTGGCCGTGCTGCTGGTCGGCGCGCCGCGCTCACTGCGCATCGGCCTGATCGCCGCCAGCATCGGCATGGCGATCGGCGTCATCCTGGGCTTTACGGCCGGCTATCTGGGCGGCTGGGTCGATTCCGTCATCCGCACCATCTCCGACGCCGTCATCGTGATCCCGGCGCTGGCCGTGCTCATTGTCATCGGCGCCTACGTCCGAGTCCTTCAGATCGAGACCATGGCCTTGCTCTTGGCGCTCTTCGCCTGGCCTGGGCCGACGCGCCTGATCCGCGCCCAGGTGTTGAGCATGCGCGAGCGCGGCTATGTACAGATGGCGCGCATCTCCGGCGCCAACGCATTTCACATCATGTTCCTGGAGATGATGCCCAATATGCTGCCCTACATCGCCGCCAGCTTCACGGGCAACGTCTCCGCCGCCATCCTGGCCGCCACCGGTCTGGAAGTGCTCGGTCTTGGCCCTACGCGCATCCCCACGCTGGGCATGACCATCTACTACGCCATCAGCGCCGCCGCCATCCTGCGCGGCATGTGGTGGTGGTGGGGCGTCCCGATCGTCGCCCTGGTGATCGTCTTCTCCGGCCTCTTCTTGATGACGGTCGGCCTGGATGAAATCGCCAATCCACGTCTGCGCGGACGGAAGGTGACCGCATGAGCGTCAAGATGGAATATCGCTTGGGCCCGGGGCAACGAGCTGCCGACGGCCGCGAGATCACGTTGGAAGTCAAGAACCTCAAAGTCTATTACAGCACGCCCACCGGCGACGTGCGCGCCGTCGATGACGTGAGCTTTCACGTCTACAAAGGCGAAATCCTTGGCCTCGTCGGAGAGTCAGGCTGCGGCAAGACCACGACGGCGATGGCGATCCTGCGCATGGTGCAGCCGCCGGGGCGCATCGTCAGCGGTCAGGTGCTGCTCGACGGCGTTGACCTGGTGAAACTCAACGAAGCGCAACTCCGTCAGGTGCGCTGGAACACGCTGGCGCTCATCCCACAGGGCGCCATGAACTCGCTGAACCCCGTCATGCGCATTCACTCGCAGATCGCCGAAGCGATCGTGACGCACGAAGGCAAGCAGCCCAAAGACAAGCTCCGACAGCGCATCCTTGACCTGTTGGCGATGGTGGGCCTGCCCAGTCGCGTCTATGACATGTATCCGCACGAGCTGAGCGGCGGCATGAAGCAACGCGTCTGCATCGCTATGGCGATCGCGCTGCATCCTTCGCTCATCATCGCCGACGAGCCGACCAGCGCGCTCGACGTGGTGGTGCAGCGCGTCGTTGGGCAGACGCTGCTGGACGTCAAAGAGCGCATGGATATGTCGATGATTCTGATCGGCCATGACATGGGTCTGCAGGCGCAGCTCGTCGACCGCATCGCCGTGATGTACGCCGGCCACATGGTGGAAGTGGCGCCGGTGCGAGCCATCTTCGCCGAGCCGCTTCATCCCTACACGCAACTGCTGATCGAGTCGATTCCGTCGATCAAAGAGCGCAAGCCGCTCAAACTGACCGAAGGGCTGACCCACGACCTGCGCAACCCGCCGCCAGGTTGCATTTTCCAGGAGCGCTGCCCCAAGGTCATGGAAGTCTGCCGAGTGGAACGACCGAAATTGCGCCAAATCAAGCCGGAGCATTATGTAGCATGCCACTTGTATGAATAGGTTCGACCCTGTAAACTGACAGACATGAGTGCAATGTACAAGATTCGATTGACGCTTGAATTGAACGAAGAAAGCGGAGTTTACACCGTGACCAGCCCTGACGTTCCAGGGTTGGTTACGGAAGGCGCCACACCGGAAGAAATCACCCACAATGTACAAGAGGCTCTTCAGGGGCTGCTCGAAGCCTGGCAAGAGCTCGGTATTGAACCTCCTGAAACGCTGCGCATCGCCCAGGCGACGTCGCCTGACACCGTCGAAGTGCTCGTTGCAGCATGAAATATCAGCAGTTGGCCAGGCGATTACGCGAGTTGGGCTGTGAAGAGCTACGTCAGGCAAAGGGCAGCCATCGCTTCTGGTACAATCCAGCCACTCGTCGAGTTGCGTCGGCCCCTGATTGGGGTGCAAAGGACCTTGCGCCGGGCACAGTGCGGAGCATCATCCGTCAACTTGGAATCAGCCGAGAGGAATTCGGCCCCATCAAATAGTGAAATTACGAATCGCAATGTCCCAGCCATTACTCGAAATCAAAAACGTAACCAAAATCTACGGGGGAACCGGCTTCTTCAGAAAGAGCCGCATGACCGTTGCGCTGCAGGATTTCAACCTGACCATCGCCGCCAAACCGGCGACCATCACCACGATCGCCGGGGAAAGCGGCAGCGGCAAGACGACGCTCGCCAACCTGGTGCTCGGCTTTATCCGACCCACCAGCGGACAGATTTTCTACAAAGGCGTCGACGTCGGCGCCATGGATGGACGCCAATTGATGGAGTATCGCCGCGAGGTGCAGGCGGTTTTTCAGGACCCTTACGCCGTCTACAACCCGTTCTATCGGGTCAAGCACATCTTCGATCTGGTGATCAAGAACTTCAAGCTCGCTCGCTCGAAGGCAGAGGCGCGCGAGATGATCGAAGAGGCGCTCAACGTCGTCGGTCTGCGCGGAGAGGAAGTGCTGGAAAAATACCCCCATCAGCTCAGTGGGGGCCAGCGCCAACGCATGATGGTGGCGCGCGCCTACATGCTGAAGCCGAGGCTGATCGTCGCCGACGAGCCGGTCTCGATGGTCGACGCTTCGCTGCGCGCCATGATTCTCGACATCATGCTGCGCCTGCGCGACCAATACAACATCTCATTCTTGTACATCACGCACGATCTCTCCACCGCCTACCAGATCGGCGACAACATTCACCTGCTCTATCAAGGCTCCGTGGCTGAACGCGGCGCCACCGTGCAGGTGATCGAAAATCCGAAGCATCCTTATGTCCAGTTGCTGATCGACTCGATCCCAGTGCCCGACCCCACCGTCAAATGGGGCGGCGAAGAGATCTCCACGCTGGACGACGAACAGATGCGCACCAGCGTCACGAGCGGCTGCCGTTTCTACGGGCGCTGCCGCTATCGCATGAATCATTGTCTGGAGAAGGCGCCGCCGCTCTACCCGGTCGGCGAAGCCGGGCACGAGGCCGCCTGCTACCTCTACGCCCCTGAACGTGAAACCGTCCGGTGACCACGCGTGAACGACAGGAACGACGCTATTTTTGGCTGGCGCTGGGGACGCCGCTGCTTTTCCTGATCGCCTACTTTGCCTGGGTGTTGGGCGTGCGCAATCTGTTCGCCG
Source organism: uncultured Caldilinea sp. (assembly GCF_937128415.1). Lineage (GTDB taxonomy): Bacteria > Chloroflexota > Anaerolineae > Caldilineales > Caldilineaceae > Caldilinea. The sequence continues at coordinate 96,307 of NZ_CAKZMJ010000067.1, forward strand.
TCTGTCCTCCTTCCTGTCGCAGCCAGGATTTCAGCGGCGGCAACCTGAGCGGGCTGACCCTGCGCAACGCCGACCTGCGCGAGGCCAACTTCAGCCGCGCCTTCCTTGACGGGGTCGATCTGAGCGGCGCCGACCTCTCCTTCGCCAACCTCAGCGGCGCATCGCTCGCAGAGGCCGATCTCAGCCGCGCCAACCTGACCGGGGCGACGCTCCTCCAGGCTCGCGCCGCTAATGCGAACTTCGCCGGCGCGCGTCTGCGAGGCGCGCGCCTGGATCAGGCCGACCTCACCGCGGCCAACCTGAGCGACGCCGACCTGACCGCCGCCTCCCTGACGCACACCCGGCTGCACGGCGCCCTTCTGACCGAGAATACGCAGCTTGCACCCAAGTGGCGGCTGGTCTGGCGCATCCTCAACGCGCCGGAGTCGATCGATTCCCTCGCGGAGGCCGACCTGCGCGACGCCGACCTCAGCGAGGCCCGGCTGGCAGGATTCGATCTGCGCCGCGCCGACCTGCGCAACGCGCAGCTCGCCGGCGCCGACCTCAGCGACGCCGACCTAGCGTTTGTCCGTTTTCAACAGGCGAGACTCGACGAACGGACGCGCATCGCGCCCAAGTGGCGGCTGGTCTGGCAGGTGGTCAACACGGTCGAGCGCGAACAACAGCTCGCCGGCGCCGACCTGTCGGAAGCGTGGCTGGCAGGCGCATATCTGCGCGCCGCCGACCTGACGCGCGCGACGCTGACCGGCGCCGTCCTCACCGACGCCGATCTGCGCTACGCCCGGCTCGACGGCGCCGATCTCCGCCGTGCCGACCTCCGGCGCGCGGCGCTGCAAGAAGCTTTGCTGACGGAAGCCGACCTGCGCGGGGCCAACCTCACGCTGGCCGACCTGCGGCTGGTCAACTGGCGCGGCGCGATGCTGGACGATCACACCGTCATCGACCCGGCGCAACGGCTGATCCATGATGTGGTCAACAACGGCGCTGCACAGCGCGACCTGCGCGGGGCCCGCCTCGCCTGGGCCAACCTTGCCGGCGTCGACTTTACAGGCGCGGATCTCAGCGGCGCCGACTTGCGCCACGCCGACCTGCGCGGGGCGACTCTGGCGCAAACGAACCTGACCGGCGCCAATCTCGACGGCGCACGGCTGCCTTAGGGCGACTTCCGGAGATTGCCCGGAGAATACGGGGTCTCATATAATGAAACTGGGATGCGCAATTCAATCTATCACCAAGACGCGACGGAACAGAAGTCTCGGCATCCGCTCACTTCACGCCGTCGCGTCCTCATGATTTTAATCCGCCATAAGGAGTGACAAGCGTGTATCACAAAATATTTTGGACCGCAGAAAAGATCGCCCGTCGCCTGCAGCTGCTCGAAGCAAGCCAGGTGGTCTACCGTCGCAGCGTGGAGCTGCCGGCCTTTCGCTATTGCGAGCTGGAGCCGGAGGGCTTTGAGCCGCCAAAACCGCTCGTGGGCCCAGAGGTCGACCGCAGCGGCTGGCGGGTGATCGAACCCAACACTTTTTGGGGTAAACGCTACACCAACTTTATGTTAAGCACGACCTTCACTGCGCCCGCAAACTGGCCCGTCGACGCGCCTGTTGCGCTTTATCTGCCGTTGGGCGAGTCGGGCGATTTCAGCCATCCAGAGGCGCTCGCCTACATCGACGGCGTGGCCTACGCCGCCTGCGACCGCCATCACCAGGAAATTCTGCTGCCCGCGCAGTGGCGCGACGGCGCCGAACATCTGCTCGACCTGTACGGCTGGAGCGGCCTCTTCGGCGCGGCGGTGAATCCGAGCACGCCAGCGCTCTTCATGCGGCCATGCAAAGTCGTGCTTATCGACCAGCCCACGCGCAACTTCCTGGTCACCGTGCGCGTGGCGCTGGAAACGGCCAACCGGCTCGACGACGACCACCCCGCCAAAGGCCATCTGCTCAACGCGCTTGACGCTGCCTTCAAAGCGCTCGACACGCGCAGCCCGGCCGTGCAGAACCTGGAAAATCTCTCCATCGTTCCGACCGACGCTGTTGCGTTCGGCGACGATTTCTACGCCAGTGTGCCCGTCGCCCACGCCATCCTCAAGGAGGGCATCGCCAAGGCGGGGCCGGCGCTCGATGTGGAAGTGATCGGCACGGGTCATGCGCACATCGACGTCGCCTGGCTGTGGACGTTGGGCGTGACGCGGCAAAAGGCGGGCCGCACCTTCCACACCGTGCTGCGGCTGATGGAGCAGTTCCCTGAATACCACTTCACGCAGAGCCAGCCCCAGCTCTACGACTACGTGCGCAAGGACTACCCCGCCCTTTTCGAGGGCATCAAGCAGCGCGTGGCGGAGGGCCGCTGGGAGCCGATCGGCGGCATGTGGGTGGAGGCGGACTGCAACCTGAGCGGGCCGGAGTCGCTGGCGCGACAGTTCCTGCTGGGGCGCACCTTCTTCCGTCAACACTTCGGCCCCGACGCAGAATCGCCCGTGCTCTGGCTGCCCGACGTTTTCGGCTACGCCTGGAACCTGCCGCAACTGATCAAAGAAGCCGGGCTGGAGTACTTCTTCACCATCAAGATCGGGTGGAGCCAGTACAACCGCCTGCCCTACGACTCCTTCTGGTGGCAGGGGCTGGACGGCACCAAGGTGCTCACCCACTTCAGCACCACGCCCGACTTCGGCGCATACGCCAGCACCTACAACGCCATGGCGACGCCAGCGCAAAATCTAGGGACATGGCAAAATTTTCAGCAAAAAGAATTGCAACATACGCTGCTGATGGCTTTCGGCTACGGCGACGGCGGCGGTGGCCCCACGCGCGAGATGCTCGAAAACATTCGTGAAATGGCCGACTTCCCCGGCCTGCCCAGGATGCGCAACGGCTCAGTGATCGAGTTCTACCGCAAAATGGAGGCGGAGGCGGGCGACCGGCTGCCCACCTGGAACGGCGAGCTGTATCTGGAGCTGCACCGCGGCACCTACACCACCCAAAGCCGCAACAAGCGCGCCAACCGCAAGAGCGAATTTCTGCTCCACGACGCCGAGTTCCTGGCCACGTTGGCGCGTCTCACCGCCGTCGACTACGCCTACCCGCAGGAGACGTTGCGCAAAGCTTGGGAGCTGGTCTGTCTCAACCAGTTCCACGACATCATTCCCGGCAGCTCGATTGCGCCGGTTTATGTCGAGTCGCAGGCGCAATACGCCGAGATTCGCCGCATGGCGGAGGGCGTGATCGAGGAGGCGCTGGCCGCATTGACGCCGACCGACGCCTGGGGCGTCGTCGTCAACCCGACAAGCTTTGCGCGCCACGACCTGGCGTTTTTGCCGCTGGCGAAAGAGGAAACGCAAGGGCCGCCGACGCTGACGGCCAACGGGCGAACGGTCGTCGTGCAGGCGGTCGACGGCGGGCTGCTGCTGGACGCCGGCGAGCTGCCGCCCTTCTCGACGACGCCGCTGAGGGCGGACGCATCCGCTGCGCCTGCGCCGCAGCCTGGCCTGTTGGAGGTGACGCCTAATCGGCTGGAGAATGCCTTCGTGCGCGTGGAACTGAACGCCGACGGCGACATCACGCGCATCTACGACAAGGTGAATGCTCGCGAGGTGTTGCCCGCCGGCGCAGTCGCCAACCAGTTCCAGGCGCACGAGGATCGGCCGCTCAACTGGGACGCCTGGGACGTGGATATCTTCCTGCGGGACAAGATGTGGCTGGCCGATCCCGCCAGCTCGATTCGAGTGATCGAGGCGGGGCCGCTGCGCGCCACGCTGGAGATCAAGCGGCGCATCCTCAGCAGCGACTATACGCAACGCATCAGCCTCCGCCACAACAGTCCGCAGATCGACGTCGTCACCGATATTGACTGGCGAGAGCGGGCCATCTTCCTAAAGGTGGCTTTCCCGGTCGATGTGCTCAGCCCCAAGGCCACCTACGAAATCCAGTGGGGAAACACCGAGCGACCGACGCACTGGAACACAAGCTGGGACTGGGCGCGCTTCGAGACATGCGCGCAGAAGTGGGTCGATCTAAGCGAGGGCGGCTACGGCGTCAGCGTGCTCAACGACTGTAAATATGGCCACGACATCAAGGACAACGTCATTCGCATCAGCCTGCTGCGCGGCCCTGGCTCGCCCGATCCCACCGCAGACCTCGGCCATCACACCTTCGCTTACAGCATCTTGCCGCACGCCGGCGGCTGGGATGAACGCACAGTGCGCGCCGCCTACGCGCTCAACGACCCGCTGATTGCACGGAAGAGCGCAGGACGAAGTGCAAAAGGGACGAACGCTCCGCTTGTCGTCTGCGATGCGCCAAACGTGATTATCGAGACGGTGAAATGGGCGGAGGATGGAAACGGGATCATCGTGCGCCTGTATGACACGCAGCGACGTCGCGGGCCGATCACGTTGACGACAAGTTTTCCGCTGCGGGCCGCCATGCGCACGAATCTCCTGGAGGAGGAGAAGCAGGCGCTCTCCGTCGAGGGAAATCGCGTGCGCTATTCCATTCGTCCCTTCGAGATCGTGACGCTGCGGTTGATTCCGGCGTAGAGGTTCGCCGGAATCAACCAAACGAGGAGGCGTGCGGCGCTCTTCTCCCCCTCACCCAAGGTTAGGAGAGGGGGTCAGGGGGTGAGGGCCCGCACGGGCCCATCGAGGACGTGCGGCTGCGAGCCGCACCTACGAAAAATCATCATTGCTCCGTAGGCGCTGCTCGTAGCAGCGCCACCTCGGTTTTTCCACGGCGAATGTGTCTGTCGAGGACGTGCGGCTGGGAGCCGCACCTACGGTGTTCCCTTCTCCCCCTCTCCCAAGGTTGGGAGAGGGGGTCAGGGGGTGAGGGCCCACCCAAGCCGCGCCGCGTCTTTGATTGACGGTTTCTCAAAACAGGCGAACGGTCGTCACCTGGCGCGGAGCCAGCGCAACCTCTACGCTCCCGTCGTGTACGCGCAGATCTTCCACAGGTTGACCGAAGAGATCGCAGCGTTGGGCGGCTGTCACGGTGAGCAGGCCGGAACCGATGCGCGCAACCTGCGACGAATCGCCGGCGTTGAGCAGGCGCACAAGCACGCCGCCCCCATGCGCCGGCTTGAGATGCAGCGTCAGCACCGGCGGCTGCGGCAGCGATAGCAGCGAGCCGCTCGTCGGCCAGGGCGTCGCCGGCGTCGGTTCGCCGAGGTGTTGGAGCAGCAGACCGTCCCAGGCGGCGTCCAGCCCGAAGCGATGCGCCTGCGCTTCATCAAAGCTCCCAGCATAAGGTTCAATGCGATAGCGCGCTGTCACCAGCCCCGGTTGATGGGCGCGGAAATTGGTCTCCCAGTAGTTATTGGTCACCCAGCCCAGCAACATCGCCCGGTCGAAGGTGAACTCGGCCTGATTGTGGCCGAAGTGGAAGTCGCCGATCTGCACCATTGGGTTCTCCGGCATGGCGATGCGCACGCCGTAACGGCCGTTGTTGAAGTCGACCCAGTTCTGCACGGTGAAATAGTCGTAGCAGACGCCGGGAATCTGATCTACGCCTGGGATTATGGCCTGGCCGCCCAAATCGAGGCGCGGGGTGGCGCCTGGCAGGTTGAACGGATAGAGCAGATAGGTCGCCTCAGGATGTGTGGTCAGCCCCATATGCCAGGCAGCGCGGAACTCCACCCATTCGGCGTAATCGGGCAGGAAAACGCTTTGGATGAGGGTTCCCTCGACGCCGGGCGCCTCCAACACCTGCACCACGCGCAGGCCGGCGGGCGTGCGATAGACGTTGTGGGTGAGGACGCGGGTCGGCGTGCGTCGTCGCGCCCGCCAGCCGCGTTTCCAGCCCCGCGGTCGCTCAACATGCTCCGAATCCCATTTCATCTGGAAGAGACGATGCCGCGGCCAGGGATGGTCGAGGTCGGCCACCTCCTCGTGCACAAAGCTATTGAATCGATAGCCGGCGTCGCCGTCCACCCATTCGCGCGCCAGGCGCTTATCGCGCCAGAGGATGACGCCGCCCTGCTCCAGGTCGAAGGTGAGGCGGTGGTAAGCGTTCTCGATGACGTCGTCCTCCATCAACTGGTCGGCGGGCGAGTAGGTCGTCAACCGGCTACGCGGCACGACGACGTAACCAAAGGCCGGCGCCACGGTCGGCGGCAGCGCTGTGCGCGGGGTGAGCAGGTCGGTGAACTCGTCCTGGACGCCGGGCATATCGGGGCGGCGTCGCGTTGACTCTCGATCCTGGAAATGACGACCGGAGGTCGAGTCCTCCGGTGCGCCGCGCGGCTTGAGCACCCACTCGGAGACGTCGCCGGCGAAGGTGTGCGGCCAGGGTAGAGGGTTAAAGAGCAGCAGGTCGTCGGGCCGCTCGCGATGCACCTGCCGGGCCAGCGCCGCCAGTGCATCGCGCTGCAAGAGCAGGCTGAGACTGCGCGCCTGATAGGCGAAGTGCGCCTTGTGGTTCCACTGGCTGGCGGTGTCGTCGCTGTCGGGCCGGGTCACGGAAAGGTCTGCACCCCAGGTGTGTTCATCCCACAACATCAGGCTGTCCCACGCCTCCTGTCGATAGTGCGTAAAGGAGCGTTGCAGCCAGGGATCGAGGACGATAGTCTGCTCTGTGGGAGCAGCGGTCGGGTTTTGTTTGGCGCCGGCGAGCAAGGCGGCGGTCACAGCGTCCGCTGTGCGCAGGCGCAGCCGACTCTGCCGATTGATCGCCTGCTCGCGAGCGCTGCTGATGCAGCCGAAGTTCCAGAAATCGGTCCAGTCGCCTCGATAGGTCGGCAGACGGTCGGCGTAGGCTTTGACTGCAGCCCACCACTGCCGCGGAGTTGCCAGCTTGATGTACGGCGCTTTGCCGGAAGCGTTCCACTGCTCGATCCAGGGGACAAAGCCCTCGAAAGCCGAACCGTTGTCGCCGAAGGGGTGGAAGCTCTGCACCATCACGATCGGGAAGGGATAGTTGATGGCGTCAAGCCGCTCTAACACACGCGGCCACCAAACGCGCTCGAAGTCATCGAAGCTGCGGCCGACGCCATAGCGCCAGCCCTGGTCATAGGGCCAGCCGCTGTACGCCAGGATGGAGCGTCCGCTCGGCCCCTGCCAGTAGAAGAGATCGGGGCGATCGAGCGGCGCGCCGCCGAAGTGGGTGTTGATGGCCATGGTGAAGCCCTCGACGCCAGCGTCGAGCAGGAGGTCCACCAGCGGCCAGTTTTCGCCGTTGACGTCGCAGTTCATGGCCGAGGTGATGGTGAAGCCATAGTCGCGGCGCAGGCGGTCGACGCGCTCCAGACTTTCGATCAGCTCGTCGGTGTCGTAGAGCGGCGTGATGTTGGCGAACATGGCCGTGACTTCGATGCGTCCGGCGCGCTCCATGGCCTGGAAGCGCTCGATCTCGGCGGTGGAGGCGCGCTGAAGCCAGCGTTCGAGCACGTAGGTGTTCTCGACCGTCCAGCGAAAGGCGGCGTCGCTGTCACGGTCGGCGTAGCGCTCGGCGAGCAGAAGCGCCTCGGTCAGGAAGCGCTCGTGCAGGTCGAACACGATCGGTTGATCATGGGTGTAACCGACGTCGGTGTGGCTGTGATGGATGAAATAGAGCGTTTCGATTTTCGTCATGGCAGGGAGCTTTCTTCGTCATCGTGAATCGTTAGATTCTCACCTTATCGGCCCGCAGGTGTTTTCATGCTTTCCTTCAGCACCTGTTTCACCAACGCTAGAGAGGCGACGCATTCCTCGTTCGGATTGCGGTCTTCCGGCTCGTGCTCGATGCTGATGGCGCCCTTGTAGTCCATTTCCACCAGCGTGCGCACGCAATCGACCACCGGCACGACGCCTTTCCCGAGCTGACAGGTCTTATGGCCGCCCGGCGCAACGACGTCCTTAAGATGCACGTGGAAGAGACGCGGCCCGACTGCGCGCAGGGCGGCCACGGCGTCCACGCCATAGGTGCCGAACCAGCCGGTGTCCACGCAGAAGCCAATCACGTCTTCGTCGCCGTCGCCCACCTTGTCGAGCATCTCCTGAATCGACTTTTCGGGATGGTTTTCATAGCCGAACTTCAGGCCGTAATGGCGCAGCGTGTCGGCCATCCAGGCGCGGTCGTTGACGAGCAATGCACAGTTGCCGCCCATCACCGGCGCGCCCAGCTCGCGCGTCAGCCAGCAGGCTTTCTCGAACTCGGCGCGCGTGTTGCCGAACCAACCCGCCGTGCTGACGACCTGCATGCGATGGCGCACCAGCGTCGTGCGCGCAATGCGGATGTGCTCCCGCGTCGCCCAGGCGTAGTGAAGATGGGCCAGCCAGATGTCGACGGCGGTGAACCCCAGTTCGGCGATCTCGGCGATCAACGCGTCGAAGCGCCGGCTGTAGGTGATCAGGGGCCGGAAGTAGGCTTGCGTGGCCTCGTCGCCTTGCTTCCAGCCTTCGGTCATGTGGTAGTTGAGCTCTCGCGCCACATAGTTGGCGGACATAAATGAAATCGTAATCATGGGGCGATCCTTTGTTGGGTTGCGTGTTGCTTGTTGCGGGTGAAGAGAATCTTTGAATTATCCTTAAGCCGTCACCGCCGCAGCCGCTCGAAATATTGCTTGCGGAACTTGGCGACCTTCGGCGCAATCACGACCTGGCAGTAGGGTTGCAACGGATTGCGCGCAAAGTAGCGCTGATGATACTCCTCCGCCGGATAGAAGGCGTCGAAAGGCTTCAGCTCGGTCACGATCGGGTTCGGCCACAGCCCCTGGCGCGTCACCTCCTCCATCACCTCCAGCGCCGTCCGCTTCTGCGTCTCGTCGTGATAGAGAATGATCGACCGATACTGCGTCCCCACGTCGGCGCCCTGACGGTTGAGCGTCGTCGGGTCGTGAATCGTAAAGAAAATGCGCAACAGATCGCGATAGCTGATCACCGAGGGATCGAAGGTGATCTGCACCACCTCTGCATGGCCGGTGGCGCCGCTGCACACTTCACGATAGGTTGGGTTCCTGACATGCCCACCTGCGTAGCCGGAGACCACTTGCTCCACGCCCTGCAGCTCGCTGTAGACCGCCTCCAGGCACCAGAAGCAGCCGCCGCCGAGCGTGGCGACTTCCAAAGTTTTCTGCTCGTTGCTCATGCGCTCGCTCCTCTCTTTCACCGTAAAGATCCCGAAAAGTGGACGGTCTCGCCTCTCCTCACTCTCTCTTCTCCTTCCACGCCTGCTTGAGGGCCAGCAGCGCAGCGCCGACCGCAGCATCCAGGTGAGGCGTGACGACCTCGGCCTGGGGCGCAACCTCTTCCAGGCGCAACGTCAACAGATGACGCAAGAGGTCGCCGTGCGTCAGGTTGCCTCCGGCGAGGACAAGCGGGAAGCGCTCGCGCTCCAGGCCCAACCCGCGGATCACCGTCTCGGCCCGCAACGCCAAATTATCGGCGGCCCAGGCGAGGATGTGATAGGCGACCTCGTCGCGTTCGGCGGCGCACTCCTCGGCCAGGTGCGCCAGCGCAGCCACGTGCGCCCAGCCGCTCTGATTGTACGTCCAGGCGATCAGGTCGTTGACTTCCCTCAGCTTCAGATGCGCCAGCACGCGCGCGGTCAACGCCGTGGCCGGCCCGCAGCCATCGGTCGCCGCCGTGATCGACTGCAGGATCGCTGCGCCGATGCTAAAGCCGCCACCGGGGTCGCCGAGGATCGGTCCCCAACCGCCGGCGCGTCGCCTGCGCCCCTGGTCATCCACGCCGAAGACGATCATTCCCGTGCCGCTGATGACGACGACGCCGTAGAGGTCGCCGCCTGTGCCGCTCGCCAACGCCGCTGCGGCGTCATGATCGACGTAGGCGTAGGCGCGCGGCAGCATCTCCGACGCCCATTGGCGCACCCTGCGCGCATCCTCCGGCCTCCCCACGCCGGACATGCCCAGGCCGATTGCGGCCACCTCGCCCGGCTCGGCGCTGGCCTGGGAGAGCACCGTCACCACGGCTTCCGCCAGCCGCTCGCGCACGGTGGCGTGATCTACGGCGTTGATGTTGGTGGAGCCGACGGTGACCGTCGCCAGCACGTCGCCTTCTTCGTTGACGGCCACGCAGCGCGTCTTCGTGCCGCCGCCGTCGATGCCGATTGTGATCATCCTTCCGGCCACTCCGTAGACCCTCTCGTTAAGCCCCCATGATTGCGCCAGAGGCGACACCCTACGGGAGCGCCTTTGATGAACCAGACGCAGCTCATAGCTGCTTTTTGTAGGTTCACTTCGCAATCTCACGGGTCTGCCGAAATGGGCGGCTGCGAGCCGCCCCTACAGATCCAATATCACCCTCCGATAATTCCTTCCCGGCGCAATTTTGCCCAGCACGACCGCTTCCTTTGCGCCGGTGCACGCAGGGACGTTGCCCGGCAGCCCATGCGCGCACAGATACGCCAGTAAAGCAAAAGTCAGCGCTTCTTTGGCGTCGGCGGAGAAGCCCAGCGCGTCGTGTGGGATAAGCGGAACTTCCCATCCGAACTGCACCGCCAGCCTGGCGCGCAACGCCGCCATCAACACAGGATTGTGCACCCCGCCGCCGGCCACAACCACCTCGGCGATGGGGCCAGGCGCAAAACGGGCATATGCGTCCACGATGCTGGCCGCCGTCAGGACGGTCACGGTGGCGACGAAGTCCGCCGGCCTTGCGCCCATCGCCTCCGCCTCCCTACGCATCGCTTCCGCCAGTTGTACAGAGAAAAGCTCGCGGCCGGTCGTCTTCGGCGGCGGCTGATGAAAGTAGGGATGCGAGAGCCACCGCATTAGCAAAGGTTCGATCACCCGCCCCTGGCCGGCGAGCCTGCCGTCCTGATCGTAAGTCAGTTCGCCGCCGCTGACAAACCGCACAGCCCAGTCGATCAGCACGTTGCCGGGGCCGGTGTCGAAGGCCAACGGCGCTGCATCCAGGTCAACCGGCGGCAGAAACGTCACGTTGCCGATGCCGCCGATGTTTTGCACGGCGCGCCAGCCGCCTGCAACGCCGTGAAGGTCAGGCGGCGGCCGCAGCAGCAACCAGTCGAAGATGCTCACCAGCGGCGCGCCCTGGCCGCCCATGGCCACATCCGCCACGCGAAAGTCGCCGACCGTCGTCACGCCCGTGCGTGCGGCGATCACCGCTGGCTCTCCGATCTGCAAGGTGCTGGTCACCCGTCCGTCGCCGGCCACATCGTGCCAGAGGGTCTGTCCGTGGCTGCCAATGAGATCGAGGCTCGAGAGCGGAAGACCGGCGTCCGCCGCCACGCGCTGCACCGCGTCTGCAAAGACTTCGGCGAGGCGGAAGTTGGCGCGACAGAGATCGGCGGGCGTCCCGCGTCCGGCGAAGAGGTCGAAGATTAGCGCGCGCTCCGCCTCCGGCCAGGGCAGGGTGGCGAAGGCGAGCATCTGTATATGCACGCCTTCGCCCTGCGGTGAAGGCAACCCCGTGATGTCTGCGATCGCCACATCGACGCCGTCGGCGGAGGTGCCGCTCATCAGCCCGGCGACGCGCATCTTCACCTCAGCGCCTGCGTCAACGCCTCCGCCTGCGCCCGATAGTCGGCCATGTGGATGACCTGATGGCTCAGGCGGGCGTCTTCGGCTGCGAAAGCGAGCAGGTGGCTTTCCAGCGAAACGCGCGCGGTGGTGAGCGGCGCAATTTCCCCGCGCAGCACGCGCACGAAGTCGCGCATGATGCCTTCATCGCCGCCGCCGTGCCCCATTGCAGCCGTGTCCACGCGGATGGTTTCCGTCTTGCCGCCGTGGATGTTGATCTCGATCTCGCCCGGCTCCACCGCACGGGCGCGCAGCGTGCCCTTGGTGCCGTCGTAGCGCATCGAGCGGTGCTCCTGGTTGGAATGACCGTGCATGACCAGCGTGACCGAGGCGCCGTTCTCCAGCTCCATCAGCACCGTCTGATGATCGACGACGTCGTTGTCGCAGCGATAGACGCAGCGGCCGTAGGGTCCGGTCTCAATCGCCTGTTTTCGTCCGGCGCGGCTGACGTCGGGCGAGATCGTGATGAAAGGCCAGATGTTGGGGGCGTCCGGGTCCAGGCCGGCTGCGGCCAGGCGCTGGCGCGCATCGGGAATGGTGCGTTCGTAGTCAAGATAGATGGCGATCGCCGAGAAGGGGCATTCCGGCTCGATCGGGCAGCCGTCGGTGCAGCGCGCCGGAATTTCCGGCCCCACGTTTTCGCTGCGGAAGTGAATCAGCGAGCCGACCGAGGAGAGCCGCACGACCGGCTGCTTGAGGTTCCAAACCAGGATGTCGAAGTCGTGGCAGCATTTGGCGAGAATCATCGGGCTGGAGAGCGCCTTGTTGCGCCAGTTGCCGCGCACGAAGCTGTGCGCCATGTGCCAGTAGACGACGTTTTCGCGGTGCTCCACGGTGACGATCTCGCCGATGGCGCCTGAGTCCAGAATCTCGTGCAATTTGCGCCAGAAGGGTGCATAGCGCAGCACATGGCAGATTTGCAGCACGCGGCCGGTGCGCTCCGACGCCTGCACCAGGCGGACGCAGCCTTCCAGCGTGTGCGCCATCGGCTTTTCCAGCAGCACGTCGTAGCCCGCCTCCATGGCTGCAATCGCCGGCTCGACGTGCATCTGATCCTGGGTGGCGATGATGGCACCGTCGGCCAGTTGTCCGGCGGCGATCAAATCCTCCCAGGTGACGAAGCAACGGCTGTCGTCGATGTCATGCGCCTCGGCCAGGCGCTGCCGTCGGATCGGGTTCGGCCACGCCGACGATGCGCACTTCATCCGGGTGACGCAGCGCATACGAAGCATACGCGTTGGCCCCACGCGAACCTGCGCCGATGACAACCAATTCAACCGGTTTCGACATCATCCACCTTCTTTCTATCGTTCAATAGCCTGTCGCCAGGCGGCTTCCAACAACGCAATGCTCTTGGGCATGGCGGTCTCCGCCGGTTCATGCCCCTCCATCTCTATAGAGACGTAGCCGGTGAAGCCGGCGTCCAACAGGATGCGGAAAATGCGCGCGTAGTCCAGATCGAGCGTGTAGACCGTGCCGCCGCCCGGATAAGTCTTGGCGTGGGCCAGCCAGACATAAGGGGCGATCTTTTCCATGGCCGCGTACATATCCGGCTCGAAATAGAAGTTGCCCATGTCCAGAATCGCGCGCAGCCAGGGCGAGCCGACGCTGCTGAGGATGCGCACCATGCCGTCGGCGGTGGTGGTCAACCCCCAGTGATTTTCCAGCAACAGCATCACCCCGCGACGCTCGGCGTGCGGCAGGCATTGCTCGATGGCGTCGATGCACCAGCGAAAGCCGTCGTCCAACGTGTAGCCTTCCCACGGCTCCACCCACCCGCGCGCCGCAATCAGCTCCGAAAAGGGCGCTCGCTTGCGGAAGCCGCCGGAATTGATGCGGATCGAAGGGATGCCCAGCTCATGCGCCAGATCGATGCAATGCAGCGTGTGTTCGATCTCGCGGCGTCGCTCTTCTTCCTCGGCCCAGACAAAATCCTGATGAATGCTCAGGTTGTAAAGGTCGAGGCCGAGCTGGAAGGCGCGACGCTTCAGCGAGCGCAAGTACGCAGGCTCCTCCGACGCCATCTGGCGATGCAACAGCTCGACGCCGGCCAACCCCAACTGTGCAGCGGCTTCGAGCACCTGCTCCAGCGGCGTCACCTCCGGCGTGAAATGCCAGTAGGAATAGCTGGATGTCCCCAAACGCAATGTCGTCATGTTCTCCTCTCTTTGCAGTTGACTTTTCCATCCGGCGCCGGACTTCACCGATTCAGGGTCGGGAGTGCGTTTTCCAATGGCACCGGCTCCCCCCGACGCGCCGACGCGTAGGCTGCCAGGGCCACCGCCAGCGCAGCCAGGCCGTCCGCTCCCGTGATGGAAGGCGCGCGCTCGCTGCGCACCATGTCCACGAAATCCGCCATCAATCCACGATCGATGTCGCTGCCGTAACTCACCCACTGCGTCTTGCCCGTTGCGTCCGACGCCACGGTGACATATTGGTGCAACGCATCCAGGTAAATTGCGCCGCGCTCTCCCACCACCTCGATCTTCACATCTCCCCAGACGGGATAACTCGGCGGGCGCGACCAGCTTGTGTCGAGCGAACCGTAGACGCCGTTGCTGAGCGTGAAGGAGAGCAGGCCGGCGTCGTCGATGCCCAGATCGGGATGCAGCAGGCTGTCGCCCACCTCGGCGTAGACCTCCGTCACTTCGGCGTTCCAGAACCAGCGCAACAGGTCGATCACGTGCACGGTGTGGTCGATCACTGCGCCGCCGCCCGCCAGCTCCGGATCGACGAACCAGCCGCCCGGCATTGAGCCGTGATTCGTGCAATTGACGGCGAAGACCTGGCCTAACTCGCCGGCGTCGAGCCGGCGCTTGAGCTCCACGACCGCCGGCGCAAAACGCACCGGAAAGGCGATCTGCAGCCGCGTATTGGCGGTCGCGCACCGTTCGATCATCGCCTGCGCGTCGGCGAGGGTGACGGCGATGGGCTTTTCACAAAGGATGGCGCCCACCCGCCCCGCCGCCAGCTCCACCAGCGGCCGGTGCAGCGCGTTCTCGCTGCACACGACGACGGCGTCCGGTCCGGCGTCGAGAAGCTGCTCCGCCTGTTCGTAGCGACGGACGCCCAGCCGCTGCGACCACTCCACCGCCAGCGACGGCGAACGATCCCACATTCCGACAATCTCGACGCCCGCCATCTGCAGCAGATTCGCTGCATAGCTGACCGAATGCATGTGGGCGACGCCCAGAAAGCCAATGCGCACTGTCTTTTCGCTCATGGCGTCATCCTCCGAACTCTTTGAGTGCAACGGGGCGACCGCTGCGCATCGACTCGATGGCGGCCAGCGCGGCGCGCACCGCCTCCAGTCCATCGCGCGCGGTCACGATCGGTTGCGCGCGCCCTTCGAGCACGTCGATGAAGTGGGCCAGCTCCGCATAGTAGGGTTCGTCCTCCGGCGCAGTGGGGCTGCTGGAGAGGCGTTGCAGGCCGCGCGCTTCGTCGTACAGCTCCGCCAACAGCGGCGGACGATCCAACGAGTCCCACTCGATCAACCCCTCGTCGCCCGCCACTTCGACGCGCGTGCGGAAGACGCCGCGCGGATGCGCCCAGCTCACCTCGATGAAACCGATGGC
This sequence comes from uncultured Caldilinea sp., assembly GCF_937128415.1. Lineage (GTDB taxonomy): Bacteria > Chloroflexota > Anaerolineae > Caldilineales > Caldilineaceae > Caldilinea. The sequence continues at coordinate 111,354 of NZ_CAKZMJ010000067.1, forward strand.
GCCGGTGGCGAAGCGCAAGGTGATCTGGGCATGGTCCTGATAGGGGCGGCCGGCGAAGGTCAGCCCGCGGGCAAAGACGCGCTCGATGTCGCCGCAGCACCAGCGCGCAAAATCGATGTCATGCACGCCGACGTCAAGCACGACGCCGCCGCTCTGGGCGAAGTCGGCGTAATGGGCGGCGGAGAACTTGCCGCCCGGCCGGGGAAACGCGCCGCAGCGCGCGCTGCGATAGACGGCCGGCTTGCCGATGGCGCCGGCGTCGATGCGCTCCTTTACGCGGCGATACATCGGGAAGAAGCGCACCACCTGCGCCGGAAAGAGCATCACGCCGGCGCGTTCACACGCCTCCACCATCTCGCGCGCGTCGGCGGAATGGCGCGCCAACGGCTTTTCGCAGATGATAGCCTTGCCGGCGTCCGCAGCGGCCAACACGAGTTCCTTGTGCGTGGAGGCGGGCGTGCAGATATCGACGACATCCACAGCGGCCAGCAGCGCCTCCAACGAAGCAAAGGCGCGGCCGCCGTAACGCTGCGCCGCGCGCGCCGCCGCCTCTGGCAAAAGATCATAATAGCCGACGATCTCGACGCCCGGCATGCGCCGCCAGCCTTCGAGGTGAACGTCGGCGATGGAGCCTGTTCCGATCACGCCTATTTTTTGCATGGTTCTAAACCGTCGTCTTCAGGGAAATAGTCATTTGTGAAGATGTTCGTCTAAACCGGTCATCCTGGAATCCATCTAGGCGGGGTCAACGCCAAGGTGCGCCGGCGCAGCCAGAGAAAACAGAGCGCGCTGCTCAGCGCCAACCCTGCGCAGACGATGAACAGGGCGTGAAAGCCGGCGGCCTGCACCACCATCCCGCCGGTGAGGCTGCCGGCGAGCTGACCGACGACGCCGGCCATGTTGAAGACGCCGCTGTTGCGGCCGCGCTGCGCCTGACCGCCGGTTTCGGCGGCGAGGGTCATCGAGGCTGCAGTGTAGCTGCCGAAGCCGAAGCCGCGCACAAGTTGAACGCCGATCAGCGCAGGCAGACTTGCGGCCAACAGCAGATAGCCGATCTGCACCAGCGCAATGCCCACGCCGCCGGCCGCCAGCACGATGGCCCGCCCCACCACGTCCGAAAGCGCGCCGCTGAGCACCATCGCCGGCATCTCGACGACGGCGGCCAGCCCCCACAGGCTGCTGATGGCCGCCTTGCTGTAGCCGAGCGCGCTCATGTAATTCGGCCACATCGTGGTGGAGGCGACGTGCGCCATCGTCCACAGCGCCACGCCGCTTAAAAAGAGCAGCGGCAGGCCCGATGGACGGCCTTGGGACGCGGACACAGCTGCGGAGGGGGTCTCTCGTACAGGCGTCTCATGCAGGCTGAGGGCAACGAGGGCGGCGACGAGATAGAAGCCTCCACAGACCAGAAAAATGAAGCTGAAGCCGAAGACGTCCGCCAGCCAGCCGCCGCCAAATGCGCCTGCAGCGAAGGCCAGCGAGCCTAGCCCGCGGAAAAGCCCCATGCTGCGCCCTTTGTGCGTCGAGGCGTCGAGCGCGTCACCCATCAGCGCCAGGCTCAAGGTCGCCACGCCGGCCATGCTCACATCGTTGAGGAGCCGCGCCAGCCAGGCCATCGTCAGGTCGTCGGCTGCGCTGAGCCAGACATAGGCGAGCGCCACGCCGGCCAGGGCGGCGACGAAGAGCCGTTTGCGCGCCTGCAACCCATCGGCCAGCCAGCCCCAGGCTGCGTTGCTGGCGAGCATGGCGACCATGGCGCTGGTGATGATCAGAGAAATCAGCGCAAAGGTGGCGCCCAATTCTTGGAGATAGAGGGTGAACAGCGGGGAGCTAACGCCGATGGCGACTAGGGTCAGCAGGTTGATTGAGGTCAGAATTCGATAATTGTTCATTGTCGCAACAGGAGCCGGTGTTGTGCACCGGCTCCATCTCCTCATTCTCTCAGTTGGCCGGGCGTCGACGTCATCGTGATGGACGATGGAGCGCCAACCCCCGGCGTTGCAATAAAACTGGACCCACCTACTGCTTCGGCTGCAGGCGGCCGGTCAACAGCAGCACGATGACGAACGGATCGTTGTAAGTGCCGTTCTGATAGACCGGGTCGCCGTCCGGCGGCCAGCCGGTGACGCGGATGTCCGGCGCCGGGTTGTTGCCATAGCGCTCCCACAGCGGAATCTGCGGCAGCAGCTCGTTGTAGGCCAGCGCCAGCTCGTTGACGACAGCCTTCTGCGCCTCGAGATCATTGCCGGCGCCCGAGGCCACCACCATGGCGCCCAGGTCCACTTCGCCGAGCACGTCGGTCTGCTGCACCAGCGGGAAGGAGATGCCCGGCTTGGTGGGATCGCCGACGCCTGAAATCACCTGATTATACGGCGTGCGCAAGTTGAAGTTGTACGAGAAGTGCGGATGCGGGTTGCCGGCGCCCCAGGCGCGGATGGCCATCTCGAACTTGCCGTCCTGCACGTCGATGTCGTGCTGCGTGAAGGTGATGCCGCGGAAGGCGGTCTTGATGCCGAAGTCGGTGAGCTGTTGCGCCAGATTTTCGGCGGCGGCCGACCAGTCGGCGAACTCGGCGGGCGCGGTCAGCTCGAACTCCATGCGCTTGCCGGTCTCATCTTTCCAGACGCCGTCGGAATCGCGCGTCCAGCCCAGGCCGGTGAGAATTTCAGCCGCTTTGTCGCGGTTGAACTCATACTTGTTGAGGCGATTGACCGTCTCTTCCGTCAGCCAGAGCGGCACGAGGTTGTCGGAGAAGCCCACCATGTTGATGACCGCCTTGCCGGAGTCGCCCAACGAGACCACGCCGTTTTCGTGGCGGTCGATGGCGTAGGCGAGCGCCTGGCGCACCAGCTTGTTGTCGAACGGCGCCACCTTGTGGTTCAGGTAGAGCGCCGGGCCGTTGTAGTTCGGTGCGCGGATGATGCGGTAGCCCTTGGCGATGAACTCACGCTCGGTGGCGGGCGGGAAGCCGTGCGTGGCGTAGTCGATGTCGCCGGCCAGCACCAGCGGCGTCACGACCGGCGTCTCGCCGTTGTAGTTGACCAGGCGGTCGAACTTCACCCAGTCCGCCATGAAGGAGGTCGGCACCTTGTTCAGGATCATCTGCGACTCGGTGATGCTGGCCGGATCGATCTTGTACGGGCCAAGCACGACCATGTCCTCCGGGCGGAACTCGTTGAAGGCGTTGAGCAGGTCTTTCCACTCCTGATCCTGCGGCGTCTTGCCGGCGGCGACCAGCTCGTTGACGCGCTGCGCCCACTCACCGTAGACCGAGGAGGCGTGGATGAAGCTGTCGCGCAGGAGGCGTCGCGGCGCCACCGAGGAGGGGCTGCGCAGGATGAAGTCGACGGTCGTGTCGTCCACCGCCACCACATCCGCCAGATGATCGGTCCATGCGACGGTGTTCTGCAGGCGATAGATGGCGAATGTGTCGACGACATCCTTGGATGTGTAGGGGCTGCCATCGCTCCACACGGCGCCCGCAGGCAGCTTGACGCGCAGCGTCACATCGTCAACCCACTCCCATGATTCGCCGGCGATGGGCATCCAGCTTGCATCCGCCCACATGTAATAGAAGAGCGGCGGCTCCATCAAGGCTTGATAAATTGCCAGGGAAAGACCGTTGGTGACGAAGGTGTTGAAGTGGCCGGTCGGCGGCACAGAATAGGGCCAGGCGATATGCATCTCGCTGACCGCCGGCGCCGCAGCCTCTCCTGGCGCAGCGGACGGCGCTGCGGCCGGCGCAACACAGGCCGAGAGGGTCAACGCCAACACCAACAACAGCGCAAACCATTTTGACGTCTTCATACCGATTCTCCTTGAAATGGTTGAACGTGGAAAACAACAGATGCATCCAAAGTCGGCGTCATCGACAGCGCTCAGGATCCATTTTTAAGGCGCCGATCGCATGACCGCCCTCGAAAAAAGCGCTATTCCCCTCGCTTCACCTCCTTTTCAATCAACGTTGATGGATGCGAACGACGATGACCAGCGCAGTGAGAAATACAATTGCGATCAACACCGTGAACAGCGTGATGACATGCTCCGCCGATCCGGGCGTCACGATGAAGAGCAACGGAATCCCCGTCACCAGTATCAACGAGCCGATCAACAATCCGGAGCGCACGATCTCGCGGTTCATCGGCTAGACCAACAAAGGAACGTGCTCGTGCTTGCGCACCGGGCAGGCCACGCGTCCACCGACATCGAGCGGCTCTAACGCAGGAACCTGGCGGTCGCATTGTCCGGGCACAAAATACGGACAGCGCGGATGAAAGGTGCACCCTGACGGAAGATTGAGCAGGCTGGGAATCTCGGCCTCGCGCAGCTCGATCTGTCGCTTCCGATGGGCCAGCTCTGGGTCCGCCTCCGGCACCGCGGAGAGCAGCGCCTGCGTGTAAGGGTGGCGCGGGTCGGTGATCAGCCGCTGCGTCGGCCCATCTTCGACGATGCGCCCCAGATACATCACGGTGATGCGTCCCTCCCAGGCGAAATACTTGGCCAATGCCAGGTCATGCGTAATAAACAGAAAGGTGACGTGAAACTGCTCCTTGAGCCGCGACAGCATGGTGAGGATGCTCACGCGGATCGAGACATCGACCATCGACACCGCCTCGTCGGCGACAATAAACTTCGGCTCGACCGTCAGCGCTCGCGCCACGGCCACGCGCTGACGTTGCCCTCCGCTCAACTGGTGCGGATATTTGTCGATCATGTCGCGCGCAGGCGTCAGATCGACGACTTCGAGCAGCTCCAAAGCGCGCGCCTCGGCGCCCGCCCGATTCTTCACCTTGTTGTGGCGCAGCAGCGGCGCCGTGAGAATCTGTCGCACCGTCTGCGTCGGGTTCAGCGACGCGTAGGGGTCCTGATGGATGATCTGCACCGATTGCCGATACCGCCGGAAACCGGCGCTGTCAAGCTCCTTGATATTTTTGCCCTCGAAGAGCACCTCCCCGGAGGTCGGCTCCAGCAGGCCGGCGACCATGCGCCCCGTCGTGCTCTTGCCGCAGCCGCTTTCTCCCACCAGACAGACCGTCTCACCCGGTTCGATGGCGAAGGAGACCGAATCGACGGCGGTCACCGTTTCTTTGCCTTTGCCGAACTTTTTGGTGAGATTGCGCACTTCCAGAATCGGAGCCATCAAGACACCGCCTCTTCGTTGAAGGATACGGCTTCAAGCACGCTGAGCACACCCCGGTGAAGGGGATTGCGCCGCAGCTCCTCTTCAACTTTCTGCCAGTGCCAGCACGCCGCCGTGTGGCCAGGCCCGACCTCCTCGAGTTCCGGCTCTTCCACCTTGCAACGGTCGGTGGCGAAGGTGCAGCGGGGATGAAACTTGCAGCCGGTCGGCAGATCGATCAGATCGGGCGGAGAGCCGGGGATCGAAAAGAGCTGCTCAAACCCGCCCGTGACCGTAGGCACGGCGCGGATCAGGCCGAGCGTGTAGGGATGGCGCGGCCGATAGAAGATGTCCTCGGAAGCGCCCAGCTCCACGATGCGACCGGCGTACATCGTCGCCACGCGGTCGGCCAGCTCGGCGGCGATGGCCAGGTCATGGGAGATGAAGATCATGGTGAAGCCCTGCTCTTCCTTCAACTTGCGCAACAACTTGATGATCGTGCGTTGCGTGATGATGTCAAGCGCGGTCGTCGGCTCGTCCAGGATCAGCACCTGCGGGTTGAGCAACAGCGAGAGCGCCAACAAGACGCGTTGGCGCATGCCGCCGCTCAGCTCATGCGGGTAGGCGTCGATCACGCGTCTGGGGTCGAGCTGGACGAATTCGAGCAACTCCACCAGACGTTGACGCACCGCCTCTTTATCGTGCCACCCGTGCGCCTTGGCGGTGTCCCATGCCTGCGCCCAAATTTTGAGCACAGGGTTGAAGGCGTTGAGCGCAGCCTGGAAGACCATGGCGCAATCGCGCCAGCGGAATTCGCGCATTTCGTTGCGGTCGAGCTTCAGAATATCGACTTCGCGGCCATTGCGGCGGTAGAAGATTGCGCCGGGCTCAATCTGCGCAGTTTCGGGCAGCAGCCGCACGATCGCCAGCCCCAGCGTCGTCTTGCCGGAGCCGCTCTCGCCGATCAGCGCCAGACTTTCCCCGGCGTGAAGGTCGAGCGTGACGTTGCGCACCGCCTGCACTTTGCCGCGACGGGTGGCGTAGGAAACGTGCACATTTTGCAGCGACAGCGGCGCTTTTCCGTTCTGTTGCTCATCCATCTGCCAGTCCAGTTTCCCCTTGGTCATGCTTTCCAGTCCTATCCCTCATCAGGCCATCGTGCGCAGCCGCGGGTTGAACGCCAGCTCCAGCGAGCGCGTCATCGTGATCACCGAAAGTTGGAAGACGGCGATCGCCAGGATCGGCATCATGATGCGCCACATGGCGTCGCGGAAGAAGATGGCGCCCTGCGTCCACGCCAGGCTGATCATCACCCCCCAGTTGCTGCTCGACACCGGCACCAGGCCCAGCAACACCAGTCCCACCTGCGTGTAGACCGCTGCGGTCATGGCCAGCGTGAAGCTGATCACAATGTAGGTCATCATGTTGGGCACCAGCTCGCGGAAGATGATGTGCCCGGCGCCCAGGTCGAGCGCGCGCGCCGCCTCGACAAAGTCGCGTTCTTTCAGCGAAAGCGCCTGCGAACGCACGGCGCGCAGCAGCGCGGGCCAGCTGAGCAACCCTAGAAAAGCGCCCAACAAAGTCAGATTATCGAGTTTGATGAACGCGGCCAGCACGGCAAGCAACGGGAATTGCGGAATCGTCAAAATAATGTCGGTGAAGCCCATGATGACGCTGTCCACCGCGCCGCCTGCGAAGGCGCTCAACGTGCCGAAGGTCACGGCGATAAAGGTGGAGAGAAAGGCTGCGACCGCTGCAACGTAGATCACGTCCTTCCCGCCGTGGACGATCTGCGAGAAGATGTCGCGCCCCTGGTGGTCGGTGCCAAACCAATGCTCGGCGGAGGGAGGTTGATAAATCTTGTCGAGCTTGGTCTTCGTGTCGAGGGGAATAAAAAACGGCCCGATCAGCGAAATGATCAAGATGGCGGCGGTGACCAGGAAGCCGACAAATCCGACTTTGTTGTAGGTCATCAGCTTCAGCGTAGTGCCCACCCAATGAAACAAGCCTCGAATCACACCCATTGTTCACCCCCGTGCACAATTCCCATGCGCAGTCGTTCACCTGCTCCTGGCTCACCCGATCTTGATGCGCGGATCGAGCCAACCGTAGAGGAAATCGGCCAGCAGATTGGCGAAAATCACCGACATGGTGATGATTAGAAACACGCCCTGCATCACCGGATAGTCGCGCGCGGCGATGGCGCCGCTCAGCACGAAGCCGATCCCCTGATATTGAAAAATGGTTTCGATCAAAAACGACCCGCCGACGACAAACCCGATGGCAATGGTCAACTGCGTAAAGAGAGGCAGCGCAGCATTGCGGCCGACATACGCCGTCGTGATGCGCCAGTCCTTCAACCCACGCGCCCGCGCGACGGTGACGAAATCCTCGCCGAGCGTGCCGATCGTGCTGCCTTTCATGCTGAGCATCCAATTTCCAACTGTGGTGAGGACATAGGTGACGATCGGCAAAAAGGCGTGAAAGAGCGCATCGTACAGAAACGCAAACGTAAACGAAGGCGTCACGCCAGGCGATAGCGTGCCGCGCATCTGCGCGATCGGCAGCACCTTCCATTGCACGCCCAGCCACACCACCAGCAAAATGCCGAGCAAATAGTTTGGCACCGAACTGACCACCGAGGCGAAAACGGTCAGCGCATGGTCGAGCAGCCCATCGCGGCGATAGGCCATCATTAGCCCGAGCAAAATGCCGATGGTGAAGCTCAGGATCAAACCGATGCCCACGCTGAAGATGGTCCACGGCAAAAAGCGCGCAATGATCGAGGTCACCGTCGTGCCGGGCGAGGTGATCGAGACGCCCAGGTTGCCGCGCAGCAAATTGAGCAGATAGTCGAGATACTGCTTCCAGAGCGGCGCGTCCAGGTCGATGGCGAAAAGCGCCGCCGCCTGCATGCGCGCGTTCTCATAGTCCATGCCCTGCGTCTCGATCAGACGGGCGATGTACTGCTCAATCGGATTGCCGGGCAGCAGGCGAATCAAAAAGAAGATGATCGTGCTGACCACCCACACGGTGAAGAGCGCCTTGGCGACGCGACGCACGTAGAAGTTATCGACGATGCGCCGCACTCTGGCTGCAGAGGCGCCGGTGCGCACGCCGCCTGGGCTTTGTGGAGCAAGGGTGGATGTGCTCATAGAGCGTTTGTCCAGATCTGATCTATGAATGATTTATGTGCGATGGAGAAATCGAAATCAATCCGGTGAATGTGCGTAAGCCTTCAGAGCGCAGACGCCCCGGCAGGCCGAAATCTCTCGAACAACAAGTTGTCACCCAGTGAGCAATAAGAGCGTAACACAACCTTTTCAAACATGTCAACTGGGGACAAGGTCACGAACACTCTTGAAACAATCACATACAATCACAAAGCAATCAGACAATTGCAAATATAACACAGATGATGGAGGGAGTCAACCATGATTTTTGAATCATTTCCTCACGTTACGCCAATCGCTCGCTTTTGTCCCTCGCCCCTTGCTTCCCTTCCGCCACCGGCCTGGCGACAAGGCGCATAGAATATCACCACAAAGACGCAAAGACACAAAGAAACCAAGAAATATGAAGATTTTTTCTCTTCTGGAGTCTCCTTTGTGTCTTGGTGTCTTGGTGGTTGATCACCTCGCCTCAACGCTCACAGCGCCTTCGGCGGTCGGAGCGAGGGGATGAGGAATTCGCAGGCGCCGACGCCGACCGGATTGCCGGACAGCAAACGGGGGTTAAGAAAAGAGGCGACGCGCCCTATCGATTTCAGGGCAACGAGGAAGATCGATTATTCGAGCACTTCAATCTTGTCGGCCAACAGATCGGCGCGGAAGGTGCGCTCATCCGCAGCATCGAACAAAATCGCCACCATCGCCTCCGGCCCTTCGCCCTGGATGTGGGTGATCACGCCTTCGCCGAAACGGACATGCCGCACGCGCTGGCCGGGCTTTAAGACGAGGGCGACCGCAGCCTCCGGAGAGGAAGCGGAGGCTGCGCGCAACTGCAACGCCAGGTTCGCCTCGCGATCGCGCCACGCAGCCGCCAGGGTCTCGAGCATCTGTTCAGGGTCTTTGGCCAGACGACTGCGCAATTGTTCGGCGCGACTGCGTGCGGCCGCCAGCGCAGGCATCCAACGGGCCTTTTCCTCCGCCGGCTGGTCGCTCTGCGCCAGAGAGCGGCTGGCGCGCGCCAACACGCCGAGCAGACCCTCGAGCTGTTTGACGGGGTCTTCGTTGAGGTCGATAGTCGCCAGATGAACGCCATGTTGCCGACAGAGTTCGGCACGCGTGCGTTCGCGCGCCTCCTCCTCCAGAATTTCCAGGTCGCTCTTGCGTCCCTGCCCCTTGGCCGTCAACCCCTTGAAGCGCACAGCCACTGAAATCTCCGGATAAAACTTGTCGAGCTTGAGACGACGATTGGTGGAAGGGTTGACCAGCCAGGTGGGGCTGACGTTGTCTTGTTCGGCAAATCCCTCGAAGATGCGCGCCAAAGCCTCTCGCCAGGCGTTGAGGGCGAAGTAGTTCTGCATCATTGTAGGCTACAGCCCAGTCGATTGGAGCAACTTACCAGATGCGGCTTATTGAATCTTTCACCTGACGCCATCGAACGATTCATGATGACTCAATTGTACAGTAGAGCTGCGATTTTTCGGCATTCCCAAGAGCGCAAATTCTTTTTCACCTCTTCACATCAACAGTCGTGCGCCTGCGATCAGCGTGAGCGCCAGCGCCATCAGCTCGAACGCCTGCTGGTTGATGTGGCGAATCAACACGCGGCCGGTCAGCGCGCCGGCGATCGCCGCCGGCGCCAGCGCCAGGCTGAGGGGCAGCGAGGCGGCGTTGATCAGCCCCAAACTGTAGGAGAAGGGCACCTTGAAGACGTTGAGCACAAAGAAATACCACGCCGCCGTCCCCATAAAGATGTATTTAGGCAGGCGCATGGCGAGCAGATAGATGATCATGATCGGCCCCGCTGCGTTGGCGACCATCGTCGTGAAGCCGGCGCTGACGCCTGTGACCCCGGAAAGGAAAGGGTGGGGTCGCATCTCGGCTTCGAGCGTCGCCAGCGCCTGTGTGCGCAGCCGTCGCCAGAAGTGAATCAACACGATCACCACCAGCACTGCGCCGATCAGTCGCTGCGTCATCACGGCGTCGATGTGATCCATCACAAAATAGCCTGCCACGATGCCCACTGCGGCCCAGGGAAAGAGGCGCAGCAGATGCGGCCAACTCCCCTGGCCCCAGTAACTGACCACGGCCACGACGTCCGCTGCGATGAGGATGGGCAGGACGACGCCCACCGACTCGCGGGCGGGCAGAGCGCTGGCAAAAATGGCCACGGCGAAGACGCCCAACCCTGCCACGCCGGTCTTTGAGATGCCGACCAGATACGCGCCGATTCCGGCCAAAATCCACTGCCAGAGAGAAAGGGAAGCAAATAATTCAGTCAAGGGAAGTCTCTTTCATGGTGGAAAGTTGGAAAGTTCACTGCCAAGCGCACAGAGATGTGGCAAACCGCAAGTGCACGGAAACCTCTGCGCTTCTCGGCCTGTCTGCGATAAGTTTTGCCATGAAGCCCCTGGTCTTCAAATTCCACCGGCCAACTTCGCATACACCGGCGCCAGCGCCAGGTAGCTCTCGGTGAAAAGCGCCAGCAACTCTTCATACCGGCTCCGACGGCTTGGGTCTGGCTCGAGCGCCTGCACGACGCGACTCCGTTCTGCCGCAATCGACCAGTCATAAAGTCCGACGCCAACGCCCGCCGCCACCGCTGCGCCCCAGCTCGTCGCTTCGCCGGTCAGCTCCAGCACATGGATGGGTAGACCGAAGACGTCGGCCAGGATCTGCGGCCAGAGACGGCTTCGCCCCCCGCCGCCGATCAGCCGCAGCGCATCGATGCCGGGCGTCTGCTCGCGCAGGCAGTCGAGAATTTGGCGCAGACCGAAGGCGACCCCCTCCAGCACCGCGCGCGCCATCTCCGCCTTGGTGTGCGGCATTGCCAGGCCGATGAACGCTCCGCGCGCCTGCGGGTTCCACCATGGGCTGCGCTCGCCCATCAGATACGGAAGAAAGAGAAGGCCGCCCGCACCCGGCTCGACCGTCGCCGCCGCAGCGTCGAGATCGAGGTCGCCGTCCGCCAGCGCCTTCCATGCCCATTCGCGCGCGCCGCCGGCCAGCTGCATCACCCCCATCGGCGCATAGCGCTCAGGATGGACGTGGTGAAAGGTCATGGTGCGCTGTTGCGGGTCTGGGGCCGGCGCCAGCGTGCTGACGCTGATCCAGGCCGACGTTCCGATCACGCAGTAGGCCGAGCCCGGCTCAATCACGCCGGCGCCGACGCCGGCGCAGCTGCCATCGCCGCCGCCGATGACGACCGGGGTTCCGATCGCCAGGCCGGTCGCCTGCGCCGCCTGTGCGGTCACCCGCCCCACCACCGTAGGGGATGGATGCGGCGTCGGCAGCTGCTCGACGCACAGATCGAGGGCGTCCAGAAAGGGGCGATGCCAGCGACGCTCCGTCAGGTCAAAGAGCAGCGTGCCCGACGCATCGGAATAGTCGGTGGCGAATTCGCCGGTGAGACGATGCACAATGTAATCCTTTGGGACGAGAAACTTCGCCGCTCGCGCATAGATTTCGGACTGGTGGTTGCGCACCCATAGAATTTTCGGCGCCACATACGCAGCGCTGGCGCGATGACCACAGCGCAAATAGACCTCGTCCGCGCCGCAGCGAGCAGCGACAAAAGCCGCCTCCTCCTGCGCTCGCTGATCGGCCCAGATAATGCAGGAGCGCAGCGGCTCTCCCGTCGCCGTCACCGGCAGGCAGCCCATCATCATGCCGCTGAAACCAACGGCGGCGATCTCTCGGGCCGGGACGCCTGTCTTGCTCAGCAACTGTTGCGAGGCGCTGCACACAGCCTCCCACCAGGCCTGCGGATTCTGCTCCGCCCAGTTTGGGTGCGGATAATGCGTCTCATACGCTGCAAAGGCGCTTTCAACCAGACGCCCCTCTGCATCGAAAAGGGTGGCTTTGTCGCCCGATGTGCCCAGGTCATGGGCGAGAATGCACTTTCCTGTCATAGCGCTCCTGCTGCTCCTCGATGTGAGAGCCTTCGCAAAATCTGCGTAATCAAGACTTTTGATTTACGTTGTGAAACAGGGCGATTTGCTTTACTTTCTGCTTGCAAACATCCCATATCTGTGATACATTAGCCCTAGCTGTGTATGACAACTTCCGACCTCTTCTTCAACAGCGAGTATTATCATGATTCATACTGCGGCAGAACTGCAACTGGAGCAGGCTCTCAATCACTTTGATCCCGTCGTGCGCCGCACTGCCCTGAAGCAACTCCTCGAGAACCATCCGGAGCCTCCTGTCTGGCGTGGGGTCGCCAACATGCACTGCCACACCTTCTTTTCGTTCAACGCCTACGGCTATTCGCCGACCGGGCTGGCGTGGCTGGCGCGACGCGAGGGCATCGACCTGATGGGCATCGTCGACTTCGACGTGCTGGACGCCGTCAGCGAGTTTCTCGACGCCTGCGATCAGGTCGGCGTGCACGGCAGCGCCGGCATCGAGACGCGCGTCTATGTGCCGGAGTTCGCCGAGCGCGAGATCAACTCCCCCGGCGAGCCCGGCGTGCTCTACCACATGGCCATTGGCTTCACCGAAACCGACGTTCCACCTCCTGCGCAGGCGATCATCGACGAGCTGCGCGGCCAGGCGGCGGCGCGCAATCGCGCCCTTGTCGCGCGCGTCAATGCCTATCTGCATCCCGTCGTCATCGACTACGACGCCGACGTGCTCCCGCTGACGCCGGCGGGCAACGCCACGGAGCGCCATATCGTCGTCGCCTATATTCAGGCGGCGAAACGCATGGTGGGCCAGACCACCGCCTTTTGGGCCGAGCGCCTTTGCATGGATGCAGCGGCCGTCGAAAAAACCATGCAGGATAATGCAAGTTTCCAAAATCTGGTGCGCAGCAAATTGATGAAACGAGGCGGCCCCGGCTACGTGCAACCGGACGCCGGCGACTTTCCCCGCGTCGAACGGCTGCACGAGCTGGCGCAGCACTGTCGCGCGCTGCCCTGCGCCGCCTGGCTGGACGGCCTTTCCGAAGGCGAGCAGGCGATGGAAGAGCTGCTGACGCTGCTGGTCTCCAAGGGCGTCGTCGCCTTGAACATCGTTCCCGAACGCAACTGGAACCTCCCCGATCCGGACCTGGCGGCGCTGAAGCGCCAAAAACTCTACGAAGTCGTCGAGCTGGCGAAGCAGTTTGACCTGCCGCTCAACGTGGGCACGGAGATGAACAGCTTCGGCCAGCCTATCGTGGACAACTTCGACGCGCCGGCGCTGGCCCCTGTGCGCAACGCCTTCCTCGACGGCGCCTACTTCATCTACGGCCACACGGTGATGGAGCGTCGGCTGGGCATGGGCTACCAGAGCGGCTGGGCCGCAGCTTTTCTGCCGACGCGCGCGGCGCGCAACGCCTTTTTCACCAAGGTCGGCAAGCGCACGCCGCCAGGGGAGGCAGGCCATCGGCTCTTGGCGAGGATCAAACCGGAGATGAACCCTGCCGAAGTGTTGCAGGCGCTGGAGCGTTCGTGATTCGATCCAATCAGGGAAGGACAGTCGAGATGAACAACGAAGGCGAACAAAAACTGGAGCAATACCGCAAGGCGGAAGCGCCCCCGCCCGAGACGAACCGGCTATGGCCGCTCTACGGCGCAGGGTGGGAGAACCTCGGCAAGGACGGCGGTCCCATCGACCTGCCCATGCCCAAGCCCGGCCCCGATGAGCTGCTGGTGCGCCACGACGCGGTCGGCATCTGCTTCTCCGACATCAAGGTCATCCGCGCCGGCGAAAAGCACCCGCGCATTCACCGCAGCATGAAAGAGCAACCCGTCGTGCTCGGCCATGAGGTGGCGCTGACGGTGGTGGACGTGGGCGAGAACCTGCGCGACCAGTACAAACCGGGCGACCGCTTCATCGTGCAGGCGGACATCTACATCGGCGGCAAGCCCTACGCCTACGGCTACGAGCTGCAGGGCGGCTTCTCGAAATACAGCATCATCGACTGGCGCGTGCTCAACGGCGACCACGGCAACTACCTGGTGCCGGTCAAGCCGGACGACGGCTACGCCGAGGTGGCGCTCTGTGAGCCGTGGGCGTGCGTGGAAGCGTCCTACACGGTGACCTATCGCACAAGCTGGCGGGAAGGCGGGACGGTCTGGCTGGTCGGCGATGGCCGTGGGGTGGAGCTGGGCAAAGCAGCGGAGTGGCGACCGGCGAAAGTCGTGCTCGACGTGAGCGACTTCGCCTTCGCCGAAACGGTGCGCGCCTGGGCGCGCACCCACGGCGTCGCCGTGCAGGAAGGCGACGACGGCGTAACCCGATACGACGACATTGTGGTCTTGGGGCACGACGCTGCGTTGTGCGAACGCATCTTCGGACGGCTGGCGAATGGAGCCATCTTCAATCTCGTGCTCGACCAGCCGCTGGATCGGCCGGTGGCGGTGGACATCGGGCGCATGCACTACGATCATCTGCTGGTGGTCGGCTCGGATGCGCCCGATCTTTCGACGGCCTATGCGCCGGTGCGCACGCAGTTGAAAGCAGGCGGTCGCTGCTGGATTTTGGGTGCAGCCGGGCCGATGGGGCAGATGCACTTGCTGCGCGCGCTGTCGATGCCGGAGCGGCCGGCCAAGATCGTAGCGACCAATCTCCACCGCGCGCGCATGGAGCCGGTGCGCAAGCAGTTTACGCGGCTCGCCGCAGAGATGGGCGTGAAGCTCGTCTTCCTCTCGCGCGATGAATTCGCGGACGACGAGGCCTTTCTGGAGCGCATGCGCGCTGAGAGCGACGGCGAAGGCTACGACGACATCGTCATCATGGCGCCTTCGACCGAAGCGGTGCAACAGGCCTCGATGCTGACCGCTGCGGGCGCCGTCATCAACGTCTTCGCCGGCCTGGCGCGCGGCACGATGGTCAAGCTCGACCTCAACCCGGTGGCGCAGCGCGGGGTGCGCTACACCGGCACCAGCGGCTCCTCGATCGAGGACCTGCGCCGCATGCGCGACCTGGTCGAAAGCCAGCAGTTGCCCACCAACCACTCGGTGGCGGCCATCGCCGGGCTGGAGGGCGTCGCCGAGGGGCTGCGCGCCGTGGCCGAAGGGCGCTTTGCGGGCAAGGTGGTCATCTACCCCAACCTCAGCAAGCCGCTGCCGTTGACGCCGCTCGGCGAGCTGCACAAGGTGTTGCCCTCCGTCGCCGCCAAACTCGACGCCGACGGCATGTGGACCAAGGAAGCGGAAGAAGAGTTGCTGCGACTGATGCTTTGAGCGAGATGCGCGGCACGTGTTTCGGGTTGCGTGTTTCGTGTTGCGTGTTTCGGGTTGCGTGGTGCACGCCGAAACACGCATTCCGTCGCCAGAAGATACAGAGGTCTTTCCTTTATGACACAGTTATTGCAAGATCGCATCGCATTGGTCACCGGCGCAGCGCAAGGACTGGGCGCTGCGCTCTCGCTGCGGCTGGCGCGCGAGGGGTGCGACGTCGTGGTCGCCGACATCAACGGCGAGCGCGCGGCGCAGACGGCCGCAGACATTGCGCAGCAGACGGGTCGACGCACGTTGTCGCTGGCCGCCGACGTTACCAACGAGGAGCAGGTGCGCGCCATGGTCGACAAGACGGTCGAGACCTTCGGCCGGCTGGACATCCTGGTCGCCAATGCCGGCATTGTGCGCTCCGGCGCCATCGACGAGCTGAGCCTGCGCGACTGGCAGCTGGTCATCGACGTCAACCTGACCGGCTACTTCCTCTGCGCCAAATACGCCGCCATCGTGATGAAGCGGCAGCGCAGCGGCGTCATCATTCAGATCAACTCCAAGTCGGGCAAGAAGGGCAGCTATAAAAACAGCGCCTACTCCGCCAGCAAATTCGGCGGCATCGGGCTGACGCAAAGCCTGGCGCTGGAGCTTGCCGAGCACGGCGTACGCGTCAACGCCGTCTGCCCGGGCAACCTGCTCGACTCGCCGCTGTGGGTGGAGTCGCTCTACAGCCAGTACAGCAAGCGCCTCGGCATCCCGGAAGAAGAGGTGCGCCAACGCTACATCGAACAGGTGCCGCTGAAGCGCGGCTGCACCTACGACGACGTCGCCAACGTGGTGGTCTTTCTCGCCTCAGATCAGGCCAGCTACATGACCGGCCAGGCGATCAACGTGACCGGCGGCCAGGAAATGCGATAGGTCGGCGGCTCGCTTCTTGTTGAACCGGTGAGCATTGCCCGGCGCTCTGTGGCCAGGCTTGTCTGATCTCGCCACCCGCCAGGAATGCAATCGACCCAAAGCCTACCTCTCATGGAGGCCGCGCCGCACCGATGAGCACGTTCGTTGGATTTGGATTTGGCCCAATACAAGCCGGGCTGTTCCTCACCGAGGCGTTTGCGTCGGGGAACTTCGAGCGCCTGGTCGTCGCCGAAGTGCTTCCCGATGTCGTCGCCGCAGTGCGTCGGGCGGGGAGCTTCACCGTCAACATCGGCCACGCCGATCACATCAGCGCGCTGAGCGTGGCGCCGGTGGAGATGTACAACCCCGCCGACCCCGCCGATCGCAGGCGACTGGTGGAGGCTGTGGCCGTCGCCGGCGAAATGGCGACGGCGTTGCCGAGCGTCGCCCACTATGCGACGGACGGCGAAGCCAGCGTCGCTTCCATCCTGGCCGAGGGGCTGCTGCGCAAAGTCGAAATCGACGCCCCGCCGGCCGTAGTCTACGCGGCGGAGAATCACACGCGCGCCGCCGAGCTGCTGGCCGAGGCGGTGACGGCGGCGCTGCCCGCCGGTCGACGGGATGCAGCGCTGCGACGGGCGCAGTTTCTCAACACGATCATCGGGAAGATGAGCGGCGCGCCGGAAGAGACGGAAGACTTGCGCCCTATCGCGCCAGGGTTGCAACGGGCGTTTCTGGTCGAAGCGTTCAACCGCATCTACATCTCGCAGATTCAGCGTCCTCCCGACGATCCCCTCTGGTCATCCTTTCGGCGGGGGATCGAGGTCTTCATCGAAAAGCCGGACCTGGCGCCCTTCGCCGAGGCCAAATTGTACTGCCACAACGCCGGCCACGCCTTGGCGGCCTACCTGGCGCACGCGCTCGGCTTTCGCCGCATGGACGAGCTGCGCAGTCGCCCCGACGTCCTCGAATTCGTGCGCAGCGCCATGCTGGAGGAGTCGGGCGCTCCTTTGTGCGCTCGTTTTACGGGCGTCGACCCGCTGTTCACGCCGGAAGGAATGCGCGCTTACGTGAATGACCTGATCACGCGCATGCTCAATCCCTTCGTGCGCGACGCTGTTGCGCGCGTGGGCCGCGACCCGGAACGCAAGCTGGGCTGGGACGATCGGCTGATCGGCGCCATGCGGCGGGCGCTGGCTGCGGACGTCATCCCACGCCGCTACGCGCTGGGCGCGGCTGCGGCGCTGCTCTGGCTCAACGTTCCACCGACGCAGACGGAGGCCTATCTGATTGCACTGTGGCGGCGGTCCACTCCCCCTGATGCGAAAGAGGAACGGAAGGTGCTCCATCTCATTGCAGAAGCCTCTCAACGCCTGCAAATGTGGATACAACAAAATTTTCCAAAGCTGGTATAATTCTTTTACTTCGACCGTTTTTTATTGCCTTGCGTCCAAAAGCATCAAAGAAAGATACAACGGAGACAAAGCAGAAGAGGAGCTTGAGGAATGAGCGAAGCAGAAGAACTCCCCAGTCGTCCCCATGAAGAATCCGGAGCGCATAACCTCTCCAGCGAGGAGCGCCGTGAACGCATCATCCAGGTGTTGCGCGAGCAAGATGAAGTCACCGTCGGCGAGCTGAGCCGTCTGCTCGGCGTCTCCGAGGTGACGACGCGCAAAGACCTGCAACAGTTGGAAGAACAGGGCTACCTGACGCGCGTGCGCGGAGGCGCCGTCGTCTCCGGTCGCGGGCAATTGGAGCTGCGCTTCGCCGCGCGACAACAGATTAACCTGGAGGAAAAGCGACGCATCGCCAGCAAGGCCGTCGAGTTGATCCAACCTGGTCAGACCATCTTCGTCGACGGCAGCACCACCGTCTTTCAGATGATCCGGCTGCTGCGCGACATGCAGAATCTCACCGTGATCACGACCGGCCTCTATGCTGCGTTGGAGCTGAGCTTTGCGCCCGACGTCACTACGATCGTCGTAGGCGGCATCCTGCGCCGACGCACCAGCAGCCTGGTCGATACGCTCAGCCCGAAGCTGCTGCGCCGCCTGCACGTGGACATCGCCTTCCTGAGCTGCCGCGGCTTCACCCCAGAGCACGGCATGATGGAGTCCGATCTGCGCGAGGCGCAGATGAAACGCGCCATGGCCGAGACCGCGGCGCGCAAAATTGCCATGATCGATCACGCCAAGTTCGGCGAAGTGTACGTCGCCACTTCGTTGTTGCCGGAAGAGATCGATCTTCTGATCGTCGACGACAAATTGCCTGAAGACATGCGGCGCGCCCTCGAAGCCGCACAAATTCCGACGGAGTATGTGTGATGGCAGCGACAGCGAACTTTCTGGCTGCAGACCTGGGCGCCTCGAACGGCCGCGTCCTGTTGGGCAGGTGGGACGGCAGCCGTTTCGACCTGGAAGTCTTGCATCGCTTCGAGAACGGGCCGACGCAAGTGCTAGACCGACTGTATTGGGACGCGCTGGCGCTCTGGCGCGAAGTCAACGCCGGCATTGCGCGCTACGCCGCGACGCATGCAGAGCCTTTGGCCGGCATTGGCCTTGACACCTGGGGCGTGGACTATGGGCTGCTCGACTCGGCGGGTCGGCTGTTGGGCAATCCTGTGCACTATCGCGACAGCCGCACCGCCGGCGTCATGGAAAAAGTCTTCGAGGTGGTCCCGCGCCGCGAAATTTTCGAGGTCACCGGCCTGCAATTTCTGCAACTGAACACGCTGATCCAGCTGTATAGCATGCGGCTGGAGCGCGATCCTCAGCTCGACTGCGCCGCCCGGCTGCTCATGATGCCCGACCTCTTCCACTACTGGCTGACGGGCCATCAGATTGCGGAGTACACGATCGCCTCGACCTCGCAGATGCTCGACGCCGCCACGCGCGCCTGGGCGCGCGACCTGCTGCGCCGCCTTGACCTGCCCACGCACATCCTGCCTGAAATTGTGCAGCCCGGCGCCGTGATCGGCCCGCTTCGGCCCGAGGTGGTGAAGGCGACCGGCCTGAAGAATGCGCCTCCGGTCATCGCCGTGGCCTCTCACGACACCGGCAGCGCGGTGGCGGCCATCCCCGGACTCGACGCGCACAGCGCCTATCTGAGCAGCGGCACCTGGAGCCTGATGGGCGTGGAGGTGGATGAGCCGATTATCAACGAAAAGACGCTGGCGCTCAACTTCACCAACGAGGGCGGCGTCGACGGCAAAATTCGCCTGCTCAAGAACATCACCGGCCTCTGGCTCCTACAGGAGGCGCGGCGGCAATGGGAACGCGAAGGACGCTCCTACACCTGGGCCGAGCTGCTGGCGGCTGCGGAGGAAGCGCCGGCCTTCCGTTCGTTGGTCAACCCGGACGCGCCGGATTTCTTCGAGCCCTCTAACATGGTGGACACGATCCGGGCCTTCTGTCAACGCACAGGGCAGCCTGTCCCGCAGAGCGTCGGCGAGGTGGTGCGCTGCTGCCTGGAGAGCCTGGCGCTGCGCTACCGCTGGGTGGTGGAGGCGCTGGAGGAGATTCTGGCCTCGGCCGGCCGCGGGGATGGCCGCCAGATCCGCGTGATCCGCGTCGTCGGCGGCGGCAGCCAGAACCGCCTGCTCAACCAGTTCACGGCGGATGCCTGTGGTCGCACCGTCGTCACCGGCCCGGTGGAGGCCGCAGCCCTCGGCGTGATCATGATGCAGGCCGTGGCGACCGGCCACCTCGCCGGCGTGCGCGAGGGGCGCGCCGCCATCGCCGCCTCGATCGAGCAGGAGACCTTCGAGCCGCGGCGCGACGCAGGTTGGGATGAGGCGTACGCGCGCTTTTTGGCGCTGGCGAATTGAGGGAAACAGCCGGTCCTGACATGTCGACCATCACCGTGCACATGATCGGCCAGGCCCATCTCGACCCGGTGTGGCTCTGGCGTTGGACCGAAGGTCGCGCGGAGGCGTTGAGCACCAGCCAGTCCGCCATCGATCGACTCGCTGAATATCCGGACTTTCACTTTACGCGCGGCGAGTCGCAGGTCTATGCCTGGATCGAAGCCGAGAACCCCAATCTGTTTGCACAAGTGAGGCGCGCCATCGCTGAAGGGCGCTGGCACGTCGTCAACGGCATGGTCGTCCAGCCCGACATGAACCTGCCTTGTGGGGAGTCGTTTGTACGCCAGGCGCTGCTCGGCAAGAAGTATATGCGCAGCCGGCTTGGCGTTGAGCCGACCGTCGCCTATTGCGTCGACTCGTTTGGCCACGCCGGCACGCTGCCGCAGATCCTCCGCGGGTGCGGCTTCGATAGCTACGTCTTCATGCGCCCCGGCCCGCATGAGAAGACGCTGCCGGCCAGTGTCTTCTGGTGGCAGGGTCCAGACGGCAGCCGCATCCTCGCCTTTCGGATCACCAATTCCTACACCACCCGGACGGCTGACCAGGAAGCGCACATTCTGGCCGCCGTAGCCGCCAAGCCCGCCCAGCTCGACGCAACGATGTGCTTTTTCGGCGTAGGCAATCACGGCGGCGGGCCAACCCGGGAGCAGATCGAGAATGTGATCGCCCTGGCGGCAAAACACCGCGCCGGTGAACCTGCGCTCGACATTCGCTTCAGCGGACCCGAGCTGTACTTCGACGCCATCCGCGCCCAGGCGGAATCGCTGCCCACCGTAGCCGATGAGCTGCAATATCACGCCGTCGGCTGCTATTCCGTCAACAGTGCGCTCAAGCGCGCCCATCGCCGGGCTGAGAACAGGTTGCTGCTGGCCGAGCGCCTCGCCGTCATGGCCAACCTGTGGGCGGATGCACCCGCACCCCAGGCCAGGCTGAATGAACTGTGGCATACGCTCGCCTTCAACCAATTCCATGACACCTTGGGCGGCACCTCGATCAAGGCGGCGGCGGATGACGCCATCGCCGAGTTGGGCGGGGTGGTCGCAGCCGCCGACGCCCTGGCCGACGACGCCGCCCGTGCAGTCGCCAATCGCATCGACGCCAGCGGGCCAGGCGCCACGGTCGTGGCCTTCAATCCCGCCTGCCAGCCCGCGTCCACCTACCTGGAATATGAACCCTGGACGGAGTGGCAGGACTGGGATGAACACGGCTGGGGCCTGGTGGACGATTCAGGTCAGCCGGTGACGTATCAGAACATCGACCCGCTCGAAGCGCTCAGCGAAGCCAACGGCAAGATTCGCCGCCTGCTCTTCGCTACGACGCTGCCCGCTTTCGGTTATCGCCTTTTTCGCTTTGCACCAGGACTGCCGCGCGCAAGCGCCCCCGTCACTGCCCTGCGCGTGACGGAGACGGAGATGGAGAACGAGCTGCTGGCCGTGCGCCTGGACCCGCGCAGCGGCAACATCATCTCTTGCATCGACAAACGTTCTGGACTGGAGCTGGTGGGGCCGGGTGGATGGAACGTCGGGGAAGTGATCGAGGACCACAGCGACACGTGGTCACACGGCGTTCGGCGCTACGGCGCAGCCACAGGGACGTTTGGGAACGCCAGAATCACAATCGGCGAACGCGGTCCTCTCCGGGCGTCGCTGCTGGTCGAGCGCAGTTACGGCGCCAACTTGTGGCAACAGCAGATTCTGCTGTGCAGCGGCGAGCGCGCGCTCACCATTCGCAACTGGCTGGTGTGGCTGGAGCCATGGCGCCTGCTCAAGCTGGCCTGCGACGTCAACACCGCAGCGCCGAAAGCCGTGCACGATGTTCCATTTGGCTGGCTGGAGCGTCCATGCGACGGCCATGAAGTTCCCACGCACATGTGGCTGGACGTCAGCGGCCCAACGGCGACCGGAGAAACGATCGGTCTGGCGCTGCTCAACGATGGGAAATACGGCTGCGACGTCAGCGGCAGCACCCTGCGCTTGACGATCCTGCGCTGTACGCCCTACGCCTATCATGAGCCGCATCCGTTTGGCGCCCGGCAACGATATGACTGGGTGGATCGGGGCAGCCAGGAATTTACGGTCGTGCTGCGCCCCCATGTGGGCGACTGGCGGGAAACGGAGATCGTCCAGCGGGCGCGGAGGCTCAACATGCCGCCGCTGCTTGTCACGATGCACGCCCACCCCGGCGACTTGCCGCGCCGGGCCGGCCTGGCCAGAGTGGACAGCGACGACATCGAGATGACCGCCTGCAAGCCGGCGGAGGATGGCGACGGTTACATCGTGCGTCTGGCCGACGTTCATGGCCGCGGAGGCAGGGGCTCGCTGCTCTGGTTGGATCAATCTTTTCCGCTGGAATGGTCCCCGTTCCAGGTTCTCACCCTGCGGCTGACACGGCGAGAAGGCCGGTGGCAGATGCACCCCTGTGACATGCTGGAGCGCACCGAGCATTCTGCATAGAACAGGCGTCGCCCTCCGATCTGAAGGCGCTGAATCATGCGCTTTCCAAGCGGACGAGAATTTAGCCAAACCGGCGCCGCTTAGTAATATGTGCAAGATCGCCTTTGAAGGAGCGCTGAGCCTTGACAGCGCCTCCGTTCCGTACTATGCTGTCAACAATGCAGTCGCAGGTCATTTGTTCAATATCGTTCATATGAACAAAAAAGGATCGCTGCTGTGACCGACGCCGCTCTCCTCTACAAAATTGCCAAGGCTTATTACGAAGATGGCCTGACGCAAGACCAGATCGGCAAGCGCTTTGGACTCTCGCGCATCAAAGTGTCGCGGCTGCTGCAGCAGGCGCGGCAGAGCCGGGTCGTGCAGATCACGATCACGCCTCCGCCTGACTCTTTTGGTGATCTGGAGCGCGAGCTGGAGGCCGCCTATGGCCTCGACGAGGTGATCGTCGTCTCGACGCCGGGCTACGCGCAGAGCGAGGTCGTCCCACGCCTCGGCGTGGCCGGGGCCGCCTATCTGGCGCGCATTCTGGGAGACCAGCAGGTGCTCGACCTGAGCTGGGGCACGACGCTCCTGGCCCTGATCGATGCCCTGGCCCCACAGAATCTGCCGGACCTGCGCGTGGTGCAGATGTTGGGCGGCCTGGGCCGGCTGGAGTCCGAAACCTACGGCGCCGACCTGACCATCCGCATGGCGCAGACGCTCGGCGCGCGCATGCGCCTGCTGCCTGCGCCCGGCATCGTCTCCAGCAAAATTGTGCGCGATGCGCTGTTGGAGGACGCCAACATCGCCGAGACGCTGGCGCTGGCTGCGCGCGCCGACCTCGCCGTCGTGGGCATCGGCGCGCCTGCGCCCGGCTCCGTGGTGATGCAGACGGGCATCCTCAGCGAGCAGGAGCTGGCGGAGCTGAAGGCGATGGGTGCAGTGGGCGACATTGCGCTGCGCTTCTTTGACGAGAACGGCCAACCCGTCGACCACCCCATCAACGACCGCATCATCGGCCTGGACCTGGAGCAGATCAAGCGCATTCCGCGCGTGGTGGGCGTGGCCGGCGGCGAGGGCAAGTACGACGTCATCCGCGGCGCCGTGCGCGGCCACCTGGTCAACGTGCTGATCACCGACGAGATCACCGCCGCACGACTGCTGGAGGAAAAAGAGCCGGCGCCAGCGCTCCAACTTCAAGCATAAGAGCCAACCGGAGGTCGGCGGTGTCTTCCCTCACCCTCGCCAACGTTTTGCCGCGCCTGGCCGACTCTGTAGCCAACCTGGGATGGACCCAGATCACCGACCGGAACCATCCGGACTACGGCGCGCTGGTCAACCCGGAGTACGACCTGCCCGACGTCCACTCCGCCGTCGAGTTTGTGGTGAGCGGCGCCTATCTCGCCCTCGCAGATCCGACCAGCCAGGAGCATCTGGCGCGGGCGACGGCTGCGGCTGCGTTTATTAACCGCGTGCAACGAGAGAGCGGGCTCATCGACCTTCTCTCGGTCAACTATGACTCCGCCCCGGACGCCAGCTTCGCCGTTCAAAAGCTGTGCACTGTGGTGGAGCTCGCCCGCACTTTCGGAGTGCAAAGCTCAGCCTGGAGCGAGCTGCTCCAGATGCTAGAGACTTTCATCCGCCGCGCCGTGGGAGGCATCGTCACCGGCGGCTTTCATACGCCCAACCATCGCTGGGTGATGGTCTCGGCGCTGGTTCAGGCCAAAGCCCTTTATCCGGACCTGGACGTGAAGGCCGCCGTGGAGGCCTATCTGGCCGAAGGCATCGACATCGACCCGGAGGGCGCCTTCATCGAACGCAGCGTAGGCGTGTACGATGCGATCGTCGACCGCTCCCTGCTTTTCATCGCCGAGCACTGGGATGCGCCCGCAGCCCTGGAGGCGGCGATCCGCAACCTGACCTTTGACCTGTATCTGCTTCACGCCGACGGGACGGCGGAGACCGGCCTCTCTCGCCGTCAGGATTACGGGACGCGGGATGTCCCGCTTGGCCTCGCCTCCTGTTACCTGCTCGCCCACCGCATGCATCCCCGGCCAGAATTCGTGGAGGCCGCCCAATTTCTCTGGAGCCAAACGGAGGCGCAAGGCGCCCATTGCGCCGGTCACCTGCCCTGGCTGACCTACGCCCTGCTCAAAGGCGGCGACCCGCCCGCCGCAGCGGGCCGCATCCCAGAGGATTACGTCCATCTCTATCCGCTCAACGGTCTCTGGCGGGTGCGCCGGGGCTTGCTCAGCGCCACGCTGTTCCGGGACGCCACCCGGCTGTTGAGCGTCACCTACGGCGCCGCCGAGTTGAGCAGCGTCAAGATCAGCTTCACCTACTTCGGCGGTCTCACCGGGCGCTTCATCGGCGACAGCCTCATCGTTGACCCGCAGGGCGCAACTTTGCGCTCCGAAGGGCGCCGCAATCCTCGCCGCCCCGGCTACGAGCTGCCGCTGGGGCGACCGGTTCCTCCCGAACGCTGGGAGGAGACGCTCCATGAACGACCCTTGCGCCGCCTTCCCCCGATCACCAGCACCCTGCGCGTCACCGAAGTCCACGACCGCAACGGCTACGGCTTTGACCTGCACTTGGTGACGCTCGGCGGGCTGGACGGCGTCGCCGCCCAGATCGCCTTTGACTTTGCTCCCGGCGGCGTCTGGGAGAGTGCGGATGCTCGCTTTCGGCCTTGTGCGGGCCAGGTCCTCTTCCTCAAACAAAACGGTGCGACTATGCGCTATGGGAACGACGTCATTTCCCTGGCGCCGGGCGCCTACGCACACGGCATGTGGCGCATGCGAGAAGCCGAACCGGCGCCCGAACACGTGCGCGTGTTGATGACTTTTCGGACGCCGGTGAATCACCTGGTTCATCTGCGCGCTTATCGAGGGCTTCATCCCTAACGCCTCCCGCACATCAAGACAAAAGGCATCCCAAACCCTGACTACATCCGGCGCAGCGCCTTTGCACACGCCGCCCCGCCGGAACCTGGCGGCGTCCTCTTGCAACCTCTAGCGTCTTGATCCTTAATCCAGAGAACAAATGAACAAAAATGAACACTTGACATTTGCACATCTTCGTGCTATTGTAATTCTGGTCATATGTTCAGTATCGTTCATATGAACAAACCAAAAGGATCACCGCAGAAATAAGCAATTTTCCTGAAAAATTCAACACCGAAGGCGATGGACCTGGGTTCATCGCTTCACTTTGCGCCCGCCAGCGCCGAACGTCCACTGACGGTCGCATCCAACCGATCTTTGCCAAACAAACGATCTGGCGCCGGTCGAGAGCGACTCGATGACCGCGCCCAAGGCAGAAGGACTCGACTTCATGCAACTCTTCGATCACCTCAAACAACGTCAGGCGGAAGGCCGCCCTATTCGCGTCGGTTTGGTCGGCTGTGGTCAGGAAGGGTCGGGCATGGTGCACGTCACGCACCAGATGGCGGGGCTGGAGACCTTCGTCATCGCCGACATCGACTTGGCGCGCCCCCTTCAGGTGCTGCAGAGGCTGGGCGTGCCGGAATCGTCCATTTGCGTCACCGATCGGGTCGGCGCGGCGGAGGACGCGCTGCGCCGCGGCCGCTACGTCGTCACGCAAGACGCTTTGCTCTTGCCTCAACTGGAGAGCCTTGACGCCGTGGTGGAGGCGACCGGCGTGGCCGACGTCGGCGCGCAGGTGGCCTGGCACAGCATTCTGCACAAAAAACACGTGGTCATGCTCAACGTCGAGACCGACGTGACGGTCGGCCTGATTCTGAGCCGGCTCGCAGAGCAGATGGGGTGCGTCTACACTGCTTCCACCGGCGACGAGCCAGGCGCATGCAAGCAACTCTACGACTTCGCGGCCTCGCTCGGCTTCGAGGTCATCTGCCTGGGCAAGGGCAAAAACAACCCCATCGATCACTACGCCACGCCGGAAAGCTGCGCAGAGGAGGCCCGGCGCAAGAAGATGAACCCCAAGATGCTGGCGGCCTTCAAAGACGGCACGAAAACGATGGTTGAGCTGGCGGCCATAGCGAACGCAACGGGCCTTGTTCCCGACGTGCCGGGGGCGCATGGCGCCGCCGTGGATGTGCCCAATCTCAACAAAGTGCTGGTTCCGCAGGAGGACGGCGGCATCCTGAGCCGCCGCGGCTGCGTGGACTATTCGACCGGCAAGGTGGCGCCCGGCGTCTTCGCCGTCATCACCACGCCGGATCCCCATATTCGCGGCGACCTTCAGTTCTATTCGATGGGCGACGGCCCCTATTACACGCTCTATCGTCCCTATCACCTCTGCAGCATCGAGACGCCGCAGGCGGTGGCGGAGGCGGTGATCTACGGCGAGGCGGTCTTGAAGCCGCAGCGCATGGTGGCGGAGGTGGTGAGCGTGGCCAAGCGCGACCTCAAGGCCGGCGAGGTCGTCGGCGGCATCGGCAGCGCCGACTTCTTCGGTCGCATCTACACGCGCGAAGAAGCGCTGGCGCTGCGCGGCGTTCCCATGGGCCTGACGCCGGGCGGCCGCGTCACCCGGGATGTCGCCAAGGGCGAATTGCTGACGCAGGAGAACTTCGCCCCAGACGCCGATGCATTGATCTACACGCTGCGACAGATGCAGGAGCGACTGTTATGAAAGCGGTTGTTGTGCGAGCGCCCATGGCGTTCGACGTGGAGGAGGTCCCTGCGCCAGAGGCGCCGGCGGGAGGGTTGCTGCTCGAAGTCAAGGCGTGCGGGCTATGCGGCTCCGATCTGCGCACGCTGCGCAGCGGCCATCGCAAGGTGACCTTCCCGTGGACGATCGGCCATGAGATCTGCGGCGTCGTGGCGGAGACCGGGCCGGGCTACAGCGGCCCCTGGCGCCGTGGGGAGTTGGTCAGCATGGGGCCGGTGGTCTACTGCGGTCAGTGCGATTTCTGTCGCGACGGTCGCTTCGAGCTTTGTGAGAACTATCGAGAGATCGCCCAGGCGTGGCCGGGCGGCTTCGCCGAGCAGATGGCCGTGCCGGCGGAGGCGGTGCGGCTGGGCGTAATCGAGTCGGTGCCGCCGGACGTCGAGCCGGCGCACGCCGCCGTCGCCGAACCGATCTCCTCCTGTCTGAACGCCCAGGAGAAGGGAGCGGTGGGACTGGGCGACGTCGTGATGATCATCGGCGCCGGCCCGATCGGTTGCATCCACGCGGCGCTGGCGCGACTGCGAGGGGCGGAGAAAGTCTTTATCGCCGACGTCAACGCAGAGCGGCTGAAGCTGACCGAGCCCTTCGCGCCGGACGCCGTCCTCGACGCGTCGCAGGTTGATCTCGTCGCCGAAGTGCGGCGGCTGACGGGCGGCAAAGGCGCTGATATCATCGTCACCGCCACGCCGGCGCCGGTCGCCGTGGTGCAGGCGGTGGAGATGGCGCGCAAAGGCGGACGCATCCTGCTCTTTGGCGGGCTGCCCAAGGACGACAGCAAGCCAGGCGTCGACATGAACCTCGTGCACTACAACGCCCTGCACCTGATCGGAACGACCATCTTTGCGCCGCGCCACTACCGACTGGCCGTCCACCTGGTGGCCTCGGGCCGCATTGCGGCGGACAAGCTAATTACCCATCGCTTCCCCTTGCAAGAATTCGTGCGCGGCGCAACGATGGCGCTGGAAGGCAAAGTGTTGAAGGCGGTGTTCGAGCCATGAGACCTGCCATGGCGCTGCATTCATCGTCTACGAAAGATGTTTATGAAAGACCGGAAATGAGGTGAATCCCATGCAAAACGCAAAACCTACGCTCGGCGTCATCGTCGGCAACCGCAACTTCTTTGCGGATTCTCTGGTCGCCGATGGCCGCAAGAAAATTCTGGACAAGCTGGCGGAATTCGGCGTCGACGTCGTGATCGTCGACGAGCAGACCACCAAGCTTGGCGCCGTGGAGACGTGGGCGGACGCGCAAAAATGCGCCGACCTCTTCAAGCGCAACCGCGACCGCATCGATGGCATCCTGGTGACGTTGCCCAACTTCGGCGACGAAAAGGGCATCGCCGACGCCATCCATCTCTCCGGGTTGAATGTGCCTGTGCTGGTGCACGCCTTCCCCGACACCACCAGCGAGCTGACCGTGGCCGGCCGTCGCGACGCCTTCTGCGGCAAGTTCTCGGTCACCAACAATCTCTACCAGTACGGCATCAAGTTCAGCCTCACCCAGAACCACACCGTCGACCCGGACAAGGAGGAGTTCAAACAGGAGATCGACCGCTTTGTGCGCCTCTGCCGCACGGTGCGCGGCATGCGTTCGGCGCGGTTGGGAGCAGTCGGTGCGCGGCCCAACGCCTTCCAGACCGTGCGCTTCAGTGAGAAACTCTTCCAGGCGTATGGAATCAACGTCTCCACGATGGATCTTTCGGAGGCGATCGGCAAGGCGCAGAAGCTGGAGAATTCGCACCCGCGCGTCAGAAGCAAAGTCGATGAGATCAAGAGCTATGCAGTCAACCGCGGCGCGCCGGAGGAGAAGCTGGCGCTGATGGCCAAACTGGCGATCGTGCTCGACGACTGGATGGACGCCAACTCGATCGACGCCACGGCGATCCAGTGCTGGGACTCGATCCAGCAGAACTACGGCGTCAACGTCTGCACGGTGATGAGCATGATGAGCGAACGGCTGATGCCGAGCGCGTGCGAAGTGGACATCGCCGGAACGGCTTCGATGTATGCGCTGACGCTGGCCGCCGGCATGCCCGCCGCCTTGGTGGACTGGAACAACAACTACAACGATGAACCGAACAAATGCCTCTATTTCCACTGCGGCAACTGGGCGAAGAGCCTGGTCTCGGAGATCGAGCTGATCTCCGCCGAGGTGCTCGGCGCCACATTGGGGCCGGAGAACACCTGGGGCGCCATCCAGGGGCGCACGCCGCCGGGGCCGCTCACCTTCGCGCGCATCGACACCGACGACCGCCGCGGCGTCATCCACACCTACGTCGGCGAAGGACGCTTCACCGACGACCCGCTCTCCACTATTTCCGGCTCGCACGCCGTGGTGGAGGTGCCGGACCTGCAGCGGCTCCTGCGCACCATCTGCCGGCATGGCTTCGCCCACCATGCAGCGATGACGCGGTCGCATGTGGCCGACGTGCTGGCGGAGGCGTTCGAGACCTACCTGGGATGGGAAGTTTATCATCATCAATGAAGGGCGCTGTGTGAGGATAGAAAGGAGAAGCGCGGATGGAGTGACGGAAACTGCACGGAACAACTTTTGCACTTTATGATCGGTGGATTTTGAACTTTTTCAGGAGGCAACCATGACTTCCAACAACCTGAGCCGACGCGACTTTCTGCGCATCAGCGCCCTGACCGCCGTCGGCCTCACCCTGGCGGGGTGCCCCGCGCCAGCCGCTGCGCCGGCGCCGGCGGCGCAGGCGCCTGCGGCGTCGGCGCCGGAAGCAGCCGCCGTCACCCTGGACGTGATGTCGCTGGCCGAGTACGAGGCGCCCTATCGCGAGATCTGGAACTATTTCCAGTCGAAAAATCCCGGCATCAAGATCAATGTCTTCTCGATCAACGAAGATACGGCCGCTGCGCATGAAGCCAAGGTGGCGGGCGGCTATCTGCCGGCGATCGAGCTGACGCAGGAGATGCAGATCTTCTTCGACAAGAGCAACTATGAGATGGCGGTCAACCTTGGCGAGATCCCCTTCGAGTGGTGGGACCGTTGGGAGTTTGACGTCAAGAATATGTGGTCCGACCTGCACAAGCTGCCGGGGCCGCGCTCGCTGGATTTCTTCCAGGGCTTTGTGATGACCTGGCAGTACAACAAAGAGCTGATGGACAAGGCCGGGCTGGATCCGCAGCGCGACGTCAAAACCTGGGATGACCTCAAGAAATGGCTGGACGCCGGCACCGAGTGGGCCGCCAAGACCGAGGGCGTGGACTGGTTCTGGAACCAGGCCTGGCACAACTGGATCTTTGGCCTCAACTATTCCGACGCGATTCCGCTGGCCTTCGCCGACGGCCAGCGCGACCGGCAGCGCGATTGCTGGCTGGGCAAGGCCAAATTCAACGCCGAGGATTCACCCTATCGCCACTTCTACGAGTTCTTCAAAGAGGCCAACGACCGGGGCTGGATCCCGCCGAGCATGTGGACGCGACAGTGGGAAGGCGATATGGAAGCCTCCTACATCGCTGGCAAGTCGGTGATGATGTTGCACGGCCCCTGGGTGTGGGACAAGGCCTTGGCCGCCGGTTCGGACTTTGCCGTGAGAAACATGCAGGCCGGCCTGCCGGCGACGCCGCCGGCCGAAGGTCAGGGCGTGTGGATGCAGAGTGCGTTGCCGCCGAACATCGACAACCAGTGGTTCATTCGCGCCGGCAACGAGAAGACGCCCTACTGGGATCAGCTTGTCTACGCCTGGAACTGGTTCTTCAGCCCCGAGGCGGTGCCGATGCGCGCCCAGGCCGAAGGACGCGTGCCGCTCTATAAGCTCGACGAGCCGCTCGACCTGCAAGGGCCGCAATATCAGCAGGTGTTGAAAGAGATCGAAGAGCCGGGCGGAAAATGGGAGAACGTCAAGTTCGAGCAGAGCCTGACCGGCAACATCGTGGCCGGCCCCTATCGCAAGAAGGGCTCGCGCGGCGTGTGGGACTGGGAGTCCAACGGCAACAACGAGGTCTTTGCACAATTGCTGACGGGAAGAATCACCGTGCAGGAAGCGCTGGACATCGCCCAGCGCAACTGGGAGGAGAGCTACGAAGGCTTGCCGGAAGCTTAAGAGCGCCTTGCTGCGCGTTGTGCGACGCGCAACGCGCAGCAAGGCAATCCATTGAGGTGATTCGGAACGAAAAGATAAAGGCCATGCAACGCGCCGAGCAGCTAAGCCGTCTTCTCGGCGAGCAATAGCGTTCAGGAGAAACAGTCGGCGATGACATCGACACAGATCACCCAGAAGGAACGCCTGGAAGGGAAAACCGCCCGTAGGAGCGGCGCGCTGGCGCGGCGGCGCATCCTGCGCGACTGGCTCTTTATCCTGCCCCAGTTCTTGCTCTTTGTCCTGTTGACGATCGTGCCGTTCATCGTCGCCATCCCGATCCTCTTCACCGACATGGCGTCGTTCACCGACCCCACCGTGGCGCCAGTGGGCATGCGCAACTTCACCGCACTCTTCACCGATCCGAGCGTCCAGGCCGACTATTTCCCGGCGCTGCGTCGCACGCTGATCTTCGTCGTGCTCAACTACATGACCGTCTACCTCTTTGGCCTGACGCTGGCGCTGCTGATGTTCGAGGTCGGCTTTCGCGGGGGATTTTTCACGATCATCTATCTGCCGCTGATGGTTTCGGGCCTCGCCGTCGGCTACATGGCGGTGATGCTTTTCTCCCGCGAGACCGGCACGGCCAACTTGCTGTTGCGCCAGCTCGGGCTGATCCAGAACCCGATCGACATCTATTCACCCGAAGGCACTGCCTTCATCCTGCCGCTGCTGGTGGGATGGCGTTATGCAGGCTACAATATGGCGATCTTCCTCTCCGGCCTGCTTTCAATTCCCAACGAGACCATTGAGGCGTCCATCGTGGACGGCGCCAACTACTGGCAGCGGCTGTGGAAAGTCTACTTTCCTCAAATGTGGCCTTCGTTCATTTTGGCGACGACAATGTGTCTGATCGGCTCGTTCGCCGTCTTCGACGAGCTGGTGGCGATGGGCGCGCTCTACGTGAACCCGGAAGCCAAGCTGCTCAGCATTCTCTTCTTCACCTATGGCTTTCAGGTCAATCGTCTGGCGATGGGCATGACGCTGGCCGTGATCACCTTTGTGCCGCTGGTGATTTTAGGCGTCTTCCTGCAGCGGCTGCAGCGAAAACTGCAATATTGAAAAGGACTTGGGAGATGACCGCAACTTCAGAAATCCGGACTCCACCGGTGCAACGCAGACGAGGCCTGGGCATGGCGGGCCGGCGACGCCTGCTGCGCATCTTTGCGCTGACGGTGATGCTGATCTATTCGGCGCTGACGCTCTTCCCCTTTTACGCGCTCTTCGTGCGCTCCTTCGTCAGCACGCGAGACGCCGCCCAGCTCCACCTCTGGATTCCCGAAGCCGCCGAGGTGAGCATGGATATGCAGGTCGGCAACCTGGGGGTCTTTTACAACCTGGACATGGCGGTGCTCAAGGACGCCCTCGGCATCCCTCAGGAAGAGTTCCTGATGGCGCGCACGACCCTGCGCCAGATTTCTGAAAGATACAACATCCCCGAAGAACGCATCCAGAACTTCTTTGAGGGCTTTTACACCTTCAACGGCTGGCGCACGCTGCTCACCGGCAGCCTCTACG
Organism: uncultured Caldilinea sp.; assembly: GCF_937128415.1. Classification (GTDB taxonomy): domain Bacteria; phylum Chloroflexota; class Anaerolineae; order Caldilineales; family Caldilineaceae; genus Caldilinea. The sequence continues at coordinate 144,267 of NZ_CAKZMJ010000067.1, forward strand.
GAACGACCTTCTGGGCGGCGCTGGGACGCACGCTGCTGATCACGGCCATCAGCCTGACGCTGGTAATCATCCTTTCCATCTTCACCGGCTATGGACTTTCCGGCCTGCGTCGCCGCGACCAGATGCTTGTCTACAACATCTATCTGCTCCAGATGGTGATCCCGGCCATGTTGATCCTGCTGCCGCAATTCTTGATCTTCCAGTGGTTCTTCCGCCTCTTTCCCGGCTATAGCGAGCCGGGGCCGGTGCGCTGGGTGTTGCAGTGGCTCGCCATTATCCTGATCAACATTAAAGGGACGGCGCTTTCCACCATGATCTTCACGTCGGCCATCTCGGCGGTGCCAAAAGAGCTGGAAGATTCCGCCTCCATCGATGGTGCATCGAGCTGGCAGTACGTGCGCTACATTTTGCTGCCGCTGCTCAAGGTGCCGATCGTGAGCGTCATCGTCATCATGTTGCCGCTGATTTACAACCAGTTCCTGGAGCCTTACGTCTATCTCGATCCGTCCAACACGACCCTGCTTCCCTTCACGCAGAGCGCGGTGGGGCAATTCTCGACGAACTTCCAGCTCATCTATTCCGCAATCCTGGCCTCGATCGTGCCGTTGGTGTTGGTCTATCTGTTGTTCCGCCGCTTCTTCGTCGAAGGCGTCATGGCAGGCGCCATCAAAGGATGAAATCGCCATGACCAGTAGCCTGCGCCTGCCGCCGGTCTTTCAACCCATCACCTATCGGGCCTTTCAAGCCGGCGCCGATCGCGTCGTCAACGCCATCCGCCCCACCCTGGGGCCGCTCCCGCGCATCGTGGCACTGCAACGTCCCCTCGATAGCCGCGGGCCAGAGCTGCTCGACAGCGGCGGCGTGATCGCCAAACGCATCATCCAGCTTCCGGACTATCGGGTCGACGTCGGCGCTATGTTCGTGCGCGACATGCTCTGGCGACTGCAAGAGCAGGAAGGCGACGGCACCGCCACCGCAGCAGTGCTCTTTCAGGCGGCCTTCAACGAAGGCGTGCGCATGGTGAACGCCGGCCTCAACGCCCGCCTGCTGCAAGGCTATTTGGAAGAAGGGGTTGAGGTCATCATCGGCGAGCTGCGGAGGCAGACCACGCCGGTCGCCGGCCCCGCTGCGCTGGCGCAGGTGGCGTACACCGTCTGCCACGATCAGGAGCTGAGCGAGCTGCTGGGCGAGATTTTCGACACCATCGGCGGCTACGGTCGCCTGGAGATCCGCGAGGGCGCCGGCCGAACGCTGCAGCGCGAGTACGTGGAGGGCATCTACTGGGAGCGCGGCCTCTTCTCGCGGCAGATGATCGCCGACTGGACGCGCGTGCGCAGCGAGCTGGAGGAGGCCGCCATTGTCTTCAGCGATCTGCACATCCATCAACCCCAGGAGCTTTTGCCCGTGCTCATCACGGCGGTTCAGGCCGGGTGCAGGCGCCTGCTGTTGATCGCCGATGAACTCTCGGACAGCGCCCTCTCCCTCCTCCTCGCCAACAACAAGCCCGACCATATGCAGATTCTGGCAGTCAAGACGCCGGGATACGGCCAGGAGCAGCAAGCCGACTTTTTGAAAGATGCAGCCGTGCTCTGCGGCGGTCGCCCCTTTCTTCGCTCCGCCGGCGACCGATTTACTTCAATCCGGCCAGAGGACTTTGGCCATGCGCGGCGCGTCTGGGCCGACCTGCGCAACTTCGGCGTCATAGGCGGTCGGGGCGAGCCGCGTGCGCTGCGCAGCCACGTGGCTTCCTTGCGCAAACTTCACGCCGAAACCACCGACCTCGTGCTGCGCGGCAAGCTCCAGGAGCGCATCAGTCGCCTGCTAGGCGGTTCGGCGACTTTACGCGTGGGCGGCGTCAATGTGCGCGAGATCGAGGAGCGCAAAGCGCTGGCGGAACGCACCGCAGCCGCCGTGCGCGGCGCGCTGCAGGAGGGCGTCGCCCCCGGCGGCGGAGCGGCGCTGCTGGCGTGTCGGCCCGCCTTGCAACGCTGCCTGGATGCAGCCGGCGAACCCGAGCAGCGCGCGGCCTATCGCATCCTTTACAACGCGCTCGGCGAGCCCTTGCGCACCATCGCAGCCAACGCCGGCCGCGAACCGGCCAGAATTCTCGCCGAGCTTCAGGAAGCCGGACCGCAACACGCTTTCGACGTGTTCGCGGGGCGTCTCGTCGCCACATCCACAGGGGCGCTCAACGATCCGGCCAACGTCATCAAGGCTGCTGCGTATGCGGGATTGTCAAGCGCAGCGCTGGCGTTGACGATCGACGTGTTGGTGCATCGAACCGAGCAACCATCGCACGCCCTGCCGCCGTCGCCTGGAAAGCGGAAACAGCTATGAATCTGTCTACGGTGACTATGGCGACCCACCTGATCATGACCGACCTGCAATCCATCCATGCGCTGGCGGCGTCGCCAACCTTCGCACAGGATGGATTCTGTTGCGCCGCCGGCGCCGGCGGCCTCCGCATCTCCTGCGACGGGGGACGAAGCTGGCGCGACGCCTATGCCTCGCTTGGATTGACGAGCCCACTGACTACGACGGCGGTGGCCTTTTCCCCGGACTTTGTCCACGACCGCACCCTGTTCGCCGGCGTCCCCGGCGGCGTGCTGCGCTCGCATGACGCCGGCGCCGCCTGGCATGTCGCCGCTCTTTCGTCGCCGCCCCCCTTCGTGACGACGCTGGCGGTCTCACCGCACTACGCAGAGGATGGTCTGCTCTTCGCCGGCGCAATGGAGGACGGCGTCTTTCGCTCGTGGGACCGAGGCGCAGGCTGGGCGGCGTGGAATTTCGGCCTGCTCGATCTTGCGGTGTACGCGCTGGCCGTCTCGCCCGCCTTTGCGCGCGACGAGACCCTCTACGTGGGCGTCGAGAGCGGCGTTTTCCGCAGCAGCAACGGCGGCCGCGCCTGGCGAGAGACCACCTTTCCGATGGAATGTGGACCGGTGCTAAGCCTGGCGATCTCCCCTAATTTCGCAGCCGATGGAACATTGTTCGCCGGCACGGAGGCCAACGGGTTGTGGATGTCGGTGGATCGCGGCGCGACCTGGCGCGCCGCGTCAGGATGGGAGACGCCAAGCCCGATCAATGCCCTCATTCTGGGGCCAACCTTTCCACGGCAGCCGTCGATCCTGGCGGTCACCGACGCAGCGCTCTGTCTGTCGCACGACGGTGGCGCATCCTGGCAGGTGCAGCGCAGCGCCGAACTGACGGGCGTCACCTGCGCCGTTGCGCCCTCCGGTCTCCGGCCCGGCGCCCAGGTCATTCTCGGAACCAACGACGGCCGCGTCCTTTTGTGCACAGCATGAAATTGGCTCGCAGCAGGGTTTGCTTTCTGTCAGGATGTCGACGCTCGCCCAAAACGGCGGCTGCAAAAGCAAAGGATGGAAAAAAATGAATCGATTCAAATACAGCTATTTTCAGCTTACGTTTGGTCAGGAAGAAGCCTACTTGCATCCTGAACGAAGCTACGAGCGGCTCCAGCGCTTCGGCTATGACGCCATCGAGATCGCGCCTCCTAAAGGGCGCTACGGTTTGGGCGTCAAGATGGAGCACTCCGTCGAGACCCACCGAAGGCTCAAGGCGGAGTTCGGCCTGGCGGTCTCCTGCGTCAACGAATGTTGGGGCGAAATGTGGGACCCCTATTCACCCACCTTTAAAACCCTCACCGAGCAGAAGACCGCCGATCTGGCGGTTGCGGAGACCCGCAGCACCATCGACTTCGCCGCCGAGCTAGGTGCGCCCTGCGTGACCATCGCCGTGGCCATCCATGCGCCGATCACGGCAGACAACGTTGCAGAGTGCACGGCCATCGCCGTCGATGCGCTGCGGCGCATGGCGGACTATGCGCGCACGCGCGACGTGCGGCTGGTCTTCGAGGCGACCAACCACCTGGAGATGGGCAAATTCGTCAACACAGCGGCCAATCACAAGCGCATGATCGAGCTGACCGGCTGCGATAACATCGGCATTCAGCTTGACTGGTTCCACGTCAATCTCGAAGAACTCGATCCCTACGAGGCGGTGATGGATGCCCAGCCGTTGCTCTGGCATTTGCACTTCCGCGACTCCAACTCCTTGACGCCAGGTTATGGCAAGACCGACTTCAAGGCGGTGATGCGCGCGCTCAAAAAGACAGGCTACAGCGGCTATTGCACCATCGAGAGTGCGCCGATGATCCCCGATCCAGACACTGCGGCGCGCGACGGCATCGACTATTTGAAATTCATGGAGCGGATCGCCGAATACCAACTCAGCCCGGAATTTCCCAACGGCTACGCACTTCCAAAGAGATAGAAGATTGTAGAAGCGAGGTTGCTATGGCTGACTATCTGCTTGGCATCGACTATGGCACCGGCGGCGCCAAGGCATGCATCATCGACGCGCAGGGGCAGGTGTTGGGCTTTGACTTCAAGGAGCACCCGTTCTTCCACGACAAACCAGGCTGGTCGGAACATGATCCGCTGCGCTATTGGAGCGTCGCCTGCGAGATGATTCAGTCCTGTCTGGCGCAGGCGCGCGTGGATGCGAAGGAGATTCGCGGGGTGGCGGTCTCGTCGGCGCTGCCCTCGATGGTGATGGTCGATCGAGCGCACAGGCCGATCCATCGCGCCTACAATCTGATGGACCGTCGCGCTGTGGAACAGGTGCGCTGGCTCAAGGAACACATCGGCGAAGAGCGCATCTTGAAGTTAACGGGCAACCGCATCGAGGATCACCCGACCCTCGTCAACCTGTTGTGGGAAAAGCAGAATCGACCGGACAGCTACGCCCGCATCTGGAAGGCGCTGACCATTGACGGTTTCATTACGCTCAAATTGACCGGCAAGCCGGTCGCCAACTACGGCGCAGCCGCCTTCTACGGCGTGGCCTACGATCTGCTAGGCGAGCGCTTCGATGAGCAGATGCTGGCCGAAATCGGCGTGGACCCGGCCATTCTGCCGCCCTTGGCGCGCTGTGAGGAGATCATCGGCGAGGTGACGTCGGAAGCCGCCGCCGCCACCGGGCTGGCGGCGGGCACGCCCGTGGCCGTCGGACAGGTGGACTTCAACGCCAGCTGCATCGCCGCCGGCGTCACCGAAGAGGGCGACATCATGAGCAATCTCGGCACGGTGGGCAACTTCGGCGTCATCCACAAGAGTCGGGAGTTCAACTTTTCCGAGGTCGGTCTGTCGATGATCAACCTCGCCTTCACCATCGACTCGGCCAACACCTACATCACCATCCCCTCGACGACGACAGGCGGCCAATCGATCCGCTACCTGCGCGACCAGTTCTCCCAGTACGAGGTCGAGGTCGAGCGCGTGTTGGGAACCAGCTCCTATGACCTGCTCAACCTGCAGGCGGAGAAAGCGCCGCCCGGCAGCGACGGGCTGATCATCCTGCCCTATCTGATGGGCGAGCGCACGCCAATCTGGGACGCGCAGGCGCGCGGGGTCGTCTTCGGGCTGTCGCTGCACCACACCAAGGGGCACCTGGTGCGCGCCATGATGGAGGCGGTCGCCTACGCCCTCTACGACTCCTATCAGTTGATCCTGAAATCCGGCCTGCGCATCAACTACCCGCTCATTCTGAACGAGGGCGGCGCCGTGAGCAAGCTCTGGCGACAGATCATCACCGACGTCTTCAACACGCCAACCGTGCTGGTCAAACGGCGCACCGGCGCGCCTTTCGGCGACGCCATCCTCGCCGGCGTGGCGACCGGCGTCTTTCCCGATTTCGGCGTGGCGAAGCAGTGGGCCGAGTACGTGGCGCGTATGGAGCCAAACCCGGAAAACCACGCCCGCTATATGGAGTACTTCGGACTATATAAGCAGCTCTACGCACACGTCAAGGAAGATTTTGTCGAGCTGGCGCGCATTCGCGGCAAGTATCAGGAATAGAACGCGGATGACGCGGATTCAGCGGATAGACGCAGATTTTCCTGATCCGCGCCTACTCGTCCGAATCCGTTCAATCCGCGTTCCATCAGGAGTGAATTCATGGCGCACGTCGGGGCGAAGCAGATATGCGGATTGGGGTGGCTCAGAATCAAAAAGCACCCGCGTAAATCCGTCCGAATCCGTTCAATCCGCGTTCCATCAGGAGTGCATTCATGGCGCACGTCGGGGCGAAGCAAATTCTCAGCGAGGCGCAGCGGGAAGGCTATGGCGTCCCATGCCTGCTGGCAGGCAATCTGGAGATGCTGATCGGCGTCGTGCAGGCCGCCGAAGCGTGCAACGCGCCCTTGATCCTGGCTTACAACGCGCAGGTGACGCCGCAGATTCCCTTGCCTCTGATCGCCCCGGCGATGGTGAAGGCGGCGGAAGGCGCACGGGTTCCGATCGCCACTATCCTCGACCACGGCGCAGACCTGGCAAGCATCGAGCAGGCGATCGCGTGCGGCCTATCGACCGTCATGTACGATGGCTCTGCGCTCCCTTTCGAGGAGAACGTGCGCAGGACGCAGGAAGTCGTGCGCATCGCCCATGCCCACGGCGTGGACGTCGAGGGCGAGCTGGGCGCCGTTGGCGGCTCGTCGATCGAGCTGGGCTACAGCCAGGCGCGCAGCGAATTCACCGACCCCGATCAGGCGGTCGAGTTTGTAGCGCGCACCGGCGTCGATGTGCTGGCGATCTCCTTTGGCAACCTGCATGGCCTCTACGATGGCGCGCCCGATCTCGACCTGGCGCGTGTGCGAGCGATTGCCGGGCGCGTGACCACGCCGCTTGCAATGCACGGCGCATCCGGCCTGCCCGGCAGCGCCTACGCCGCCGTGATTGCAGCAGGGATCAGCAAGATCAACTACTACACGGCGATGGCGCGGGCGGTCACCCATAGCCTGCGCCAGGCGCTGGCGACCGCCGGGGAGACCGATCTGGTCTACCATCGCGTGATTGCGTGGACGACCGGACAGTTCGCCAGCGAGACGCGCCGGCTGCTCCATCTGCTGAGGCAGTCACTTGAAACATCTACTTGATGTGGCAACCCAACTGATGGCCGGCGTGCTGATCTCCATCACGCCGATCATTGCGCTCTATATCTTCTTGCAGCGCTACATGGTCGCCGGTCTGACAGCTGGCGCCCTCAAGGAGTAGCAAGGCATTCTTGTGAAGGGCTTTGTCCGAACACATGGATGAACCGCTTCAACGCAGACGCCCTGCTTCTTGCGGTGAAATCATCTCTCTGAACGAACGAACGAACGAAAGGGGAACGCCGGTGAACGACACCATCCATCCGTGGCGAGCAGTCGAATTGACCTTCACCTCCGAGCGCGTGTACACCAATCCCTACACCGACGTGGAGGTCTTCGTCCACTTTCACCATGAGAGCGGCGTCGAGCTGGTGCGCCCCGCTTTCTGGGACGGCGGCGGCGTGTGGAAGGTGCGTTTCGCTTCGCCGCTGACCGGCGGACGCTGGACATGGCGCAGCGCCAGCGCGCCGCGCGATCCTGGGCTGGATGGACAGCAGGGAACGTTGCGCGTCGAACCCGTCCTCCCTGCCGATCGCTTCGAGCGCCACGGCTTCTGGCGCATCCCACCCGGTCATCGCAACCTGCGTCACGCCGACGGCAAGCCCGCGCTCCTGGTCGCCGACACTGCCTGGGCGCTGCCCTGGCGCGCCACGCATGAACAGTGCGCAATCTACGCCCGACATCGCCAGGCGCAGGGCTTCAACGCAGTGCTGTTGATGTCCGTCCAGCCCGACCGTCGCGCTCGCGGCCCGCGCAGTCGAACCGAACCTGACGGGTTCGACGTCGGCTTCGAGGATTTGCCGGAAGGGCGCATCAACCAGATGAACGTCGCCTACTTCCAATACCTGGACGGCCTGGCCGAAATCCTGCGTCGCCATGAGATCGTTCCGGTCTGGAATCCGGTCTTTCACGGCTATGGCTGGAAAGGGTTGGACACGGCCGGACCGGTCATTCCTCCCGTCGAATACGCCCGCTATTGTCGCTATCTGGTGGCGCGCTATGGCGCCCAACCCGCCATCTGGCTGGTCTCGGCGGACGGCGACGGCTTGGCGCCTGGCGTGGATCCCGGCGGCTGGGAGATCGAACGCTGGGACGCCTACCAGCATCCCACCGGCATCCACTATGCGCCGCACCAGGACCCCTGGGCCTATCAAGATCGCCCCTGGCTCGATTTTCAGTGGTGTCAGACCGGCCACAACGGCGAGCATGTCCCGCAGCGCGTGGCCATGATGTGGGAAAAACGGCCGGTCAAGGCCATCGCCAACGGCGAACCGACCTATGAGCACATCGGCGAAGTCGGTCGCGCCGCCGGCTGGTGGCAGGGACACGAGGCGTGGAGCAACCTGACCGCCGGCGGCGTCATGGGCGTGGTCTACGGCGCAGGCAGCCTGTGGCAGTGGCGCCTCGATCCGGAGGAGAAGCATGAGGCCTGGTGCATGGCGCCGCATGCAGGCTGGCGCGAGGCGCTGCACTTCGAGGGCGCCAACTACGTCGGCGTGATCTCGCGCATTTTCGACGGCTTGCCCTTCGACGGCATGACGCCGGACTATCGACACGCCTATGGTCGCGCCAGCCTGATCGTCCCCGGGGAACTTTTCGTAGTCTATCTGCCCAATGGCGGGCCTTTGCGGCTCGTGCCGACCCGCCGCGACGCCATCCCCAGACGCTATCGCGTGATCGACCCCACCAACGGCGCCGTCGTAGCCGACGGCGAAGGCGACGACTGGATTCAGACGGAAGCCGGCGTCCCCCGTCTGGTCATTTTCACCGATTTCGATTCGGGAGCGTTCAATGACTGAAGCAAATCTTTCCATCGAACAATGGGGCATGTTTGAGCTTGCACTCAACGGCCCCGCCGAAGGCAATCCATTTCAGGAGGTGCGCTTCTCCGCGCACTTTTCCTACAAACATCGCACCATCGAAGTGGATGGTTTCTACGACGGCGACGGCGTCCACCGCGTGCGCTTCATGCCGGATGTGCAAGGAGAATGGCGCTATCGCACGCAGAGCAACGTCGCCGGGCTGGACGGCAAGGAAGGAGGGTTTCTCTGCGTCGCGCCGCGGCCTGGCAATCACGGACCGGTGCGCGTCGCCCACACCTATCACTTCGCCTATGCCGATGGAACGCCCTACAAACAGATTGGGACGACCTGTTACGTTTGGAACCTCCAGGGCGCAACGCTGGAGGCGCAGACGCTGGCGACGCTGGCGCAGTCGCCTTTCAACAAGATTCGCTTCTGCGTCTTTCCCAAACATTATCGTTACAACGAAAACGAACCGGAGCGCTATCCCTTCCCCTGTCTGTCCAAGGGCGGCAGCCGTTGGATGGGCAGCCACGCCGTCGATGTCAGAGAAGGCTGGCGCTTCGATTTCGAGCGCTTCGACCCTGCCTATTTTCAGCATCTCGACCGCTGCGTCGCCCGGCTATGCGAACTAGGCGTCGAAGCCGACATCATTCTGTTCCATCCTTACGACCGCTGGGGCTTCGCCACCATGACCCCAGAGCAGGACGAGCGCTACCTCCGCTACGTGGTGGCGCGGCTGGCGGCCTATCGCAACGTCTGGTGGTCGATGGCGAACGAATACGACCTGATAACGAACAAGTCAATGGCCGACTGGGACCGTTTCTTCCGCATCGTGCAGGAGAGCGATCCCTACCAGCATCTACGCTCGATCCATAACTGCCATGACTTCTACGACCACAGCAAACCGTGGGTAACCCATCAGAGCATTCAACACTCGGACCTTGCGCGCGTCGGTCTCTGGCGCAGCCAGGTGCGAAAACCGGTGGTGGTCGATGAATGCTGTTACGAAGGCAACATCCCGATGACGTGGGGCAACATCTCGGCGCGGGAAATGGTGCATCGCTTCTGGCTGGGAACTGCGCACGGCGGCTACGTAGGTCACGGCGAGACCTATCTCCACCCACAGGACATCCTGTGGTGGTCGAAAGGCGGGGTCTTGCACGGCGAAAGCCCGCCGCGGCTGGCCTTCCTGCGACGGCTGCTTGAGGAAGGGCCGACGACCGGCCTCGACCCCGTCGAAGGCGTCGTGCGCGGCCTGCCTTGCGCGGGCAAGCCGCACGAGTTCTATCTGATTTACACAGGCGTCGCTCAACCCGCCTTGCTCGAAATCAGCCTTCCGGCCGAGGAGCGCTATCGCGCCGAGGTAATCGACGTCTGGAACATGACGGTGACGCCTGGAGCAATCTACAGCGGGCGGGTGGACATTCCGATGCCAGGCAAGGACTATCAGGCGCTCGTGCTGAGGCGAGTCATGGAATAAAACAGTGCAGGGTGGAAGGATGTAATGAAGACGCTCATCATCGGAGGCAGCGGCCTCATCAGCACCGCCATCACCCGCCAGTTGCTGGCGCGCGGCGACGAAGTGATCCTCTACAACCGGGGCCGCACCCCACTGCGGGTGGAAGGGGCTGTGCAGACCCTGATCGGCGACCGCACCGACTTCGCTGCGTTCGAGGCGCAGATGGCGGCCGCCGGACGCTTCGACTGCGTGATCGACATGGTCTGTTATCGACCCGCCGAAGCGGAGAGCGCAGTGCGCGCTTTCACCGGCCGCACGGAACAGTACATCTTCTGCAGCACGGTGGACGTCTACACCAAGCCGGCGGCGCGCTATCCGATTCAGGAGGACGCCGAGCGCAAGCCCGATCCGGCCTTCAGCTACGCCTTAAACAAAGCGGCGTGTGAAGAAATTCTGTTGGCTGCGCACCGCCGCGGCGAGCTGGCGATCACCATCATTCGACCTGCGCACACGTACGGCGAGGGGGGAGCGCTTCTACACTCGCTGGGCTGGAGCACGCGCTACATCGACCGCATCCGCAAAGGGAAGCCGATTCCGGTGCACGGCGATGGCAGTTCCCTGTGGTCTTCCTGTCATGTTGATGACGTGGCGGCCGCCTTCGCCAATGCAGCCGGACAGTCGCACGTTTTGGGCAAAGCGTATCACGTCGCGGGCGAAGAATGGCAGAGCTGGAATCAATACCATCAACGCGTCGCCGAGGCGCTTTCCGCACCGCCGCCCATCCTGGTGCACATCCCGACCGACTTGCTGGCTCGAGCGCTGCCCGAGGAGGCGGCCTGGTGCAAGCTGAACTTTCAGTTTAACAACATCTTTGACAATCGCGCGGCTCGAGAGGAGCTTGGTTTTCGCTACACCGTGCCCTGGGAGGAAGGGGTGCGGCGCACCGTAGCCTGGCTGGAAGAGCATGGACGCATCGAGCCAAGCGATGAACACGATGTCGAGGATCGGATCATCGCCGCCTGGCGTCAGGCGGAAGAGACCCTACTTCGGCAACTACAACGCTGAGCGACAACGCCGGAGATTCTCCTTTTGATACGCCCCGCCTCTAGCTTCCCTCGAATAGGGGCGGGGAGCAGCTCTGTGGAAAGGAAGGATTGCATGGAAGCGAACACCTTGTTGGAACAGGCAAAGGCGCTGATTCAAGCGGAAGGCAGAGCGGTGACCGAGGTGGCGGGGGGGCTGGGTCAGCCCTTTGTCGATGCAGTTCTCCTCGTAGCGCAATGCCCCGGCGTCATCATGACGACCGGCTCCGGCACCTCCGGCGCAATTGCGCGGCGGCTGGCGCACCTGCTCGCCACCTGCGGGATGCACGCCTTCTTCGCGCCCCCCGCCGACGCCTTGCATGGACCGTCGGCGGCGGTGGCGCCCGGCGATGTGCTGATCGCGCTCTCCAAAGCTGGCAAGAGCGCCGAGATCAACCACTTTGCGCGCGTCGCGCGCGAGCGGGGGGGCAAGGTCATCAGCCTGACCTGGAAGCCGGACTCGGAGCTGGGTGGCTTGAGCGACGTGGTGCTGACGCTGCCCGCCGCTGTCTACGCCGAAGGCGAGGGCGTGCTTCCCTTCGGCAGCACGTTGGCTGCCGGCGCGCTGTGCGACGCCCTCTGTCTGGCGGCCAAGAACCTGCGCGGCTTCGATCTCACGACGCTGGCGCAGACGCATCCCTCCGGCGCTACGGCGGAGCTTGTCAGAAAAGCATTAACTTAAAAGGTGATCGAGCAAAGGAAAAACACCGATGACCAAACCTCTGCCCAAAATTCAAGTTAATCAAAACCGCCGTTTCTTACAGACCGAAAGCGGCGCACCCTTTTTCTGGCTGGGCGACACCGCATGGGAGCTTTTCCACCGGCTCAGCCTCGAAGAAGCCGAACGCTATCTGGAAAACCGCCGTCGCAAGGGCATGAACGTGATCCAGGCGGTCGCTCTGGCCGAATTCGACGGCGTTCGCACGCCCAACGTCTACGGCGACCTCCCCTTGCTCGACGAAGACCCGACGCGGCCCAACGAGGCCTACTTTCGCTATGTCGACGCCGTGATCGACAAGGCGGCGGAAAAGGGCCTTTACGTCGGCCTGCTGCCGACGTGGGGGGACAAGGTGACGCCGATGTGGGGCGCCGGGCCGGCGATCTTCACGCCGGAGAACGCATACGCGTATGGCCGCTGGCTGGGCTCCCGTTATCGAGAACGCAGCAACATCCTCTGGATTCTAGGTGGAGACCGGCCGGCGCTGCACGAGGAGAAGGACTATCGCCCGATCTGGCGCGCAATGGCCGCCGGCATCGATGAAGGCGCAGGCGGTCGGCCGCTCAAGACCTACCACCCTTGGGGCGGGCACTCTAGCTCCGAAGAGCTGCATGAGGAGGCCTGGCTCGACATGAACATGATGCAGTCCGGCCATGGCGGCGGACGCAGCGCACCGGTCTGGGAGATGATCGAGCGCGACTCCGCATTGCAGCCCATCAAGCCGACCCTCGACGGCGAGCCGAACTACGAAGATCATCCGATCAACCCCTGGCCAACGTGGAGCCCGGCCAACGGCTATTATCGCGACCACGACGTGCGTCAGCAGACCTACCGTTCGGTCTTCGCCGGAGGCTGCGGCGTGACCTACGGGCATCACGCCATCTGGCAATTCTGTGGCGTCCGCTATCCACCGATCAACCACGTCGATCGCCCCTGGACCGAGGCGCTGGATCGTCCAGGAGCGATGCAGATCGGCTATTTGCGCCGGCTTGTGGAGTCGCGACCCTATTTCAGCCGCATTCCCGACCAGGGCATTCTGGTCGACAACCCGACCGAACGCGGCAGCCACATGCGCGCCACGCGCGATGCAGAGGGTCGCTACGCCCTGATCTACACGCCGCTGGTGCAGCCGATCACGGTGACGTTGGACTGGGTGGCCGACGCACAGGTGCGCGCCTGGTGGTATAATCCGCGCACCGGCGGCGCCTCCCTCATCGGCGACTTCGCGGCACGCGGAGCCGCAACTTTCCATCCCCCTTGCGACGGCCCTGATTGGGTGCTCGTGCTCGACGCGGTGCGTGCGGAATTTGGGCGCCCGGGAGAAGGATAGAACACGGATGAGGCGGATGAAACGGATTGACGCAGGTTTAAAAATGCCTGCGGAACTCCGCAATTTACACTTTCACATTCTCAAGAGCGGATTCTGGGCATGAAAGCAGCGATTCAAACAGGCGTTCGACAATTTGAAGTGCGTGAAGTTCCCGATCCACCCTTGCCTGAAGACGGCGTCCTGCTCAGAGTCACGGCGTGCGGCGTCTGCGGCTCCGACCTGCGGCGCTGGCGCGAGGGGCTGCCGCCCGGCGTAGAAGGGATCATCCCAGGCCACGAGATCGCCGGAGAAGTGATTGCGGTCGGTCCTAAAGTCGCGTCCATCGCCGTCGGCGACCGCCTGGCGGTGGGGCCGGACATTCATTGCGGGCGCTGCTGGTATTGCCAGCGCGGCCTGTTCAACCTGTGCGACCAGACGCGGTTTCTCGGCATCACTCCCGGCCACCCCGGCGGCTTTGCCGAGAAGCTGGCGATCAGCGGCGAAGTGCTGGCCAACGGCGTCGTCCATCCGATTCCGGACAATCTGTCCGACGAGATCGCCGCCCTGGCCGAGCCGTGCTCTTCGGTGCTGGCTTCGCACATCAAAACCAACACCAGCCTGAATGACGTCGTCGTGGTGATCGGCGCCGGACCGATCGGCGCTTTGCTGACCCTGACGGCGAAGGCGCGCGGCGCGCGGGCGTTTATCGTGGTGCGCAACGACCGTCGCCGCGCGCTGATCGCCCGCTTTGAGCCGGACGCCATCATCGACAGCAGCCGAGAGGACATGGTGGCGCGCGTGCGCGAGCTGACGCACGGCCTGGGCGCCGACATCGCCATCTGCGCCAACCCCGACGCCTCCACACAGGAAGCGGCGGTGCGCATGGTGCGCAAAGGGGGAAAGGTCGTGCTCTTCGGCGGCCTCCCCAAGGCCAACCCGATGACCACGCTGGACAGCAACCGCATCCACTACGGAGAAATCGAAGTGATCGGCGCCTTTTCTTATCATCCGACTGCTCACGCCATGGCGCTCGACCTCTTTGCGCGCAAAGTGATTCCGGTCGAAAAGTTGATCACCCACCGCTTTGCGCTCGATGAGATCGATGCGGCGTTCGCCGCCGCCAACAGCGGAGAAGGATTGAAAGTGCTGATCAAGCCATAAAACGATCCACGAAGGAGCAATCATCGTGACAGAAATTGCTCAGTTGAACCTGGCAATCGATAGAGCGGATTGAGCAAATAAGGCGGCAATGATAGGAGGTGCGGCTCTCAGCCGCACGTTCTCGGCGGGCCGCAAAGTCTTGGGGAATTCGAGGAAGCGCAGCTACGAGCTGCGTCTCCAGGTTGCCAGAAGCATTTGTGAAATTCATAAGCTTCCTGGAGGGTCGCATCCTATGAGAAAACTTCACGAACTGCCTCACCTCCTATTGTGAATTTCTTCTGCATCTTTGCGTTCTGCGTGAGCCACGGACTCGAAAGGAGGAGCGATGTCGCTGATCGGTTTGGACATCGGCACAACCGGCTGCAAGGCCATGATCTTCGCGCAAGATGGCCGCGTTCTGGCGCAGGCGCGACGCGAATACGCAGTCCAGACGCCGCAGCCTGGCTGGGCGGAGCAGGATGCCGAACAGGTCTGGGCGCTGGCGTGGCAATGTCTGCGCGAAACAGCGACGCAGGCGACCGACGACCCGCCTGTAGCGCTGGCGCTTTCCTGCCAAGGGGAGGCGGTGATTCCGGTCGACCGCCGCGGCCGCGCGCTGCGCCCCGCCATCCTGGGCATGGACACGCGCACGACGGCTGAAAATGCCTGGCTGTCGGAAACCCTCGGCGCAGATGCGCTTTTCCAACGCACAGGCATGCCCCTGCACACGATCAACACGCTGCCAAAACTGCTCTGGCTGCAGCGCCATGAGCCGGAACTCTGGCGAGAGGCGCATCAATTTTTACTATACGAAGACTTCTTCATGCGCCGGCTGGGCGGCGAGGCTGTCGTCAGCGTCTGTCTGGCCTCGCGCACGCAGCTGATGAATCTGGCCTCCGCCGACTGGGACGACGACATCCTGGCGCGCTGCAAGATCGAACGCGCCCGACTGGCGAAACCGGCGCCGCCTGCCGGCGGCGTGGTGGGAAAGCTGCGCGCCGAACTCAAGCAAGAGTTTGGTCTCGCCCAGGACCTCTGGCTCGTCAGCGGCGGTCACGACCAGGCGTGCGCAGCGCTGGGCAGCGGCGTGATCGTCCCCGGCCTGGCGATGGTCTCAACCGGCACCGCCGAAGTGGTCGAGGTGGCGATGGAGTCGCCGACGCCGGCGCCCGCGCTGCAGAAGGGCGGCGTCTCCATCTATCGTCACGTCGTCCCCGGCCTGTATCTGGCGATGACGCTCAACCACAGCGGCGGACTGGTGTTGCGCTGGTTCCGCGACCAATTCGGTCGCCAGGAGATGGAGCAGGCCGCCGCCACCGGCGTCGACGCCTATGACCTGCTGCTGGAGGGAGCGCCGACAGGGCCAACCCGTCTGCTGCTGCTGCCTCACTTCGCCGGCAGCGGCACGCCCACGCTGGACGTGCGCTCGAAGGGGGCGCTCCTGGGACTGACCTTCGCCACCACCAAAGCGGAAATCGTCAAGGCGGCGCTGGAAGGGTTGACCTATGAGCTGCGCCTCAACCTTGACCTGCTGCGCGCTGCAGGCGTGGCGATCCACGAGCTGCACGCGGTCGGCGGCGGCGCTCGCAGCGCTCTCTGGCTCCAAATCAAGGCCGACGTCTGTCGCATTCCCCTGCGCGTCCCCGCCGTCACCGACGCCGCCTGCCTGGGCGCTGCGTTGCTGGCCGGCGTCGGTGCAGGCGTCTATCCCGATTTCACTGCGGCTGTGGCGCAGACCGTGCGCTGGCGCGAGCGCATCCAGCCGTCCGCCGCATGGACGGAGGCCTACGAGGCTCAGTACGCCCGCTATCGCAGGCTCTATCCGCTGCTGGCGGAGCTGCTCGCCGAACTGTAAAATCTGCGGCGGGTCACGATATGGCCTCTCCGCCATGTCGTGGTACACTCTTTCTCCATGAACAATCGTTGGCTTGGAATTGCCCTGCTCGTCAGCGCATTGGCGCACGTTGTCCTGTTGACGCCGACGCCGATGCTGGCGCAGGCGCTGGCGGTATTGGTGATCGCCGGGTTTCTGCCCGGCGCGTTGTTGATCGAAGCACTGGTGGGGCGAAGCGTCTCGCGGCCGGACCTTTGGGAACGGCTCCTGTACAGCATTGCAGCAGCCTTCGGCGTCATGGTGATCGTCATGCTGCTGCTGAGCTATCTGCCCGGCGGGCCGACGCAGCTCCCCACGCTGCTGGCCTTCGATGCGCTGACGCTGGCGCTGCTCCTCTGGCTATGGTTACGCAAACCTCATCCCCCAGGCGCGCCGGCCTGGCCTGCCCTCGGCGGCGACCGACGCTGGCTATGGACTGGCCTGGCCGTGTTGCTGACGGTGGGCGCAGTCACGCGCTTCGTCGGGCTGGGATACGCTGATTTCCAAGGGGATGAGGCGCGGGCCGCCCTGCGCGCGGCGGCCGTGCTGCAGGGCTACGAAGATGTGTTGATGCTCCACAAAAAGGGGCCGACCGAAATTCTCCTGCCCACCGTCCTGTACACACTGACAGGTCATCTCACCGAACAGACGGCGCGCCTGCCGTTCGCCATCGCCAACCTGGCCGGCCTGCTGGCGGTCTTTCTGCTCGGCGCGCGGCTCTATCGACCGCTGGCCGGCTGGATCGCCGCCATGTTCCTGGCCTTCGACGGCTACTTCATCGGCTTCGCGCACATCGTCCAGTACCAGAGCATCGTCTTCCTCACCTCGGTGTTGACGGTGCTGATCCTTTATCGCATTTATGTAAAGCCTATGGCGACGGCCCGCTACCTCATACTGGCCGCGCTTCTGCTTTCGACCGCCATCCTTTCGCACTACGAAGGCGTGCTGGCCGCCCTGCCCGCAGCGGCGTTGCTTGCAGCGACCTTCCTGCGCCATCGGGCGCAGTGGCGTCAACTGTTGGGCGCCGCCGCGCTCGCCGCCGGCGTCGGAGCGGTGCTCCTGGGGATTTTCTATATTCCCTACATCTTTCATGACCGCTTCGCCGCCACGTACACCTATCTCACGGTGAGGCGCATCGGCGGCAGCCCGCCCTACAACAACCTCAACGACGTCTTTCTGCGCACCACGCTTTATAGCACCACGCTGCAGGTGTTGCTCTGGATTGCGTTGACGCTGCTGGCGGCGCTGCGCGTCGTGCGGCAAAATTTCAACCGTTCGTGGAGCCTTGCGCTCTCGGCGCTGATCACGCTCTTCTTTGGCGTCACCCTTTTCTGGCCGGAATGGCTCACGATCGGCGGCAAGGATTGGATCGTGCTTCCCTTTACGCTGGTCTTTGGCCTGATCGTGCTCTCGCCCCGGCAGCGGCTGGAGAACCGGACGATCTGGCTCTGGTTCAGCGTCGTGATGATCCTGGCGCTTTTCCTCACCGAGAAGCCGCGCACGCACGTCTACACTTTCTTCATGCCCTGGGCGCTGATTGCAGGCGACGAACTCTCGTTGCTCTGGGCAGCGCTGCAAGAACGCATCGGCGCGCCGAAAGCGACATGGATGGGTGCAGGCGTCGCCGCGGCGCTGTCCGTCTACTTCGGGCTCTACGCCTATCACTTCTTCCTCAGCCAGGAGGAAGTGCTGCTCAACTATTTCGAGAAGCGACCGCCGGGCTATTGGACCGTCTATGAGGAGCCGGACAACAAAGCGCGTTTCGGCTATCCCCTCAACAACGGCTGGAAGACCGTCGGCGAGCTCTATCGCCAGGGCGTGCTCAGCGGCCCCTATGAGACGAACGAAAAGGAGGCGTGGGTGCCGGCCTGGTACACGCGCGGGGAGGAGCGCTGCCGCCGCGACGCAATATGGTTCTTTGAAATTCGCAACCTCGAGCCCTGGACGAACGAAGACATGCTTGCCATGGAGCACTATCTGCGCCAGGGCTTCGAGAAGTGGGGACGGGTGCAGGTTAACGGTCGCGACAAGATGATCATCTACAAACGCACCGGCGCCCGCCATGAATTTCCGACGCAGCTGCCCAATGAAGGGCTGATCACCTATCGCAACGAGGAATTCGCAGACGCCTTCGATCGACATGCGCTGGCCGACCTGCCGCTCACCTATCCCTCGGTCGATCCGCCGATCGCTTTCCCGTTGTACGCCAACCTGGGCAACCTGATCGCCCTGGAGGGATACGACATTCGCTACGAAAAACCGCTGCGCCAGGGAGACAACATCTATCTGACGCTCTTCTGGCGCGCCCTGCAACCGATCGACAAGTCCTACAAGGTCTTCAACCAGGCCTACTTCGGCGACGGGCAGATCGTGGCGCAGCGCGACGGCTATCCGGTCTGCGAAGGCCGCGACACCTGGCGGTGGGACCCGGGCGAGCTGGTCGCCGACCCCTACATCATTCCCGTCAAGGAAGACGCGCCCGACGGCCTCTATCCGCTCTACACGGGCATGTATCTGGAGGAGACCTTCGAGCGGCTGCCGATCGTGGATGAAGAGGGCAACGAGATCGGCACGCAGGTGCATTTGACCGACATCCGCATCGGAGAAGAATGACGCTGCGCTATCGCCAGGCTGCCTGGCTGCTCTTTCTCTTCCTGCTGGCGTGGCTGCCGCGCACGCTGGCGCTCGATGCCTACGTCTCGCCCGACGAGCGCAAATGGCTGGCGCGTTCGGCCAACTTCGCCTACGCCCTCAGCCACGCCGATTTCGCCCAGACCTTCCAGCGCGAACATCCAGGCGTCACCGTGATGTGGGCGGGCGCGCTCGGCCTGCTCGGCGTTTTTCCCGAGTATCCACAGCAGGCGCCGGGCTACTTCACGTGGGAGCGCGAACACTTCGAGGCATGGCTTAAGGCAAACAGCGATCACACGCCGCTGGAGCTATTGGTGGCTGGCCGCCGCTGGATCGCCTTCGGCGTGGCGCTGCTCTTATGGCTGGGCATCTTTCCCATGCGGCGGTTGCTCGGAAGCGACGGCGCCTATCTGACCTTCATTTTTCTCGCCGTTGACCCTTTCGGCGTGGCGCTCTCGCGACAACTTCACCCGGACGGCTTCGTCGCCAGCTTTATCTTCCTCTCGCTGCTCTTCTTCATGGCCTGGCTCTACGGCGGCCGCCTGTGGCGAGACCTGCTGTTTTCCGGCGTCTTTATGGGGCTGGCGTGGCTGACCAAGACGCCCGCTGCGCTCCTGGCGCCGATCGGAGGCGTTTTGCTCGTCGTGCAATGCTGGCGCGTGTGGCGCGCTCGCCGTCAGATTCTAGACTCCGATCCTTACGCGGATCAGGACGAGCCCTCGTCTCATCCCGGCGGAGGGGTCTCCGCCGTCGCCATCATTCGCCGCCTCTGCCTCGGTTACGTGCTATGGGGCGTCGTCGCCGTCGCCACTTTCGCATTGTTGTGGCCGGCGATGTGGGTCAACCCCGTCGGTGCGCTGTTGCGCATGGCGACGGAGATGGAAGCCTACGTCGAAGGGCACGTCAACCCGAACTTCTTCCTGGGCGCGCCTACAGACGACCCAGGCCCATTCTTTTATCCGGTGGCGCTCCTCTTTCGCACCACGCCCGCCGTTCTGATCGGCGTCGCAGCGGCGCTTGTCTTTTATGTGCGCCGCGAGTGGATTTTCGCCGACGTCCGCACGCGTCGCACGGTGCGCGGCGCGCTCTTCTTTGCACTGGTCTTCATTGCAGCGATGAGCGTGCCCGCCAAGAAATTTGACCGCTACATCCTGCCCGCCTTTCTCGCTTTCGACCTGGCGGCGGCGGTGGGCTGGCTGGCGCTTGCCCAGACGCCGTGGCGCATCGAAGGGGGCGGCTGGCTGCGGCGTCTGCGCAGCGCGCCGCCCACGGCAACGCTGCTGGGGGCTGCGTTTGCACTGCACGGCCTTTTCACCGCCCTCACCTATCCCTACTACCTGACCTACTACAATCCGCTCGTCGGCGGCAGCCGCACTGCGCCGCAGGTGCTCTTCGTCGGCTGGGGGGAGGGGCTGGACGCGGCGGCGCGCTGGCTCAATACGCTGCCGGGCAGCGAAAATTTTCGCATCGCTGCGTGGTATGCAGATGGCCCTTTTTCCTATTTTTCCGACGGCGTGGCCGTGCCGATGGGTTACAGCTCTCCGCTTTCGTGGCTCGACACCGACTACGCCGTCACCTACATCAACCAGTGGCAGCGCCAACTGCCCTCGCAAGAAGCCGTAGCCTGGTTCGAGGCGCAGACGCCCGTCCACGAGGTGCAGGCGAACGGACTGACCTTGGCGCGCGTCTACGACCTGCGCAACACGCTGCTGCCTCCCTTCATTGCGCTCAACACCGCGCCGGCGACCGATTTCGGCGGCGCCATCCGGCTGATCGGCGTCGAGATGGAGACAGCGCACATGGCGCCCGGGGCGTCTCAGCTTGTCACTTTCTATTTGCAGGCGCTGGCGCCGATGGAGACCGACTACAACGTGCTTGTGCGCCTGCTCAACGCCGATGGCGAAGAACGCTGGCGCGCTGAAGGCTGGCCCTGGGGCGCGCCGACAAGCGACTGGCCGGTGCGTCAGGTGCGCCCGGACGGTCACACGCTTGCGCTGGCCGACGACGCAGCGCCAGGCCTCTATCAGCTTGTGCTTTCGTTCTATGACCCGGCCACCTTCGAGCCGCTGGCGGCAATCGATGCGCGCACAGGCGAACGCCTGCCCGGCGACGAGCGCAAAATCGCCCTGGTGCAGGTCGGGGAGGCGCCAAGCGCTCCTGCGCTCGAACCGCCTTTCACCTTCGGCGAGGTCGCCCGCCTGTCCGGCGCTTTCCTGGAGAGCGACTCTGCAGCAGGGCGAACAGCGCGCATTCATCTCCAATGGGACGCGCTCACCACGCCCCTTGAAGCCTACACAACTTTCGTGCACATCGTTGATGAAAGGGGCGAGCTCGTCGCCCAGCGCGACCGGCCGCCGTTGGACGGCTTCGCCCCGACCAACACTTGGCAGCCCGGACAGCGCATTGTAGATGTCATCGCCGTGGCGCTGCCGGAGCATCTGCCGCCTGGACGCTATCCGGTGCGCGTGGGGCTGTATGCGGGCGACAGACGCCTGCCGGTTGCTCAGGGCGAACAAAACGTCGGCGATTTCGCCGTCATCGGGGAGATCGCCGTCCCATGAAAGCCTCCCTACCCGTTCCGCACCAGGAGCGCATCGAAAACCCTGGGGAGCCAGAGGAGGAAAATCGCGGCGCCTTGAGAAAGCGCCTTTTGTTTTCGCTGGCGGCGGTCGGCGTCCTGCTCGTTTTGGGATTCTGGCTGCGCTGGCGGCATATCCAGAACGTCAGCCTGCACGTGGACGAGTTCACGACCTTGTGGGCGGCGAGGCGCACATTGGAGCTCGGCGCGCCGCTCATGCCCAGCGGCGTCCTCTACACGCGCGGGCTGCTCGCCACCTACGTCACCGCCCTTGCAGGCGCGCTCGCCGGCCTTGACTATACGACGGGGCGCCTGCCGGCGCTTTTCTTCAACCTTGCGACCATTGCGGCCATCTTCGCCATCGGTCGGCGGGAATGGAACGGACGCGTGGCCTGGCTGGCCGCGCTGGGGTTGACGCTGCTGCCGGAGGCGATCGTCTGGGGCGGCCGGGCGCGTTTCTACGCGCAGTTGCAGTTTTTTACGCTGCTGACCGTGTGGGCGGCGTTTTGGGCCGTGAAAGCCCCCGACGCAGAAAAAGGCTGGAGCAAAGAGCTTTTCAAACGCCACCTGATCTTTTCGCTCTTCTTCCTCCTGGCGCTCTTCTCGCAAGAACAGACCGTCCTGCTCTACCCGCCGTTGTTGCTGGGCATGGCGTTGTGGCGCGGCCTGCGATGGCTCTTGCGCCGCGAGGTCTGGCCGGCGCATGCGTTGATTCTGGCCGGCATGGTGGTGCGCTATCTCATCGAAATCTTCGGGCAACCGGGCTTTTTCGAGACGATCCAGGCGGAGCGCCCGTATGTGACTCCGCGCTTTGACGTTGCGACGGCCTGGCCCGCCTATGCGCCGCTGCTTACGGCGCCGGAGCGGCTGCCGTGGACGCTGGCGGCGCTGCTGGCGGTCGGCGTCGCGCTGGTCGCTCTGGCGCAGCAGCGGTGGCGCCTCGCCCATCTGAGGCCCTTTCATCAAGCAACGCTGTTCTTCGCCTGGCCTTTTCTCTTCGTGCTCATCTTCATCCTGACGCTGGTCGGCGGGCAGTGGCGCGAGGCGCGTTATCTCTTCCTGGTGCAGCCGCTCTGGCTGCTGACGGGCGCGGCGGGCGCCGTCTGGCCGATCGAGGCGCGGTTGGCGCGGGAGCCGTGGCGATGGGCGACAACGCTCGCCCTTTCCGGAGTCGTCGTATGGATGGGCTGGCAGCCTGCGCTGGCGGCCACCACGCGTCAGGTCGAAGGCTACGATCGCGTCTTCGAATATGTGGCCCGACACCGTCAGCCGGGCGACGTGGTGATGACGCCCCAGCCGCCGGCCTGCGCCTTCGTGCTGGGCGCGCCGTGCGATTTCTACGCAGTGCAGCGCGTCTACGAAGAATTTGTCATCAACAGGGATGGAATTCTCGTCGATCGCTGGTCCGGCGCGCGTTTGCTCAACCGGACTGACCAGCTCGAAGCGACGTTGCACAGCGCGCCGCGCGTCTGGCTGGTGACCGACGCTTTCCGCCTCGCCACGCGCTACGAGAGCGACTTCCAGCGCATGGTGATTGAACAATTCGACATCGCTTTCCAGGAGCGCGGGGTCATGGCGTTGCTGGCGCAGGGCTGGAGAGCACAGCCCGCCTATCCGCTCGAGCACGCCTTCGATCCGCCCCTGCGTTTTGGCCGCCTGGAATTGCTTGCATGGCGCAGCACCACGCCGGTCATCGGTGAGCCGCTGCACGTCGAACTCACCTGGCGAGCGGCGGCTCCGATTGACCGCCAGCTCAACACGTCGGTGCGTATCGTCTCCGCTGAAGGGGCGGTGCTCGCCCAGCAGGATGGCCCGCCTGCGCGCGGAATTCTCCCGACCACGCTCTTCTTTGAGGCGGCGCTGCCGGATTGGAAGTCGCTTTCTCCACCGCCGGAGCTCCGGCCCGGGCGCTATCGGCTGGAAGTGGTGGTGTATGCCCCGGACGCCGGCGCTGTTGAAGAAGGCCCGCTTCCGATCGGGGAGATTGAACTATCGGGGAGCTCGAACTGAGTGAATCTATATTTAATTTAAAAAACGGCGACGAATTTTTGACCTCTCAGCCGTTCTGTGCTATATTTGACAATGTAATCGCCGCGGGGTGGAGCAGCGGTAGCTCGTCGGGCTCATAACCCGAAGGTCGTAGGTTCGATTCCTACCCCCGCTACCTCAAGCCGCCAGCGCTCCGCTGGCGGCTTCTGAATCCGGCGATGTAGCTCAGTCGGTTAGAGCGAGGGCTTCATAATCCCTAGGTCACTGGTTCAAGTCCAGTCATCGCCACCAAAGGTGTGTGCATCATCCTCCTGAGCCCATCGTTGCCAAGCGAGGCAGCGATGGGTTTTTCTTATTCCAGCGACTTTCACCGGCTGCGCATCATCAGCGGCAGAAAGAGTTGGTGGCTCGTTGCAATGCGCACACTGCGGAAATCGCAGGTCACCCGCTCTCCACGCTCAACGCTCAGCGTCGCCTGTGCACCCTCGCCGCTGACCGAAGATTGCGAACCGCTTATGCATTGATAGGTGGTGCGATACTCGCCGCCGCTGCGTGGAGTTAACTCCAGCGTGTAGGCGCCGGTGAAGACGGTGAGCGGGCCGATGACAGTGGCGCCGGGCAGCGTCGCCGTGTAAGCTGTAGGACCCGTCACGCGCAGCTCCCATTCGCCGCCCGGAGCCGCCGGTTCAACAGTATGACGCACCTCCAGCGAGCCGGTGCGCCGCGTCAGGGTGAAGGTGCAACGCACACGACTTTGCGGGTTGACAGTAATCTGAAAAGAGTTTCCACTGCCATTGAGGCCGGGCTGGCCGTCGACGGTGCAGGCATAACTGGCGTCATAGTCGTCGAAAAAGACGCCATCGCCGGGGTGCAGCGTCACAGTGTACAGGCCTGCGGCGACCCCGCGCACGCCGGTGGCGCCGGCGCCTGCCCACGCGGCGGTCAACGGCGTGGCGCCGACGACTTCGACTCGCCAGGCCGGCGCGAGATGCGTCGGGTTGACCAGAGTGGCGATCTCGAGCTCGCCGCCGGGGATAAACGCACGCGTGACCGCCTCAACCAGGCCGGTGGAGGCGTTGAACCCACCGACGGCGAAAGCCCCGCGCGCGCGCAGCCAGAAAATTTGATTCAGCGGCGCGCCGGCGAAATTCGCTTGCCAGCGATTGTCAGACCAGGCGCCACGCGCGAGCGGCGTATAGGTTGCGCCTCCATCGATCGAGGCGGCGAATTCCACACGGTGAAACGCCGGGAAAGCAGCGCTGGGATTCCAGACGAATCGTCCAGCGTCGGGTTCGGCGGCCAGCCTCTGGGCGGAGGTTGAGGTCGCCGACAGTCGCGCCAGCCACACGCGGGGGACGGCGCCGTGCGCCTGGCTGCCGATCTGCGTAAAGCCGCCGCCTGTCAACACCTTGCCATCTTTCTGCAGCGCCAACGCCAAAACTGCGTTGTCGGCGACGTGCATCTCGAAGCTCGGATCAGGGGCGCCGTTGTGGGTGAGCCGCAAAACGCGACCGCGCTTCTGGTCATTTTCTTCATAGTTATTCGCCACCGTGATCCGACCATCGGAGTGCAGGAGGATTGCACTCACATAGCCGTTGCTTAGGCTGGCGTTAAAACCCTCGTCCAGGCTACCGTCTGCGTTAAGGCGAACCAGCAGCGAGGACGCAATGCCGCCAACCAGCAGGCGACCGTCCGGCTGAAGCGCCAGCGCCAGACAGCGCCCAAGTTCAGGCGCATAGGTGGGATCGAATTCGCCGGTGGGCCGTAAACGCACAAGGTTGCCGGCGATGACTTCAGCGTTCAACACGGCCGTGAACTCCCCGCAGGCGAGGATCCGCCCATCTTGCTGGATGGCCAGTGAGCTGATCAGCCCTTCATGCAGCGCCGGCTGAAAAGAGGCGTCCACAGCGCCGTCCGGGTGGAGGCGCAACAGGCGAGGACGGCGATTCGTCTGCTCTTTGAACTCCACGGCGACCACAATTTTGCCATCCGGCTGCAGCGCGACGGCGAGCGCCCTCAGAAGATCGCCGTCGTTCAAGGGGGCGAAACCGGCGTCCGGCGAGCCATCTGCAAGGAGCCGCGCGATGAAAGGGCGAGATTGGTTGTTCACTTGGGTGAAGCCGCCCGCCACGATGATCTTTCCATCCGGCTGCACAGCGATGGCGCGCACATCGCCGTTGAAGCGTGGAGCGAAGTTGGCATCGAGGCGGCCATCGGGCCAGAAACGCGCCAAGCGCAGGCGCTCTTCCCCGTCGAAGGAGGGGAACGTTCCCCCTGCCAGAACCTTGCCGTCCGCCTGAAGCGCCAGCGCCATCACCTCTGCGTTCACATTCTCGTCGCCCAGCGGGTCGAAGTCGGCGTCCAGGCTGCCATCCTCATAGAAACGGGCCGCTCTGTTACGCAACGCAGCGCCGGCGAGCGTAAAGGCGCCTCCGGCGACGAGTTTGTCGTCGGGCTGAATGAGCAGGGCGTAGACTGCGCCGTTGGGCGCCGGCGAAAACGTTGGGTCTAGGGCGCCGTTGAGTCCAACACGCACCAGTCGGGGATGCGATTGGCCGTTCACCTGCAGAAATGCGCCGCCGGCGATGATCCGACCGTCGGCCTGGATCGCCAATGCATGAATGGCGCCGTCGAAGGTCAGCGCAGGTGCAGCGGCGAGCGCACCGGTGGGGGCGAAGCGCGCCAACCGGCCGCGCGCGACGCTGTTGACCGACGTAAAATCACCGCCCACGACGATCGAGCCGTCAAAATCGAGCGTCAACGCATAGACCGGCCCGTTCAAAATGGGCGCCAGGCCGGGATCGAGCGCGCCGGCTGCGTCAAAGCGCGCGAGATGAGCGCGGGGCTGCCCGTTCACCTCGGTGAAAGCGCCGCCCACCACCACGCCGCCGTCTTCCTGCACCGCCAACGCATACACCGCTCCGTTGAGCGCAGGCGCAAAAGAAACGTCGAGCGTTCCGTCGCCGTGAAGGCGAGCGAGATACGTGCGCGGCTGACCGGCCACCGTCGTGAACTCGCCTGCAATCAGGAGCTTACCGTCGGCCAACAGCGCAATAGAACGGACGGCGCCATTCACGTTTGGATTGAACGCAGGGTCGAGGAGGCCGTCGGCGCTGACGCGGGCGAGGCGGTTGCGTCCCGCTCCGTTCACCTGCGTAAACGCGCCGCCGAGGACGATAGCCCCATTGTCCTGGATCGCCAGCGCGTAGACCGTCTGATTGGCGCTCACTTCAAAGTCCATATCCAGCGCGCCGCTCACGTCCAGGCGCGCCAGACGGCTGCGCAGCGTTGCGCCTACTTTGGTGAAGGCGCCGCCCACGACCAGTCCGCCATCACCCTGCAGGGCGAAGGCGCGCACCTCATTGTCAAAACTGGGGGCAAAGCCATCCGCCGGCGATTGCGCATGGACAACTGCAGGCGCGGCCAGCGCCCATCCCAGCAGGAATAAGCTAACCGCTGCAATCCACATGCGACGCTTCAATACGAAATAAAGCTTCGCGCTGGCGGCTTGCGTTCGCCCGTCGATCGTCTTTGACATGCTCTTGCTCTCCCGCTCCAGATTCCATTCCCAACGGCGCAGAGTGGGCTCATTGACGCCGAACCCTCTCTCATTGTAGAGAGCGCCGATCGACGTTGTCGTGGCGCATAAAGACGAAAAAACGATGACATTTTGCGGAATCCCTGCCAGGGTGTAATATGCGGGCAATTCAACTGTCATCCCAAAGGACGCAACCATGACGCCCACGTTTCTCTGTCTCGCCAGCTACTTCAAGGGCGGCGCCTTCATCGAGGAGTGCAAACGGCTCGGCTGCCGCACCATTTTGATTACATCGCAAGACCTGGAGCATGAAGCCTGGCCGCGGGAAGCGATCGACGAGTTTTTCGTCATGCCCTTTGTCAACCTCTTCAAGCAGCCGGACATCACCTACGCCGTCAGTTATCTGGCGCGCACGCGCAAAATCGACCGCCTGATTGCGCTCGACGATTTCGACGTCGAGACGGCGGCCGACCTGCGCGAGCATCTGCGCATTCCCGGCATGGGCTGCACGACGTCGCGCTATTTCCGCGATAAGCTGGCCATGCGCGTGCAAGCGCGCGACGAGGGCATCCCGGTTCCAGAGTTCGTGCACGTGCTCAACTATGAGGATCTGCGCAACTTTATGGCGACCGTTCCCGGGCCGTGGGTGCTCAAACCTCGCTCCGAGGCCAGTTCGATGGGCATCCGCAAGGTCAACCGCGCCGAGGAGCTGTGGCCGCTCCTCAATGAATTGGGCGATCGGCAGTCCTTCTACGTGCTGGAGAAATTTGTGCCTGGGAACGTGTACCACGTCGATTCCATCGTGTGGGACAAGAAGGTTCTCTTCACGGTGTGCAGCCGCTATGGCCTGCCGCCGATGGCCGTCTATCAAGGAGGCGGCGTCTTCATCACCGGCAACCTCCCTTATCGCTCAGCGGAGGAGCAGGCGTTGCAGGCGCTCAACCGCGAAGTGATCGCAGCCATGGGGATGGTGCGCGGAGTGACGCACGCCGAGTTCATCCGCTCCGAAGCGGACGGCAAGTTCTATTTCCTGGAAATTGCGGCGCGCGTCGGCGGCGCCAACATCGACCGGATGGTGGAGCACGCCACCGGCGTCAACCTGTGGCGAGAATGGGCGCGGCTCGAAGTGGCCCATCTGCGCAGAGAAGCGTATGCGCCGCCGCCTGCGAAGGAGGAATACGCCGGCCTGGTCGTTTCGCTGGCGCGCGAGCCCTGGCCGGACACCTCCGCCTACAACGATCCGGAACTGGTCTGGCGATTGCACAAGGAGCATCACGTGGGCTTCATCGTGGCTTCGCCGGACTACGCGCGGGTGCAGCAGCTCATCGCGTCCTACGCCGACCGCGTCGCCCGCGACTTCATGGCGGTGGCGCCGCCCAAAGCCGGAGAGCGGCCTGTGTAGGATGATCGAGATCGGCGCACTTGCCGTCGCGCAGGTTTCCAATTCTCTAAATCTCACCCATCTCACCGAGCGAGAAGATGATGCAACCAACGATTCTCTGTCTTGCCAGCTACTTCAAAGGTGGATTGTTCATCGAAGAGTGCAAGCAGCAGGGGTGTCGCACGATTCTGGTGACAACCCAGAAGCTTGAACATGAAGAGTGGCCGCGCCATGCCATCGACGAGTTTTTTATGCTGCCCTTCCCCAACCTGGCCAGGCAGCCCGACATCACCTATTCCATCGCCTATCTGATGCGCGAGCGCGCCATCGACCGCATTGCGCCGCTCGACGATTATGACGTCGAGACGGCCGCCGACCTGCGCGAGCATTTTCGCATGCCGGGCATGGGCGCATCGCAGGCGCGTTTCTTCCGCGACAAGCTGGCGATGCGCGTGCGCGCCCACCAGACGGGGACGCCTGTGCCGCCGTTCACTGCTGTCTTTCACTATCCGACGGTGAGCGAATACCTGGCGCGCGTGCCCGGCCCATGGCTGCTCAAACCTCGCTCCGAAGCCAGCGCCATGGGCATTAAGATGATCCACCATCCCGACGAGCTATGGCAGGCGCTTGCGACGCTGGGAGACCGCCAGAGCTACTTCCTGTTGGAGAAATTCCTGCCCGGCGACGTCTTTCACGTCGATTCGGTGGTGTGGGAGGGAGAGGTGCGTTTTGCAGCGGTGCATCGCTACGGCCTGCCGCCGATGATGGTCTATCACGGCGGCGGCGTCTTTGCGTCGAGCACGGTGTTGCGCGGCAGTCCGCTGGAAGAGGCGCTGCTGGCCATCAATCGCCAGGCGATTGCAGCGATGGGCATGACGCAAGGAGTCACCCACGCCGAGTTTATCCGCAGCGAAACGGACGGCGCGCTGTATTTTCTTGAGATTGCGGCGCGCGTGGGCGGCGCCGGCACCGATCGCCTGGTCGAACACGCCACCGGTTTGAATCCCTGGAGAGAGTGGGCGCGCATCGTCATCGCCGATATCCGGGGCGAGAACTATGCGCCGCCGCAGACGCGCCAGGACTACGCCGGCCTGATCGTGTCGCTGGCGCGGCAGGAATGGCCGGACACCGCCGCCTACAACGACCCGGAGGTGGTCTGGCGGCTGCACAAGAAGCATCACGTCGGTTTTGTCGTCGCATCCCCGGACTATCCACGGGTGCAGACGCTGGTCGGAGAGTACGCCCGCCGCATTGCTCACGACTTCAGCGCAACGGCGCCGCCGCTGGAACGCCCGCCCGAAGAGTGATCGCTCCCCTCATCCAAGACTCTCCGACGCAGTCTTTGGCCCCAGGACGCCATCCACTCTTTGCTGCTTTTAAAAAACAGATACAATCAAAGTCTTGACAAAGTCCAAAATTATGCGTTATGATGTGCTCATGAGCAAGGACTTAAGCGATCGCCTACGTCGACATGGGCTTCACGTCACTGCGCAACGCCTGGCTGTGCTGCGGGCCGTGTCAGAACATCCGCACATCACCGCTGAGGCCGTGTTCGATCTGGCCCAGGCCGAGCTAGGCGCGATCTCCCGGCAGGCAATCTACGACGCCCTCAACACGCTGGCGGACAAAAACCTGATCCGACGCATTCAACCCATGGGCTCCCCAACCCGCTATGAAGCGCGCGTGGGGGACAACCATCATCACCTCATCTGCCGCATCTGCGGTCGCGTGGAAGACGTCGACTGTGCGATTGGCGTGGCGCCTTGCCTTACGCCTTCCGATGCGATGGGCTATGAGATCGACGAGGCCGAAGTCATCTACTGGGGGCGTTGCCCCGCATGCCAGTCTCGGAGCGAAGCGAACAATCTAACCTGACCAAGCCTTGCATCCATGCCACCTTGTATCCGTGCCATACAGTTCGTTAAAAAAGCAGGAGGAAACACGATGAGCAACGAAAATCCCATGAGCAACGGCCACACGAACGGCGCCAACGGCAAATGCCCGGTGACCGGCCACAGCGAACGCCGCACAATTCGCGATTGGTGGCCCAATCAATTGAACCTGAAGATTCTTCACCAGAACCCGCCCGCCGGCAATCCCCTCGGCGAGGACTTCGACTACGCCGAGGCCTTTTCAACCCTCGACTTGAAGGCTGTGAAGAAAGACATCGAGCAGGTGTTGACCTCATCCCAGGCGTGGTGGCCGGCCGACTATGGTCACTATGGGCCGCTGATCATCCGCATGGCCTGGCACAGCGCCGGCACCTATCGCGTGAGCGATGGACGCGGCGGCGCCTCTGATGGAACCCAACGCTTCGCTCCGCTCAACAGTTGGCCCGACAATGTCAATCTGGACAAGGCGCGCAGACTGCTCTGGCCGGTCAAGAAAAAATACGGCCGCAAACTTTCCTGGGCGGACCTGATGATTCTTGCCGGCAACGTCGCCCTGGAATCGATGGGCTTCGAGACCTTCGGCTTCGCCGGCGGGCGCGAGGATGTCTGGGAGCCTGATGAATCCGTCGACTGGGGCCCGGAGGGTGAATGGCTCGGCGACGAGCGCCACGATGAGGCGGGGATTTTACGAGAAGACCTCGCAGCCGACCACATGGGCTTAATTTATGTAAATCCGGAAGGGCCGGGCGGAAAGCCGGACCCCAAGGAAGCCGCTCGCTATATTCGTCAGTCCTTCGCCCGGATGGCCATGAACGATGAAGAGACGGTTGCGCTGATCGCCGGTGGGTACACCTTCGGCAAGACCCATGGAGCCGCTCCGTCCAGCTACCTCGGCCCCGACCCCGAGGCGGCGCCCATCGAGGCTCAAGGGCTCGGTTGGGAAAATCGCTTTGGAACCGGCAAAGGGATCCACACCATCACTAGCGGCCTAGAAGGCGCCTGGACGGCCACGCCGACGCAGTGGGACAACAGCTTCTTCGACAACCTGTTCAACTATGAGTGGGAGTTGGAGAAAAGCCCGGGCGGCGCATGGCAGTGGCGGGCCAAGAACCCGGAAGCCCAAAACACCGTGCCCGACGCCCACGACCCAACCAAACGGCACGCGCCGGTGATGCTTACGACCGACCTGGCCTTGAAGGAAGACCCGATTTACCGGGAGATTTCCAAACGCTTCCATGAAAACCCGGAAGAGTTCAAAAAAGCCTTCGCCAAAGCCTGGTACAAGCTCACCCATCGCGACATGGGGCCGCGCGCCCGACATCTTGGGCCGGAGGTGCCGCAAGAGGAGCTGCTCTGGCAGGACCCCATCCCCGCCGTCAATCATAAGTTGATCGGGCCGGCGGAGATCGCCGAATTGAAGCAGAAGATTCTGGCGTCCGGCCTGACCGTTTCTCAACTGGTGCGCACCGCCTGGGCGTCGGCCTCCACCTATCGCAACAGCGACAAGCGCGGCGGCGCCAACGGCGCACGCATCCGTCTGGCGCCTCAGAAGGACTGGCCTGTCAACAATCCTGCGGAGTTGGCCTACGTGCTCGGCGTGCTGGAGCAGATCCAACAGGATTTCAATCGCTCACGCACGGACGGCGTGCAGGTTTCCCTGGCGGACCTGATCGTGCTGGGCGGCTGCGCAGCCGTGGAAAAGGCGGCGCGCGACGCCGGCTACGACGTCACCGTCCCCTTTGAACCGGGCCGCACCGACGCTTCCCAAGAACAGACCGACGTGGAGTCGTTCCAGTGGCTTGAGCCTAAGGCCGATGGCTTCCGCAACTATCTCAGCGAGAAAGCGCGTCGCCCGGCCGAGGAGCTTCTGGTGGACAAGGCCCAGCTCCTGACGCTCACTGCGCCTGAGATGACGGTGCTGGTGGGTGGAATGCGCGCCCTGGGCGCCAACTATGACGGCTCCAACCTGGGCGTCCTAACCGATCGCCCCGGCTTGCTGACCAACGACTTTTTCGTCAACTTGCTCGATATGGGCACAGAATGGAAGGCGCTTTCCGGAGATGGTCAGGTTTTTGAGGGCCGCGATCGCGCAACAGGCGAGCACAAATGGATCGCCAGCCGCTTTGACCTCATCTTTGGCGCCAACTCCCAGCTTCGAGCCATCGCCGAGGTCTACGCCGGCGACGACGCCCAGGAGAAATTCGTCCGCGACTTCGTGGCGGCCTGGCACAAAGTGATGAGCCTGGATCGCTTCGACCTGGCCCGACAGCGCCTGGAGGCCAAACTCAAGGCGCGCGATTTGGCAACGCAAGCCGCCTGAGCAGCGCGACAGTCAAAAGGTTCAGCCATCGCCAGGGCAGGCGATGGCTGAACCGATGCCGATGCTCTTAAGCTGATCTTATAGACAGGCCCGCCCTGTCCCCCTACACCTATTCCTCACTCCACCCGCTTCACCACATCGCACAACAGCGCCTTGTAGACCGGAAAGCCGGAGATCGGGTCGCGGTGCTCGAAGTCGGTCAGCGCGTTGACGTTGGCCTCTCGCCATGCCTGCGGACCGAGCGGGCCGCCGCCGCCCATGTTGGCCTCCACCGCGCCGCGCACGATGTTGGTGGAGACGCAGGCGTAAAAGGGGACGCGCCCGCGTGGGGTGACGACCCACACCGGGTCGCCGTCGGCGATACCGCGCGCGGCGGCGTCTTCTTCATGCAGATGAACGAGCGGCGCCGGCAGTTTGTTGAGCAGGCCGGGAATGTTGTGATGCTGCGAGCGGAAGTCGAAGTTGGTGCGTGCGCCGGAGTTGAAGACAAGAGGATATGTTTTCGCCAGCGTCGGCGCCGCAAGCGGCCCTTCAGCCGGCTCGGTGTAGACGGGCAACGGCTCGTAGCCGTAGCTGCGCAGCCATTCCGACGCAATCTCAAACTTGCCGGTCGGCGTCTCAAAGCCGGGCTTGCCGTCCTCGCGTAGTTCGCCGCTGGCGTATTTACGATAGCGCATGGGCGGCTGCGGATAGGCGACGCCCTCCGGGTGCGCCAGCAGGTCCGCCAGTTCCACGCCTGTGTCCTTGAGCGCAAATTCCACCATCGCTCGCTCCGTCTGCGGCCAGAGATGGCCGTAGCCCAGTCGCTGCGCCAGCTCGGCGAAGATAAGATAGTCGTTGCGCGCTTCGCCGAGCGGCTCGATCACCTTCTGGCGGAGCTGAACGTAGTTGCCGTGGATTTGATACGACTCGATCTCAAACATCGTCGTCGCCGGCAACACGATGTCGGCGTAGAGCGCATCGGCGGTGAGGAAGCGGTTGACGACCACGAGCAGATCGAGCGCGGCCAGGGCGCGACGCCAGAGATCGGGGTTGGGCCAGGCGGTGATCAGCGACGCGCCGCTGACGATCAACCCGCGCAGCGGATAAGGCTTGCCTTCCAGGATGGCGCGCGGGAAGAGGGCGGCGTGCGCCTCTTTGCGCACTTCATAGTAGATCGGATACTCTTCGGCGCCGATCGGAGGACGTGCGTTGGCGGGAGGCGGCGTCAGGTTGCGGTTGAGGCGCAGGCGGTTGCGCGGCTTGAAAAGCTTGCCTCCCGGCGCATCGAGGTGGCCGGCCAGCGCCTGCAAGGTGTAGAGCGCGCGGATGGCCTGGACGCCGCTGTCCGAATATTCGAGTCCGGTGTAGGTGAGGATCGAGCAGCCCTGCGCGCACGCCATCGCATGCGCCAGCTCGCGCACCTTCTCGGCGGGAACCCAGGTGATCGCCTCCACCCGTTCGGGCGTGAACTGCTGGACGTAGGCGCGTAGCTCGTCGAGGCCGTGCGTCCAGTTGTGCGCAAAGTCGTGGTCGTAGAGATCTTCGGCGAACAGCACGTGGATCATGCCGAGCGCCAGCGCGCCGTCCGTCCCCGGGCGCACGCCCACCCACTCGCAGCGCAGCGCCTGCGCAGTTTCGCTGCGCCGATGGTCAATCACGACAATGCGCGTCCCCTGCTGCTGAAGCTGGCGCAACTTGGGCAGCAACGCCGGCGACGAATCGGTGGCGGGATTCTCGCCCCACACCAGGATCAGGTCGGCGTGGTCGATGTCCTCTTGCATGTCCATCATGTAGGCGCCAAAACAGGCGCGAGGCGCGATCATGCCATAGGAGACGTAGCAGAGCGCGCCGACGCCGCTGGTGTTCGGAGAGCCGAAGGGAAACAGCACGGCGTTGGCGGAAGATTCGGCGGTGCCCGCAGGCGCAAACATTTCGTTGAGGCCATACTCGAAATTGCCGCGGCCGGTGTACATGCCGACCGCCTCCGGCCCATACTCGTCAGCGATGCGGCGCAAGCCCGCCACGATGACGTCATAGGCCTCGTCCCAGGTGATGCGCTCGAACTTGCCCTCCCCGCGCGCGCCGACGCGACGCTGCGGATAGAGCAGGCGATCGGGCGAGTAGACGATCTCCGCCGCCTTCATGCCGCGCGTGCACAGCACGCTGTAGGGATGGTTCTTGATCGGCGTCAGGCGCGCAATGCGACCGTTCTCCAGATGC
Organism: uncultured Caldilinea sp.; assembly: GCF_937128415.1. Classification (GTDB taxonomy): domain Bacteria; phylum Chloroflexota; class Anaerolineae; order Caldilineales; family Caldilineaceae; genus Caldilinea. The sequence goes on from NZ_CAKZMJ010000067.1 coordinate 179,133, forward strand.
ACCTCGGCCCCGCACCCAGACGAACAGACGCCGCAGATGCTGACGATCGTTTCACGAAGAGGTTTCGTTTCACGAAGAGGTTCGATTTCGGTGTGCGCAGTGGGTTTAGCTGTTGTCAGCGGAATCGTTTCAAGCATATTCGGTCTCCTCCTTGGTCAAAACTCCTATCGCCCCCTCTGCTTAGCCTCGGCTCTGTTCGGCCAACCTTTCGAGCAGGTCGCCGAGAGCCAGCGTCGCCGCCATTTCGCGCATATATTGCCAGTCCAGCCGCTCGCCCTGCACGGCCACCACGCCAAGCAAATCCTGCCACTGGCGTTCAGATTGTTCGCCACCGAGGTGATACATCTGCAGAAGGGTGACGTCGACGAACGCCTGTGCGCAGAAGGCGCCGCATGCGCCTGTTGAGATCGGTCACTAAGCGCAGACGCTGCACCGGCGTCTTTCGGCGCAGCAGCTCGAGCAATCTGCGCTCTGCATCGGACGTTGTATCCCGAAAGAGTTGCGCCAACGCTCGGTCCTTGCTATTGCTTCAAAATATACTCAATCTCTGCATCCACGCTGGCCGGCAGCGATGGGACTTGATGGCTCTCCAGAATTTCCAGCGTCGCCTCGCGGATGCGCTGACGCATGGTCTTGCCGCCCTTTTCCAGCCATGGCTCCAAACGCTGGCGGTCGAAGAGTTTCGGCGTCCACAGCTCGCGCCAGTGGCGCATGGTGTGGTCGTGGCTGAGAAATTGGCCGCCCGGCCCCACCTCGTGGATGACGTCGAGCGCCAGCGCCTCCTCGTCGAACTGCACGCCCTGCACAAAAGCGCGGTTCATGCCGATCAGCTCGTTGGCCAGCACCATGTATTCGGGAGAATTCGCCAGCCCGGCCTCCAGGTAGCCGACGTCGTGGTTGAGGTTGGTTTTGGCGAGCAGGGCGGTCTGGATCGAAAACTGCGCATCGATGGCGGCCTGTTCATCGAGCACGGCGCTGTCGCTGTGCGCAGAGTAGCCCCACACCGGCAGCTTGTAGAAGCGCCCCATCTCGGCGGCCATGATGCGCGCCAGCTGAAACTCCGGCGCGCCATAGACGCTGATCATCTCCTTCATGTCGAGATGGTGGACGCCGTGGCCGTAGAGGAAGGGCGCGCCGGGGTTGGTCAACTGGTGCATGACCAGGCCGCTGAGCATTTCGGCGTTGCCCAACGCCACTGCGCCCGCGATCGTGATCGGCGCCGTGCCGCCGATCATCGGCGCCGGTGAGTGAGTGACCGGAATGCGATGCCGCGCACAGAAGAGCAGCTTATCCACAGCCTCCAGCGCGTGCGAAAGCGGCGTCGTCGGCTCGGTGTACATCAAAAAGGTGGGACGTTCGGAGAGTGCATCCATGCCGCCGGCCACGGCTGCGGCCATCGCTGCGATCGCCTCGATGTCGGCCAGGTCGTTGCAGACGACGACGCTGGGTTTGGTCGTATAGCGAATCATGGCCGAGAACTGGTGGCGGAAGTAGCGCTCGGTCGGCACATCGCGCGGGATGCCGATCGACATGGCGAAGGCGAGCTCCGGCAGCGCATCGACCACGCGCAGACAGTCGGCGAGGTCGGCCATCGTAAAGTCGCGACGCTGGCCGGTGCGGGGGTCCAGATAGCGCAGCGTGTCGGACCCGGGGCCAAAATAGACGTGCTCGCCGTCGAGAATGCAGGCGACCTCCTCGCCCCCGCGGCGATAGAGGTTGAAGCTGCGCGGAGCCGAAGCGATGGCGGCGTCCACCATCTCACGCGGAATCCGCACAAGGTCGCCCTTCACCCAAGCGCCTGCCTGACGCAACAGATCGAGCGCAGGCGAATGGTAGACGCGAAAGCCGGTGCGCTCCAGAATCTGGCACGAGGCCTCGTGCAGACGTTGACACTGCTCCTCGCTCAGCAGTGTAAGCTTCGGGCGGACATACAATGCTTGCGTCGCAGGAACAACGGATGAAACTCGTTCTCGTCGTCGAGGGCGTAGAGCGCTTTGCGTCATAATCCACCTTGATTCGGTGACTCAGTTACACAGTTCGGTGAAACCTTCTCGTAAAATACGACCTTTCAGGAGAGCTGCGCTTCCTCGCATTCCCCCAGACCTTGGGGTCTGCCGCACCTACGGTGTTCCCTTCCCCCCTCTCCCAGCCTTGGGAGAGGGGGCAGGGGGTGAGGGCCTGCCTTGACCCATCAAGAACGTGCGGCTGCGAGCCGCACCTACGGAACGTCGATCGAGTATAGCCTGTGAATATACGCGAAAATCAAGTGAAGATCAACCGGAAATTTTGTGCGCAAATTTCACGCCGAACCAATTGGGCCTCTATTGACCGAGATGCGCCGGAAGGTCATCGAGGGAGGAAAAATGCGGAGCGTCCTTTTATTTTGGCGGGCAACATGTAAAAAATTAAAGACGCAGAAGCAGCGAATCACTGATGACAAAGGCGAGCGCTTTGCAGCGCTCGCCTGCCACGACGCCTTAGACCTTTACGCCTTTGCGGATCTGCATGAATTTCTTGGCCGTCTCGACCGCCACCGCTGCGTCTCGGCAATAGGCGTCCGCCTCGATCGCCTCGGCGAAGGCCTCGTTGAGCGGCGCGCCGCCGACCAGCACGATGATGTCCTTGCGGATGCCCTTCTCCTTGAGCGCGTCGATCACCACCTTCATGTAGGGCATCGTCGTGGTGAGCAGCGCGCTCATGCCGAGAATGTCCGGCTTGTATTTCTCGATCGCCTCCAAATAATTCTCGACCGAATTGTTGATGCCCAGGTCATAGACCTCAAAGCCGGCGCCCTCCATCATCATGGCGACCAGGTTTTTGCCGATGTCGTGGATGTCGCCTTTGACCGTGCCGATCACCATGCTGCCGATCTTCTCGGCGCCGGTTTCGGCCAGCAGGGGGCGCAAGATCGCCATGCCCGCCTTCATGGCCTTGGCCGCCATGAGCACTTCGGGCACGAAGAGGATGCCGTCTCGGAAGTCATTGCCGACGATCTCCATGCCGGCGACCAACCCCTTGGTCAGCACGTCGTAGGGCGGCTCGCCGCGTGAGAGCGCCTCGCGCACCTCCTCTTCGATCTCCTCGGCCAACCCATCGTAGAGGTCCTCTTTCATCAGCTCGTACAGGTCTTCCAGCGACAGTTCGGACAGGATGATTTCCTCGCTCATGCTCTCTTCTCCGGCAATTCAGGACATCAACAATCGACGACTCTAATCTTCGCTTTATCTTCGCGTGTTTATGTTCGCATACGCATCCGACGTCGCGTCGGCGCTGCATCCGCTGCTGCGGCAGGCGCGGGCAAAACATCGGCCAGGTGAGGGAATGGATCGCTGGCGTGCGGGATGTGGAGCGCGCCAACGAACTCCTCCTGAAAATCCTGGGCGACCGCGGTCTCTACGTAGCGCACGCTGTGCGCCAGCGCCATTGCCTCTTTGCGTTTGGCCCGATTGAGCAGCGCAATGCGGGCGCCGTCGCCGGCGGCGTTGCCGACTGCAGCAATTCGCTGTGGATCGCAATCAGGGATCAATCCTAACACCAAAGCGTATAACGGGTCAATATAGCTTCCAAACGCCCCGGCCAGAATGATGCGATCCACGCGCGCTACGCCGGCGCGTTTCATCAGCACCTTGGCGCCGGCGTAGAGCGCCGCCTTGGCCAGTTGGATGTTGCGCACATCATCCTGCGTCACGTAGATAGGCTGGCCGTTGGTGGTCTGCTCCGGCGTCGCCAGGATGTACGCTGCGCGGCGACCCTCCCAGATAAGCCGGTCGGTGGGGTGGGCCGGGTTAAAGCGGCCGTCCGGCAACAGGATGCCGGCCAGAAACAGCTCGGCGACGGCTTCGATGATGCCCGATCCACAGATGCCGGCGGCAAGGTATTCAGGTTTTCCCGCCAGATGCGAAGGGGCGTGCACGTCCCATTCGTCCGACCAGCGCTCGTCGCCGATCACGCGAAAATTGGCGCGGCCGGTGGCGCGATCGATGCGCACGCGCTCGATGGCGCCGGGCGCTGCGCGCATGCCTGCGCTGATCTGCGCACCCTCAAAGGCCGGGCCGGTCGGGCTGGAGGCGCTCATCAGCCAGTGGCGGTTGCCGAGCACGATCTCGGCGTTCGTACCCACGTCCACGATCAGCTCGATCTCGTCCTGGCGGTGCGGCTCCTCCGCCAGCAGCACGGCGACGTTATCTGCGCCGACGTGGCCAGCCTCGGAAGGCAGCACATGGACGTTGGCGGCGGGATGCAGACGGAGGCCGAGATCGCGCGCCTTGAGGTCCATGGCGTCGCGGTTGGCCAGCGCAAAGGGCGCGCCGCCCAGCTCGCGCGGGTCGATGCCCAGGAAGAGGTGGATCATCGTGGTGTTGCCGGCCACCACCATCTCATAGATGTCGCGCGCGCGCAGGTTGGCGGCGTGCGCAGCCTGGGCGGCCAGTTTGTTGAGTGCCTTGATGATGGCGTCGTGCATCTTCTCTGCGCCGTCCTCGTTCATCATGGCGTAGGAGATGCGACTCATCAGGTCTTCGCCGTAGGTGATCTGCGGGTTCATGGCCGATTCGGTGGCGAGCACCTCGCCGGTGCGCAGGTCGCACAGATAGGCGGCCACCGTCGTGCTGCCGATGTCGACGGCCAGACCGTAGACGCCCTCCTGATAGCCAGGGCGCACATCGACCACTTCGCGGTCGTTCCAGACCACCACCGTGACGCCGCGCTTGCCTTCGCGCAGGGCAGGCTGCAACTTGCGCAAGGCATGCAAGTCGATGGTGAGGTCGGTGAGCCCCACCTCTCGCTCCAGCGCATCTTGCAGGCGACGCCAATCCCCGCGGTGCTCGCCCAGCGCCGCCTCATCCACCACTACGTAATACTGGCGCAGCGTTGGGTCGATTTCAATGACGCGCTCGGTTGCGGCTTTGCGAATGATCTGTTTCTGCGCCCGACTCTCTTCGGGGACGTAGATCAGCACGTCGCCGGTGATGCGCGCCGTGCAGGAGAGACGGCAGTCGTCGGCGCGCAGCGAGTGCAACAAGGCGCGCTCCTCTTCTCCCATCGGCGTGAGATGACTTGCCGCGGAGACGATGCCGTGCTTGGCGAACTCGCCCTCCTCGACGCGCACCTTGCACTTGCCGCAGGTCAGGCGCCCGCTGCAGATGCTCTCGATGCCGACGCCTAGCTCGCGCGCAGCGTCTAATAAAGTAACGCCTTCGGGGAAGCGGCCGCGTCGCCCCGAAGGCATAAAAATCACCTGAAACCCTTGCTCAGACATTTCCAAAATCCTGATGAATCTCGAAATCGATTACTCAGGCAATCATAAACGATCCTCGTCGAAATCGAAACTTGGGCAACACATTCGGCGCAGCCTCATTTCGAGGCGCGCAAAACGTAGTTCAGTCGATCAAGAGACGGAAGGCCTGCGATCGGGTTCTTATTTTTTCACGGCTCTCTCTGCCACGATGGCGGGCAGTGCGGTCAAGTCCGGATGGTCGCCGATGTGCGCAAAGTCATGACTCCATAAAACGTCCGGCCCCTGCACCAGGAAAAGCCCCGGCATCTGCCAGGGATCGCCCACGACCTTGCCGGGGACGTGCCCCTTCGCCGCTGCGCGCAGGCCGCAGGCCAACACGTCCGGACCGAAGACCTGTCTGAAAGAGCCGCGACCAAGGCCAAACGCCGTGTAAAATTTCTTCGATGGATCGGAGACGGCACGCGCCTCCGGCCAGGCTTTGGCAAAGAACTTCTCCCCTTCCTCAACCGACCCCATATAAAAGAAAAGCAATGGCGGGTATGCAGGGTCGGCGGCGAGCGTGCGGAAGTCCTTCACCAACTCCTGGCAGAACGGTCAACCAAAGTGACGCAAGAAGACCAGGACGGTGGGCGTCTCATCGATCTGCTGTCGCAGCGTCCCGGGCTTCAGATTCACGCCGGTCACCGGCGCATCTAAAATCTCTTTCGGAATACTTTTCATGCTCTCCCTCACAAGCGATTGGAGTTTCCACAAATTCATGCTGCTCTGTTACACTCACGCTATCAACCGCTGCAACCGAACGTCTGTGTGCAATCATCCATAAACGCAACACGAAGCACGCAACAAGAAACGCGAGCCACCATGATGATGCGGACCTTTTTCTGCACGCCCGAACTCATTCTCTACAACGCCAGAATTTACACGCAGGACGCCGCCTCGCCGTGGGCGCAGGCGGTGGCGATAGGCGAAGGTCGCATCCTGGCCGTGGGCGAGGACGCAGAAGTGTTGGCGCTGGCCGGTCCCCAGACCGAGCAGATCGATTTAGGAGGCCGCCTCGTCCTGCCCGGCTTTTGCGATGCACATATTCACCTTTCGTATTACGCGTTGGGGCTGCGCGAAGTGCGGCTGGCCGACGTGCGCTCTCGCCAGCAAATGTTGGCGCGCATCCGCGAGGCGGCGGCGCGCACGCCGCCGGGGCAGTGGATCGTGGGGCAGGGCTGGAACGAAAGCTGGTGGGGCGAGACCGACTTTCCCACCGCCGCCGAGATCGACGCCGCCACCGGGTCTGAGAAGCCGGCGATTTTTTATCGCAGCGACATGCACAGCGCTGTAGTGAACACCGCTGCCCTGCGGCTGGCCAACGTGACCGCCGCCACGCCCGATCCCCCGGGCGGCGTCATCGACCGCGACGCCGCAGGCGCGCCGAACGGTTTCTTACGTGAGCTGGCGATCGACCTGGTCGCGCGCCATATCCCGCCCCCGACGCCCGCCGAACAGGACGCTGCGCTGCAGGAAGGCATCGCTGCGCTGCATCGGCTGGGAATCACCGCCGTGCATGCGCAACGCACCAAGGATGGGGACGACGGCCCGCGCGAGTGGGCGAGCCTGCTGCGCCTGCGCGAGGCGGGCAAGCTGCGTTTGCGCGTCGCCTGCAATGTGGCTGCGCACGAGATGGTGCACCTGGCCGGGCTAGGGCTGCGCAGCGGCTTTGGCGACGACACGCTGCGCATGGGGCATGTCAAGGTCTTCGCCGACGGCAGCCTGGGCAGTCGCACGGCGTGGCTGCTGGCACCCTTCATCAAGCTCAGCCCCGACGAGCCGGACAACACGGGCGTCTGCGTCACGCCGCCGGAGCAGATGGCGGCGGAGTTCCGGCGCGCGGCGGAGCTAGGCTTCCCGATCAGCGTGCACGCCATCGGCGACCGCGCCAACCGCGTCGTGCTCGACATCTTCGAGGAGATGGCGGGCAGCGCGCCGCCGTTGCGCATTCCCCATCGCATCGAGCACGTCCAGATCATCGACCCGACCGATCTGCCTCGCCTGGGGAAATTGGGAATCACCGCCAGCGTGCAGCCCATTCACGCGCTCGACGACATGGACGCAGCCGACCGGTTTCTGGGCGAGCGCAGCGCCCACATGTACAACTTTCGCTCGCTCTTTGAGAGCGGCGCCCTGGTGGCCTTCGGCAGCGACGCGCCGGTCGCCGACCCGAACCCCTTCCTCGGCCTGCACGCAGCCGTGGTGCGCCAGCGCGTCGAGCGGCTGCACAGCCCGCCCTGGCATCCCGAGGAGCGCATTTCACTGGAGCAGGCGATCTTTGCCTATACGCTGGGCGCAGCGCAGGCGGCGGGCTGGCAGGACGTCATCGGCAGCATAGCGCCTGGCAAGCGCGGGGATCTGATGGTGGTGGATCGCAATCTGTTCGCCCTTTCGCCGGAGGAGATCGCCGCCGGGGCCATCGCCGCCGCCAGCGTGGTGATGACGATCTTCGACGGACGGGTGGTCTATCAGGCGTAACGAAGGTGTTCGGCTTGCAGCATCGGTGGTCGACCTAAGTGGATTCCGAGAAAATTTTCGCCACCAGGGATTGCACCTTGCGCCCGCCGTTCTGCAGGATCGGCGGGCCATGGCCGAAGACCATCACATCGAAGTCTTCCCCGTACTTCTTAGCCAGCTTCCAGACGCTGCGTTGCGCATTGGCCATGTCGGGCGTGAACATGGCCGGAGGAAGTTGCAGCCTGCCCCCGCGGTTGTTGAGCGCATCGCCGACGATAAGCACGCGCTTCTCTCGGTGCAACAGCGAAATGTGGCCGGGTGTGTGTCCCGGCGTGTGGATGACAATGAAGCCTTCAGGCGTCTTGTCTCCATCGACGTAGAGTTCATCGGGCGTGACCGGCAAGACATTGAACTGCGGCGTGAGGCGCAGCGCGGCGAAGACCGGGCGCAAAACCCACGCTGCAGGCTTGCGCTGCCCAGGATTCTCCAGCAGAATCTTCTCCACCGAATGGCAGCCCAACACCGCGCCGGTGGCGCGCTTCAACTTGGCTGCGCCGCCGATGTGGTCGATGTCGGCGTGGGTGATGAGGATGCGCCGCACGTTGTGCAAGGCATGCCCTTTGGCGGCCAGCGCGTCGAGAATGGTGTGAACGTCGGTCGGAAACCCAGTGTCGATCAGCGTGAGGCCGCCGCTCCACTCCCACAGGTAGCAGTGGACGCGATCTCCGATCTCGTCAATTTCCCACAGTCCGGGAATAATCTGGTTCATGGGACGGCGTCAATCTTGTGGCGTTGGTCGGGTGAAGAAAAGTTTACCAGCTCAAGCCAGGGCGCAGCTCACCTTTGATGCTGCCTAGATGTCGGAGTCGCGCACGTGGATGATCGACCGCAGCTTCGATCTCGCGCAAGGTCAGGCCGGTGACCTCGGCGAGGTGCATCATGGTGCGGAAGTCTTCCTCGGTGATTTTGGCGATGCACTCGCGCTGCGCCTCGGTCAACTTGTAGCCGACCCCCATCAGCGAGGGATTTTCAAGCAGGGCGTCGCGACAGGCGGTGCAACGCCAGACATGCCCGATGATCAACGCAAAATCCGAGACGCGAACGGTCATCAGTAGCTTTCTCCTTGCGGCTGCGCCGCGCCAGAGTGCAATCTGCCCTCCAACAGCTCCCGCATGATCGCCACGCCGCCGCTTGTGCCGATGCGGTTGGCGCCCGCCGCCACCATGCGCAGCGCATCGAAGGCGGTGCGCACGCCGCCCGCAGCCTTGACGCCCATAGCAGGACCCACGACGCGACGCATCAACGCCACATCCGCCACGGTTGCGCCCCCTCCGCTGAAACCGGTGGCCGTCTTGACGAAGTCGGCGCCCGCCTCTTGGGCAATCACGCAGGCCGCAATCTTCTGCTCGTCGGTGAGCAGTCCGGTTTCCAGAATCACCTTGAGGATCATCTCGTGTTCGTGTGCGGCGTCGGCGACTTCGGCGATGTCGCGATAGACGAGATGGTAATCGCCGTCGCGCAGTCGCCCCACGGCCAGCACCATGTCCACTTCGTCTGCGCCCAGCGCAGCCACCTCGCCCGCCTCGAACGCTTTCACCGAGGGCAAGGTGGCGCCCAAGGGGAAACCGATCACGGTGCAGGTCTTGACGTTGGTTTCGGCCAAAAGTTCGGCGCACAGCGGCGTCCAGATCGGGTTGACGCAGACGCTGGCGAAGCCGAACTCGATTGCCTCCGCCACCAGCGCCCGAATTTGCTCTTCGCCCGCCTCCGGCTTCAGCAGCGTATGATCGATCAGTGCAGCCAGCTCCGCAGGCGTCAGCGTGGCCGGCGCCACGTCGGTCACCGACGGCTCTTGCAGAGCCTGCTGGATGGCTGCTTGGATGCGCTCTTCGAGTGTGTTGCTGTTTGTCACTTCGTCACCCCGCGTCGGTTGTGCTTGGTCAAGCGCTCAGTTGGACAGATACCCCTCGGGCGCCAGGTCGGCGTGCTGGACGATGCCAAAGGTGTTCAGCGGCCAGATGCGCAGCCACGCCTGCCCGACGACCAGGCTGCGATCGATCGGCCCGAAGACGCGACTGTCGCTCGAATTGGGCCGGTTGTCGCCCATCACAAAGAGCTGATTCTCGCCCACGACAAAGGGGCCGGCGTATTCGCCAGGAGGAATGGGGCGATGCGGATAGTCTTCGGGCAGCGGCAGGCCGTTGACAAAAACCTTTTGATCGCGCACCTCCACCGTGTCGCCGGGGACGCCGATGACGCGTTTGATGTAGTCTTCTCTGGTGTTGCGTGGATTGTGAAAGACGATCACGTCCCCGCGTTTCGGTTCGTCAAACCAGTAGGCGATCTTGTTCACAAGCACGAACTGGCCTTCATAAAAGCTCGGCTCCATCGAGTGGTTCTCGATGCGATAGTTCTGCACCACCTGTCGGATCAGCAGAAAAATGATTAACGACAGGACGACGGTCTCGACAATCTCGCGCACCATCATCCAGCCGTAGGAAGGCTCGTTTTTCGTTGCTTCGGCCTCAGCGCCTGCTTCGGATGTCAGTTGCAGGGACTCCATCGCTGCGGGGTCCGGCCGAAGGGCGTACAAATCTTCAGCGGATTTGGTCGATTCACTCATTCGCCACCCATATTTCGCTACGCAGTGTCGCCGGTGTTGGCACCGCTCGAGCAGCAAGCATACAAAACGCTCCACCTCAGGCGAGACAACATACGCCATTATAGCACCGTAGTTGCGGCGTTCAAAGAAAAACGGCTTCCAGTCTATGGCAATCGGCAACCCTTCCCAAACATCCCCTTTGCATCCCCTGATCCCAAAACCTTATTACAGGATTTGCAATCCCATGGATTATCCCAAATATCCCAATTGGGATAAGCGATTCATCCAGTAAAAATATCAGGAACACGTGAAAAAAATGGCGACCGTGCACGACCTTCATGGCCGGCTCTCCGCGCCCCATGCCGAGTATTGTTGCGCCTCGATGATCAAGCCCGTATCATTTATCTGCGATTATTGCAATTTCCCAATTGGGATATTTGGGATATTCACGTTACGCGGTCCGGCGACTCGGTCTGCGTCAGCGCTTGCGAATTCCGCATCCCTTCCCTCCGACCGCCGAAGGCGCCGCAAGAGTCCGGGTGAGATGGTTAACCATCAAGAACACAAAGGCACAAAGGACACTCAAATCTTCGTGTTTCTTAGCGCCTTTGTGGTGACTTCCAGAGGACTTGGCCGCCAGGCTGGCGGCGAGAGGGAAGCGAGGGGCAAAAGTCAGCGATTGGAGACGTCCGGTTGCACAAAAAGGGCGAGCATCTTCTGCGCAACGTGAATTGGATAAAAGGAGGAGATGATTTTGAGCAAGCGATTTTCGGCCATCGCGTCGTGCGCAAGGACGGCGAGCTCGGCGGCTACCGCTGGGGCCTCGAACGCAAGCGCCGGCTGCTGGAGCGAGAGCGCGGGGCGATTCTTTAAATCACGTCCTATTTCGTCGGGAATTCGTCATGCAAGAGGGAAAGGATTGGGATAAAAATTACAACAAACGCACCGGGCTGTAGCTTCTAAGTTAAACGCATCGCCCTTCTAGACGATCCAACCCGAGGAGATTTTATGCGCTTCCCCCCCCGTTCTGGACGCCGAGCGCGGCGGCTGCTTTGGCTGTTGCATGTGACGACGTTGGCGAGCCTGCTCGTGATGGCTTTGCCGTCGGCGAGGGCGCAGGAAGGCGCCTCGGCGACGGCGGAAGCGACGGCCGCTGCGCCGACTTTGCGCCTATGAAGGGGTGAAGAAGAACTGCGGCCAGTATTATGCCCGTGGCCGGCGCGCTGACGCGCGAACGTCGGCTGGTCTGCTACGCCAACGCCAGCAACCAATGCGTCAGCTACGGTGCGCCGGGGCAGACGCGGCAGCTGATGAGCGACGTGCGCTACAGCTACGACCTCTACGGCAACCTGACGGGGGTGACGACCTCGACGGCCTACGGCTATCACGAGGAGGGCGCCGCCGTCTATCCGACCACCGAGCTGCGCACGACGACCTATGCCTACGCCGACGGCGGCTACAACACCTACCGCACGAGCGAACAGAACGCCCTCGGGCACACGACGAGCTGGGTGTACAATTACCGCCTCGGCGTCCCCGTGCAGGAGAGCGACCCCAACGGCCTGGTCACCTACGCCGAATACGACGGCTTTGGTCGGCTGACCAAGCTTATCCGGCCTGGGGAGAGCAGCGCGGCGCCCGGCGTCAGCGTGAGCTACTACGACACCGGGGTGAACAACCTGGGGCCGTTTTTGGTGGAGATCGAGGAGCGCCACAGCGGCGGCGCCTACAACGTGCGCCGATTTTACAACGGCCTTGGTCAGCTGCTGCAGGTGCAGACGGCGAATGCGCAGGTGTACGGGGGTGCGCACGACGTGGCGGTGGACTACGCCTACAACGCCTACGGCCAGCGCACGCAGGAGACCAAGCCCTATTTGCTGGCGGTGTGGACGCCGGCGGCGGGCGGGACGCCCTATCGGGGGCAGTATTTCAACCAACCCAAGACGGTGACGAGCTACGACGGCTTTGGCCGTGTGAGCAAAGTGCAGAGCCCGACGGCGAGCGAGGCGGTCACCGTGACCTATCCGGCGGATCTGCAGGTGCGGCAGTGCAACGGGCGCAACCAGTGCACGCTGACGCTCTACGACGTGTGGGGGCGGGTGGTCGAGGTGCGTCCGCCGGCCGAGCCGTGGCTGCGCTACGTCTACGACGAGGCGGACCGGCTGGTGCGGGTGGAGCAGCGCACGGGCGGAGGCGCTGCGCTCTTTGCGGCGACAACGATGAGCTACGACCTGGCGGGGCGCAAGACGGCGATGAGCGACCCGGATTTGGGGAGCTGGAGCTACACGTATGACGGTGCGGGCAACCTGCGCACGCAGACCGACGCGCGCAACTGTCGCACGACGCTGAGCTACGATGCGCTCGACCGTGTGACGCAGAAGAGCTATGGGGCGGTGAACGGCGGGACGTGCGGTGCGGCGACGGCGACGGTGACGTACGGCTACGATGCGTACAGCGCCGGGACGAACTACGGGCGGGGCAAGCGCACGTCGATGACGGACGGCTCCGGCAGCACGACGTGGGTGTACGGGGACGTGCGCGGGCGGCTGACGAAGGAGACGAAGACGATCGCGGGCGGCGGGAGCTTTGTGACCGAATGGGCGTACGACCAGGCGAACCAGCTGACGTGGATGCGCTATCCGGACGG
>NZ_CAKZMJ010000068.1 GCF_937128415.1 uncultured Caldilinea sp.
CTCTTCACGGCCTGGACGCAGACGGTGCTGGCCGGCTCGACGCAGGTGGCGCCCTTCATCCGGCTGCTGGGGGGCGGCTCGTGGATGGGCAGCGTCCCCTACAGCGTGCTGGTGTGGGGCGGCGTCGCCATTGCACTGATCTGGCTGTTGCGCCGCTCCGGCTGGGGCAGGCTGATCTACGCCATCGGCGACAACGAGACGGCGGCGCGGCTGGCGGGCGTGCGCGTCTGGCAGGTGCGCCTCAGCGCCTACATGCTCTCCGGCGTCCTCTCGGCGATTGCGGGCATCCTGCTGGCGGGGCGCACCGGCGCCGTCGACCTGCAGTTGGCCGGCGCGTTTTTGCTGCCTTCGGTGGCCGCCGCCGTGATCGGCGGCACCTCGATCTTCGGCGGCATGGGCGGCTACAGCGGCACGATTCTCGGCGCGCTGATCCTCAGCGTGTTGAACTCGTTGTTGACCTTCCTCAACGTAGGCCAGGCCATCCAGCAGATGGTCTACGGCTCCATTGTGCTGGCGCTGGCGTGGGGCTACGCCAGCCTGACGCGGCGCAGCTAGCGCAGAGAAAGAACGGTGTGCGATGCAGATCAGCGTGCTAGGCGGCGGACTGGTGGGAGGAGCGATCGTCAAAGACCTGGCGCAGACGCCTGATTTTCACGTGACCGTCGTCGACCGCGATCCCGGTGCAGTGCAACGACTCGAGAGCGAAGCGAAGGTGCGAGGGTGCGTCGTCGACCTGAACGCGCTCGAGGATTTCTCCAAACTGCTGGCCGACGCCGATCTGGTGGTGTGCGCCGTGCCGGGCTTCATGGGCTTCTCCACGCTCCAGAAAGTGATCGCCGCCGGCAAAGACGTCGTCGATATATCCTTCTTCGCCGAAGACCCCTTTCTGCTCGACGACCTGGCGCGGCAGCGAGGCGTCACCGCCGTGGTCGATTGCGGCGTGGCGCCCGGCCTGAGCAACCTTCTGCTGGGCGACCTGACGCGGCGGCTGGAGCGCATCGAGCGCTACGAGTGCTACGTCGGCGGGCTGCCGGAGGTGCGTCGCTGGCCCTTCGAATACAAGGCGGTCTTTTCTCCGCTCGACGTGCTCGAGGAGTACACGCGTCCGGCGCGCCTCGTCGAATGGGGTCGCGAAGTGGTGCGGCCGGCGCTCTCCGATGTAGAGCTGCGCGACTTTCCCCCCATCGGGACTCTGGAGGCGTTCAACACCGACGGCTTGCGCACGCTGATGCGCACGATGCAGATTCCCTTCATGAAAGAGAAGACGCTGCGCTACCCCGGCCACGCCAACCTGATGGCTGCCCTGCGCAAGAGTGGCTTTCTGTGCAAGGAGCCGCTCGAGATAGGAGATGCGCGCGTGGCGCCGATCCAGCTCACGGCGAAGCTGCTCTTCAAACAGTGGCGATTGCAGCCCGGCGAACGCGATCTGACCGTGATGCAGGTGATGGTTGAAGGCGTCGAGGCCGGGCGCGGCGTGCGCTACATCTACGACCTCTTCGACCGCTACGACGACGTCGCCGGCGTCACCTCCATGGCGCGCACGACCGGCTACACCTGCACCGCCGTCGTCCGCCTGGTGGCGAGCGGTGCGTTTTGTCGCACCGGCGTCTGCCCGCCGGAGTTCGTAGGGCAGACGCCCGGCTGTTGCAAGGCTGTGCTGAGCGATTTGGCGGCGCGTGGAATTCGATTACAAGAGCAGAAAGAATTGTTGTAAATCCTTGCGCGCCAGCAGGTCACACGCCATCCCGGAGCACCTGCAGAAACGAAGTCATATTGGCCTGACAAGCCGCCCCAACGGCCGGCGATTTTGCATTCTATTTATCTTTTTCCGCAAAATCCTCCGTAAAGAACAAAATCAAATTCAGCATAGGAGCCTTCCATGAACCGTCAGGACATCTCGTTGTTGCAGCAAATTTCAGGCTACCCCGCCGTCACCATCACCATGCCGACGCATCGCACCTCGCCGGAGAACAAGCAGGACCCGATCCGGCTGCGCAACCTGGTCAAGCAGGCGACCGAGCGTCTGCTGAGCGAGTTCAGCAGGCGCGAGGTGGAGCCGATCCTGGGGCGGCTTGAACATCTGGCCTCAAGCGTCGATTTTCGGCACGCGCTCGATGGGCTGGCGCTCTTCGTCCATCGAGATTTTGCGCGCTCGATCACGCTGCCGTTCACGCTGAAAGAGCGAGTGGTGATCGACGAAACCTTTTTCACGCGCGATCTGGTCTTCGCCATGAACCGCACCCCGCGCTATTGGGTGCTCGTGCTCAGTGAGAAGCCGACGCGGCTGTTCGAGGCGACGCGCGATGACCTGCTCGAAATTCAGGGCGGCGGCTTTCCGATGGTGCACGAAGGGCCAGGGGGCGAAGCGCCGCTGCCCGGCGGGTTCGGCGTCAAACGTTCGCACATCCGCGACGAGGCGCATCGCCAGTTCTTCCGCAAGGTCGATGAGGCGCTCAAGCCCTTCATGAACGGCGACCCGCTGCCCCTGGCGGTCGTGGGCGTGGATCGGTATCTGGCCTTCTTCGACGAAGTCTCCAGCCACAAGGACGCCATCATCGCCAGGGTGCAGGGCAGCCATGACAAGACCTCGGCGCATGAGCTCGGCAAGCTCGTCTGGCCAGCGGTGAAAGAGGCGCTGGCCGAAGAGCGCCGGAAGGTCCTGGAGGAGCTGGACAAAGCCGTCGGTGAGCAGAAGTACGTCTCGACGATCGGCGAGGTGTGGCGGCTGGCGCAGGAGGGTCGCGGCCGTCTCCTTCTGGTCGAAGAGGATTTCCACTATCCGGCCGTCGTAGATGAGAGCGGAATGATTCTTTCTCCGGCGGAAGACCCGGAGGCGCCCGGCGTTATCGACGACGCCGTAGATGAGATCATTGAAACGGTGCTGGCCAAACAGGGGCGGGTGGTCTTCGTCGAAAACGGTCAGCTCGCCGAGCACCAGCGCATTGCGTTGATTCTGCGCTACTGATCGAGGGACGCAGGCGCGATCTGGACATCCGTGAACTGGATGTCGTCGTAAGTGAAGCGACGGTCCTGGATCAGCGGCGGCGCATGAGCGATGGCGACGACGATGCGGTTCAGGCCAGGCTGCAAGAATTCGGCAGGCACGCGCCATGAATGCATCACCCACGTGCGGCTAAAATCTTCGATGGGCATCGGCGCCGGCAGGGGATGGCCGTTGATCCAGATACGGTTCGACCAGAAGTTGCTTTGCATGATGCGCAGGGACAATCGCCATTCCCTCGAACCGGGATCGTCCAGGTAAAAGACGCCCTCCCAGCGCGGGCTGCGGCGCAAGCCTCGATACAGCGGAACCCACGGATCGGGCAGGTCTTTGTCGCCGAGGTGGATGACGACATCCTCCGCCACGATCTGCACGCGCTGCGGCGAGGCAAAACGCGGATGCGCGGCAGGGGGGCGGCGTCCGGCAAGGCGTTCTTGCAGCGCGTGATAGACCGGACGCGGCTCGCCCTCCGGCGTCAGCAAGCTGTAACCGCCCCATTCTGGATGCGTCTCCCCACCGAGGTTCCAGATCGCCGCCAGCTCCAACCAAGGCCAGCGCGCCTCGGCCAGGTCAAGCGCCCGGATGAGATAATCGGCCTGTTGCGCGGGCGTCACCTCCTGCCAGGCCGAATGCGCCACCGCCTCCACCGTCCAGCCCATCTCGGTGATGTAGACCGGCTTGCGCGCGTCGCCGTTGCGCTCCATAATGGCGCGCAGGGCGACGAGGCGCTGGAAGACCAGGCCATCCAGTCCGTCCCCGGCCCTATTGACCTCTGAAAACGGCGCCTCAGGCGGACGACCGAAGCCGTAGGCGTGCGCAGCGAGCACATCGAAAAAACGGCCTGCGCCATGACGATACATCTCCTCTAGAAAACGGCGGTCATCCATCGCCCGGGCGTCGTTGGTGTTGGTGGGCGCAAGCCCTGCGCTGATCACCTTCGCCGCCGGGTCGCCCGCCTTGACGCCCCGGCGCCCGGCCTGCAACAGCGCTGCGTAGCCGGCCGGGTCCGGCGGGCGGTCGTTCCATTCCAGCGCCAGGTTCGGTTCATTCCAGATAATGTAGCCGGCGACCTTGCCTCGATAGCGGGCGGCGACGCTGCGCACGAAGCGCTCATAGGCGGCGACGTCCACAGGCGGCTCGCCGACGTTCGCCGCCTCTCTCAGCGCCCACTCCGGCGGCTGGTCGAGGCGCACGAGCAACTCTAATCCGTAATGGGCTGCGCCCGCCACAGCCTCGTCCGCCATTTGCCAGAAGAAATAGCCTTGCGTCGGCTCGACCTCGCGCCAGGGGAAGAGGAGCACGACCGTGTCTACGCCCAGCTCCGCCGCTTGCGTCAGCACGTCGGCGTCGGGACGAATCATGTGCACGCCAACGCGCAACGACTTGCGTTCGGCCTGGTGCATGCCGACGAGCAGAGCGAACAGCAGCGCGCTGAGGAGGGTGGAGATGAAGAGCAGGAGAGGACGAGAGCGGGAGAGCGAGAGAGGAAGAGAGCGGGAGAGTGAGAGAGGATGAGAGCGGGAGAGCGGGAGAGGATGAGAGCGGGAGAGCGGGAGAGGATGAGAGCGGGAGAGCGGGAGAGCAGAGGATCGGCGACTGTCTGACAAGCGCAGACCAGGCCTGCAACCCCAGCCCCTCAAAGAGCCGACAGCGAGTCGATATAGATGCAACGGCCCAAACCCGTGAAAATCCGTCATACCCGTGCCAATCCGCGTCCCCTAATTAATTCGACCCAATCCTCTGGAGCTTCAGACATCTCCGTGCAAATCCGTCATATCCGTACAAATCCGCGTCCTCTCATTCCCGCAAAAGGCCGGCGCGCCAGACGCCGTGCGTCGTCGCAGCGTAAAGCCAACGACCGTCGGCGGAGAGGAGCAAGGCGTTGACCGACTCGTCCTGCGCAGCCTCATCGAAAGGCGCCCGCTCCCAGGTGCGACCGTCATCCAGGCTGCGCCACAGGCCCTGGTATTTCGTCCCGGCGTAGAGCAGGTGCGGCTGGCGTGCGCTCCAGGCCAGCGCCGTCACCGTGACGTCTTGCAGCCCAATGCGCTCCCAGGTTTCGCCCCGATCTTCGCTGCGATAAAGGCCGTCGGTGGCGCCGACGTACACGCGCTGTGGCTGCGCCGGATCGACGACAACGGTGAAAAGGCTGCGCCCCGCCAGCGCAGGGACGCTGCGCCAGCGTTCAGCGCGGTCGTCGCTGATGTACAGCCCTCGCGCTGCGCCTGCATAGAGCCGCCGAGGATTGCCCGGCTCCATCGCCAGCGCCAGCACCTCGGCGCTGATCGGCATGCCTTCCCAACGCGCGTCCCAGGTCGGAGCGTCGCCGAGCGCCTCCTCCGTGCTGTAGACACGCTCAAAGGCGATATGCACATCAAGACGGTTCGGAGCGTCCGGGTCGAAAAGCAGCCCGTTGACGCCGTTCTGCGGCCAGCCGACGAGCCGCCAGCTTGCGCCGGCGTCGAGCGAACGATAGAGGCCGGCGTCGGTTCCCGCAAAAAGGATGGAAGGATTCGCCGGCGACGCCGCCAGCGCCCGCACCTGGCGCAGAGGCAGCCCTTCGCCGACGCGCCGCCAGCGGCGCGTTGTTTCTTCCCAGCGATAGACTCCATCTTCGGCGCCCAAAAAGAACGCGCCGCCCGCTTCAAGCAGGGTCAATCCGCGACGTTCGCCGACGTTTTCCACCGGCCGCCATGTACGCCCGGCGTCACGGCTGGAATACAGGCCGTGCTGCGTTCCGGCGAGGATGCGATCGGCGTTCAGAGGATCGATCGCCAGCGCATAAAAGAGGCCGTCGCGGTCGAGCGCCGACCAGAGGCGCCAGCTTGCGCCGGCGTCGTCGCTGCGTAAAATCTCGCCGCCGCCCATGCCGAGATACAGGCTCCCGTCCGGCGCGGTTGCGAGGGCGTCCGGTCGGCCCTCCAGCGGCGGATCGACCCTTCGCCAGGTTGCGCCGACGTCCACGGAGCGAAACAACCCTTTGCGCGTGCGCGCCAACAGCAGCGCGCCATCGGGAGACGCCCAGAGGCCGGCGACATGCGTTTCGCCAATTTCTTCGACGAGGCGCCAGGAGAAATCGTCGTCGGCGATGACGCCGTCGCTCACATAGAGGCCAAAGCCGTCGGTTCCGGCGAAGAGACGCCCATCCACGGCGGCGAGGGTGAGCGCGGCGCTATCGGCCGGCGTAGGCAATGATGTAAGGGGCTGCCAGCTTTCGCCGTCGAGACTGCGCCGGATCGTCGGCGCTTCACCCCAGCGAGAGACGCCCGCTGCGTAGCGAATTCCTTCAGGCGACTGGGTCACCGTAAAGGCGGCGTGGTCGGCGGGCCAGCCGATCGCCGCCCGCCGGCGCCACCCTTCGCTGTGCAGCTCCACCCGCCAGACGCCATGCGCGCCGGCCACCCAGAGAACGCCGGATAGAATCTGGTCAAAATGAACCGCATGCGCCGCTTCGGCAAGGCTATGGTCTTTGCGCCACTCTTCACCCCCGTCCTCGCTGAACAGCAGACCGGTCGGCACGTACAGTCCAATCGCTATGCGGCGGGGCTGATGGGGGTCGAAAGCAATCGAGGCGACGGGCGCATGAGGTCGCAGGCCGTCGTGAACCGGCTCCCACCGAAGCGGCGGTGCAGATTGAGCCGCAGCGGGCGAAAGACGAGCCTCACACGCCGTAGCCAGCATAGGGGAGAGAAGAAAGAGAAATGAGAAGAGGAGAAGGGCAAGGAGCCTCCGGTTTCGCTCTTCACTTCTCTCACGCCAGGCTCTTGCTGTCCCGCGCCGAGCCCTTGCTGTCCGAAGATGTGACGGCATCGGTCTCATCATGTTCGATATAATAACAGCGCCATTAAAATCGACGATGTAGGCATGAATCTGTAATCTAACTACTTGATAGAAGTTACACAGCAGCAGGCCCTCACCCCCCCCTGGCCCCCTCTCCCAGCATTGGGAGAGGGGGAGAAAGGAGCATCGTAGGTGCGGCTCCCAGCCGCACGTCCTCGATAGACCGCAAGGTCATAGAGAATGCAGAAAGCGCAGCAGGCCCTCATCCCTACCCCCTCTCCCAATGCCGGGAGAGGGGGTAGAGACGCCGCAAACCTCGCAAATGGGATTCACCGTAGGGGCGGCTCGCAGCCGCCCACCCCCAACAGACCTCAGCCGCTAGGCCCTCACCCCTACCCCCTCTCCCAATGCCGGGAGAGGGGGAGAAGGGGAGCCGCCCTCCTATGGCAGCTCCCCCTCGAGCGCAATCAACATTCCGCCGCTGCTGTCCACCACCCAGATAACGCCGCTGGCGTCCACCGCAACGCCGACCGGTTTCACGGGGCGCCCCAGTAGCTCGGCAAGGCTCCATGCGCCGAGCGGCTCTCCTTCCGGATCGCGCAGCAGGATGCGTCCGTTCTCCGGCTCGGTGAGAAGGAGCCGACCTTCCCTATCGACGGCCAAATGCGGGCCATCCACCGTGTTGGCGACGGCCAGCGGCCAGGCGCGCTCCCGCCGGCCGTCTGGAGAATAGCGGATCAGACGATGTCCCTGGCCGTCCACGACGAAGAGCCGACCATCGGCCCCCATCGCCGCGTCGACCGGCTGCGCGTCCTCGCCGGGCCAGACGACCACCTGCGCCATCGGCTCGCCGCTTACGTCGAGAACGACGACGCGGTTGTTCGGCGTGTTGGCGACCAGCACGCGCCCGTCCGACGTTGCGCCAAGCCCCCGCACACGGTCGGCGATCGTTGGGTCAAGGTTGGCGGCGAACTCCAACGGCTGTCCGTCGAGGGTGAAGCTGCGCAGTCGCCCGACGCCGACGTCGCTGACAAAGAGGCGATTGTCGAAGATGGCGACGTCGGCCGGCTCGCGCAGGCGCTCCGGGCCGCCATCGATGACGCCGCGCAATGCGCCGTCGGGCTCGAAGACGGAAATCCGGCCTCCGCCGCTCTCCGCCACGTAGATTGCTCCGTCCTCGGCTGCGGCGACCCCGCGTGGGACGAGCAGGCCGTCGGCGACCACGCGGGCGACGCCCTGCAGCCTCGGCTCCTCGGCGGGAAAGGCGTCCGGCTGCGGCTGCTCCGCCAGCAGGAACGAGGTCAGTGCATCCAGCGAAGGCAGGGCGATGCGGGCGTAGCTTTCCTGCGGCGGGTAGAGCGCTTCCATCGGAAGGATCTGGCGTTCGCGGCCGGGCGGCTGCCAGTAGACGTTAATGTGCGTGTGCGACGTGCGGTCGGCGAAGCGGATGCGGATATCGTGCAGCCCGTGCGACAGCGCAATCTCGCCTTCCGCATAGGTATTGGGCCGTTGCGCCTCGACGACCAACGTCCCGTCGATCCAGAGCATCGATTCATCGATCGACTCCAGCCCAAAGCGATAGAGGCCTTCGACTGGCGCCGCCACCTTGCCCGTCCATTCGACCGTGTACGGCCTCGGCAGCGGCACGACGTGGATATAGCGGTCGAAGCGGGCGTCGATGCGACTCAGGACTTCGGGCGGCGTCCAGTCGCCGTTGGCGAAGTAGCGCCCTAGCAGCCCATGGCCCAGTCGCGGCTCACTGTAAAACACAGTCGGCGGAATGACGGAAACGACCCCGTCCGGCGTGCGCCAACCGAGCGTCACGCGGCCCGGCGCGCCCACGACGTTGACGCGCAGCGCATGGACGCCCTCCGCCAGCACGATGGCTCCAGAGAGCGCGCCTGCGCCTTCTGCAATCACGCGTTCGCCGATGCGCAGCGCGGCGACGGCGGGCGCTTCCAGGTAGAACTCATACTGACCGTAGTTTTTTGCATGTAAGAAGCCCTCCCACTCCACCGAGAAGGGAACGAGCAGCGGCGTCTCTTGCGACCAATCGGCGGCGATCTGCGCCTCGCGGCGGACCAACGCCGGTTCACCCTCCCAGGCGTCGTTGGCGAAGTAACGGGCGGTGAGGCCGCGGATGGAGGCGATGTCCTCCGGCGAGAGCCGCGCCGTGAAGAGGACGGGCGGCCCCTTCACCGGCGGGAGGCTTTCCTCAAACTGCGCCTGCGGATAGAGCCGCCTTGCCTCGTCGTAGAGGCTGCGGCTGTCGGCGTTGAGGATCAGCAGCGCGCTGCGGTCCGGCGCAAAATCGAGGGGGAACTGGTCGAGCGTGTTCAGCTCCTGGTAGGGCCGAGCATTGCGCGCCACGAATTTGATCGTCGGGTGCCCGCGGAAAAAGGAGGTCACATAGGCATCTGTGTCGGGGTCGAGGTGGGCGAGCAGGCGGGCGGTCAGCGTCTCCGGCGTGGAATAGGCGTTCCAGACCGCAAAGTCGTTGGCCTGGCGCACGAAATAGGTGTAGGCGTTCAGACCGATGACGGCGATCGCCAACAGAAGCGCAGGCGCCCGCAACGCGTGAGGGTAATAACGCCCGGCTGCCAGCATCCAGGCGCGACTCAGCGTCGCCAGGGGAAGCGCAGCGAGGATATAGGCGACCGGCAACGCGGCGTTGGCGCGCAACGACTGCGGCGCCTCGAAATCGAGCGAGAGCGCGCCTCCCATCAACCCGAAGAGCATCCACAGCAGCAGGAACAGATAGGCCGGCTGCGCCATCCGGCGCAACGCATAGGCGGCGCCCACCACCAACAACGGCGCGGTCACTGCATCCAGCATCGGATTGCCGGGGAGATTGTGCCGTCCGTTGGGATCGCCGAAGACATTGAACATGAGCAGATGGCGGCGCACGTTCGCCCACAGCGCCGGCCAGCGCTCCGCCTCGCTTTTGTCGGCGAAGATAAAGGTCTTTTCAACGCGCGCCCAGAAGATGTCGGGATGCTTGTAGGCGTAAAGCCCCACCGGCGCAGCCACGAGCGCGGCGATCAAGGTCAACAGCCCAACGCCGATCCAGAAGTTGCGCGAAGGCCAGCGACGGCGCGCAAGGCGTTCGTAAAGCGCCCAATGCACCAGCAACAGATAGACGGCGGGGACAAAAAGCCGAAACGAAGTGTAAAAACAGAGTCCCAGGCCCAGCCAAAGCCCGGCCAGCGCGTAGTCGAGCAGGCGCTGCGTGCGCAGCCCGCGCAGGACAAAGGCGGCGGTCAGCAGCGTGAAGAGGGGCGTGGACATGGTGGCGAACATGCCGAAGCGGCTGAAGGTCAGCGCCCAACTCGACGCAGCCAGGAAGAGCGCCAGCAGCAGCCCGACGCTGCGTCCAAAGAGTTCTGCGCCGACCCAATAGCTCGCAACCACCGCCAGCACGCCGAAAACGACGCTCACCAGCCGGATCGACTGCACGCTGACCCCAAACCATTCAAACGAAAGGGCTGTCAAATAGAGAAAATGGGCCGGCCCGTTGATGGCGCCCTCGAAGATAGGGCGAAACCGTTCGCTTTCCAGAATGCGCAGCGCCTGCAGCCCATGCTCCGCCTCGTCGTACCAGACGCCGAAAGGCAGATCGTCGAAGCGAAAGAGGCGCAGCGCAAGGGCCAGCGCCGCAATCCCAACCAGGAGCAGCACAGGACGTCCCCGCTCCTGCCATCGCCGCACCCCGCTGCTTTCATCGGAATGCGCCGGCAACCCTCTGTCGAGCAGGAGCGCGCCCGCCAGCGCCGCCAGCAGCGCAGCGCCGTGCCAGCCCCACGCCTCCACGGCAAACGGCTCGAAGTCGTAGAACTGTTGCAGTGCATTGATGGTCAGGAGAACGGAGAGGATCAGCGCCCCGACGCCGACGCGCGCCATCCACCGGTGTGTAGACGAACGGGGAGAGGAGAGCGGGGGAAGAGAGTCGTCCGGGGGGCGCAGCGGGTCAAAGCGATGCGCCCAGAAGGCGACGACGAAGAGGAGTGCGCCTGCAGCAAAGAGGAGGCCGGCTTCGCCGAGCAGACCCTCCTGCACCATGCGTTGACCTGCAAACGCCAGCGCACAGGCGCCTCCTCCGAGCAAAAAAGGTCGCAGCGCCGTTCTTGAGGACATAACCAACACAGTAGAGCGTTAGCTCACGGCTGAATCTCCGGAAAGACCATCACGCGGTTATTGACGCCGTCCGTCACAAGGATGAGCCTGTTCGCCAGATCGGCGGCGATCCCGTTGGGCTGCCCGATGCGGCTGGCGTCGCTGCCGGGGCCGCCGAAGGCAGCCCGCACGGCGCCGTCTCGATTGAAGACCATCACGAGCGCCGTCGCCGGATCGGTCGCATAGATCGCGCCGTCGGCGGTGACGGTCAAATACGGCTTCTGGAAGACGTCGCGACCCACCCAGCCAGGGGTCGGAAATTCGGCCAGGTACTCCAGATTCGACGAAAGACGCTGGATGCGGCCATTCCAGGCGTCGGCGACGAGCACGGAGCCGTCGGTTGGATCGACGGCCACGGCGGTCGGCTCCTCGAAGCGGCCGGCGATGACGCCGCCGCCGCCCACCTGTTTGATCAGCTCGCCGTTGGGCGTGAATTTCAGGATGCGCTTGTTGCCGGTGTCGGCTACGAGCAGGTTGCCGTCCAGGTCGATCGCCAGCCCGCGCGGGCCGAAGAGCGCGTAGGGATCGCCCAGCTCGCCGCCCGTCGTGGCGAAGACGCCCCACTTGCGCAGGAAGCGTCCCTCGCTGTCGAAGACCTGGATGCGGCCGTTCCAGGTGTCGGCGACATAGATTTGACCGGCTTCATCGACCGCTACGCCCCACGGCTCGTAAAACTGGCCGTCGCCGAGCGCCAACGGACCGTCGCCGTCCGGGTCAAGACAGGGCGTATTGGCCGGATCGTTGACGTTGCAGAAGCTGCCGAACGAGCGAATATACTCGCCGTTGCCGTTGAGCACGACGATGCGATGGTTGCCGGTGTCGGCGATCACGCGGTTGCCGCCGGGCGCCACCGCCACCGCGCGCGGGGCGAAGAGCGGCAGGCCGTTGTAGGCGTCGCTATAAATCGTCAGTGCGGCGACCGTGCGCACCTGCCCCGGCTCGATCACAGGCACGTTCGGCGCAGCTTCAACGGCGATAGGCGTCACGGCAAGGTCCCAAATTTGATTGGCCAGATCGCGGCGCACATACATATCGAATTCGCTCTGATAAGGCCACTTAGAAAGATCGCGGAACTGCGACAGATTGTTCGGGTCGCGGTACTTGCGGAAGAAGACGATGTCGAAGACGCGCTGCCGTTGCGCCGGGTCGGCGATAGCGCCCCACAGCCGATCCCACGTCAGGTCGAAGTAATCCATCTCCGGCCACCAGATGCGACGATAGGTGCGCTTGACGTAGTCGCGCGCCATGTACGGTTCGACCTTGGCGCGGTTCGCCGGGCCGACGATCACCACCGGCGCCGACATGGCGTCGGGGGTGGGAGAGTCGCCGTAGTAGCGGGCGTTGCGATAGAGGCGCATGTACCAGCTCAGAGGCCAGGCGCTGTCGTTGTCGTAGGCGACGACGATGTTGCGGTCGCCGACGGTGCGTTCGCTGATCGTGTCGATCTCCGACAACGCCCGCTTGATGTCGGGCGATGCGTGGGCGTAGACCAGATATTCCGTAGCCATGTCATAGTTGATGTAGGTCAGCATGAAGCTGGTGCGCACGGTGAAGAGAAACAACACCGCAGCCAGCCCCACCGCCAGCAGCCGCAAGGCCGGCAGGATGCCCACGCGCAGCGCAGCGTACACAGCGCCGAAGATCGTCCCGCCCAGCGCAGCCAGAATCAACAGCCACTGCAGCAGGCGACCGAAAACGCTCGCTTCTCGGCCCGCCGCGCCCGAGGTGACGGAGAGCAGCACAGCCCCAAGCACTGCCAGCGCAGGGAACACAAAGATCAGCAACCAGGAGCGCTCGCGCCAGGCCGCCCGCCAGTCGATGCTGCGCACTGTGTAGCCGAGCCACCAGCCGCCGAGCACGCACATCGGCAGCGCCATGTGCGTCAACAGCCAGGGCATCTTTTCGCCGGCGACGGTGTAGCCGATCCAGGCGCCGAGCGTCCACCAGATGAGGAAGAGGACAAAGACGAAACGCGTCTGGCGGCGATAGTCAGGCGCGTCGTCGTCGACGCTGCTGAAGGACGGCAGGTCCCCCTTCGCCACCGGGTCCCAAACAACCTGCTGCGCCGCCGTGCGTCGGAGGTTGTATCCGACGGTCGCCATGCCGAAGAGGCTCAGCGCAGCGGGCAGGAATTCGTACAACCAGCCGATAAAGGCGTAGTAGTAAAGCGGCTGCGAGCCGCGCTTGACGCCCTGCTGCGCCAGCCAATAGCCGAGGCTGCCTACGACGCCGGTGGCCAGCCCCTGCACGGTGTTGGTGAAAAAGGTGGTGAAGAAGAGAATCTGCACCAACCAGAAGAAGCCGAACAGCGCGCCCCACTGCTGCAAGGTGGGACGCCAACGCCCATCTTCGGCGACGGGCTCGCGGCGAAACCAGGCGACGCCGAGGGCCGCCGAGGCTACGACGCAAAGCCCCACCAGCAGGCTCATGCGAATGATCATGGCCTGGGTGGTGTAATCGACGGCGTTGGTGAAGACCACCGGGTCGCCGCCGGTCAGGACGTAAATGAAGGGGCTGAGGAAGGGCAGCACCAGCGTCAACATCAGCACAGCAAGGTCGGCGGCGGGATGGTTGCGCAGCAGATGCCAGCGCCCGCGCATCGAGATGACGAACGCAGCCAGCGAGACGGCGCCGAGAATTCCCAGGATGAGCAGCCCCCAGAAATCCTGCTTCAGCTCATGCAGCACCCACCATACAGCGCCGCCAAGCGCCAATGGCCCGGCGATCCTCAGCAGCCGCTGCGGACCGACGACCTGCCACAGCGCCCAAAAGGCGGCAAAGGAGCCGATGATGGCGCCGTGAATGAAGTGGTTTTCCATGGTGGCGAAGCCAAAGGCCATGCCCGCTACCATGATGACCAGATAGCGCAGGCGCCGGGCGTCCACATAACGAAACGCGCCGTAGACCCAGACCACCGTGAAGAAGGCCATGAAGATGTCATCGCGGATGTAACGGCTGTGGAAGAGAAGGCTGGGGCTGATCGTGATCATGAGGCCCGCAAAGATCGCCCCTGTGCGGCCAAGGTAGCCGCGCAGCAGATACATCATCCAGATCAGCGCCAGCCCGATGAGCGCAGGCGCAAGCCGCGCCGTGAAGTCGCTGTCGCCGAAAAGGAAATAGGTCAGCGCCGTGACATGATAACGGAACGGCCCATGCATCATCGGGTTGTGGTCGTAATTGCCCTGGGCGTAGAGGTAGTAGGCGTACAGGGCGTGCAGACTCTCGTCGTGGCTCATGGCGCGCACACCGAGGTCGTACAGGCGCATCACGGCGCCGATGGCAAGCATTCCAACCCAAATCGCCGTTTCCCAACTCAGCGCGATCCACGAGGCAAGCGGACGATCCAGCCAAGAAGAAATCTGCGAAGCCTGAACCTTTTGTCTTTGTAGCGTATCGACCATTCCAAGCTCTTGCGTCACGGTTCCTATCCCTTAAATTTCTCTCGATTCCATCATCGCGGCGCCCACAGCGTGACCGTCTCCGTCGGCGGCGGCTGATCGACCTTGCGATAGAGCAGCCAGCGCAGTCGTGGGCGCTGCACCTGTCGCCACTCGGCGCTTGCGTCTGTGATCACGCCCTGTTGAGGGGCGGGCAACATGGAAAGCCGCCAGGTGTACTCGACGTCATAGCGGCTGCCGATGTAGGGGTCGGGCAGCGGCAGCGAGTCGTTGCGCGAGGTCGGCGCAATCACCAGCGGCATTCGTTGCGCGCCGGCCACGATGTCGAACACGGTGGCGTCTAGAGTGCGGACATGGTGCAGGTTGCGCATGTGGCGCAGGCTCCAGCCCAGCGCAGGATGGGGCCGCAGGTTGTAAATGAGCTGCACCTCAATTTCATGGGGATCGCCGCGGCGGATGCTGCTCAGGCGTTCCACGTCCTGCACCAGCAAGCGCATCTCTGCATGGGTGTGTACAGGCCAGAAGCCATCTGGCTGCATCAATTCGGCGGTGTGGTTTAGCTGCCAGCCGCTGCGCACGGTCAAGGCCGCCAGCACAACGATGTAGAAAATCAACGCAACCCGCCCTGTCGAGCGCCAGCCGGCCCAGAAACCAAAGGTCAGCCACACAGCCGCCATCAACCCCACGAGGACGCCGCTCCTCAGCCAGATTTGCTCGTTGAAGATGAGATCGTTCACCGACGCGGCCAACCAAATCGAACCGGCAACGAGCAGAACGATCTGGATGACAAGCAATGCAAACAGCTCCAGTCCCGTGAGGTCGCCCCAGGGGCGGGGAAACGCCCGGTCAATCAACAGCGCCGCCGCAATCGCCAGCGGAATTCCAACGAGGGGCAGCGTCTCCGGCGGTCTGCCCGGCAGCAACCAGAGCAACAGCCCCCACGCCACCCAGACGCTCAGAAAGATCGGCAAACGCAATCGTTCATCTGCACCGCGGAGAAGCCAGGAAGCCCTTTGCAATTCCCTTTGCTGCTCTGGGTCCGACCTTTGCTCCCTGCGCAGGGCGCCCAGGACGGGTTGCGCCCAGATCGACGCCAACCCCAGCACGCCAAACACCGCCAACAGGGGCTGATCGAGAAGCAGCCGCGCAAACGGCCAGGCAAGGGGGTTCGTCCGCTCCAGGCCGGCGATGGCCAAGATCCACGCCGTCAGGCTGGCGCTCAAGGCGGAGAGCGCCTCAAAGCGCAGCGTCAGCCCGGTGGCCGCCAGCGCCAGCGGGACGCCGAACCAAAGCCAGGTCGAACGATGGAACAGCCAGCCCGAGGGGGTCTCCTCCCCTGCACCGGAGCGATCAACGCCGTAGATCAGAATGAAAAAGGCCAGGACCGGCAGCATTCCCCACATCAACGGGCCGCTGGTCAAAAAAAGCGCCGCCGCCACCGCCGCCGTCCGCTCCCAGCGCAGCGCCTGCCGTGCGTCGGGTGCATGGCTTCGCCGCCACAGCGCAGTCAACGTCAACAGGCCAAGGAAGATCGTCAATGCGGCCGCATCCGAACGGCGACTGAACGCCATCAGCCAGGGATCGATGGCAAAGAGCGCCGCGACCACCAACGCCGCCATCCGTCCGATCCAGGGCCGCCAGAACCACGGCAACAGCACGGTGGCGACGCCGAACAGCGCCGGAATAGCGCGCGCCAATGCGTCGCCGTCGCCGATCAGCCAGAAAAGCAACGACTGCAATCCATACAACAGCGCGCTCTCCGGCGCGGGCGCGCCAACGACGAACTGTTGATTGGCGGCCAACCATGCGCTCCAGGCGGCCGCGCTTTCCTGGGGCGAAAGCGGCTCCCGCCCCAGCCCGATCAAGCGCAACAACACCGCCGCTGCAAGAATGACTGCATAGAGCAGATGCTCCACGGTCGCCGTCTGAGCGACCGCAGGAGCCGCCTTTTCCTCCGAGGGCGGCGCGCTCTTGGGGACGCCTGCGCCGTCCGGGCGATGCACTTCTTCGCTTGTGGGATGGACAATGCTCACTTCTACAGAATGCTCAGTTGTTTCACGCATCGAAAACTCTGCTTATGGAAGCTGCCGTTCAATCCGCTCCCATCCGAACCCGCTATGGAATCCGATAAATCCGCACCATTGTATCAGGAGACGCGCCATCTTCATAGACGAGCTCTAGCTGCGCGTACAAGGCCCGCTCCACGGCAGGCGAGAGACCATATTGCGCTCGCTCTGAAGGGCCTACGTACAGATAACTTGCGCCAAATTCTTTCAGCAGGCGGAGCGCTTCGTCCGGCGAGGCGCCGCCGTAGATCGCCTGCAACGCTTCGGGGCGCCCTGCCGCCATGCGACCGTAGGCGCGGCCACGCCACTGCGACTCGTGGCCGTCCCAGCCCAGCAGCGTCTGTCTGCCCGTCATCGTGCTGATGCGGTTGGTGTCCGCTGCGTAGGAGCGCCCCTTGCCCTCGACCACGATGTCCGTCGGCAGCGTGTTGGCGCGCACCCATTCGACGGCGCCGTATTCCGCCGGCGCCACGCTGGCGAGATAGGCGGAGGCGTCGAACGTCGGCGGGCGCGAAAATCCCTGCGTCTTGCTGTATGCGCCGGCGACCAGGTAGATGGTTGAACTGAGGGCCAACGCAAGCGCAGCCAGGCTCAACGCCGCCGGTGCGATGCGCCAGCCGCGCCAACGCGTCAGGCTGGTCACAATTGTAAATGCGCCGGCAAGGCCAAAAAGCAGCCAGGCCTGATAGTAGAACTTAAAGATCGTGTTCATGCGCCACCCGAAGTTGTCGCGCAGATAAACGATCTCCGGCGTCAGGGTCAATCCCAGCCCGATCGCCGCCAGCGCCAGCGCGAAGAGCAGTGGCCGCTCTTCGCGCGCCATGGTTGCGAAGCGATGCACGCCGGTCCAGAGCAGCGCCAGCGCCAGCGCCGTCATCGCGCCGACGATCAAAAAGGTGAAGGGTTGACCTATCCACCGCTCCACGATAAACGGCAAATGGGAAGCGGCGCCGTCGGGCAGCGCCACGTTCCCCACCAAGGCCCGACCGCGTTCGGTGCTCGTCGCCGCCCACGCGCTCAAGGCAAGCAGCGCCGCCGGCAGGCCTATCGTCAAGACAAGAGAGAGCAGTACAACTTTCAGACTCGGGCGAAACGTCGCCCATCCCAACGCCAACAGCGCCGTCAGCGTCAGCAGCGCCGTTGCAAACATGGCGACGTACTGTGAGAAGCGCGTGGGGTGAAAGAGATTGGGAATCAGCCCTCCGGCCTGGCTCTGGGCGGTCAGGAAGTAGGGGAGATATAACAAAAGAGCAAGTGCAAAGAGCGCAAAGCCCGCCATCGCCGCCAGGCCGAGCGCCCGGCCCGGATGCGAGGGAGCCTCCGCCCCTTCTACGCGCCCGGCGGAGAGCGATGGCATCGCCGCCGCCGCGATGCTAAAGGTCGTCAACAGCCAGTAGGGAGGGTAATCCCACGTATTCAGAAAGAGCAGCGCGCCTGTGACCACGGCCACCAACAGGAAGCCGCCCCACCCCAGCGGGAAAATGCGCTTCAGTTCCATCACACGCTCGATAAATCCGTCGGAGGCCGGGACTGAAAATCGAGAGCCGAGGTCATCCTCACTTCTCTCTTCTCTGCGTCTCAGAAAAATCGCCAGCGCGGCGGCCACGGCGAGGATGGCGAAAGGCATCGCCGCCACGTGCGGATGATTGTCGCCGAGGATGTAGCTGAAGGCAGGAAACTCGTCGATGACCTCGATGTGATCCCCGCGCAGGCTGACGTCGGCGAGCACGCGGCTGCTCCGCCACCACCACCAGCCGTAGCTGATGAACCACTGTCGCGTCACTTCGGCGTTTTCCGGAAAGCCTCGCACCTGCAGCCAGGCCGCCAGCCGGGACACATCGACGCCGTTGGCGTGGAGCCATTCAAGCAGCCCCTGTAAATTGGCCGAGAGGCCAACCAGCAGGCTCGCCGTCAACCCGCCCCCCAGCGCAGCGACGAAGCGCCGCCCGGCCGCCGCGACCAGGTTGTAGCCCACGCCGAACGCGCCGGTCAGGAGCAGTCCAAACCAGACCGCCTGCGACAGGTTGTAGGCGACCGCCGCCGACTGTCCGGCCATCAGCCCCACCATGTTCATCAGCCAGTAGCCGAAGTAATAGTAGCTGATCGGATAGCCCGCCAGCCAGGCGTCATGCGGCGGATAGGTGAGGCTGGCGCGGATGCTGTGCATGAACATCAGATCCATCGGCTGCTCGGTGTGATCGGCGGCCGGGTCGTGCGCCCGCACCCACGCCCATGCGGCGAAGGCGCCGAGAAAAAGCAGCTCAATGAAAAGGATATAGCGCCAGGAGGGGAGCGAAGCGAGGCGAAGCGTTGCAAGTCTACGCCGGCCTACGACCCCACTGACGGCGGCCAGAGCGATCAACGCCAGCCACGCGCCGCCGATGTCGTTGCGCAAGAGGCCGAGGCTGTAGGCGATCCACAGGAAATAGCCGGTCAACAGAACGCCGAGCAGACGACTGAAGGCGTAGCCGCGATCCGGCAGCGCAGCAAAAAAACGCAGCGCCAAGGGCAGCGCCGCCGCCGTCATCACCTGCACCACCAGATAAACAACAAAAAACTGCCCAACCAACGCCATGCCCTTCTACGCTCCCGCTCTCCCGCTCTCACCCTCTCCCGCTCTCACCCTCTCCCGCTCTCACCCTCTCCCGCTCTCACCCTCTCCCGCTCTCACCCTCTCTCCCCCGCACCGCCGCCTCCGGCACATACGTCCCATCCGCCTGCAGCGCCAGTCGGCCTGGGACGGCGTAGATCGTCGCCCGTTCATTTTGAAACAACGGCGTCAGCAGCCCCTGTGCGGCCATGCTCTCGAACTTGCGCACGCCGTCGGGATGCAAATAACGCTCCAGTTGCCCGACGTAGACCAGATCGACGTGCAGCTCCTCAAGCAGCTGCAGCGTGCGTGCAATGTCGGGCGTCTGCCACAGCTCGCGATGCAGGCCATCGCGACGGCCGACGTCCTCCGGGTAGCGCTGCTCCTGTTCGTGCATCCCGCGCAGACCGCTCAGGCCGGTGTTGCTCGCCATGCGCGTCCCCCACGCTCGATAATAATCCACCTCGGCGCTCTCCAAAATCACGGCGTTGCCCTGGATGTGATTCAGCAGCCACTGCAGCGCCTCCCACTCATAGCGCAGCTCGATCACGTTGTTGAAATCCGGCCAGGAGTAACTGCCCTGCCGCATGAAGTCTAACCCGTTGAGCGTGCCCACCTCCGGTCGCCAACCGGGCATGCGCTGGTCGAGCCGCGCCGGCGTTCCCAGGATGGGATAGGCGAGGCTGGCCAGCAAAAGCAGCCCAAACGCAACCGCCCAGGCAAGCCGCGGCAAGAAAGAGCGTATTCTGGCGTATGAAGAATGAGAAGCTCTGGAGAATGGAGATGGCGTCCCCTCTTTCTCCCCTTCTTCCCCTCTCCCGCTCTCAACTTCTCCCACTCTCTCGCTCTTCCGCCCTCCATCCGGAAAAAGCGCATCGAGCAGCCGCGGGGTGGCGATGGCGGCGGCGACGCCCCAGATCACCCATGCCTGGCTGAAGAATTTGAAGAGCGTGTTCATGCGGTAATAGTCGCTGCCGTTGAGAAAGTCCTTCAAGTAGAAGACCTGTGTGCCCGCCAGGATCGCCAGGCCGGTCGCTGTGAGCACGGCGGCGAGGGCGGCGCCGGGGTCGGTTGTACGCGCGCTGCGCCACAGCACCGCGGTCGCCAGCCCCAGCCAGGCAAGGCAAAGTGCCAGCACGCTCCAACCCGCCAGCCAGGCGACGACCGCCAGCGCCAGACTCGCAGGGATCAGCGCCAGGAAGAGCAGATAGAAAAAGCCCGGCGTTCGCACCAGCCGATTGTGGAGATAGAGCGCGCGTGGCAAAAAGTCGAAACGTCGCAAGAAAAGATTGACTGCGCGCTCGACCCCAGAGGGTTTGGGAAGAAAGAGCGACTGCGGTGTGGAGGCCAAGGAGCCAACGTCCGAGGGTTCGGGCGGTCTCCGGGTTTCATCGGTCAGACGCCTGCCTGCCAGATAAAACGTCCAGCTTGCCAACACAAACAGGAAAAATCCCCAGATGAGCAGCCACTTCCCCAAAGGATCGGGCGCTTTCACCAGCCCGACGCCCGACGCGCCGACGTTGACGTAGTTCAGGAAAAAGGGTGCAAAGATTAGATACGCGCCGCCGGCGTAGAACACGGCGGCCAACAGCGTCGCCGGCCAGTCAATGCGCCCTCGGCCGCGGAACTGGCTGACCAGGAAGGTCAGCACGCCCAGGCCGAAGTAGGTCGGCAGCTCCCACAGGTTGACGCTGGCCAGCGCGCCTAGTAGCAATGCAAAGAGCGCCGCCAGCGCCAGCCCGCTCCGCCACGAGCGTCGCCAGTCAACTGCGCCTTGCTTCAACAGCGCCAACGCCAGCGCCAGGAACATCCCAGACAGCGGAATGCCGATCAGATGGGGGTGCAGATCGGCGAAAAGGAAGCTCCAGAAAGGGAACTCGTTGATTGTGGCGTCGATCACGCGGCTCGGCCCCCAGAAATCATAGGGAGGCATCTGCGCGGCGCCGCTCAGCACCAGATGCAGCCCCCCGACTGCGGCGACAATTTCAGAGAGCCCCCCGAAAGCCGACTGGAAATTCGACGATGGGTTCAGCCGCGCCAGGTTGCGCACCACCTGGGCAAAACCATCCAGGTTGCCGAGGATCGTCACGTAGAGCGGCGCCAGCAACGCCGCGCCCAGGCCAACCCGCCAGGACAGGAAAGACTGCCCTGGCTCCGTTTTCCAGGCTTTTTCCACAGCCGAATACGCCACTGCAAAGACGTTGACCACCGTCAACGCAAAAAGCGTCGGAATCGCCAGGTTGAAGGCGACCTCGGCGTAAATGCCCGTCAACTTAATCAGATAGGCGACCAGGTAGAGGCCGAAATAGTAATAATTGATCACGCCGCCTGCAAAGTGCGGGTTGACGGGCGGGAAGGTCGGGCTGCGCAGGATGCCGTTGAGGAAAGCGAACTCCATCTGCTTCTCGCCGCCGAACCAGGGCTGCCAGAGGTCGGGGTTCTGCAGTCGCACCCAGACGAAGCCCAGGAAGGCTGCAGCGAAAAGAAGCTCGCCCATCGCCATCAAAGGCCAGTTGGCGCGGATAAAAGCGACCATCGCTTTGCGCCGCCGATACGCAATCCCTCCGCCTAAGAGCGCCAACAGCGCCACCGACAACCACGCAAACGCCACCGTGTTGCGCAGGAGCCCGAGCGAGGTGAGCATCCATAGCAGCCAGCCGGCGAGTAGCCAGCCAAAGGTGCGGCTTAAGAAAAAGCCGGCGTCGCGCAGCGGACGCAACAGGCCAAACAGCAGCGGCCACGCCAGCCAGCCGAGCAACGTCAGCACAGCCCACCACCAGGCGACGGCCAGCGGCGTGCTCTCGCTGGCGACGCCGTTCCAGCGATAATTGTCGACGAGCGGCAGTTCCTGGATCGGTCGGTCAAACATCAGGGACGGGCGTTTGTCCGGCGGTGGAAGCGCCGGCGCCGATTGCTCGACGCCCAACAGGCCGATAATGCGATTGAGCAGCCCGCGCTGCTCGCTCCCCGGCTGGCTGCCCAACCCCATCCACTCTAGCAGCGGACTGAGCGGCGAATCCTTGCCTCGATAGTAGGGGATCGCTCGCTCCCAACTGCGGTCGAAGATGGCGTCGAATTCGGCGTCGCTGAGGTCGCGCACCTTGCGGAAGATCGTGACCTGCGGGTGGTCGTAGAGGCTGAAACTTTCGTCGGCGTGACGGTCGTCGAAGACAAAGCCGAACAGCTGCGGCGGCGACGTCACCTCTTTTGCCAGCTCGAAGCCGAGACGGCCGTCCCACATCGCCTGGTAGTAGAGGTTGGTCATCGGGTAGCGCTCGGGCAGCTCGTCCACGCTGTCGTAGATGCGCTTGGAGCTGTAAACGACAAAGTCCGCCTCGCGCAACTTCTGCTTCAGGATAGCGTATTTGTCGGCGGTGTCCTCCTCGTAGGGGCTCCAGTCGATGTTGATGAGGCCGCGGGAATGCATGTCCATGCCCGGCTCATCGGGGATCGTCTTCGGCAGCGGGTCATCCCACAATTCCCACAGGATCACCGAGCCGGGCGGTGCGTTTTCGTAAATCCAGCGGCTGGCCGTGATCCAGGTGTGCTCCCGGTTGTAGACGCCGTTCACATAAGCCAGCGACCAGAAGAGGCCGCCGATGAGGCCCAGCGTCGCCAGCGCAGCGGCAATGAAACGGAGGAGAGAGCGGGAGAACGGGAGAACGGGCGCTTTTTGCGTCTCTGGGTGCGTCGGCTGTTGCTCGACGCCTTTCGCTCCCGCTCGCCACAACGCTGCAATCATCCACGCCGCCCATAGCAACACGAAAGGCAGCACCGGGCTCATGTAGCGGTTGAATTTGGCGAGAAACGCGCCTGTGATGGCGAAGTAAGGGAAGACCCAGCTCCACACCACCAGATTGGCGAGCTGGGCGTCGTTCACCCGGCGCAGCCTGGGCATGGCAAAGAGCGCGCGCAGCGCCTCCCAGGCCGCGTAGGCGCTCCCGAGCAATGCAACGACGCCGAGCGGCCAGCCCAGCCCCCAACGCACCTGCTGCTCGATGAAGTAGATGTAGGGCAGCGTGTTGCGATATTGCCGCGTGAAAGGAAAATCCGCCACCCCGCGCACCATCATGCCCTGCTCCACCAACACGGCGCGGCTGAAGGTTTCCCAGTCCAGAATGGCGTAGGGGCTGGTGATGAAGAAGGCGACGAAGGCCGTCAGCCAGGCGACGGCGGCGCCGAGGATGGCGATAAAGGGTGCGCGTCCGTCGAGCGGGCGCCCTGCCAGGCGACTGTTCTGCATCTCGCGCCAGGCAATCAACAGCGCGGCGACGAGAGGGACGGCCAACACCGGCAGCGCGCTGAACTTCGACGCAATCGCCAGTCCACAGCCAAGGCCGGTGATCCACGCTGCGCTTAGGCGGCGGGTGGCGACCATGCTCACGCCGCCCAGCACGGCCAACACTGTGAAGGTGGTGCTGGCCGGGTCCATGGCGAAGAAATGGCTGAGCTGGATGGCCTGCACGGTGAACGCGTAGAAGGCGGCGGCCAGCAGCCCCGCCCCGCGGCCTGCCATGCGCGCCGCCAGCAGATAGAGCAGAAAAATCGTCAGCGTATCGAAAAGCGCTATCGTCAGCCGCCCGGCTACGGCGATGGCGTCGCAGGCGGCGTCGGCGCGTCGCATCAGGCTGACCGTCTCGTCCGGCGCGCCGAGCGCCTCGGCCAGCGGCGCCAGATGATGAAAGAGGTCGCCCATCAGCACGCCGACGTACAGCGGGAAGTGACCGTAGGTGAAGCTGCGCGG
This sequence comes from uncultured Caldilinea sp., assembly GCF_937128415.1. GTDB lineage: Bacteria > Chloroflexota > Anaerolineae > Caldilineales > Caldilineaceae > Caldilinea. Next base: position 23,753 of record NZ_CAKZMJ010000068.1, read on the forward strand.
GCGCTGTTGGGAAAGATCCCACAGCGGATTCATCGGGCTGCGTTTGGGATCCCAGAACTGTTCCCAGCTCGCAGGCAGCGCGATTGTCGTCGCATAAAAACATGCAGTGCTGCGTTCGTCCGGATGGCTGCCGATGCCGCGGTCGAAGTTGATGTTCCACACGCGCAGCGTGAAGCCGCTGATGAGAATGACCAGCAACAGTGGAACGACGAGACGATTGGAGCGGGGGCGGCCATGGGCGTTCGGCGCGCCAGAGACAAACTCAAGGTGAGGCGGATTCGTGGTCATCGATGTCCAGTCGCACGATTTTATTGTGGAACGGGCGGATAATTCGGCACCACCCAGGTGATCGAGCTGGTCGGCGGGGGTGGCCACAGCAGATAGACGTCCACCCAACGGCGCCAGGGCACATAATTTGCAACGTCGTAGGCCAGGTCGATGCGTCGCGCGATGATGCCTCCGCCGGTGTCCAGCGCGTCGGCGACGCCGTACCCCGGCACATAGACTTGCGACCGCAGCGGAATGATGCGCGGATCGACCGCTACGATGCCCTCGCGCAGAACGTCGCCGGTGCGCGTGCGGTTCCCACCCGCCGATGCGGCGTTGTAGCTCGTCGCCAGCATGCGAATCTTGCGCCAGTAGGTGATCACAGTGCCGTCGGGCATGGTCTCCGTGCGCGGCTCGATCTTCTGCCCATAGGCGATGCGTCGATTGGCCGGCGCCTGCGCCACCCAGCGATCCTCCATCACCTTGCTCACCATTTCGCCGTTCTCATAGCGAACGCGGTAACGAGTGCGGGTGATGCCTGGAGCGCCCTGCACAAGCACCTCTTGCGTGTCGATGGGCAGATTGGGATCGGGCACAAAGACCGTTTCAAAGGGCGCTATCTCCTCCTCGACAATCACATCCTCGCTGACGCGGGTGACGACAATTTTCATGTCGTTGTAGAGCTTTGTATCCAGCGCCGGCTCGACGCGATCGGCGCCGGTGAGCACAATGCCCATGTCGCTCAGCGCGTCGGCCACCGTCTGGCCTTGCGTACGCGTCTTGAAGAGCCGGCCATCCACCTGCACGGAGACCGGCGTGCTGCGCTGGATGTAAACGTCCAGATTGGCGGTGACGGCGCTCCCCAGGCTGGGTAGAATGCGGTCGCCCAGGTAAAGCGTCACGCCGTTCTTGCGCAGCGCCTCGCCGATCGTCTGCGCCGTCGTTTCGATGGTGTAGCGGGCGCCGCCCTCATGCACGACGATGGGCACGGCGCGGCGCACGCGTATCTGCAGCGGCTCCACCCGGATTGCATTCCACGCAAAGCCCTGGTCGTATGTGAGCGCCTCTTGTTCTACGGCGAGCGGCGGCAAGGGCTGGTCGGCGTCCCACGGTTGACCATTGATCAGCACCTCATCGTGCGTTTCAAGCGTAACGCCGGCGTCGGCGAGCGCCTGACGAGGAGTCCGCCCCCAACTGTGGGCGACAAAGTCTCGGCCATCCGCCAGAATGCGCAATGGCCGCGCCCGCTCGACCGAAATCACCATATCCCGTTCCACCGCGCTGGAGGGAGCGGGCGCAATGCGGTCGTGTGGATTCGGGTGCAAGCCCAGGTCGAGCAGGAGTGCATCTACCGTGACGCGATGGGTGTAAATCGTCTCCTCGAAGCCATCGACGCTGACATAAACCGGCTTCACCGTCAGCCAATAAAGCGTAGTCAACCCAACGCCAACGATCAAAACGCCGACGAGCACGCGCAGTCGAACATTGCTTCTCGCTGCTTGCATTGCATCAAAACGCTTCATCGTTACAGACGCCATTGCGCCATTGTAATCAATTCGGTTTGTGAACGCCAAACGATCTACAAGTGAAGATGTGTCAGAGATTGATGTATACTGAATGCCCGTGAACATGACAACTTTCTGGCGTCGCCTTCTGTTGTTGACCGGTCTACTGGCGGGATTTGCTTTGCGCCTGCATCGTCTCGGTGCAGAATCGCTGTGGTATGACGAGACGGTGAGCGTCTATCTGGCGCGTAAGCCTGTCGCTGAAATGATCGCCCATACAGCTCGCGACATTCACCCGCCGGGATACTACCTCCTCCTGCACCTCTGGCAGCGCCTGACGGCGCCGTCGCTGGCGCATGGCCTGGAATTTCTCTTCGCCTGGCCCAGCCTGATGGCCGGAATGCTGGTGATGGCGTTGACCTATGCGCTGGCGCGTCGCCTTTTTGATGCACCGACGGCGTTGATGGCCCTCTGGTTGGCGACGTTCAACCCCTTTCAACTCTGGTATAGTCAAGAAGTGCGCATGTACACCGTCGGCGCGTCGCTTGCGTTGCTCTGTCTATGGGCGGCGCTGCGCTTCGTCGAGAGAGCGGGCGCCATGCGTTGGTTGCTCGTCTACGCCCTGACGGCGGCGTTGGGCATGTACACGCTCTACTACTTCGCCTTCTGGCTGGTCGGCGTCAATCTGGTTATTTTCTGGCTGCTTTGGCGTTCGGGGGATGGACAAAGAGGAAGCCGCCTCGCGGCATGGATCGGCGCCCAGGTCGCTGCGCTGTTGCTCTTTTCGCCCTGGCTGCCCGTCTTTGTGCGGCAGACGATAGAGCCGCCGGTGCCGCCCTGGCGCACGCCGTGGACTTCGCTTTCGGCGTTTCTGGAGTCGTTGGCCGAAACGCTGGCTGCCTTCGTCGTCGGGCAATCGCCGCCGGGGCGGACGGTTTGGCCTTGGGCGGCGGGAGTCGTTGCGCTGCTCCTCGCCGCTGCGACGCTGACGCCTCGACAAAGTGCAAAACAGCGCAGGGGATTCGCAGTTGTCGCCGCCGTTGTCTTTTTGCCGATCCTTCAGATTTATGCACTCACCGCAGCGGCGACGCCGATCTATCATGTCCGTTACATGTTTCTGTACGCTCCACTCTTCCTGACAATTCCGGCGTTTTTGTTACTTTGGCTGGGACGTCGCCGATGGTGGCTTGGGTTGCTCGGGTTGGTCGGATGGCAGGCGGCGGCGCTGGCCGGCGCCCTTGCATTTTGGAGCGATCCGCTCTATCGAGCGGATGACCATCGCGGCGCTGTGGCTGCCCTTGCAGCGCAGTGGCGCCCCGGAGATTCGATTTTAATCAACGCCGGTTGGGCGTATCCAATTCTGTTGACGTATTGGCCGGATGCAGTTTTTGGCGTTGAGGGAAGCATTCCTTTGGATTCAAGTGATTTGATTGCTATTTATGACTATGCGAAATTTAATACGCCTACCTTCCTTCGACCCACTACGGTGCGCACCGGCAGCGTGGACGGTCCACCTGGCCTCGGCTGGGGAGACCCGACCAGCGATTTTTTCGCCATTTCCGCCGCAGAGACGCAAACAGCGCTCGCAGCGCTTGCCTCCGCCAGCCAACGCATCTGGCACTATCGTCTTTACGACACGGTCAGCGATCCCAAGGGCGTGATCCGGCGGTGGCTGGACGAACATTCGCTGCTGCTCACCGAAACGCCCATCCCCGGACGAGATTTTGGCCTCGTGCAGCTCTTCGCTACAAAGAATTTCTTGCAAAGCTCCAATTCGCCTGATGAAGCGCCGCCCCCCGCCTCCACCTTTTGTTTTGAGGAGATGCTCTGCTTGCTTGACTATGCGAAAGTTGCGGAGGGCGAAAGCGGAGCGTTTCTTTACCTTGCAACTCGCTGGCGAACGCGCGTCGAACCCCTTCCCGCGCTCGCCGTCAGCCTCCGCCTCTACGACCGCTACGGCAGGCTCGCCGCCCAGGCCGACGCGCCCTTCTTGCCTTCCACCACCGCCTGGCGCGCCGGCGAAATCTGGAGCCAGCCGCTCGCCCTGCCGGTCGCCGTGAGCACAAAGCCCGGCTCCTACTCGTTGGAGATGGTGGTTTATCGCCATGACACCGGCGAAGCGCTGTCGCTCTCGCCCGCCGCGCCTTCGGTCGACGGCCAGCGCCTTCAACTGAGCGCGGTGACGCTGAAGCCCTCAAGCCGAATTCCGGTCTTGCCGGAGCCGCTCGCCTCCTTTGACTACATCGACCTGCTCGAGGCCCGCTTTGACCGCCCTCTCCTTCGCCCCGAAGAGACGCTGCGTGCGACATTCTTCTGGCGGCCGCGCCCCAGCGCGTACCGGGACAACTATCAGGTTGCGCTGCGCCTGTTCGATGAGGCGGGCGAGCACGTACAGGAATGGCGCTTCCCGCTCGGCGGCGAGGAGTATCCCAGCGGCCTCTGGCCGGCGCAGCTTCCGGTGCGCGACGACTATGACCTGCCTATATCCGACGCCCTGGCGCCGGGCCGATACACGCTCACCGTTGCGCTGCATCGAGCCTCCGACGATCTGCAGATTCATGCACGGCGGGGCTGGACGCCGTTGCAGCGGGTTGAGATCGGAGAAGTGGAGGTTGCGTCAGGCGAATGAAGTTTGGCGCAGTGCAAGGTCGATCGTATACTGAAGTGATGAGATCGAAATCGTTGCGCTTGCGTTGCAGAAGGTGGAGCAAAGAAGCGATGGTAGCGGCCCTCGGCCTCGCGCTTGCGCTAATGCTGGTTGCCCCCGCGTCGGCCAATCATCCCTGCGACCCGCCCAACGTCATCCCGCCGGAAGTCTGCAACATGGACATCTTCACCGGCGAGCGACCGATGCAGCTGCCGCTGGGATGGAACGCGTTCGTGATCTACGGCAACCCAGAGTTCATCCAGGATCAACACACTTTTTTCGGCGGCTACAACCTCACCATCGCCAGCACCAGCCCTTTCAAGGCAGGCATCTACACACAGGTGAAGGTGACGCCCGGCGCCGGGTACCGGGCCAGCATCTCCTGGGGGGCGCCGAACTACCCCGACCTGTTTGGCCGCCAGCTCGGCATCGACCCGACGGGCGGCACAGACCCCAACGCGCCGACCGTGATCTGGGGGCCGATGCACTGGGGCGAAGGACGCATCCTCAACTATCCGCCGCCGGATGTCAACATCGACGTGCGCGCCCGCGCGCTGGGCGACACGATCACGGTCTTCTTCCTAACCGATCATCCACAGACGGCTTCTTACGATTTGATTTTGGTCGACGCCATTGCGCTCTATCCCGACGAAAGCGCGCCCGCCGTCGAGCCGCCGCCGACCGCCACGCCGACGCCGGAGCCGACTCTCGAGCCAACGCCGGAGCCGGTCGTCGCCGCCGCCCAGATGCAGATCGCTGCAGCGCCCCCACCGACCGAGACCCCAACGGCGACGCCGACTGCAACGCCAACCGAGACGCCGACCGCAACGCCATCGGCGACGCCTTCGCCCACGCACACGCCGACGGCGACGCCCACGGCGACGTGGACGGCTCTGCCGCCCGCCACCTCCGCGCCGCTTTTCTCCGCAGCGCGGGCGCAGGTGCAGGCGGAGAAGCTGGCGCGCTCGCTGGACCCCAATCATCTGCTCTTGTTGGGAGGGTTCGGCTTTGGCGGCGCACTCTTTTTCGGCGCCTCATGGGGATGGATGCGCCAGCGCAGAAAGCACCCTCACTCCTGAAGAAGTGGGCGACTCGCGCAGCGGATGGTCGGTGTGAATGAGTCGGCGCACGCCGCTCTTGCCGCGCAACACCAGCGAATGCGTGGTGGCCCGATCGCCTGCATAGGAGACGCCCTGCAACAACATGCCGTCGGTGACCCCTGTGGCAGCGAAGAAGATCTCCTCGCCGGCAATCATATCTGCGGCTGTGTAGACGCGCTTATGGTCTCCATGCGCAGCCTGGATCGCCTCGCGCTCTTCGTCGTTGCGTGGGACAAGCCGCCCCAGCATGGCGCCGCCGAGCGCTCGCACGGCTGCGGCGGCGAGGACGCCTTCCAACGCCCCGCCGACGCCCATCAGCACATCGATGGGGCCGCCGGGCATGGCGGCGAGCAGCGCGCCCGCCACATCGCCGTCGTGATGCACCTGCACGCGCGCGCCGGCGCGGCGGATCTCCTCGATCAAGGTGTGATGGCGAGGGCGATCGAGCACGAAGACGACCAGGTCGCGCACCGCCTTCTTTTTCATGCGCGCGATCAACGCCAGCGTCCATGCGGCCGGCGCGTCCATGCACTCCGCCACCAGCGCTCGTCCCACCTCGCGATCGACGACGATCTTTTCCATATAGAGCGCAGGCGCGGGCGACCAGATAGCGCCGTGCGGCGCGGCGCAGGCGACCGAGATGGCGCCCGGCCTGCCCAGTGCGAGCAACCCTACGCCGTCCACCGAATCGACGAGGAGGTCCATCGCCGGCCCGCCTGCGCCGACGCGCTGTCGCGTCTCGCGCTGCGAATGATAGCCGGCCTTGCGCGCCTCGGTGTCCATCAAGTAGCCGTCGATCGGCAACGTGTCCAGGATTTCCATCATCGCCTGTGCAGCGGCGTCGTCGGCGCCGGCGCGATCGCCCAGGCCCACCCAACGCCCCGCCTGCAACGCCGTGTGTTCGGTCGCGCGCACCAGGTCAAACCCTAGATTGTGGACATCGACCCTTTCCGCCATCAGACAAACTCCTCAATTGCTTCCAGCAAGCCGGCCGCCTCCCACGCCACCATCCCGCCTTCCATATTGCAGACGTTTTGGTAACCGGCGGCCATCGCCATCTGCGCTGCAATCCGGCTGCGTCGACCGGTGCGACACGCCAGCACGATTGGGGTCTCTTTATCCAGGTTCAGGCGCTGTGTATCAAACTGCGAGAGAGGAATGAGTCGAGCGCCTGGGATGTGGCCGCGGCTGAATTCACGCGGCTCTCGCACATCGATCACAACCGGCGGCTGCGGACGATGCAATAAAAGCCAGAGGTCCATAGGACTGAGCGACCTGACCGTTCTATCCCGGCAGCGGGAATCTCGACATGCCAGCGCAGGCGTCAACATTTTCGGCAGGTTTTGGCATTCAAAAAAGACGCGCACCGGACACTCGTAGATGCAGACCACCGGATCGAGGACGTGATAAAAGAGATGGCTGATGGCTTTTTCTTCGGAGAGAAAATGGTCTTCGCCGAGCAAATCGACAAAGCCTGCAAGCTTCATAAACTCGTAAATCGAGGCGCGCACTTTCATGACATAGACGTCGCCGCCGCGCTCCCGGTAGGCGCGCACGATTGCCTCCAGCATGTGCAGGCCGCTGATGTCCAGATGCGTCACGTTGTGCATGCGCAGGAGAAGGTAGCGCTGGTCTGGGAAGGTCGCCATGTGACGGCGCAACGCCTCTTCCACATTGGGGGCGGCCCCAAAATAGAGGTCGCCGACAATGGAAAGCACGCCCAGCTGCGGACAGGGGTCGCGGTCGCCCCGCTCTTCAAAGTGAAGAAAATCCGGCGTAGGCGTCATATCGAGGACGCGCGGCATGCTCTTTTGCAGCACGTAGTAGGCGAGCGAGACGAGGATGCCGGTCAACACGGCGAACTCCAGCGGCAACAGCAGCGTGGCGCCCAGCGTCGCAATCATGATCCAGCCCTCAGGCCGAGACGTGCGCCAGATATGCGCCATCTGCTTGCGGTCGATCATCCCCCAGGCGATCACGATCAACACGGCGGCCAGCGCCGTGCGAGGAATATAGGCCGCCAGGGGCGCAAAAAGAAACATTGCGAGCAACACGAAGACGCCGGAAAAGACGCTCGACATTGCGGTGCGCGCCCCGGCTCGATAGTTGACCGCAGAGCGCGTGAAGGAGCCGGAGCAGGTGTAGCCGGAAAAGAAGCCGGCGGCGATGTTCGCCAGCCCCTGGCCGACGAACTCCTGGTTGCTGTTGATGCGCTGCCCCGTCAGCCCAGAAATGGCGCGGGCGATCGACATCGCCTCCACCAGACCGATGGCGGCGACGGCGAGCGCGCCAAGGGAGAGCTGACCGATCAAATGCAGATCGAAGATGGGGGGCGGCGCCAACGGCGGCAACCCGCGCGGCAATGCGCCGATCACGTGCACACCCTGCATGTCGAGCTGAAGCAGCCAGACGACGGCGCCGGCGACGACGACGCCGATCAGAGGGCCTGGCCAGGATGGCCGAAGCCGGCGCAGCGCCGCCAAAAGCACAATCACGCCGACGCCCACCATCATCGTTGGCGCATGGGCGGCGGGAAGCTGCGCCAGCGTATCTCGAAGCGTGTCCATCAGGCCAGGGCTATTGGGCACGTCGAGCCGCAGAAGGTGCTTGATCTGATTGAACATGATGAGCACGCCGGCGCCCGCTGTGAAGCCGACCACAACCGAATCCGAGACGAAGTTGACCAAGACGCCGAGACGAAAGACGCCCATCGCCAGGCGGAAGAGGCCAACCATCAGCGCCATCAAACTGGCGGCGGCCACGTAGGCGTGGCTGTCATGTCCATAGGGTAAGACGGCCAGCGTGGAGAGCACGAGCAGTGAGGCGGCGTTGGTGGGGCCGGTGTGCAAGTGCGCAGAGGAGCCCCACAGCGCGCCGACGATGGCGGCGACGATCGCCGTATACAGCCCCACGACCGGCGGCAAGTCTGCGATCAGCGCATAGGCGATCGCCTGCGGCAGCAAGATCACTGCCACCGTCAGCCCCGCGATCAAGTCGGGGCGCAGGTCGGAGCGTTGATAGGAGCGCAGAATGGCAATCGGGCGAGCAAAAGCGGCGAGGACGAAACGCCCCGTTGCAAGCAGCGGCTCATAGGGAAGCGTGGAAGAGGGCCGAACGCGCTGCCCGGCCTCCAGTTGCACCGTCGCCATAATTGGGATTGATATCGAGCGGGGTAGCCATCGGTCTACGGCTATCCTGAAACTATTCTATCGCATTTTGATGAAAATTGACACCATGGTTTCGCAGCTGGGAGGCGCTCGGCGACATCGCCTCCAGCGTCTCCAAGAGGCGTCGCGTGGCGGAGAGTCGATCCAGCCACGGTTGAACGGTGGACAGGCTCACCGTTTCACTGCCCCAGCGGCGCAGCGTCCATGCCGTGTCCTCGACAAGGCTGCGCAACCCTGCCAATGCAGCGTCAAACCGGTCGAACTCGGCGGCGCTGCGTAAAAAGGTGCGCAGCATCTGTCGCCGTTCGCCGAAGCCGTGGGGCGCTTCCGCGGCGCGACCCAGGCGACCGATGTCGCGTCGGGAAAGAAAGAGGCCGCTGTAAGCCGGCGTCAACAAAAAAGCGGCGATGGCGTCCAGGTCGGTCTGCGGGTTCGCCAGCAGACGCTCCACTCGCTGTGCAGGGGGCTCGTCGGCAGGCGTCAGGGTTAGGGCATCGCCCGCGCCGTTGAGGTGCGAGCGCGGCGTGAGGGCGATGTCCTCGTCGCGCGCTCTCTGCACGCCGAGCCGGCCGGGTTCGAGCGAACGCCTTCGCTCGGCGGCCAGGGCAAGCGTCAGCTCGGCCAGCCCGGCGTAGAACGGCTCCTCCTGGCGCTGCACCGCAGCTGTGAAAGCCGGCAGCCAACGCAGCAGGTGCCCGTCCAGAAAGTCGGCCTGAAGCTGCTGCGCCCGTGCGACCATGTCCCAACGCTCATCCTCCCACGCCTCGGCTTCCGCCTGGCACAGAAAGGCGAGCGCATCCAGCTCGTGAGCCAGGTGATCGGCAGGCTCATTCGCCTCGTCGACGACAAAGCCCATGCGCCGGTAGCCGGCGCGCACCCGGTCGGTCTCCCCTCCGCCCAACAGCCCGTCTGGGTCTAAAAAGACGCTCTGGTAGGGGAAGACGTTCATCGCGAAGAGCGTATGAAAGGCGGCCGCCGCCTCGTCTGCGTCGTAGGGCTGCGGTGCGACGGCCGCCAGGTCCGGAAGCTGCGCCGCTTCTATCACGAGGGCAGGCGTCAGTCCGTGGCGATAGAGCCGGGCGAATAGATCGAACGCTTGTGCATAGGCCTGCGCAGCCTGATGGGGCGTGAACATGGGTCATTGACCTGCCTTAGCGATGACGGGTTGCTCAACCTCATGGCCGCCTTGGCCGTTGCGGCTGATAGCGACCTTGGGCAGTTTATAGTAAGCCGCCTGTGGCTTGAGCGGCCGCTTGAGCCACAACGGTCTACGGTTGCCGTCGGGGCTGAAGCGGTTGGCCGGCCGCGTCAACGCCAGCCATTCCCGGTAGACCTGCATCGAGCGGTTGGTGTCCACCCACACATCGCCGTGGCGGTCGCCTGGATCGGCCTTGCGCACGTTGACCGCCTTCTGCAGCCAGCAGTGTGCGCCGCTCAGCGGGTCGGGATGCACGGCGTGGGTGAGGTTCTGGTGCACGCCCACGTCCTCCCACCAGATGCGCTCGGTGTCGGGGTCGAAGCTCTTCCAGGGCCGCGCGCCGTGGATGTAATTGAGCTTAAAGCGCCCTTCCTCGTCCTCCTCCAGCCGAGCCAGTGCGGACATGCCGGGGTTGACTCCGAGGTCCTCCTGCAAGCGCCAGCGGCCCAGGTGATGGCTCATGGCGATCACGCCCGGCTTGATGCCCTCGGTCACCCACACGGTGTCCACGAAATAGCCGATCTCGGTGGTGACGCGCACGAGGTCGCCCGTCTTGACGCCGATGCGCTCGGCGTCGCTGGGGTGCATCCAGACGGGGTTCTTGTGGCTGATCTCGTAGAGCCACTTGGCGTTGGCGCTGCGCGTGTGGATCAGCGTCGGCAGGCGGAAGTTGGGCAGCAGCACCATCTCCCCTTTTTGCACATCGATATTATCCGGATGGACATGACTTTTGAGCGGCCAGGGGATGGTGTATTCGCGCTCCGGCCAGCCCCAGTTATAAAGTGTCTCGCTGAAGAACTCCAACTTGCCGGAGGGGGTCTCGAAGCCGACCTTGCGTTCGCCATCCACTTCGACGCCCTTGCCGGCCGGCGCCGGTTTTTCATAAGGCGTGTAATTCTCCCGCTTGACCTCGAAGACGCCGTATTTGCGCATGTACTGCAGCGGCGTCAAGCCCTCGGCTGCAGCGGCCTCGGGCAGGCCGGGCACGCTGTTCTCGAAGATCCAGCGGTAGTACTCCTCCACGGTGATGATCTCGCCGGGGCGGTAAGGGCTCTCGAACCACTTGCGCACACCCAGGGAGCCGTCGGGGTCCATGCGCGCCGACAGCTCGATCCAAAACTCGTTCTCCTCCCACACCTCGCCGGGGTTGGCCTCGTAGGTGTAGCGCACCTTGCGCCCCAGTTTTTCCATAGCCACGCGACGCACGGGCTGACGGAAGGCGATCCATTGGCCGGCGTGGGTCTCCTGGCTCATGAGGTCGTGGCGCTCGCCGCCGTGCCCCATGGGCAGCACATAGTCCGCAAACCAGGCCGACTCGCTCCAGGTGGGCGTGAGCGCCACGTGCAGCTTGATTTTGGATTCGTCGCGCAACGCCTTCAGCCACATGAAGCCGTCCGGGTTGATCCACATCGGATTGTAGACGCGCGTGAAATATACGTCGATGCTGCCGCGGCCCTCCTCCAGGAAGTGAGGCAGCAAGAAACTCATCTCGTAGTGAGCGAAGGGATATTCGATGGGGAAGTGCAGCTCGTTCCACGCCTCGGGGCCTGGCGGGCTAGCGAACGGCTTCGGGACGAACTTGTTCCATTCGTTGCCGGAGGTGCCCCCGCGCGTGCCCACGCTGCCGGTGAGCACGTTGAGGAAGAAGAGCGCCCGCGCCACCTGCCAGCCGCCCAGGTTGCCGATGCTGGCGGCGCGCCACACGTGCGCCGCCAGCCTGCCGTCGCAGTCTGCGATCCACTCGGCGGCCTGGCGAATGCGCTCCACGGGAACCTGCGCCTCCTCGGCTGCGCGCTCGAAGGTGAAGTCGCGATAGAGGGCCTTGAGCGCGCGGTCGAAGTAGACGAAGTCGTCCTCACTTAAGGGGAAAGCCAGGCCGGCGATCTCCGCCTGCAGCGCCGGGTCGCCGAGGTCGAGCTTGCCGTCGCGGATGGCGGCCAGGGTCTCCCGCCAGTTGACCCAGCGGCGCACAAAGCGCCGGTCGTAGCGGCCTGTCTGGATCAGATAATTGGCGATGGCGAGCAGCACGGTTGTTTCGCTGCCGGGCCAGGTGGGCAACCAGAGGTCGCTCATGCTGGCGGTGTTGCTCAGCCGCGGGTCCATGGTGATGAGTTTGGCGCCCGCCATCTTGCCCTCAATGATGCGTTGGGCGTGCGGGTTGAAGTAGTGGCCGGTCTCCAGGTGGCTGGAGATGAGCAAGATCACGCGCGCGTTGGCATGGTCGGGGCTGGGGCGGTCGAAGCCGCTCCACAGCGCATAGCCCAGCCGCGCGCTGGAGGAGCAGATGTTGGTGTGGCTGTTGTGACCATCCACCCCCCAGGCCACGATGCAGCGATTGGTGTAGCCGTCCTCGCCTGGCCGGCCCACGTGGTAGACAATGCCGTCGCGGCGCTTGAGGCGACTCTCGCGCATCTGACCGGCGATGTCGCTCAACGCTTCCTCCCAGGTGATGCGTTTCCACTTGCCCTCCCCGCGCTTGCCCACGCGCTTGAGCGGATAGAGAATGCGCTCCGGGTCGTAAGTTTGGTTGTGGGTGGCGGGGCCCTTGGCGCAATTGCGGCCCCGGCTGCCGGGGTGCACGGGGTTGCCCTCGAACTTCTTGACCTCCAACGTCTCTCGATCCACATAAGCCAGGAGGCCGCAGGCGCTCTCACAGTTGAAACAGACCGTTGGAATCAGCATGTAGCGCCGGGCCACGCGCTGCGGCCACAGCTTGCCATCCCATTCCACCCAGTCATCCCATTTTTCCACCGGCGGATACTGGCTCATGCGGCCATCCGGGTGGTGGACGATGGTCATGGGCGCAGGCTCCGGCTTCAAGTCGGTGGAAGCGAACTCCGGCAGGCCGAAGCCGCCTTCGCCCTTGGATGTGCGACGAACGTCGGAGTTGCGGCCTAACAGAGCGGATAACAATCGATTGATCTTAGACTGTTCGGTCATAGTCGATGCTTTCGATGATCCCAAGATTGACAAATTTCCCGATGATTCCGATTCTCCCATAGGCGTAGGGCCTGCCCAAGACGGGCGTCCCCTTTCTCCCTCCTCTCCCAGCTTTGGGAGAGGGGGTGAGGGCCCACCTCCCACCCCTTCATTGTGTAACCCAGCAGGCTCAGCTGTTCGGCAGCTCCTGCGGCGCCATGACGAAGGCGTACTCAAAGAAGTACAGTCCCACGATGGCGCACACGCCGGCGATGGCGGCCAGCAGCGGCGCGATCGGCGCAATCAGGAAGGCCAGCGCCATGAGCGCCAGCGGCGCCGCGTGGCCCAGCAGCACGCCGCCCTGCCAGAAGTGGCGACGATAGCGGCCATGGCTGATCTCATGGGCGGCGCGTGCGGCCAGCTCCGTGGCGTGGGGCATAGAGAACTCGCCGACCAGCGTCACGAACAGGTCCACCAACAGGGCGACGACAAAGACGACGCGCGTGAACTGGGTGAACGCCTCGGGCATGGCCAGGAAGAGGTCCAACGCCAACAGCGTCCCGGCGCCGACCATCAGCGCCTGCACGACCAGGTGGAAGGGCAGCAACGGACTTTGCCAGAGATCGCGGCCTTCGGCCTGACCAAAGAGGAAGGCGGTGTAGACCGCCGCGCCCACCGCCAGCGCGCCGCCGATCCAGAGCAGCGGCTGACGCAATGCGGCGCTGAGGCCTGTCGGCAGCAGGTTGAGCAACGTCCCTGTCTCCAGCAACCACCAGAGGCCGGCGATGGTGGAGAAGCCGATCAGGATGAACGCGCCGCGCGTCAGCCAGCTTTTCCACTGTGGGCGAAAAACGATCGAGAGGAAGCGCTCCGGTCGCTCCAGATCGTAAACCAGCAATCCCGTCGTAGCGGCGATGAAGAGCAGCGACACAAAGCCGCCCACCGCAGCCGTCACCCCGTCGAAGGCGCTGAGGCCCAGACCAAAGGCCAGGGTGAGCAGCATAAAGACGCCGGCGCCGACGCCCTTGGTGACCAGATAGGCGGGCACCGGCCAGTGCCAGGGAATCTTGTGTTGGGCGTTGTAGGCCACCTGCACCATGTGCTCGGCCATGCGCCCCCGCCCGATGTGGATCGGCCCGCCGACCGGATCGCCCTGAGGTTGAGGCTCTCGGATCGCCACGCCTGATTTTGCAGTCTTGGTTGTCGCCGGATAGAGCGCAACGTTGGCGGCGACTTCGACGCTGACGGCGTGACCGTTCCCGGCGCCGTTCGCGTGGCCGTTCGCATGGGGCTTGGCGTGCAACGGGATGACGTCCGCCCACATGAAGGTCTCCGGCGCGCGCTCGGTGGCCGTGGGATGCAGCGCCCAGTCGTTGCCTTCGATGTAGAAGAGCTTAGGCGCAGTGCCCTGCTCCGGCTTGCGTACCGTCACCTTCTGGGTGGCCAGGATGCGGCTGATCTCCGAGTTGGGGTCGTCCATGTCGCCAGCGATGATGGCGTGCTCCGGGCAGACGACGACGCAGGCCGGCTCCAGCCCCAGCTCAACGCGGTGGGAGCAGTAGTGGCACTTGGCCGCGGTGTGCGTCTCCGGATCGATGTAAATGGCGTCGTAGGGGCAGGCCTGCATACAAGCCTTGCAGCCGATGCACACCCTGGGGTCGAACTCCACGATGCCGTCGGCGCGCTGGTACATGGCCGTGACCGGACAGATGCGCACGCAGGGCGGGTTGGCGCAATGATTGCAGCGCGTCACCTGGAAGTGACGCCGCGTGTTGGGGTAGGCGCCGGTCTCGACGTACTTGACCCAGGTGCGGTAGACGCCGAGTGGCACCTCGTTCTCACTTTTGCACGCCGTCGAGCAGGCGTGGCAGCCGATGCATTTGCGGTTGTCGATAACGAATCCGTAGTTCATATGAACAGCGTCACCCTGCTTTCAAGCGCGTCGGCGAGATACGCGGCCACGCCGCCCGTCTCCACATCGGGGCGCAGCTCGCTCGGATCGATGCCCATGACGTCGCGGCTCATTTCACAACTGACCATCTTGACCCCCAGCTCCGCACAGAGGTCGATCAGCTCCTCCACGGAGGTGACGTTCTTCTCCTTCATCATCTGGCGCAGCATCACGGCGCCGGCGCCAAAAAAGTTGAGCTTGCTGACGCCCATGTGCTTTGTGTCGGCGGGAGACATGAGCGCCATCATCTTTTCGGTCAGTTTCTTGCCTTGCAATTTACGTTGCTTTCTCAGCGCATTTAATCCCCAAAAAGTGAAAAACATCGAAACTTCCTGCCCCATGGCCGCGGCACCGCTGGCGATGATGAAGGCGGCGAGCACGCGGTCGAGGTCGCCGGAAAAGACGACCATTGTCACCTTGTCCTTGGGGATGCGGCTTTCCATTTCCTCGAGCCGCGCCTCGAGCGCGGCGATGCGCTGAAGGAGCGGCTGCGCAGCGTCATTGACGCCGTTCGCAGCGACGGCGCTTCTGGCGTCAAGCTCCATGGTTGCGGTGCTCATGGGGACCTCCTATTTCGTGCGTTGCACGTAATGCAGATAGAGCGTCTTGCCGTCGGGGGCGGCTTCCTCGCTTTGGGCCAGCAGCGCTACGTTGTTGGCCGCTTTGGCCCAGCCCTGAAAATCCTTGACGCTGCCGCGGTCGGTGCTGATCACTTTCAAGACCTGACCTACGTCCAGCTTGAGAATCGCCTGCCGCGCCTTGACCAGCGGCATCGGGCAGTTCAGCCCGCGGACATCGAGCTCCTGGTGCACTTGAATCGTGGCTACGTCGGTGGTCATAGATGGCAATGACTCCTTTCTTTGGGCGATGTGTGCAAGCATGTGGCGTGGCGCATTAGCCCGAGAGGGCGCAGATGTTCTTGCCCAGCTCCAGCTCGTCCGCCTCGTCGAGCGATGGATTGGACAGGCCGATGTTGACGCGTTTGATTTCCACGTATTGCGGCGGCATGTAGGGTAGGTGACTCAAGACGAATTCGACGAAGCGTTCTTTCTCTGTGAAATGCAGGCTGCGATTGTCTCGCCACAGATCCTCCAGTCGCTTCATGTAGAGACCGTCTGCATTCGCCTCGGCGGGAGAGGCGTAGTGGCCGGGCAAAATCCAGGCATGGTCGGGCACGCGACGTTTCACTACACCGAAGATCGTGTCGTAGACCACCGGCGCCCAGCGCTCGCCCTGTCCACCGAGGTCTGGCCGCCCGAAGCTTTCGATGAAGAGATTGTCGCCCGTGCAGCAGAAGGCTTCGCCGTCGGGCGCGGTGACAAGAAAGTTGACCTGCCCCAGGGTGTGGCCGGGCGTGTGGATCACCTCGACCTGGAGCGCGCCCAGCGTGAAACGCTGCCCATCGTGCAACATTGCATACTTCATGCGGGCGGGCAGCATATCGAAGGGGTGGATGGCGTCGTACGGGTGCAGATAGTAGGCGGCGCCGGTGAGCTCCGCCAAATCTGGACCGCTGCTGATATGGTCGGCGTGGGCGTGAGTGTCTAGCAACAACTTCAACTGCGCGCCCTGCTCCTCCAACAGCTTCAGATAGCGCTCGCCGTAGCGCAGGGGATCGACGATGGCCGCCTCGCCGCGGCTCACGAAGACCCAGCTCACGCAGCCTCTGGCGACGCGATCGACCTGGTAGATGCGATAGTCAGGCTGCTCCATCACCGGCCGCACATCGTAAAAGTCGCCCCATTCAACCATGCCGCCCGCCAGATTGATGGCGGAGAGACCCGCCTCTCGCAGGCGTTCGGCGACGTAGTCGCTGGCGCCGCCTTTGGCGCAGACCACGACAATGGGGCGGCCGTTCGTCGCGCGCGCTCGAACCTGGGCGATGGCCTTTTCTTCCTCTTCAAGGAAGAAAAAGTAAGGCAGATGGAGCGTCTCCGGCGTATGGCGCGTCTCGATGCGCCACATCTGGAACTCATCCTCGTTGCGCACGTCCAGCAAAAGCAGATTCGAGGGCTGCTGGAGAGCTGCGTACAACTCATGCACAAAAATCTCACTGCGGCCGCTCGCTTGCGAAGCCACAACGTCGGCCGCGGGCAAAGCAATGCTCATGCGCCTTCTCCTCACACCGAAGCAGATTCGAAGCAATTGATTTTTGCAATTCAGGAAGTGTGCTTCAGTCTACGCCAGATTGGAGGGGATTTCATCCCCCAGAAGGGTGAATTTTGGGAATTCTGGCCGGGAATTCACACCTCGATCAGGCCGCAGCGCACCGCTTCAATCACGGCCTGGGTGCGATTGGGCTGGTCGAGCTTGCGCAGGATGCTCTTGACGTGGGAGCGCACCGTCTCTTCGCTGACGACCAGGCGTTCGGCGATCTCCCGGTTGGTGGCCATGGTCGCCATCAACTGCAGCACTTCCAGCTCGCGGCGGGTCAAGGGAGGGTGGTGGGCCTGAGGGTGACGAGACGCGCCTTGGAGCAAATGGAGCACGTCGGGATGGATGTAGCTTTCATCGGCGGCGACGCGACGGATGGCGTCGGCGAGTTCGGCGGGCGTCACCTCCTTGGGCACGTAGCCATCGACCTGGGCTTCCACCGCCGCCTGCACAAGGCGGGCGTCCTGCGCGCCGCTCAGGACAAGGATGCGGGAGCGCGGCGCAACGCGACGCAGCTCCGGCGCAACTGCGCCGCCGCTGCGATCGGGCAGCGCCAGATCGAGCAAGACCAGGTCGGGCTGCAACGTCGCGGCCATGTGCAGGGCGGCGGCGGCGGAGCCGGCCTCGCCCACGACGACAAAATCGCGCTGCAACGAAAGCACCATCGTCAGCCCGCGGCGCACGACGGCGTGATCGTCGACGATCAGAATGCGGATCGGCTGCTGTGAATCGCTCATGGCAAAGGTGCGGCGCGCTGCAAGGGGATATCGATGTAAAGTCGCACGCCCTCGCCGGGCTGTGTTTCGTGGAGGAAATGGCCGCCTAGCCGCTCCACGCGACGACGGATGCCGTCCAGGCCGACGCCGTCCACAATGGCTGCCTGCGCCGGATCGAAGCCGACGCCGTCGTCTTCGATGATCACGGCGACGCCCCCGTTGCACTCTTCGATGGCAATGCGAGCCTGGCAGGCGTTGGCGTGGCGGGCGATGTTGGCGACCCCCTCCTGGGCGATCAGCAACAACTCGTGACGGAGGGCGAGAGGCCAACGGTCGAAGGCCGGCGTCACGTGCACGTCGAACGCCAGCCGGCGCCCGATGCAGAGCGAATTCATGTGCTTACGCAGTCCGGCGGCCAGGCGCCGACTGTCCAAACCGCCTGGCGCCAATCCCAAAATGGCGCTGCGCATCTGGTGCAGCGCAGCAAAGGCGAGCGGCTCCAGGTCGGCGAGCTGCGCTTTGACCTGCGCCGTCGCCTCTGGATGCTGTTCGAGAAGCTGATTGCAAGCGTTGAGGCCGTAGGCGAGGCCAAAAAGCTGTTGCGACACCGAGTCGTGTATGTCGGCGGCGATGCGGTTGCGCACCTCCTCGGAGGCCAGCCGTTGCGTGCGCTCGATGCAAAGGCGTAAACTGCCGAGCGCCACGCTGGCGTGATTGGCGACCAATGCCAGCGGGGTCAACTTTGCATCTGCGGGCGCAGCAAGCTCTTCCGTCTCCACCAATAAGACGCCGATCAGGTTGCCGCGCAGGTGGAGTGGCGCAACCACATAGGCTTGCTCGAGGCGCAGCCAGTCGTCCAACACAACTTCTCCGGTGGGCGGCGTCTGGGCGCCTACGGAGACAAACCGCCGCGCATGCACAGCCCGTCCAACCGGGCTTTCCTCCGCCTGCCGCAAATCGAGGATGACTTCCTGGGCTGCGCAGTGCGCCTCGGCGTCGTTGCGACTGCGGCGCATCCAGCCGACCAGCGCCCCATCGCCGTCGCTCAGCGCCACAGCCGCGGTGCAGTAGCCCATCTCCTCCACCAGCCCTTTCAGAAGCACCTGCTGCATTTCCACCGGCTCGACCGCCGACTGCAGGCTGAGCGTCAGCGATTGGATGAGGCGAAGTTGCTGGTTCATGTGCTCCAGCTCGGCGTTGCTCTGGATAAGCTCTTGGGAGGTCCTGGAGAGTCGATCGGTCTGCTGGCGCAAGGTTTCCAGCAGGCGAGCCGAATAGCCGAAGATGACGGCGATCAGGTAAACCGTGAACAGTTGCGTCAATCCCAGATACAGCTCAATCGAAGAGGGCACGACGACCGTCGGTTGTCGCTGGGCGTAAAAGAGGGCCGAGATATACAGCGGCGTGAATGCGAGCGCCGTGGTCAATCCGCCTCGAATCTTGAAGAAAAAGGCGGCGGCCAGGATGGGAGACAGGGCGTGAAAGTAGAAGGCGCTGACGGCGCCGCCCGTCAACGCAATCGCCGCAGCGGAAAGCGCCAGGTCGACGGCTAACAGCCACGGCGTCTGCTGCAACTGACGGTTGAGCGCTCGATGGCGGAGCGAAATCACGGCCGTAATCGCCGCCAACGCGAAAAGCACCCACCCGGTCAGCGGCGCCGCAGCGGGCGAGATCAGCCAGACGATCAGGGCGGGAACCAGGCTCGTCCAGCGGAAGAGGAGGAGAACTTTGATGACTTGCGCTCCTTGATCGGATGGATTCTGAGGGATGGAATTCATGCGGTCATACTCCCTCGTCAGAACGCGCTTTGCGTCTTTGTAATTCCTATATAGCTCAAATAAACAGGAGAGATCTTCGCCCGTCGCGCCAGCTCTCGTTTGCTGCCCGGGGTGCGAAGCAGCGAATTGAGAATGGCAACATATGTCTCTCTGTGAAACTGAGCTTCTAATGCATCGGTCAGGAGGCTCATATCACAAAAATGAACATGGAATTAAACAATTCTTGCGGCGATAACCATAGTATAATATAGGTGTCGGCGGCCGCTTCAATAGTGAAAAAGCGATTTTCCCGATGGTCTGACGCTTGGAGTCAGGACCAGTGCTTGTGTACAAATATTCGATCAGGAGGAACAGTGAGCCATGCCTCCCCCGGCGCAATCTCCCGGCGACGGTCGCATCCGCGTGGCGTTGGTGGACGATTCTTCGATCTTCTTACGCGGGCTGACCAGCATCCTAGAACTCGAGAACGATTTTCAAGTCGTAGCCACGGCCACCAGTGCGTCGGACGGGTTCGCCGCCATTCTCGAACGGCAACCCCAGGTGGCGATCGTCGACCTGCGGCTGCGGCGCTGCGCCTCCGACGCCGATTCCCGGCTCGAAACCGGCGTCGAGCTCCTGCATCAAATTCGACGGGCGACCTCTGCACCGACGCTCGTGCTCAGCAGCTATCATCACCCGGCGTGGGTGCGCGCCGCGGCCCAAGCGGGCGCACACGGCTTTTTCGAGAAAGACGCAGCGCCGGGAACGCTCTGCGCAGCGATTCGCTTCCTGGCCCGCCACAAACTCCCGCTTTGGACGCCTCAGCAACAAGCCTGGCTGCTGACCCTTCCCGTCGGGTCTCCAACCCCGCGTGAAATGGAAATCTTGCGCCTGGTGGCCGCAGGGTTGAGCGATCGGGAGGTCGGCGAGCGTTTGGGCATTCAGACCAAGACCGTAAGCAAACATCTGGAGCTGTTGCGCGAGCGCTTGGGCGTCCACACGCGCATGGAGGCGGTGTTGCGCGCTCGCCACCTTGGGCTGCTGCCGCCGGAATGGGAGGAGGATGCGATGTAAATATCTAAAAGTGCGTCCACCGTTGCTTGCCGTGCGTCAGGGGGGCGTCCTTCATAATTTTGAAAAAGCGTCTAGACAATGTAAGCTGCTCGAAGGAGGACACAACATTAAGATAAAAGAACTGAATCTCGATGGCCAATCGATACGCAGATTGGTTCCGACAGGCTGAGGCAGACTTACGCCACGCTCGGCATGCACTTGAGGATGGCGACTATAGTCGCATCCTTGACAAACACTACATCCCCACCCGATATCCGAACGGTTTCGACTCCGGTGCACCCGCCGATTTCTACACGCAGACGGAAGCGAAAGATGTCATCCGCTACGCCGAAGCCATCCTCGAATTCTGTCGTCATCAGATCGGCTGATCCGGTGCGCGTCAAAGAGGCTGTTGAACGCTACGCAGCGCATCTGCGCGCAAAGCACCCAGAGATTGAACGCATCCTCTGGTTCGGCTCCTGGGTGAACGGCATCCCAAGACCTGGCAGCGACGTTGACCTCTGCCTGATCATCTCCTCAACAGCCACGCCCATGCATGAACGCGCGGCGGCGTACCTGCCTGTAGGTTTCCCCGTAGGCATCGACCTGTTCGTCTACATGCGCGCCGAGTTTGAACAATTGGCGACGCTTGAACGGATGGTCGCCAGACGAGACCCGGGAAAGGCTTTGGCGCACCCTCAGCGCTGGAAAGTCGAAAATGCAATCCTCCCAATTGCAATGAGGGCTGAAGTTACACCCTATGTTCATAAGACGGCTGTTTAATGTCACCGCTGCTGCGCTACTCATCTGGGGTGGATTCTTGCTCACCAGGGTGGCGCACTCCATCGGCAGAGTTTATGGCGGCTTCATTGTGATTCACGACCTAACCCAGGAGCCGCCGTTCTACGTGGGGTACTTTCCCTGGCGCACCGTGCGTTCTGCGCCGTTCTTTTTGCAAGCGGAAGACCATCTGTTGAGCATTCAAGGCCTGCCTCCGGAGGCCTACCCGACTATCTACGCCGCTGCGCAGCCAGGGGAACCGATCGAGTATGTCGTGGAGCGGCGTGGACAGATCTTAACCATCGTCGAGCCGGCCTATATATTCAGCGCCGACGCGTTTGTCGCCGTCTTTGGAATGATCTATCTGTTGATGCTCATCGCCCTGCTGACCGGCTATGTGCTGTTGCGATCTCCGTGCCCTCCCTATCGGCGGATCCTTGCTTTGCTCTGTTTATTGCCGGCCGCAGCCATGATGCACACTTTGTGGGCCATGGACAACTTCGACGGGCCTTCGGCGACAAGCTCCTACTGGTTCTGGCTTTTTGGTGCGCCGATTCCTGGGCTAGGCGGCGCCATGGCTTTGCATAGCCTTCTACTCTATCCACAGCCCCAGGGCATCCTTGCGCGGCGTCCATGGCTGGCGAGTCTCCTCTATGCGCCGCCGTTGCTGATCGGCATAGTTGTACGCATTTTGACCGAACAAGGAACCCAAGCTCGTCCGCTTTTTTCGGCGTTATTTAACACTGTGGTTCTATATGGAATCCTCTGCGTCGCTGCGACGTTTCTGGTTGGCATTCTCAGGTTTCCCTCACTGCAACGCAGCCAACGCCTGATTGCGTGGAAAAGCGCGCGCTCTCTGCTGCTCGCCCTCAGCGTCCTATTGCTGGCTCTGATATTGATCTGGTGGGCGCCCTATCTGCTGAGCGGGGGCCCCCTGATCCCATATGAAATTTTAATCGCAATGGGCGTCACCTATCCCCTCGGCCTGGCCTATGCAATCTTTCATAGCAACCTTCTGGTTCAGGCCGAACGCAAAACCCAGGAGGCAGAGGCGCTGCGCCGGGCGCGCGAACAGATGCTCCACCGCATCGCTGCTCGTCTCCACGACCGTCTTCTGCCGGAGCTGCAGGGCATCCGCATGATGGTCGAGGCGTTGCAGATCGCCGAGAAGGGGCAGGCGCAGCAGGATCGGCTGACAGTCGCCCAAACTTTGCACCATCTGGCGCAAGAAATCCGCAGCATCCTGGATACGACGGAGCCGATCGATTGGTCGCGGCACTCGCTGTTGGAAACGTTCACGTGGATGGCGCAGCGCATGGCATCACTGCACCCTAACGTGCGTATTCATCTTGCTGTCGAAGACCTCGACGCCAAGCTACCGCCCCCGGTCAAAGAGGCGCTCTATCATGTCGCAATGGCTGCGCTCAACAATGCGCTGGCGCATGCGCAGCCCAATTCGATATGGCTCCGCCTGCACACTCACCCCCTCGGCGTCCACCTTGAAGTCGAAGACGACGGCGTGGGATTCCTGCCGGATTTTGTCCATAGCTTGACGCCTGCTCGGCGACATATGGGGCTAGAAGCGATGCGCATTCACGCTGCCGAGGTAAGCGGACATCTGTCCATCGAAAGCAACCCGGGCAAAGGCACGCTCGTCAAACTAGATGTTCCTCTGGATGGGGTCTGACATTATCGAAAAACGATGCAGAATATTTTGTGCATCCCAAAGAATCGGCAGAATCGAAGAACGTTTTATCTCCTCTGCAGCGCATAGCGGAAAATTCCGTATGCGCATTCCTTATTCCCAATTACGGAATTTTCCGCTATGCAAACGCCAAATTCCTCTATATTCTTAAGGTGGAGTAAGCGGCTGTAGTTCATTACACAATCGCAACTATAGCCGCTGTCCCTTCTAAAGCCAGCATACATCCACGAAATATCGGCAGCCTTCACCGCTGAGAACGGTTTGTGCAGCTTCCCCGGCTGCATGAATCGTTCTTTTTAGAGGACAAAATAGCGACCTCAATACACGAGAATGCAAAGGCGTACATCCTGGGCTTAACAGCATTCCACGAACTATTCTTGTCATATTGATTCACACACCTAGATCTCAGGAGGTTCGAACAAATGAGACTCAGGTTATTCTTCATAGTCTTAACCATGTTGATACTAGCCCTCTTCAGCGTTTGGCCTGTGGCTGCGCAGGGGCCAGGGTCAGCCTCACCGGAGCCTCAGACGGAGCCGCTGTCGGGGCTGGAGTGGGAAGGCAAGCTCTTCCTAGGTGAGCCAGCCCCTCCCGTCCTATTCATGGGAGAGGCAGCAAGGGTGGAGGCCGCCGCCGTTCCCACCGGTCAGCCCGGCTTCGTCTTTCGTTACGTGCAGACCTTCGGGGTGACCCAGGAGCCGTTCATTGAGACCACCGACCACTTCTATTGGGTGGAGGGCGTTGGCACCGCAGGCAACGCCGTCTGGATCGCCGACACGCTGGCGCACCGCGTCCTCAAGTTCGACGCCAGCGGCAACTTCATCCAGAAGATCGGCAAGGCGGGCGTCATAGACTACGCCCAGACACCCCTGGAGCGCATCACCGATGTGGCCGAGGACGGCAGCGGCAACGTCTGGGTGGTGGACGCCGAGGCCTCGCACGTGGTGAAGTACAACAGCAGCAGCCAGAAGGTCGGCGAACTGGGCCAGGCGTGGAACTCCGGCTCGGACAACGACCGCTTCGAGAACCCCATCAGCATCGCCTTCGATGGCAGCGGCAACATCTACGTCAGCGACAGCGGCTACTGGGGCAGCGATTACGGCAACCACCGCGTGCAGATTTTCAACAGCAGCGGCAATTACCTGGCCACCATCGGCGGCGGCCCGTGCGGGACGGGCAACACCCAACTGTGCTGGCCGCGGCATATCGCTGTCTACGGGAATCGGCTCTACATCGCCGATGCCGATAACCACCGGGTGCAAATCTTCGACATCAGCATCCCCAGCGCGCCGATCCACGTCGCCACGCTGGGCCAGACTGGGTCCCCCGGCTCTGGCAACAACCAGTTCCAGAGCCCGCAGGGGGTAGCGGTAGACGCCAACTACATCTACGTCGCCGACACCGAGAACCACCGCGTGCAGGTCTTCAACCGCAACACGCTGGCCTACGTGACCACTATCGGCGGCAGTTACGGCACGGACAACAACCAGTTCAAGTATCCCACCGACGTGGCTGTAGACGCCTCGGGCAACATCTATGTGGCCGACTATGGCAACAAGCGGGTGCAGCAGTTCAGCCCGAGCCGCGTCTACCAGCGCACCTACGGCACGACGGGCGACTCCTACGTGGAGGCGAACGACCGCTTCTACTACCCGGAAGGGGTGGCGGTCGGGCCGGACGGCAGCATCTACATTGCCGAAGGCTATGGCTACCGCCTGGTGAAGCTGAACGCAGCGGGTAGCCCCCAGTGGACGGTGGGCGAGGCCGGCCAGCCGGGCGATGACAACGCTCACTTCGGCTACCTATCCGATGTGGCGGTCGGCCCCGATGGGCGCATCTATACAGCGGAACGTTGGAGTTCAGCCCTCTATATGCCCGGCAGCAACCACCGCCTGCAGATTTTCAACCCCGACGGCAGCTACTATGGCGGCTTCGGCGGCTACGGCAGCGGCAATTACCAGTTCATCGCCCCAAGCGGCATCGGGTTTGACCGCAACGGCTATCTATATGTGGCCGACAGAGAGAATCACCGCGTCCAGATTTACGACCGCCAGTTCGCCTACGTCGCCACCCTGGGCGTAACCGGCGAATCAGGTTCGGACAATGCACACTTCAACCGCCCCTTTGACGTAGCGATGGATAAGGATGGCTATATCTATGTGGCCGACGAGGGCAACGACCGGGTGCAGGTGTTTAACAGCAACCGTCAGTATGTGCGCACCATCGGAGGCGGGGGTGCAGGCGGCGACTTTGGCCGCTTTAACGGCTGGGGGCCGCATCACATCGCCGTGGACAGCCAGGGCCGCCTCTACGTGGCGGACTCAGGGAACAGCCGGGTGCAGGTCTTTGACAACTTTGCCAACGGCAACGCCTACCTCACCACCATCGGCGGCGCGGGCGGCACGCAGCCGGGGCGCTTCAGCGACGTACTGGGCATCGCCATCGGCCCGGATGACAGCGTGTACACGTCCGAGATCCATAACAACCATCGTATCCAGAAATTTGTTCCCGGGGTGCCGGGGTGGAGGCAGGTGAACATCAATGGATTCGGGGAGCGGCGCAATCAGTGGATCAGTAGCCTGGCAACGTTCAAAGGGAATCTGTACGCCACAGGCTATCAGCCATACGTCTGGCGGCTCACGGCGAATGGCACATGGAGCGCCGTCAACACGCTGGGATTTGGCGATTCAACAAACGCCGAGATTGACGCCATGGCGGTGTTCGGCGATCGCCTTTACGTGGCCACATTCACCTTCATTTGCGATGACCCCAATTGCAACACGTGGCACACCAACGGACCGCAGTTCTGGCGCACGGCGGATGGGACCACCTGGGAGAACGTCACGCCTCCCGGCAGCATTGGCAGCGATTATCGGTGGGTGTCCGTCATGGCCTCGCTGGGAGGGCACCTGTACGCAGCCCTGGATAGAGGAAACCAGAACGCGTTAGGGGCGGAAATCTGGCGCACGGCCGATGGCCAGACCTGGCAGCAGGTGGCCTCAGGCGGGTTTGGCGACCCCTACAACACCGGCGTGCTCTCCCTGGTCGAATACAACGGCTATCTGTATGCCGGCACCCGTCACGGGGATTGGCAAGACGACGCGCACCCGAATGGGCCTCTGGGCGGCGAGGTGTGGCGCTACGACGGGACGAACTGGGTGCGGGTCAACAACCCCGGCTTTGGCGATGTCGAGGCACACCGGGTGGAGAAGTTGATCGTGTTCAACAACACCCTTTACGCTTACATCTCTCGCGTGGATGGCACATCCAGAGGGGCTGAGATCTGGCAGTGTGCAGCGACCGTCTGCAACAGTCAGAGCGACTGGGTTAAGGTTGCAGACAATGGCTTCGGCAACCCTCGGAGCCGGTACATCTTCAGCGGTATCGTCTTTGGACCGCATCTTTACGCTGCAGTTGCGAACTACGAAACCGGTCTGGAGCTCTGGCGCACCGCCGATGGCGTAAACTGGGAACCGGTGGCCCTGGATGCCGGTCTGGGGGACAGTAATAACAGCTATGTCGCGTCAGGCGCCATGGCCGTCCACAACAATCGCCTCTATCTGGGCATCACCAACTGGGCTAGCGGCGGAAAGGTGTGGAAGAAGACCGTCACCGCCGACTTCAGCGCCAGCTCTACGACCGGCGCACCAGGAACCACCGTCACCTTCACCAACCTCTCCGGCGGGGACTTCACCTCGGCCACCTGGAACTTCGGCGATGGCTCGCCCCCACTGACGACCAACGCCACCACCGTCCAGCACACCTACGCAGCGCCGGGGAACTACGCGGTCACACTCACGGTGTCGGATGGGGTGGACACCGATATCAAGTCCCGCCCGGCCTACATCCAGATCGCCCGTCTGCTTTTCCTGCCGCTGGTGACGCGGGCCTACAATCCGCTGATGATGCTCTATGACGACTTCAACAACCCAGCCTTTGATGGCGCCTACAACCCGATTAAGTGGCGGTTCTGGGGGTCCAGCAACTATTTCAGCGTGCGGCAGCAGGATGGCGTGTTGCAAGTCACCAACACCCCCGGCACGCCGGCTACTATCGGCCTAGACCTGCCGTTGGCCATGCCGCTAGAGCGCACCTTGCGTCAGATGCAGCGCTTTCAGGCAAAACTGAAGCTAAGTAATGGAACATCGGGCACCGGCGCGAAAATCCAGATTATGCGGGACATTAACGGCAGCGGCTGGTGGGCGCAGTGTAGCTTGAGCGTTTACGACGGGTATCCGCCGTATTTTGGTTGCGACATCACCAATTACACACCAGGGAATTACCATGCGGAATATAGGGCGTCTTGGCCTGACTCGCTCGACTTCGATACTTGGTACACCGCCCGTATTGACATTGATCCAAACACGGCGCAGGTATGCTTCTACCTGGATGGCAACTTGCTGGACTGCTATATTCCTAGCCAAGCCCACACGTTGAAGACGGCTACCAACCTGATACCGCTCATTGGATCATGGAACGGGCAGGCCAGCGCCACGGGTGTACGCTACTTCGACGACGTGTACATCACGCCGGCGGGGCCGTGAACATAATGCAGGAAGAGGGCGCCGGACATAAAGCATGCTCAGCCCAATCGATCAACAGCGGGCAGCCCGATTGAGCAGACCCAAGCGCGCCAGGGCGCGCGGATTCACACCAATCGTACATGACGCTGGGCGGCGGCCTGACGCAAGGCGTCGTCCAGCGTCGCCAGCGGAAGCCCCAGGCGCATGGCGAGATCCAAGTAGACGGCGTCGTAGGTGGAAAGATGGACGGAGCGCGCCAGGCTCACAATATCCGACCAGGCGCGCTGCAAGGGCGTCTCCTCGATGCGAATCGGCAATTGACGAAGCAGATCCAGAAAGCGCGTGCTCTCCGCCTGCGTCAATCGCCCTCGCCGCTCGGCGTGAACCAGGGCATTGGCCACTTCCAACCGCCAGAGAGAAGGCGCAACGGCTTCTCCCGTCGCCAGACGGTCGAGCACCTCCAGAGCATACGAGCCGCCTTCATCCTCAAAGCACCAGGCCAATGCCATCGATGCGTCCAGGACAAATTGCTCGCTCACGCTCTGCCCTCCTCGATCAACGCTTTCAAGGGAAGGTCGAGGCTGCGCTTGCGACGGAATGCTTTGAGCGCAGCAATGACCTCATCAACGGGTCGTTCGGGGGCGGATTCAAGCGGTGCAAGTACGGCGACCGGCGCGCCGTGATGAGTGATGATGAAGCGCTCGCCCCGTTGCACACGCTTCAGCAATTCGGAAAAATGTGTCTTAGCCTCGTAGGCGCCGATGGAAGGCATCATGAAACTCCCTTGCATTAGACCAGACGTCGACTAGTCGAAGTTTACCAAATGCGTGATCCTTCGCCAAAGGAGACGAACATTTCGAGCAGCCGACGCACACTGCAATCGATCTTTCCGCCGTTGCATCCTGCTGCATCATCGAACTATGCTGGAGCCGTGGGACAATCCATTCAGGAGTTGCAACAATAGATGCGTCTTCGTCTCGCTCTTGTTCTTTTTCTCTTCCTCGCACTGGGCTTGTTTAAGGAAACCATCCCTCTGTCAGCCGAAAGCGCCGACAGCGCAGCTGCGCAACAAACCGGGGCGACAGAGCCGCTTTCAGGCGCAGTGCTCGACGCCTTGATCCGTCTTCTCGGCCAACCTCTCGAGACCGATGCGCTGGTCTCCAACATCATGATCGAAGGCGAGTGGGCCTTTGGCACCGTGGCCATGCTGGCGGGAGAGACCGGCGCGCCGGACGCGTATCTCTTTCTCGCCCGGCGGCAAGGCAAGCAGTGGCAGGCGGCGCTCAGCGGGGAGCCGCAATTCGAACTGTGGCGGTCGCAAGCGCCGGCGGCGTTTCCGTTGTTGCGCTCCTCGCCGGACGTCTCCATCGCCGGCGACGGCAGCGCACAGCTCAGCTTGCCCTGGGCGACGGGCGAAACCTGGACGCTGACCGGCGGCCCGCATCATAACACGGGCAGCGCCAATCGACCCTGGAGCGCGCTGGATTTTGCAGGCGGCAGTGGCATCGTGCGCCCTGCACGCGATGGCGTTGCCTATCGCCCTTGCGACAATTTCGTGCTGGTGGATCACGGCGACGGCTGGCAGACCGGCTACTATCATCTCATCAACATTGGCGTAGCGCATGGGCAGGCAGTGAGCCGGGGAACGCATCCGTTAGGTCAGATTTCCACGGCGGTCGGATGCGGCGGTTCGGCCACCGGGCCGCACGTTCACTTCACGTTGCGCCGCAACGGCCAACACCAGGAGATTCACGATCGTGACATCGGCGGCTGGACGGTGCAGGAGGGTGGAGCGCCCTATCAAGGCTGCATGGTGCGGGGCAGCATGACTCGCTGCGCCCCCGGCGGTCAAATCTACAACGACGGAACCATCGGCAGCGGCTCCCCGCCCCCGCCTCCTCCCTCTTGCCCACAATCCGGCGGGGTGATCCTCTATCAGCACGGCAACTACGAGTGCGGCGGCGCCGGCGAAGGCGTCGGCTATGTGCTGCGCAATGGCGCAGGATTTCAAAATGTCCCCGGCGCCTTCAACGACAAGGCGTCGTCGATCCGCATTCCGTCTGGCTGGTCGGTGAGGCTTTACGAACACAGCGAACGCGGGGGCGGCAGCCGCTGCATCGACGCGCCCGGCGACGCCGACTTCGCAGGCAAGACGTTCAACAATGGCGTCTCGCTCAACGACAACGTCTCTTCGTTCGAAGTCTTCACCGGCGCCGGCTGCGGCGCAAGCGTCAATCGACCGCCCAACACGCCTCAGCCGACCAGCCCTGGCGACTGGCATGTGGCGCGCGATGGACGCGCGCCCACCCTCTGCTGGCAGAACAACGGCGACCCCGATGGCGACGACGTGCAGTTCTTCGCCGAGGTCTTCGAGAGCGCCGTCAACACTCAGAGCGGCTGGATTCACGATGCATGCTGGCGCCCGAGTCAGTTGGATGGCCGTTCCTTCAACTATCAATGGCGCGTCAAAGCGCGCGACAGCCGAGGCGCCGAAAGCGGCTGGAGCACCGTCTGGCATTTCACCATTGAGCCTGCGCCCGCCCCGCCCGACGCCCCCTGGCGCGCCCAATACTGGAACAACAAAACCCTCTCCGGCTCTCCGGCGCGCGAGCGCGACGAAGGCGGCGTCTATCTTTTCCGAGACTGGGACTCCGGCGCGCCGCTGGACGGCGTGTCGTCGGATGGGTGGAGCGCTCGCTTCACAAAGACCCTCTATTTCCCCGGCGGCGCGTATCGCTTCCACTGCCAGCACGACGACGGCTGCCGCATCTACATCGACGGCCAGCTTCGCCTCGACGCCTGGTGGGACTCCAGCTTCGACGGCCACGATTGGAGCGGTTATCTCTCGCCCGGCAACCACGAGATCAAGGTTGAATTCTACGAAAACACGGGCGCCGCGCGCCTCGAGGCATGGTGGCAGGGGCCGGGCTTCCTGCCGCCCGAGCAGACGTGCGCCCCCGACGCCTGGTGCGGCGAATACTGGGGCAACCGAGGCCTGAGCGGGACGCCCGCCATGCGCCGCAACGAAGGCCCCGTGCTCTCCCTGAACTGGCATGACGGCGGGCCGGAGGCCACCTTTCCGAGCGACAACTTCAGCAGTCGCTTCCGCCGCAACGCCGACTTCGCCTGCGGCGTCTATCGCTTTTTCATCAACGCCGAAGACGGCGTGCGCTTCTGGGTCGACGACGCGCTGCGCCTCGACCAGTGGCGCGACCAGGCTGCTGCGTTCACGGTCGATGTTGAACTGAGCGCCGGCGTCCATGCGCTCCGGGTCGAACACTACGAGAAAAGCGACGGCGCCAGCATCGGCGTACAGTGGGAAAAATTGAGCGACTGCACCGCCAACACCGTTGTTGAACACGCCTCTATTCATTATGTCAAGCCAGGACAGGAGGTAACGCCGATCGTGCGAATGCTGGTCAGCGCCGGCGCGCTCGACGGCGAGCGCGGCGACCATCTGGCGCACGTCGGCGGCGAGACCTTCGGCGCCGCCCCTGCGCAGCCCATTTTCGGTCGCGTCGAAGCCGGGCAGAGTTACACCTTCGACGCAACGAACAGCGCCAACTTTGTGATGACTGCACCGGCGACGCCGGGTGTGTACGAAAGCCGCTGGCGCGTGTCTAGCAACGGCGCCCTGGTCGGAGAGACGGCGACGGTGCGCATCGTCGTCGATGACGCGCCGCCGAGCATCGCCATCGCCGAACCGGTCGACGGCGCCTTCTTGAACAGCAGCCTGGTGCTTGTGCGCGCCGAGGCAGGCGACGACGTCAGCGGCGTCGAGCAGGTGCAGTTTATCGTCGGCTACAACGATGGAACCGAGTGGGGCTGGCGCAACCTGGGTTGGGACCTCGACGGCAACGACGGATGGAGCGTGATCTGGGACGCAAGCGCTGCGCCGGATCAGCCTGTGGCGTTGTTCGCCTACGCCTGGGACCGCGCCGGCAACGGCGCCGGCGTCGTCTTTTGGAATGTCATCCTCGATCGCACGGCGCCGAGCTTTACTTTCGAGGCGTTGCCGACCGCTCTGGCCGCCAATGTGGTGACGGTGCGCTGGAACGCCCATGACCCGGTGGCGGGCGTCGAACGCATCGACGTGCAGGTGCGTCGGGACGAGGGCGACTGGGAGGATTGGTTGACGAATGGAGTCGAAGGGCAGGGAAGCGCCCGCTTCATCGGCGAGCCCGGCCATCGCTACGCCTTTCGCGCCCAGGCGTTTGACCGCGCCGGCAATGTTCGCCTCTATCCAGACGCCGCCGAAGTCGAGGTGGCGATTGACCTATGCACGCCGGACGCCTACGAACCGGATGACAGCGTTCACGCTCCTCGCCCGCTGGAGGCGGGCGCATCCCAACAGCGCACCTTCTGCGGCGTCGGCGACGAGGACTGGGTCGCCCTATGGATGGAGGCGGGAGGGTTGTACACTCTACGAACAGCCGACCTTGCGGAGCACACCGATACGGTGCTCACGCTGTACGCCGGCGATGGCGTCACCGTCCTGGCGGAAAATGACGACAGCGAGCCGGGGGCAACTCTGGCCTCGCAGATCATATGGCGGGCGGATGCAACCGGCTGGCATTATGTGCGCGTGCGACACTGGGATGCACGGATTGCCGGCGATGCGGTCAGCTATGTGCTGCAATTCGAGGCGGAGCCGCTGAGGGCGCGCTTCGAGGTGGATGCGATGTCGGGCATGGCCCCGCTGACCGTGCAATTCACCGACCACTCCACCGGCGCCATTGACCGCTATGCGTGGGACTTCGGCGATGGGCAGGCCAGCGCAGAGCAGAACCCGGTGCACACCTACGCAGAGCCGGGGATGTATGTCGCACGTCTATCCGTCTTTGGAGCAGGCGGTGCGAGCGACGTCTATGAACAGGCCATCCTCGTGCAGGCGCAGCCGGTTGAATCAGGGTCCACCCTCTATCTGCCCACGATTGTGGCGAACTGATTTCTAAATCAATTTTGTAAGGCGTCAATCGACGTCGGCCGGTTCGTCCTGGCGCTTTCGGCCGGCGGGCATATTCGGCGCCCTCACAAGGCGGCCTTGTTGCGCATCGCCCGCTCGTACACCTGCACGTACTGAGCGGCGCTCTTTTCCCAAGAGAAGTCTTGCTGCATGGCGGTGCGAATCATCTTGGCCATGTGGTGAGGGCGGTCAAAGTAGGTGCTGACCGCCCAGCCGACCGTGTAGTAGATGGCGTGCGGGCTAGGCTCCCAAAATTTGAAGCCGGTGCCGTCGCCCGTGTGTTCATCGTATTGCTGCACGGTGTCGTCGAGTCCGCCCGTGGCGCGCACGATCGGCAGCGTCCCATAG
This sequence comes from uncultured Caldilinea sp., assembly GCF_937128415.1. Taxonomy (GTDB): domain Bacteria; phylum Chloroflexota; class Anaerolineae; order Caldilineales; family Caldilineaceae; genus Caldilinea. The sequence goes on from NZ_CAKZMJ010000068.1 coordinate 56,509, forward strand.
CGGAGCGAGTAAATCTGGTTCAGCCCGCAGGGTTCGTAGATCGATGGCATGATGAAGAAATCGCTGCCTGCTTCGATCCAGTGGGCGAGCTGGTTGTTGTAGCCGATGTAGCTGCCGATGCGGCCTGGATAGCGTCGCGGCAGGTCCCCGTAGAAGCTCTCCAGGCCTTTGTCCCCAGAACCCAGGATGACGAACTGCACGACCATGTCGTTGACAATGCGCTCGATGGCGGCGGCGAGCAGGTCAAGCCCCTTCTGCGCCACCAGCCGGCTGACGACGCCGATGATCGGGACATTCGGCGCCGCATCGAGAAGGAAGCGTCGCTGCAGCTGCTCCTTGCAGATGCGCTTGCCGGCAAGGTTGTCGACCGAATAACGGGCGGGGATGAGCATGTCCACCTCAGGGCTCCACTGCGAATAATCGACGCCGTTGAGGATGCCCACATAGTTCTCGCCTTTGTTGTTGAGAAACGGCGCCAGTCCATAGCCCAGCTCTGGCGTGCGCGTCTCGCGGGCGTAGGTGGGGCTGACGGTGTTGACCATGTCGGCGTAGACGATGCCGCCCTTCAGGAAATTGATGGCGCCGTAATCCTCGAATTTGTCCGGGGTGAAGTTTTGCCAGCCCAGCCCCAGATAGTCGTAATGCGCAGCGCTGTATTTGCCCTGGTAGGCGATATTGTGGATCGTCAACAGGCTGGCTGCGCCGCCTAAGACCGGATCATTCCAGTGCCAGATTTTGAGATAGGCCGAAGCGAGCGCCGTCTGCCAATCGTGCACATGGACGACGTCCGGCGCAAAACCCATGTCGCGAGCCAGCTGCAGGCCGGCGCGCGTCAAAAAGCCAAAACGCCGCGGGTTGTCTTCATAGTCATTGTAATTGTCGTCGTGATAGAGGCCGGGGCGCGCAAAATAGTTGTTGTGTTCGATGAAATACACCGGCACGCCGTGGTTGTCGGCCACGTCCACGGCGCACCATTCCAGCGCGTTGCCCATCCACACGCCGAGCGAGTTCCAGTAGCGGCGCAGGCCGTGCTTTTGAACATCGATGCTGCCGTACTTGGGCATCACGACGATGACTTCATGCCCCATACGCTGCAACACCTGGGGCAATGCGCCCACCACATCCGCCAGACCGCCTGTTTTGGCGTAGGGGACAACTTCGGAAGCGATCATCAGGATTTTCAGGCTTTTCACGGTCTGCTCCCTTCTGCATTATCTTTCATTCCAATAAAACGCCCGCCGCCAACAACAGGCTGAACAACAAGGCCAGCCGCGCCGTGCCCGCCAGCGCACGGTTGAGCGTCGGCCCATCGGTGGAGCTTCTCAAGGTGCGAGCCAGTTGCGCCGCCAGCGGCAACGTCAGCCCCGTCAACAGCACCCACGCCCCTGAATCCAGGAACAACCACAGCACCAAAACCATCCCATAGGCGAAGGCCAGCAGCACAACATATTCGATCTGCGTTCCTCGCCTGCCCAGGCGCACCGCCAGCGTTCGCTTGCCGGCGCGACGATCGGTCTCGATGTCGCGGTAGTTGTTGACGACCAGAATCGCCGTGACCAGGGCGCCGACGGCGAAGGATGCGATCAAGACCGGGGATGTCAACGTCAGCGTCTGTACGTAATAGGTTCCGCAGACCGCCGCCACACCGAAGAAGAGAAACACGAAGAGCTCGCCCAGGCCGTAATACCCGAAAGGGAACGGCCCACCGGTGTAGGCCAGCGCCGCCAGGATGGCCGCCACGCCGATCGCCAGGATCGGCCAGCCGCCCACCCAGATCAGATACAGGCCGACCAACACCGACAACCCGATGACTACGATGATGCCTCGACGCATCTCCTCGGGACGAATCAAGCCCGCGCTGGTGACGCGCACCGGACCGAGGCGTTCGGGCGTGTCGGCGCCGCGAAAGAAGTCAGAATAATCGTTGGCGAAATTGCTCAGTATCTGTAAGAGCAGCGCGCCGAGGGCCGCCGCCAACGCCGGCAGCCAGGCAAATCCGCCATCGGCGAACGCGAACGCCGTCCCCACAATGACCGGAGAGAGCGCCGCCGGCAGCGTCTTGGGGCGAGCCGCCAGAATCCAGGCCTGTCTTCGCGTGATGGTTTGGGTCGCCATTGTTCCTTGCAAGACATTGGATAGAAGTCACCCAGCTGGCTCATCTCTCAGGAAGCCTGGGACATCCTGAAAGGTCGGATTCTGCAAGAAAACCTCACCCAACTGCGTAACTCCTGTTTGATTCTATTCTTTTTAGGGCTGTATTGTATCATTGCAGAAAAGTTTGCGCAGCTTGGTGCGTGATGCGTGTTTCGTATTCCGTGTTGGGGAGATAGGCGCTTGCCTTTTGCTCAACCCGCATCACAACGTAAAGCATGCGCTACGAACGAGCACGCATCACGAAACACTTTCACACTCTATGCACATCGAACCGATCAAAACGCGGCGCATCACTTTAGCCGACCGAAATCTATTTGCGATATTAGACGAGTTCGTCCCCGCGATGGGGGAAGGCGAAATTCTGGCGGTTGCATCGAAGATTGTCGCCATCTGCGAAGGTCGCACGGCGCCGCCGGATGTGGATAAGGCAAAGCTGATCGAGGCGGAGTCCGCCTGGTTTCTGCCGCAGACTGTCAGTCGCTACGGCGTCTACCTCACCATCAAGGCGAACATGTTGATGCCCTATGCGGGCGTCGATGAATCGAACGGCGATGGTCAGTACGTGCTGTGGCCATCCGACCCGCAGGCCTCCGCCAACGCCGTTCGCGCGTATCTGCAAAGACGCTTTCAGCTTCGACAGGTGGGCGTGATTCTGACCGACAGCCGGCCGCTGCCGCTGCGCTGGGGCGTGACCGGCTTCTGCGTGGCGCACAGCGGATTCCAGGCGTTGTACGACTATCGGGGCCAGTGTGATCTGTTCGGTCGCCCTTTGCGCATGACGCAGATCAACGTGGCCGACGCACTGGCGGCCGCCGCCGTGCTCGTGATGGGGGAGGGCGATGAGCAAACGCCGTTGGCGCGTATTGTGGACGCACCTTTCGTGGCGTTTCAAGAACGGGACCCTACGCCGGAAGAGCTGGCGGCGCTGACGATTGCACTGGAGGATGACTTGTATGCGCCGCTTCTGACCGGCGTCGAATGGCGCCGTGGACAGGCGGAATGACCTCTGTCATCGATGATGATGACGAGTTTTCGGGCGGTGGGGAATGTTCGCCCCTATCTTCCCGGTGGCCTGGGGCTTTCTGGAAGATGATCACTTCACCTCGAAAAAAGATGTCAAGATAAACGCACTTTCAGGAGGACCTTATGTTTCCATTGCGCGACACGGTGCAGGCTCGCTCGCTGCCGCTGATGAATTGGACGTTGATCGCTGTCAACGTATTGGTCTTCTTCATGTTTCTCAGCGGGCCGCACGCCGAGTTCTGGATCGAGCGCTATGCATTGATTCCGGCGCAGCTTTTTGTGAACCCGACGACATGGCTGACGATCTTCACCTCGATGTTTCTCCACGGCGGGTTGTTTCATCTGCTCGGAAACATGTGGGCTCTCTACATCTTTGGCGACAACGTGGAGGATCGCATGGGTCCGGTGCGGTTTCTGATTTTTTATCTGCTCTGCGGCGCGGCGGCGGCTCTTGTGCATGTACTTATGAATCCCGGCTCGATGATTCCTACGGTCGGCGCCAGCGGCGCCATCAGCGGCGTGATGGGCGCCTACCTGGTGCTCTTTCCCTTTGCGCGCGTGATCACGTTGGTTCCGCTTTTCTTCTTCCCCTATTTTTTTGAAATTCCGGCCATCTTCTTCATCGGCGTCTGGTTCGCCGGGCAACTGGTCAGCGCCTTCATGACCTCGGCGCTGGCGCCGCCGGACGTCGGCGGCGTGGCCTGGTGGGCGCATGTGGGCGGCTTTGTCGCCGGTATGGTGCTGGTGCGGCTCTTCATCGTGCGTCGACCGGTTCGCCACTTTTACACCGATGAATATTATCCATGGTGATGGTTGGATGTTGCGTAGTGCGTGCTTCTTGGGAATCGCTCAAAAAACAAGCACCCCCAACCTCGCAATAGGCAACACCGTCGAGCATTAATTTTGCGCACCAATCCCAACATACTTTCTGGAGGCGTCTATGGATTTCTTTGGTCTGCTGTGGCTCTTTCTAATCATTTCTTCGCTGCAACCGGTGATTCGCCAAAGGATGCTGGAAATGGAGCGCATGCGGGCGATGGAACGGTTGGAAAAGCAGCGCAACAGCCGCGTGATCGCGCTGATCCACCGCCAGGAGACGATGAGCTTCCTCGGCTTTCCACTGGCGCGCTATATCGACATCGACGACTCCGAGGCGCTGCTGCGGGCAATCAAAATGACGGATGACGACGTCCCGATTGATCTGATCGTGCACACGCCGGGCGGGTTGGTGCTCGCCGCCGAACAGATCGCTCACGCCCTGAAGCGCCACCCGGCCAAGGTGACGGTCTTCGTGCCGCACTACGCCATGTCCGGCGGCACGTTGATTGCGCTTGCTGCAGACGAGATTGTGATGGACGAAAACGCCGTGCTCGGGCCGGTGGATCCGCAGCTGGGTCATCAACCTGCGGCGTCCATTCTCAAGGTGATCGAGCGCAAACCGATCAGCGAGATCGACGACGACACGCTGATCATGGCGGATATTGCGGAAAAGGCGCTCCGACAAGTGAAACAGACGGTGCTGGAGCTGTTGCATGACCGCATGGATGCGGAAAAGGCGGAAAAGGTGGCGACGACGCTCTCGACCGGCGTGTTCACCCATGATTATCCGATCACTGTAGATGAGGCGCGAGCGTTGGGCTTGCCGGTGAGCACAGAGATGCCCAAAATTATTTACGAAATGATGGCGCTCTATCCACAGACGGCGCAGCGCCGGCCCTCGGTGGAGTACATCCCCGTCCCGCGACGATCAGAGCGGACAACATCGGGACGATAAGCCTGGCCGTAGCGGCAAAAATCCTGCGGTGCAGGCTGGAACGTCAGGTGAATTCGCCCGAAGGTTCCTGAAAAGAGATCACCCTTCGCATGCGACGGACTGTTGCGAAGGGTGATCTCGCTTAACCCATCTGACCGCCAAAGAGTCGCCGGGCGGCGGGCGTCGATAAAATATCCATGCCCAAGGGGTGTTCACCTCAGGCTTGCAGATGCGCTTCCAGGAACCAGAGGTGTTTGTCCATCTCTCTCGAGATCTCAATCATCAAGTCCGCCGTATCTTGCTCTTCATATTTTAGCGCTTCATCGATCGCTGCGCGCGTCGAAGCGGCGAACTGTGCATAGCGTTCGGCAAGCGCCGCCACCACAGCCTTGCCCTCAAGCACCTCTTCAGGGAATTCCGGCAAGCGCGATTGTGCAGCCGCCATGCGCGCCGTTCCTCTGGCGTAACCGCCGAGCGCCGTTGCGCGTTCAGCAATCTCATCAACAAAGCCGAGCACACTGCTCGCCAACGAATCGAACAATTCATGAAGCTGGATAAAATGCATCCCTTTGACATTCCAGTGAGCTTGTTTGGTCTGGCTGTACAGGTCAAAGGCGTCAGCAAGCTGCTGGTTGAGCAGTTCGATCATGGCGCTTCGGACATGATGAGGAATGTCGTTGCGCGTAAGGAGTTCGGTGGTCGTCATAATCATCTTCTCCTTTCAGAAATCACGACGGATAGTTGAACGGATCATCCTTTCGACACTACTTGCCTCACTTTGTACAAGCCAGGCTATACAACCACACTCATCATTGTAATGCGGCATCTCCATCGACGCAAACCTAAACTCGGAATCCTTCCTCGAATGGATATTTCATGCAACAGATGTGCACCCACGCCGACCGCTCGCTCCGCTGTCCACGAGGCGTCCTTCCATCAGCCGCAGCACTCGGTCGGCGTGAGAAAGCGCCAGTTCATTGTGGTCAAGAATCAACACAATTCGATCTGCCAGAGCAACATCCAATGCTTTCCAAACGCGCGCAGCCGTATCTGCGTCTAAATACGTGGTGGCTTCATCTAGAATCACGATCGGGGCATTTTTTAGCAGCATACGTGCGATGGCAAGTCGTTGGCGTTCGCCCCCGCTCAGATGGAGGCCATGCTCGCCCACCAGGGTGTCATATCCTTGGGGCAGCCCGGCGATAAACTCATGCACCTGTGCATGACGGCATGCCTCGATCAATTCCTCCTCACCGGCCTCTGGATTGGCCACAAGCAAATTATCTCGAATTGTGGCGTGGAAAAAGTAGGGGGCCTGGGGTGCAATTGCGATACAGGTGCGTACATCATCGGCGGCGTATGCGCGTATATCTTGTCCATCAAGCAAAATGCTACCGGAGTCGGCCTCCCAAAACCGCAAGAGCAGCGCCGCCAGCGTTGACTTTCCCGCCCCGCTGGCGCCGGTGATTGCCAGTCGCTCTCCCCGATGCAATTCAAAGCTGAGACCGTTGAACACAGGCGGCTCCGCTGTAACAGCGGAGGAAGGGTAGTGAAAATAGAGGTTGCGCACGCTCAGCGTATGCCCTTGCGGCGGCGGCAAGGGCTGTATCGGGTCAAGGATGTTGGGCGAGGCGTCAATCAGGTCGAAAACGCGCTCTGCCGCAGCGCGGCTCGTTTCCAGCGCCTGAACTGCATGGCTGAGCGGTTGCACCGCTTCGGAGGCGGCGATGGCGCTTAAGGGCAGTAAGGCCAGATAAACGCCATCCAGAGCGCCTTCGTTGACCATGGCGGCTGCAAACAACAGGATGAAGAAGCTGACCAGACCGGTGAAAAGTGCGCTCAGACCATTGGCTGCAGCTCTGGACATCGCCAGTCGTTCCTGAGCGCGATGAAATTGGGCGCTCTGCGCAAGCAGGGCGTTTCGCTGCCTGTCCGCTTGTCCAAACCCCATCAACTCCGCCATCCCCTGGATGCTGTCGACGAGCAGCATGTTGAGTGCGTTGCGCTTTTCGATTTGTTCACTTGCCGCCTGGCGGCTCATCCATTGCGTCAAGCCGGGCAGTGCAACGCCGGTGAGAAGCATATACAGGACAAAAATAAATGCAAGCGTTGGAGTAAAAATCCCTAGCATTGCACACATCCCCGCCGTCACCAACAGGGCCGTGAAAGGCGGGATCACTACACGGACGTAAAAATTTTCCAGTGTTTCAATATCGGCTCCGATGCGCGTGAAGAGATCTCCGCTGTGTGTTTGTAGCAAGCGCGCAGGGGCTAATGGCTCAAGGGAGCGATAAAACCAAACGCGCAGCTCCGTCAAAATTCGGAAAGCGGTCAAATGAGTGAGATAACGCTCGCCATATCGAAATGCTGCGCGCGCGAAAGCAAAAAAGCGCACTCCTGCAATGGCAAGAGAGAGCTGCGTCACGTCCATTGCCACAGCAGCTTTGGCAATGAGATAAGCTGAGACGGCTGTCAGGCCGACATTTGACCCAATGGTGGCAAAACTTAAAAGCGCGCTGGCGACGACCCACCAACGAAAAGGCTTCGCCAGCCGCAACAAGCGCTCGAGGATGATGCGCAAGGAGAAACGCCGTGGAGAAAGCTTTTCTACGGCAACGCCAGCCAGGGGTGCGTTTCGCTCATGAGAATGAAGTGAGTTCCGAAGATCGAATTGCATTCACACCCCCTTTGAAATGAGTGGCTCGGCCATCTTTGAGCAGAATCACGTCGTCGGCGGTGTTCACGATTCCTTCTCTGTGCGCAACCAAGAGAACCGTTCGCCCCTGCATCAGCCGCTCCAACGCCTCAAGGACAAGGTGCTCATTTTGAGGATCAAGATGAGCCGTCGGTTCATCTAAAAGAAGAAAAGGGGCGTCTTTCAAAAAAGCGCGAGCCAACGCCAATCGCTGGCGCTGCCCCGCGCTCAATCGCACGCCTTGCTCGCCGATCCGCGTGGCGTATCCGTCCGGCAGCGCTGCAATGAATTCATGCGCATTGGCCGCCTGCGCAGCGGCGACGATCTCTTCATCCGATGCTGTAGGCCGGGCAAGACGCAGGTTGTCGAGCACGGCGCCCTGAAACAGATAGGACGACTGTCCAACCCACGCCACTTGTGCGCGCCATGCATCTATGGGGATGTGCGCCAGGGGGACGTCGCCGATCCGGATTTCTCCTTGTTGCGGATCAAGGAAACGCAACAACAGATGCAATATAGTGCTTTTCCCGGCGCCGCTGGCGCCGATCAGCGCAGTGCGGCGATGAGGCAGAATCGTAAAGGTACAGTCTTGCAACACCGGTTGTTCTCTTGCGGCATATGCGTATGAAACATGCACAAAATGAATTGGCGCAGGAAGCGTGAGGAGGTCGCATCCAAGGCTCTGAGGCTTCGACGCTGCTTTCAGAAGATGCGCATTTGTCGTCGGCGCAGGGGTGGGCTGAAGCTGACCGACCGGGGTTGCAAGAACAGCATGGATGCGCTCCAGGGCGGCTTTCCCCGCCGAGCCTGCATGGTAACGAAGGGCAAACGTGCGCAACGGAGAGAAAAACTCCGGCGTCAGCAGCAAGACGGTGAGCGCAGGCGCCAATGCAAGATGGCCGGCCATCAGCCGATAGCTCACCTCCAAGGCGACGAGGGCGGTCGCAGCCGTCGACGCCCATTCCATCACCAGAGAGGTCTGAAAAGCGGTCGCCAACACTTTCATGGTGGTTGCGCTGTAATGCGCGCTGATTTGCCGAATCGTTTCCGCCTGTTCTTTGCTGCGACCGAAAAGTTTGAGCGTCGTCAACCCTTGCAGCATATCCAGGAAAAATGCGCTCATCCAGCTTAATTCGAGGAAACGTTGTTCGGTCAACGCTTTGGCGCGAGCTCCGATCAACGCCAACATCAAAATCAACATCGGTGCAGCGACGACGAGGACGAGCGACGTCCAGGGATCGAGAAGAAAAACCACCAGCAATGTGAAGAGAGGAGAAAGAACTGCAAGGATGCGGGCAGGCCAGTATTGACTGATGTACGCGTCGAGCGCCTCAACACCCTCAGAAGCTACAGCAATAAAGTCTCCAGTTCGTTCGTTCTGAAGCGGGATCGGGCCCAGCCGGAATAAATGCTCGATCAAGCGTTGTCGCAACGCTTGTTTGGCGCGGTTTGCGCTGCGCTGTCCCACGATGGTTTCCATCAACAGCGCAGCTGCCCGCACGCCCATCGCCGCCAGCATCCAGCCGAAGAGGGAGGCTGTCTCCGCTAACGTTTGGCCTTGTAAAAATACGCTTTCGATGATGAGACTGAAGAGCCATGCCTGCGCCACCAGCATGGCGCCGGCTGTAAAACCAAAGAAAATCGCTATCGAAAGCAACCGGCGGGCGCCGGCATCAGTAGCCGCCGGGTTCAAGTTTGACGCGCCCGCGGAAAACATAATATACGCCGATCGTGTAGAGCAAGACGAAAGGCATCCCGATGAAAGCCATCACCAGCATCACGGTCAACGTGTTCGGCTGCGACGCAGCGTTAAAAATCGTGAGATTATAACGAGGATCCAGCGATGAGATCAACAAATTGGGATACAATCCGACTGCAGCCGAAGCCAGGAGGCTGGCGATCATGATGGATGACAGGAGAAAAGCAATAAAATCATGCTCACGACGCACCATCACCCAAGCCAAGGTTGCCGCCAGCAACGCGGTGGCCGGTAGGATTGCCAGCCAGGGATGAGACCAATAGCGAGTGCTCACGGCCTCGCGCAGATACGCAGTCATGCCGACCACGAGTGTATTCAACACAAAAAAGATCAGCATCAAGCGTAGAACCCACCGCTTGACGCGAGCAAGCAGTTCTCCAGAAGCTTTCATGCTCAAATATATGGCGCCATGCGTAGCCAGCATGAACACGGTGGTGACGCCGACCAGCAATGCATACGGCGTAAGCAGATCGTTCAGCCGGGCATGAACAAAACCATCGGCGTCAATGGGCAGGCCTTCCAGGATGTTGCCAAATGCGATGCCCAAAAGCAACGCAATTCCAAGCGACGAACCGAAGAAGACCCAATCCCAGAAGGTGCGCCAGCGCGGCGATGAACGCTTGCTGCGAAACTCGATAGCAACTGTGCGCAAAATCAATACGAGCAACACCAGCATCATCGCCAAATATAGACCTGAAAAGAGCGCTGCATATACAATCGGAAAAGCAGCAAACAATGCGCCGCCGCCCAGCACAAGCCAGACCTCATTGCCATCCCACACCGGACCGATGCTATTTAGCGAGACGCGGCGTTCTTCGTCATTCCTGGCCACGAACGGATGCAAAATCCCAACGCCCAGGTCAAAACCGTCCATAATTAGATAGCCGGCGATGATAAAAACAAATAAGATAAACCAAACAACATTGAGCCACATGTTCTCCCCTCCTAGGCGCGTGCGCGTCGACGAAAGATTTCACGGAATGTGTCCGGCAATGTTTGAACAGGACGCTCTTCCATCTCTTCCAGCGGTTCTGGGCCTTTTTGAATTTTTTCATTCAGCAAATAGATGAAGAGAACAAACAAAATTGCATACACAAGAACGAACATGATATTGGAGAGGAGCACCTGATGCGTCTGCAAGACAGGCGAGCCGGCCTCTTCTGTGCGCAAGAGTCCCCAGACGATCCAGGGCTGGCGTCCAAATTCAGCAACCCACCACCCGATAATAGAGGAGGCGACGGCGAGAAAGACGCTGAGCACCAACAAGCTCAACACCAATCGATTGGTCCACAGGCGTTGCCCCCAAAAATAAAAGAAAGTCGCTAATAGCCCAATTCCGATAAAGACAAGACCCAGGTTGACCATAGCATGATAAGATTGAAAGGTAATCTGAAGGGGCGGCCACATTTCTCGCGGAAAAGAATTTAAACCCTGCACAGTGGCGTTAAAATCGCCATGGGCGAGGAAGCTGAGCAGACAGGGAATTTGGATGCCATAAGTCTTCTGATTGGCGACATCCAACCATCCCACCACGGTCATCGGCGCACAAGCGACGTCATTCCAGATGCCTTCCATAGCCGCCAATTTCACCGGCTGATGGATCGTCACATTTTCCGCCTGACGAGCGCCAAAGAAGATAACCTGAAAAATAGAAAACACGACAAACACAGGCAATGCAAGCCGAATCATCGACTTCCCTAGCTCTTCGTGGCGCTTGCGCAAAAGAAACCATGCACCGACGCTCAAGACAAGGGCGGAGCCGGTCATCCAGGACGCAACAAATGTGTGCAAGATGCGCGGGATAAAAGATGGCGTAAAGACAACCGAGGCAAAATCGGTCATGAATGCTTGCAGCCCAAACTGCGTCTCCTGCAATACATATCCGGCTGGAGTCTGCATCCAGGAATTGGCCATCACGATCCAGAAGGCGCTAAAGTGAGCGCCGAGCGCCACCAGAAAGGTGGCGAGAAGCCAGAGCCGCGGCCCAAGCCGATTGCCGCCAAAAAGCATCAGACCTAAAAACCCGCCCTCCAGAAAAAAAGCAAAAATGCCTTCCGCCGCCAACAAACTGCCAAAGACATTGCCAACGAAGCGCGAATAGATCGGCCAGTTGGTGCCAAAGGCGAATTCCTGCACAATGCCAGTGGCCACCCCCATAGCAAAAATGAGACCATAAATTTTCACCCAGAAAAAAGAAAGGCGACGCCATTTGGCGTCGCGCGTGCGGATATATTGAATTCCCATGAGAACCAACAAAATTCCAAGCCCAATGGAAAGCGGCGGATAGATGAAATGAAAGCTGACGGTCAGTCCAAACTGAATGCGTGAAAGCGTGAGCGGATCCATAGGTGTGCCTCCTTAACCGGCGTCGCTGTAGAGTGTTCATGGAGATCTCACAGCGACTGCGCTCCAGCTTTACAAAAGTTTCATCGAATGGATATTTCTGATGAGGAATCTACGCGCACGGCAAAGTTTACACCTTCCCATCGATTGACCTTGAGCCAGTAAAACGTAAAGAAGATCGTCGACCCGGCAGGCAAGGTGCCGGTGGGCAGGTCAGCTACATGCACGCCCAGCCCGGTGTCTCGCGTTGCTGTGTCATGAATGGTGCGCCAGTCATCAGTGCTCCAGTGGACATTGGCCGGCGCTAACACTTCGAGACGCAATGTTTTGCCGGTGGGTATGATACGCGTCTTGTGATTAAAACGCCAGATCGCGAAAGGAGTGTCTTGACGATTCATGATATAACGAGCTACGGGCTGCGGAGGCGTGTCAAACACGCGATTGTCGCGTAGGGATCGGCATAATTTTATATATTCGGCGTGCGCCCACACCAACGGCATGGCTGAACCGGAGGGCCGCCCACAAAAAAGTTCGCGCGCCGGGATATCAGGCGCGTCCCAAATCTGCTCAGGAATCAACTTGCCTTCGTTCGCAAATGACTCTAACGCAAGGAGAAGGCGTTGAGCCTCATCGAGACGTCCCGCCGCCAGCTCATAGTGAGCGCGCTCCCCGGTCAAGAGAGGCCAAGCGCGACCGATCCCCTCGCCATCAAAAGGGGAGCCATCTTCATGCTCGCCGTAACCATCGCCGTTATAGCGGCGCCAAGCGGGACCGCTGGGCGTTTCCACTTTAAGCAATGCGTCGATCACCTTCACGGTGTTGACGATTCGCGGATCATCCGGCGCTCGCAAGCCAAAGCGCACAAGGGCGAGCGCATCGGGGCTGACAAGATGAACAGCAGGCGCACTGTTCTCTCCAGGTGGACGATTTTTGATCGGAACGTATCCGGCGCTTGGTGAAGCCGCTTCAGCCTCGTCGGGCGGCGCAATACGAACATAATATCCATCCACGCCGACCTGTTGCGCAAGGTCTGTGCCGGTTACATATGTCCAGCGTTCAATATTGGCGTTCCATGCATCCGCTGCTTCGCGCAGATAAGCGGCCATGGCAGGTTCTTGGTTCAATTCGGCAAGATCAGCTGCTGCCAACAGTGCAGCGATCTCAACCGCAAGCGTAAACGGAGAATAGCCTGGGTCTTCTTCCCATCGATCTTGTTGGGTGACGGGGCCATTTCGCACCAAAAAACTTGCAGCGCGGAACACCATCGGCCAAAAACGTCGGATCTCATCGGCGCCGAGCACGCCCTCGCGCCGCACAATGTCCACAAGCAAAATGGGGAAAGCCGTCTCATCCATCTGCACGCCACTCCAATAGGGCGTGCCGTCAAGCCACATGTTTTGCGGCCAGTGACCATCAGCCTCTTGAGTTGCTTGCAGGTACGCAAGCACGAGCCGCACATCCAGGGTTGCTCCACAGGCAAGCAAGCCTCCCGCCGTTTCAACTAAATCCCGCGGCCAGACGAGGTGATAGCCGCCTAAGTCATCATCCCCTTTGGCGCTGCCCCAAGGAATCGAAAGGCTGGCAATAACGCCTCCACGAAGGCGGACGTCTTCATGCGTGCGTAAGACTGCTGCGCTCACTCGGTACAAATCCGGCGCGATGGACGACGTTCTTTCTAAAGGCAAGAGCGCTGTTTGCCAGTCTTGCCACTCTCGAATATATACGACCTTCGCCGCTTCGAAGCCATCCTGTAGACTCTGGAGCGCGCGCTGACCGGCCTCTGCCGAGTTGCCGCCAAAGCCCAACGCTAGCACCCATTCTCCATTGCCGCTCTGCAAATCGATTTCGCCGGTGAGCGCCACGTTGCCGTTTTCTGCGCGTAGGTAGCTCCAAGTCATCTGTTTATGACGCATAAGATCTTGCCAGCCGTCTGAGAATCCTACATAGCCGACGGAGCGCTTCAGCCACGGTGCAGAGCAAGCCAATGCAAGCGCCAGGTTCTCCCGTTGTGCAAATAACATCGGCACGCCCTTGTAATCGCCCACCCAGGCGGTGTTGTTCGCACCCCGATTGCCCAGATGCGGCGCAAGCAGCACATAAAGATGATAATCGCTCAACACACCTTGCAAGGGGGTGAAACGCATGAACTGCAAAACGACGTCTCGTTGCGGGTCGGCCAGGATTTCTTTTTCAATGCGGTAGCGTCCCTGAATACAGGTGTTCACTAATCGATAAGCAGGTGCGCCTTCGGCCAGATACGCGACTTGAGAACGCGCATGTCGTTTCTCTTCCGAGAAAAACATGCGCCCGTCCGTTACGATCAGGCCCAGATCGCGGATGCAGGCTTGATCCACGCGCGGGTAATAAACCTCGTTCAAGATACCATGGCTGAGTGTAAACCAAACACGACTTGCCGGACCCAGCGCCGTGCCAACCCCCACTTTTGCGCTTGACGTCCAACGCGGCGAAATACCCGGTGCGCCAGGCGGATTGGCGGCATTTGGATTCATCAAGTTGTCCATTCGATCACCGTCTTAATTTCATCTGAAGGTTGTTGCTTTAAAGCTGTCGTCACATCCGAATAGGCATAGCGATGTGTAATCAGCCGCTCCACGTGATCACCCCAACGTAGATGAGCGTGCATTAAGTCATCCACCGCCATTTGAAAGTGATCGCGGCTGGCGTTGACGCTCCCGATCATCACCTGATTGTTCAACACCAACCGGCGGATTAGTTCCGCCCCAGCGATCTGCAATGGACGGTCGCCGCCGGGAATTCCCGTCAACACGCACACGCCATTCGGAGCGAGCGCATCCAATAGATTGAAAGCAAGGCTTGGAACGCCGGTGGCTTCCAAGATGAGATCCATCGGACCGATGATTTGATTGACTTTTTCGGGGGAGACCTGACGCCCATCGATATACGACCCGCCAATGTGAACGAGCCACTGAGGTCGCGCACTTCCTTCATCAACAATGTCCAACCCAAAGACCTCGGCGCCGCGCAGGCGCAACGCTAACCCCGCCAGCAAACCGATCGGGCCCAGCCCGGCAACGAGACAACGGCGACCGTACAGCCAGTCAGGATGGGCCGGAGCGTCCGGCAGACGCGCCATCTGAAGGCGCACGACTTCGTCGATAGCCTTTTCGGCAACCGAAAGCGGCTCTGTTAATACGCCGACTGCAGCCAATTCAGGGGGAAGACGAACGATGTATTGCTCTTTATCCACGACATATTCGGCCTGGTAGCCATCCAATCCCCAAATGCCGCGCTCCAGATAGTCGCCTGTCAGGCACATATCCGATCGGTTCATGGAACATGGCAGACACTTTGTACAGCCTCGACGCACTGTAAAAACCACGTAGTCGCCGGGTTTCACTCTTGTCACCGCCTGACCGATCTGCACTACTTGCCCGAACATCTCATGGCCGATAATCAATTCTGTTTGCCCTATTGGCGCGCGCGCCCGACCGCCAGCCGCCTCTTCACGATCGGTGCCGCAAATCCCTACGCGCAAGATGCGCACCTTGATTTCATCCGACGTCGTAACAGTTGGCTCAGGGCGCTCGACCAGATGCACCGTGGTCGTCCCTGGAATCAAAGCAATCGCTTTCATGAGCTCTTTTTGTCTCCGTTTGTGCTTAGAATCCTGCCACTCACCGCCAAACCGATGACGATCCCTACAACGCCGAAAATTGTCACAGCATCCTCCCCCCACTGTTTGGCCAACCAACCCCCGCCGGCCGCGCCAACGACCCCGGCTAAAGCGCTGCTGGCGTTGAAGATGCCGATCCCATTCCCTTCGCCCGTTGGAGAAAGCTGCGCGGCTAGAGCGGTTCCGGACACACTCAAGAGCGACCAAGCCAAAACAACCACCAGAAAGCCCAAAATGGCAAGCACCCCTTGAGCGGGGAAATGGCCGACCCCTAACAGAAACAGTCCCAGGAACGCCAATCCGCGCATCCCAAGCCCGGCCTGCAACACGCGCATCGGGCCAAAACGCTCCGCCCAGCGCCCTGCCGGAGCATATAAGGCCAGGCCTGCTGCAGCGGCGACCGCAAAGCCTATCGACGATGTTCCTGAGCCAACGCCGTACACTTGTTGCATCAACACCGGATAAAGGGAAAAGAACGCCGCCGCACCGGCAAAACTGAAAAACCATAGCACAAGAAAGATAAAGAAAGACGAGTTCAGGGAGTGCGTCATCTGCTGCAAAGCCTTCAAAGTCGGAAGGTGGTAAAAATGTTGTGGAGAGCCGGCAGCCCAGTGAGCATGACGCGCTGGCTGCAATAAGAGAGGCCGAGAGAATGGCAAATTTGTCGGAGTGCGAACAGACCAGCCAGGGGCAAGCCCCAGCGCAGTCAATGCAGCGGCGATCAGCAATCCAACGCTTAGCCCGACCTGGCTCAACGCCCCTGCCAACAATAAACCGCCCACCTGTCCGGCTCCGTAGTATGTCTGCAACCAGCCGATGCGGGCGTCCCATTCAGACCGCGGATGCGCTTCAACGATGAACAAGTTTGCGACCGTCGCCACCGCCGCCGCCCCGGTTCCTTGCATAAATGCGAGAACTAGCCAGAAAGCTAAGGAAGAGGTGAACGGGAAAAGCGCCAGCGCTATGGCGGTCACCAGTAACCCGCCCAACATCAACCCGCGATGCAAACGATAGCGGTCGGCGAAATTGCCCCACACCGGAGCCGTCAATCCGCCTAGATTGAACGCCGCCATCACGGCTCCCACGACGGCGACGTTCCCATTGCGGCTCACCAAAAGGGGTAACAGGATTGGCGCCATCCCTGCCATCGTCGCACCGAGCAGGGCGTAGGAAAGATACCACCGCTCCACCCACCTGCGCCACGATGCGGTCATCTTCTCATCCTGCCCTGCTACAGCGTACATATCTCTTTTGACCGTGATTCATTCACGTTATCGATGCGAGCGACACGAAAATTATACATAAACCATTGCGTCCATTCACAATGTATTCGCGACGAGCGCCGGCCAGCTCATGTCGCCTCACAATGCACACGAAAGACCAGTTCAGTGGGGAAGTCGAAACGCTCGACCCGCCAGTTGCGCCCGGCGAGAAGGGCGTCCATCGTCGCCGCATAGTGAGCGACCATCCCCTTGTCTCGTCCACCGAGACTTTGCGCCGGGAAGGAAATCACCCACACCGACGCACGCACTTCGTCAAGTAATCTCGCCGGCGCTGCAGGGTCGAGCTGCGCCAGACAGGGCACCATCTTGAGCAACAGCGCTGCGTCCACCGGCCCAACCGGCGGTGCGCCGGCCAGCAAGTTCCACACAAAGGCCTGGCCGCGCCGCCCCTGCCGCGCCAGCCACCAGTCAAGAAACGCCATCTGCTCTCGGTCGATGTCGCATGCGAAGTAAGCCGTCTCCGTCGGCAACCCCATCCACGGCAGCGCCAGCGGGTTCACACCGCAGCCTAAATCGAGCACGCTGCGCAAAGGCGACAACCCGGCGAAGAGGGTTCGGTAAAAGTCGACCAGGAAGGGGAGACGCTCGCGCATGGAATGATGGGTTCGCAGGATCGACTGCAGCTGCGCCTTCAGCGCAGGCTCGTCCTCGGCAGCCTCGATAGCGGTGCGCCAGCGCGCATAGCGAGGCGGGGCCTGCCAGTAGGAGGCTGCGCTCTGGTGCAATCGGTTCTTGACCTCTTTGATCGCCTCTTTGACGCGCCTGCCTTTGCGCAACTCCTGCTCGGCGAGGCTCGCCACCAGCGCCGGATCGAGCGCAGCGTACTTGGGGCTCGCCAACACCGCCTGCACGACGCTCTCCACCACCGCTGCGTCCGGCTGTTGTGCATCGCCGGACAAAGCAACGCTCCGTCGTTCACCCATCGCGCAACATCTCCATCAGCCGCGCCATGAAACGCAAGTTGTGGATCGTAGCCAGCCGCTGAAAGGTCGCCTCGTTGGCGCGATACAGATGGCGCAGATACCCCCGGCTGTAGCGGCGACAGGTCAGGCAGTCGCAGCGCTCGTCCACCGGCCGCGGGTCTTTGATGTACTTGTCGTCCGTGATGTAGAGGAAGCGGAACCACGAAGACCCGAAATGAGATGAGGGGGGCGTCGTCTGGCCGGCGAAGGTGTACAGGCGGCCGCGGCGGGCGTCGCGCGTGGGCAAGGCGCTGTCAAAGGTTTGATAGCCCAACCTGGCCGCCGCAACAACGTTCAGAGGGTGGCCGACGCCCAGCCCATGCAGAGGGAAATGCGCCGGAATGAGTCGCCTCGTCAGCTCCAGCATTTCCTGCAGCAGATTGCCCTCGCTGTCGAGCGGCCAGCCGCCATAGCCGTAGCCATCGAAGCCGATCTCCAGCAGCGCCTCCGCGCAGCGCGTGCGCAGCGCCTCCGACGCGCCGCCCTGCACGACGGCGAACAGCAAAGGTTGATGCGCCAACTTTTTCTTTTGCGCAAGAAGTTTATCGAACTCCGCCCGGCAGCGCTTCGCCCAGGCGATGGTGCGTTGCACCGACCGCTCCTGCACCTCCGGCGGATCGTCGGGGTGCGTGCAGTCGTCCAGGCACATGACAATGTCGGCGCCGTAGCTGAGCTGGAGCTGGATGCACTTTTCCGGCGTCAGATGAATCTTGCGGTTCATGCCTTCGGGCTGCACGACGATGCCGTCGTCGGTGAGCGCGCCCAGCCGCGGCTGCTCTCGGATGAGCGAATAAGCCTGAAAACCGCCGGAATCGGTGAGGATCGGTCGTGACCAGCCGCTCATGGCATGGAGGCCGCCCAACGCCTGGATGGTGGACGTCCCCGGCTGCTGCATGAGGTGAAAGGTGTTCATCACCAGCGCATCGACGCCCACCGCCTCGAGGTCGGCGCTGTCCACTGCGCGCACGACGGCGAGCGTGGCGTCGGGCAGGAAAGCGGGCAACGGCAGGGCGCCATGAGGCAACTCGAGGACGGCGCAGGCGTCACCACTCACCTTTCAACACCCGCCGCAGGTTGCGCTCGCTCTCGCGTTTGGCGATCGTCTCGCGCTTGTCGTGAAGCTGCTTGCCGCGCGCCAGGCCGATCTCGACCTTGGCGAGGCCGCGCTCGTTGATGTATATGCGCAGCGGCACGATCGTGTAGCCGCGTCGCGTCGCTGCGCCGTAAAGCTCCTGGATTTCGCGCCGCTTCAACAACAGCTTGCGGTCGCGGCGCTCTTCGTGGTTGAAGCGATTGCCCTGTTCGTATTGGGCGATGTGCACGTTGATCAGCCAGGCCTCGCCGTTTTTGATGAGCACAAAGCCTTCTTGCAGGCTGACCCTACCGGCGCGCACCGACTTGATCTCGGTGCCTGTCAGGACGATGCCTGCTTCGTAGGTTTTCTCGATGAAATATTCATGCCGCGCCTTGCGATTGGTCGCCACGGTGCGCGGCCCGTGCATGGCTTCTTTGACTTTCGCCACAGAGCATCCTTGATCTTGTTTTTTTACGATTATTGCACCGGCAGCGGCTCCAGTTCGCCGCCCAGCAGTTCAATGGCTTTTTCGAGCTGCGGATCGCGCTGCGACTCTCGATCCGCATCCGTCACTTCCACCTTCACGTCCGGCTCCAGGCCAGAGCCATCGATGCTGCGATCGTCCGGCGTGTACCAGCGCGCAATCGTCACACGCAGGATCGAACCGTCGCTCAACGTCTGGGGAAGCTGGACGCTGCCCTTGCCGAAGGTGGTGGCGCCGACGATCTGGCCGCGCCCATGCGCCTGAACGGCGCCGGCGACAATTTCACTGGCGCTGGCGCTGCTCTCGTTGACCAGCACGACCATCGGCAAGTCCACGGTGACCGGATCGCCTTCTGTCTTGTAGATCTGCTCGCGACCGTCGGCGAAGCGTTCGATGAGCACCGTTTCGCCTTTCGGCAGGAAAACATTGGCGACCTCGATCGCCTGTCGCAGCAGTCCGCCCGGATTGCCGCGCAGGTCAAAAATCAGGGCGGAAGGCTTGTCTTTCAAAGCCGCTGTTACAGCATCGCGCACCAGCTTGCCGGCGTTTTCGTTGAAGCTGTTGAGGCGGATATAGGCGATGTCGCCGGCGACGACTTTCGATTCAATCGTCGGAATTTCGATGCGATCGCGCACGACTTCGACGTCGAAGGGCTTTTCCTCCCCCATGCGCACGATGGTGAGAACGACGGTGGTGCCCTTCGGCCCGCGAATCTTTTCGACCGCAGAGGTCAAGTCGGTGCCGACGATCGACTCGCCGTCCACGTGGGTGATGAGGTCGTCGCGCCGGATGCCCGCCTTCCATGCCGGCTGGTTTTCAAAAGGCTCAACAACGCGCACCGTGTTGAAGTTCGGATCCCAGTCAACGCGCGCGCCGATGCCTTCAAAGCTGCCCTGCAGGTTGGTGCGGAAAAAATTCGCCTCATCCGGCGTCATGAAGGCGGTGTTCGGATCGTTCAGGCGGCTCAGCACCCCGCGAATGGCGGCGTAGGTGGCTTCCTTGGGATCGGGCAGCTCCCCGTAATAATCGCGGTAGAGCACATCCATTGCCTCCCAGAAGAGGGAAAACTCCGCCCGCAATGCAGCCGCCGGCCCGTCGTCTTGCCCGGCGGCGACAGGCGCACCTCCCCACCTTCCGGCTGCAAAACCGACGCCCACCCCACCTAGAAACAAGGCTACGGCAACGATGATCGACAGGCAGGTGATCAACAAAGGCCGGCTGGCGCTGGAGACCTGGACGATGCCAGGGCGATTCTCTCGTTCGGGTTCAAACATGCGCGTTCACCTTGAAATTCTAAGAGACGACCACCGACGTCAGGAAGGCTCAGATCCCCAACCCGCTCCTGACAATCTATGGTTGCCATTGTACCATAGAAGGTTCTCCAAATGATGGCGGTTGCCTTCCAAAACTACACTTTGCCAAGTGCGCCTGCTTTGGCTATGATGAAAAATATTTGGCCATTCATCCATCAACGCCATCCATGCGACGCCAGGACTTATCCACCTTCCAGGAGCAGCCATTATGAGCACAACCGCCGTCACGCGCCGTCTGACCGAATGGTTCGAGGCGCTGAACCTCAGCATCCAACCGGTCGATCCGCCTCCTGTTGGCGCGACGATTTACAGGCTTGTCGATCTTTTCACGACGATCGGCGGTTCGTGGGACGTCACCGGCGGCCGCTATGCGATTCCGCAATGGGCGAAGGAAGCCTACGCCAACCCGGCCATGATGATGGAGCTGCAAAAGACCAACCATCTCTATGCAGCGGTGCTCGACGCCAACGGCGCCATGATCGGTCAACAGGTCATCCGCTTCACCAATCGCTACGACCCCTCTTTTGTGGACCGGCGTCTGACCTCCGACAGCACCGGCTGGGCCACCTACACACTTTTTCCCAGCAGCGTCTATCGGCCTCAGAACGGCGAGCAAGGGCCATGGTGCTGGGCGCCGGAAGGTGTGGCGGATGTGTTGTGCGGCGGCGGCCTTCCTGAAGATGGACAGACGATTTCGATCTTTGCGGTGTGGCGACAGACGACAGTCGGCGCGGAAGAGCCCCCTGCACCCGAGCCGCCGACGCCCGAACCGCCCGGCCCTCCGACCCCTCCCTTCGAGCGTCGGCTGGGACGCTGGGTGGGTCCGATGAACCTAACGATTAAGTCGATCGCCGAGCGCCCCGACCATCCGACGCCGGGGCCGGACGGCCTCGTCTATCTGATCAAGGACGTCTTCACCACGCGCGACAGCAGTTGGGAGCCTTCCGACGTGTACGGGAGCATCGACCCATGGGCGCGCGAGGCCTATCTGAAGCCGGTGGGCGATCCAGAATATTTCGACGACGCCGGCGCCGACCATCATCTCTTCTCGCTGGTGCTGGACGTTCACGGCAACAAAATCAAAAATCAGGAGCTGCTCTATTGGTCGGACGGTTTTGACAAGCTCGGCGACCCCACCTACGACGGCTACGCGCGCGGCCCGGGCGATCATCGCTACCCGGTCACCAAGGAGCGCTCCGGCTGGGGCAACATCGTCATGTTCGGCTCCAGCTACGTGCCGGAGCGGGGCGAGCAGGGCCCCTGGTGCTGGACGCCGCGCGGCCTTCCGGCGGAGGTGATGTGCGGCGGCGGCATGCCGGCCAATAAACACATCTCCATCTTCGTTGTGTGGCAGGCGGTGCGCGTGGAGCAGCCGCCGGTCGAGCCTGGCCCAGAGCCGCCGCAGCCGCCTTCGCCTGGCGACTATACCATCTACCTTCCCTTTGTCTCCGGTGGGGCGCAATCGTCGCCGGGGCCGCAGGCTGCAGCCGCCCCCTCCGCGGATGCAACGCCTCCCGCCCCTTCTTCCGCCGTGGTGGAGCTGATTCGAGCCGCCGCGTGGAGCCGCGTCGGCGTGGAGCTGCGTCCTGGCTCCGCCCTGGCCGACTATGCGCGCCGCGTTGGGCTGGGAATGCCGGTCACTGCGGAGTTCATCGTCGCCGGCCATCGCGCCCAGGGCTTCATGGGCGGCCTCGTCTTTGCGCCGGTCAATGACCCGCAGCGCGTGACGCACGTGAGTTGGTGAATCGATTGTTTCACTCTTCAGTGAAAGTTAAAGGGGAGATCCGTGAGTTCCATTTTGATCGAAAACGGCGCCGTGCTCACCCTGAATGACGCCGGCGAACTTTACGAGCCAGGCTACGTTTCCATTGAAGGAGATCGCATTGTCGCCATCGGTGCGGGCGCCGCGCCGGAAAGGCTGCGCCGCGCCGCCGCAGAGCGCATCGACGCAACCCTCATGGCGGTCATGCCCGGCATGGTCAACGCCCACACGCACCTCTTTCAGACGTTTTTACGCGGGCTGGCCGACGACAAACCGCTGCTGGAGTGGCTGGCAGCCGCCATCTGGCCCACCGCGCAGGCGCTGACCGAGGAGGAAGCCTATGTCGCCGCCAAGCTGGGGCTGGTGGAGAACATCCGCGGGGGCGCCACCGCCGTGATCGACCATCACTACATCCACACCGACCCGCGCAACGACGACGGCGTCTGTCGCGCCGCCGAGGAGATCGGCGTGCGCTTCCTGCTGGCGCGCGGCTGGACCGACATGGGCTATCATCCCGCCTTTATGGAGACGCCCGACCAGATCATGGCGGAGATGGAGCGGCTCTATGCAACCTGGCACGGTCGCCAGGACGGCCGCATCCGCGTCGAGTTTGCGCCGCTGATTCCCTGGGGGTGCTCCGACGAGACGATGCGTCGCACCTACGCTCAGGCCAAGGCCTGGGGCGTCGGCTGCATGATCCACATCGCCGAGACGCGCAAAGAGGTCGAAATGAACCTGGAGCAGCGCGGGATGCGCCACGTCGAATGGTTGGCGCACCTTGGCGTGCTCGGCCCCGACGTGCAGCTCGTGCACAGCGTCTGGCTCGACGACCATGAACTCGACCTGTTGGAGCAATATGGCGGCGTCGTGGTGCACTGCCCCGTCGCCAACATGTACCTGGCTTCGGGCATGGCGCGCGTACCGGAGATGCGTCGCCGCGGCATCGTTGTGGCCTTGGCGACCGACGGCCCGGGCAGCAACAACAGCCAGGACATGCTGGAGGTGCTGAAGACTGCAGCCCTCTCCGGCAAGGTGAGCACGCTCGACGCCATGGCGCTGCTGCCGGAGGACGTGCTCTGGATGGCCTGTCGCGGGGGTGCGCACGCCTTCGGTCAGCCGCACTGGATCGGATCACTGGAAGTGGGGAAGAAGGCGGATGTCGTGCTGGTGGACCTGGACACCCCCTTCGCCATGCCGGTGCATCGCGTCGCTTCGGCGCTGGTCTACAACCTCAACAGCGGCAGCGTGGACACCGTCATCGTCGATGGGAAGGTGTTGATGCGCAACAAGCAGGTGCTTGTAGTGGATGAGAAGGCGCTGTTGGCGGAGGCGCGAGCCGTCTGTAAACGGCTCTTCAAGCGGGCAGGAATTCTATCGTGATAATGTGACGGCCTGCCCCCAGGATCAAATCAGAAATTGCGCAGTCGGATAAAGTTTTTTCTCATGGAGCCGACCTTTCAGAAAATTCGGAGCGTCCTGGAGGGGGATGCTGTGCAACCCATATTATCAGATATAACGAAGCTGGTTGCACATCTCATCCGCAGAAACGGTGTCGAGCAAATTCAACAGCTTGCGAACGACAACGAAATCGTCGGGACGCCGTTTTACGATAATGATCCCGAAATGAAGGCGCTGTTCAGCGAAGTATTGCTGATGAAGCAACTCAAAATCGATGCGATTGTGCGTCACCATAGCGCGGCGCTGCTCAACAGCAAAGGCAAGCTGCTCCTCATCGGCGAGTCGCAACCGTCCTGCATCACGCACGGTTAACACATCAAAGCCACGGGACCTTAGATTCGCAGCGATTTCAACAGAAACATCTTCGTCAAAATAAAGCCGCATATACAATGAATGGAGCGCGGCGTCAATCTGCTCAGTCATCGACCGGCACTCGATTAGCGGCAATGTAGCGCTCGATCTCGTCGCGGTGATCGTCGTAGTAACTCAGCGCAGCGAAAACCTGAGCGAGGCGGAGATGAGGCAATTTCCGCACAATCGTTTCTGGCGAGTCCCCAAACTTCCAGTGTTCGACAATTGCGCGCACCGGTGTGCGAGTCCCTCGAACAATCGGTTCATTATGTAAAATTCTTGGATCGCGGGTGATGTATACTGGTTCAGGCTCCTCCATCGTCGCCGCAACCTGTTCCACCAGCAAGCTCCGCAGCCGACGCAGCTGCTCATCCAGCCTATTCAGCTCCTCCACGATTGCAGTCCTATCGATAGAGCTCATCATTGTCAACTCAGTCTCTAAAATTAGCACTCTGCAGGCAATGAGTTTCAAAATTGATCCTAGGCAATTATTATAGTATGCAAAGCAATGGTCAAACAATCTTTCATTTTCCCCTCCTTTGAAGTTGGAGCAAAAACGAGCTTGCAATTTAAAGAATAGAAAGCCAGAACGTTATATGTCGAAACCCATCATCGCCGTCACCATCGGCCGGGCGCATTATACGCGTATCTTTTCCGAGGCGGCGTGGCGCGCCTTGGATGCGTTCGCCGAGGTCATCCATCACCCCAAGGAGGAGCCGGCGAATAAAGCCGACTTGCTGGCGCTCTTGCCGCCCGCCGACGCCTGCATCACAGGGTGGGACGTCGCTCCGATCGACGCCGACGTGCTCGCCGCAGCGCCAAAGCTGCGCGCCATCGCCCACACCGGCGGCAGCGTGAAACGCTTCGTCAGCGAGGCGGTGTGGGCGCGCAATATCCATGTGACGAGCGCCGCGCCCGCCCTGGCGCAGGATGTGGCCGAGACCACGCTCGGCTTGATCATCGTGAGCGTCAAGCGCATCCTGCCGTTGAGCCAGCATGTGCGCGAGGGCGGCTGGCGTGAGCATCCGGCCTGGCCCGCGCGGGAGGTGCACAGCAGCGTGATCGGCATTGTCGGCGCCAGCAACGTCGGACGCCGCGTGATCGAGCTGTTGCGCCCTTTCCACGCCTCCATCTTGCTCTACGATCCTTATGTCAATGAAACGGAGGCCGCCCGCCTGGGTGTGACAAAAGTCGAGCTTGCGGAGCTGGCGCGCCGCGCCGACGTCATTTCCTTGCATGCGCCTGCGCTGCCCTCCACCCGCCACATGATCGACCGCTCCCTGCTGCACCTGATGAAGGATGACGCCGTGCTTATCAACACGGCGCGCGGCGCGCTGATCGACGAGGAGGCGTTGGTCGAAGAGCTTGCCAAAGGGCGCTTCTTCGCCTTCCTCGACGTCACCGACCCGGAGCCGCCCGCCCCAGACAGCCCCCTGCGCCGGCTGCCCAACGTCGTCGTGACGCCCCATCTCGCCGGTTGCATCACGGACTGCACGCACCTCGGCGAGATGGCGGTCGAAGAGCTGCGCCGCTTTTTCGCCGGCGAGCCGCCGCTCAATCGCATCACGCCCGATCAGTTCGGACGAATCGGGTAGTGCTATGCTGTGGGAGCGTCCTGCTGCATTTTTTGCCATCCCTCCCGGCGCCCTCCGTCTGACCTACGTCGGGGCCAGCCCAGAAGAGGGCATCGAACGGTATCTTTTTGTAGGCGACGCCACAGCCCGCCCGGTGGAGCGCCTCATCCTGGACGAAGGACGGACGCCTCCCCCCAAACGCGACGACCTGGATTATCCCTTCCGCCTCAAGATCGCCCATTTCAACGACTTACATGGGAATCTGGTCTATCTTCAGCCGGGCGGCGCGCACCCGGTTTTTTCGCGCATGGCGGGCTCCATCCGCCGCCTGCGCGAGCGCTATCGCCGCCACCCGCAGCGAGGCGTGCTTGCGTTCAGCAGCGGCGACGACGCCGTCGGCGGCGTCTTCGATGCGCTGCTCGGCTGCGACGAGAACAGCTTTCGTCTCCATGCGGCGTATCGTCTCTATTCCGCCGCCGGGATCGACGCCTGCGCTCTGGGCAACCACGACCTCGACCTGAACGCGCGGCTGCTTGCGCGCGCCCTGCGCCAGGACGCGTCTTTCCCGCTCCTGACGGCCAACCTGGCGGGCTGTTCGTGGCTTTCCGGCGGCTATTTCCCCGCTGCGCTCTTCGTGGTGAAAGGCGTGCGCGTGGGCGTGATCGGGTTGACGACGCCGGCGCAGATTGCGCCGCAGCCCGATTCCACCCTGCACTTCGTCGATCCGATCCGAACGATGCACAATCTGCTGTCCGTCGTCAAAGAGGTCAGCGACGTCGTGATCGTGCTCAGCCATCTTGGCTACAGCCTGGCCTCCACCTCGGCCAGGGTGCTTGCTGCGGGCGACTGCGAGCTGGCGGCGGCGTTGCCGCACGCGGCTGTGCAGGTCATCATCGGCGGGCACACTCACCACGCGCTGAACGAGCACGGGCTCAGCCCGCACAACGTCGTCAACGGCATTCCGATCGTGCAGGCGGGCAAGCTCGGCGAATTTCTTGGGGAGGTGGACATCACCGTGGGGCGACGCTGGGCCGCCGTGACCAACGTGCAATTACACGCGGCGTCGAGGTTGCCGGTGGACGAAGCGTTCGAGCGCGAATACGTTCAGCCGCTGCTGCGCGAGATCGAACCCATCCTCGCCGAGCCGCTGGGCGTCGTCGCCGACGAGCCGGACCTGAGCATCGACGTCGTGCGCAATGAGCTGGCTGCGCACGAATCGGCGCTTTGCAACTTCATCACCGACGCGCTGGTGGAGCAGTGCAGGCTGGCGGGTTATCCGGTGGACTTCGCGGCCATCGACGCGTCCTCCGTCTCTGCAGGGTTGCCGCCGGGGCGACTCACCCTCGGCGACTGGTTCGCCGTGATGCCCTACGCCGACGTGATTCAGCTCTGCACGCTGACCGGCCATCAGCTTGAACAGTTGCTGCATGAAAACGCTCGCCGCGTCGATCGCCCTGACGAAGTTCACCTCGAACGGGGCTTCCTTCACTTCAGCGCAGCCGTGCGCTATCGCATTCACCTCGGCCCCAGCCGCGAGCAGGCCAGGGCGGAGGACATCATCGTAAACGGCCAGCCGCTTTGCGAGCAGCGCGAGCGCACGTTTGTCATGGCCTGCCCCAGCTTCACGCATGCGCTTGCCAGCTCATGGGAGGAGACGATGCGCAACAACCTGCGTCTTTCTCTCAACGCACATGCGCTGCCGAAAGAGGAGACGCATCGGCTGGTGCGCAATGAACTGATCGCTTACATTCGCGCGCACGGCGGCGTCACGCCGGAAAGCGGCGCGCGACGAGATGGAAGATTGGTTGTAGTGGATTCGAATTGAGAACCGACGGCGGATTTGCTATCGTCTTAAACCAGGCGACCGGCCCACAACGCCTGTTTTCTCTTGTCAAATCCCCGTAATCATCGGCAATTTGATTCCATGCCTGCGCGCAAACTCGATGGCCTGCGGATACCCTGCATCCGCATGGCGGGCGACCCCCGTGCCCGGGTCGCTGGTGAGGACGCGCTCCAGCCGCGCCGCAGCCTCCGGCGTGCCATCCGCCACGATCACCTGCCCCGCATGGATGCTGTAGCCGATGCCGACCCCGCCGCCGTGGTGGAGGCTCACCCAGGTCGCGCCGTTGACGGCGTTGATCAGGGCGTTGAGCAACGGCCAATCGGCGATGGCGTCGGAGCCGTCGAGCATGCCCTCCGTCTCCCGGTTCGGGCTGGCGACGGAGCCACTGTCCAGATGATCGCGGCCGATCACGATCGGCGCCTTGACTTCCCCGCGCGCCACCATCTCATTGAAACGAAGGCCGGCGCGAGCGCGCTCGCCGTAGCCCAGCCAGCAGATGCGCGCCGGCAGACCTTGAAATTCCACATGTTTCTGCGCCATCGCGATCCACCGCCGCAAATGCTCGTTCTCCGGGAAAAGCTCCAGGATGGCGGCGTCGGTGGCGTAGATGTCCGCCGGGTCGCCGGAAAGCGCCACCCAGCGGAACGGCCCCTTGCCTTCGCAGAAGAGCGGACGAATATAGGCTTGCACAAAGCCCGGGTAGCTGAAGGCCTCGCGCAGGCCGTTGTCGTAGGCGCGCTGCCGCAAGTTGTTGCCGTAATCGAAGACTACAGCGCCACGCGCCTGCCAGTCGAGCATGGCCTGGACGTGACGCGTCATGGAGTCAAGCGCAGCCTGCATGTACGCCTGCGGATCGCGACGTCGCAGCTCGGCGGCTTCCGCCAGCGACATGCCGGCCGGGATGTAGCCGTAGAGCGGGTCATGCGCCGAGGTCTGATCGGTCACCACGTCGGGCTGCACCCCGCGAGCGACCAGCTCCGGCAAGACTTCCGCCGCATTGCCGATCAGGCCGACCGAGAGAGGCCGCTTGGCAGCGAGCGCCTCCTCCGCCCAGGTCATCGCCTCCTCCAGGTTGTCGGTGATGCGGTCGATCTGGCGCAGGTGCAGCCGTCGTTCGGCGCGCCAGCGATCCACTTCGACGATCAGGCCGACGCCCTCGTTCATGGTGATCGCCAGCGGCTGCGCGCCGCCCATCTCTCCCAGGCCGGCGGTGACGACCAGCTTCCCGCGCAGCGACCCCCAGCCATGTTGTCGCGCCAGCGCGCCGAACGTCTCATAGGTGCCCTGCAGAATGCCCTGCGTGCCGATGTAGATCCAGCTGCCGGCGGTCATCTGGCCGTACATGATCAGCCCCTCGCGCTCCCAGCGGTCGAAGTTTTCCTGCGTGGCCCAGGCCGGGACGATGTTGGAGTTGGCGAGCAATACGCGCGGGGCGTCGGGATGGCTGCGGAAGACCGCCACCGGCTTGCCCGACTGCACCAGCAGCGTCTCATCCGGCTCAAGTCGCTCGAGCGTGCGCAGGATGGCGTCGAAGCACTCCCAGTTGCGCGCGGCGCGGCCGCGACCGCCGTAGACGATCAGGTTATCGGGGTCGAAGGCGACGTCGGGATCGAGGTTGTTCTGCAACATGCGGTACGCGGCCTCGATCAGCCAATTTTTGCAGGCGAGCTGTGTTCCGCGCGGGGCGCGGATGGTGCGAGCTGGCATGCCGCCCCTCCTGTGGAGAATCTACCTCAGGGCGATCGTGAAAGTTTGCCGCGGAGCGGTGACTTTGTCGGGCAGCGGAGACACATCGCGCACAAAGCGCCCCTGCATCGACCACGGCCCTGTCCATGTGATCTGCGCCTCCACCAGGCGGCCGCGCAGCGGCAGGTCGCTCTCGATGAAGACGAGCTTGTTCTGGCGGTTGCGACCGCGCCACTTGCCTTTGTGTCTGTCCTCCACCAGCACTTCGACGATTTCACCCAGATAGCGCCGGTTGATCTCGGCACTGATCTGCTCCTGCAGCGCCTCGAGCAGCTTGTGCCGGCGCACCTTCTCCGCCTCCGGCACGTCGTCCACCATGCGACGCTCGCTGACCGTGCCCGGACGCGGGCTGTAGCGCGCCAGGTGCACCTTGTCGAACTTGAGATCGCGCACAATTTCGACGGTGCGCTCGAACTGCTCCTCCGTCTCGCCGCAGAAACCGACGATGATGTCGGTGTTGATGGCGACGTCCGGCACCGTTGCGCGGATGCGCTCGATCAGCGCACGATATTCGGCATTGGTGTAGCCGCGCTTCATCCGTTCAAGCACTTCGTCATCGCCCGCCTGGATGGGCACCTCGATGTGTGGGCAGACCTTAGGCAGGTCGCGCACGGCCTGCAGGATGCGGTCCGTCATGTAGTTGGGGTGGCTGGTGAGGAAGCGGATGCGCCACAGCCCTTCGATCTCATGCACGGCGTGCAAGAGGTCGGCGAGGTCGTAGGCGTGACCGTCCTCCGGTTGCGCGCCGAGGGCGCTCGAGCCGTCACCGTTGCCGTGAAACGCCTTGACCGTTGCGCTGTTGCCGAGCTCCCCGCGCCAGTCGTAGCCATAGCGGTCGACGATCTGACCCAGCAACGTCACCTCGCGCACGCCCTGGGCCACCAGCCCGCGCACCTCGTTGACGATCTCCTGCACCGGTCGGCTGCGCTCCACCCCGCGGCGAAATGGAATGATGCAGAAGGTGCAGGCGTGACTGCATCCATAGACGATCGGCACGTAGGCGGCGACGGGCGCCTCTCCGCTCAGGGCAAGATGCTTGATCGATTGGGCGGCGCCGATCGGCTGCGCTTCATCCTGAAGCTGATAGCGCCGCGCCAGCTGCTGGCGTTCGATCTCCGCCATTTCGGCGTCGATCTCGGCCTGGCGAAGAAAATTCACCAACGGCGTCGCTTCACTGGGCGGCATGAAGACGTCCACAAAAGGATAGCTCTCCACGAGCTGCGGGCTAGGCTTGACCCCCACCATACAACCCATCAGCGCAATGACGCGATCGGGGTGCGCCTTCTTCCAGGGCTTGAGGCTGCCCAACTTGCCGATGGCCTTGTCTTCAGCGCTCTGGCGTACGACGCAGGTGTTGAGCACGACGACGTCGGCCTCTTCGAGCCGGTCGGTCGGCCCATAGCCGAGCTTTTCCAGCTCGGCGGCGACGTGATTCGAGTCGGCCACATTCATCTGGCAGCCGATCGTCCAGATGTGATATTTGCGGGCTGCAGTGGAGGTGCGGTCGGTGGCGAGTTCATACGTGATGGTCTCATGCGCGTCGCCAGGCGCGCGCGAGACGCGATCCGATCGATTGCTCATGGTCTCCTCCTGTGATCCGGCGTGAACCGGGCAGGCTTCGGCGTAAGATTTGAATAAAAAACCGTCGTTATGAAAAAGTGAGGCGCAATTGTTGCGCCTCTTCTTAGAAATTGTATAGGGTTCCGTCGCTGCTGTCAAAACCGGCGATTTCAGGCGGGAAAGTCTCCCCGGCGGCGGTTGACCGGCGGAAGGCGGCGTTGCATCACACTGCGAACATCTGATCCCGCTCCGGCCCGACCGACACATAGTCGATCTTGATGCCGGCCAGTTCGCTGATGCGGTGCAGATACGCGCGCGCGGCCTTGGGGAGGTCATCCCAGCGCCGACAGTCGGACGTAGACGTTTTCCAGCCCTCCCAGACCTCGTACACCGGCGTCACGTGCATGAGCACCGGCGTATCCGGCATCGAGTCGGTGACGATCGAGCCGTTGGGCAGCTTGTAGCCGATGCAAATTTTGATGGCTTCAAAGGTGTCGAGCACGTCGAGCTTGGTGATGGCGAGGCCGGTCATGCCGTTGAGCCAGGCTGCGTAGCCGATCGCCACGCCGTCGAACCAGCCGCAGCGCCGCGGTCGGCCGGTCGTAGCGCCGAACTCGCCGCCGATCTCGCGCAGCTTCTCGCCTTCGGCGTCGTGCAGCTCCGTGGGGAAGGGGCCGTCGCCGACGGCAGTGCTGTACGCTTTGACCACGCCGATCACGCGATCGATGGCGCGGGCAGGCAGGCCGGCGCCGGAGGCGGCGTAGGCGGCGGTGGGATTGCTGCTGGTCACATAAGGATAGATGCCCCAGTCGAGATCGCGCATCACGCCGAGCTGGCCCTCCAGCAGAATGTGCTTGTTCTGTTGCAAGGCGCGGCGGGTCATGGGCACGGTGTCGATGATGCGGTCGCCGAGTTTCTCCCGGTACTCCATGCACAGCGCATAGAGCGCCTCGCCGTCGACCGGTTCGCCGCCGAGAATCTCAAGCTTGCGGTTGACGGTGCGCAAGGCGTTGTCGAGGCGCATCTGAAGCCATTCTGGCTGCAGGAGATCGCCCATGCGCAGGCCGGAGCGCGCCGCTTTGTCGGCGTAGGCGGGCCCGATGCCGCGCTTGGTCGTGCCGATGGTGTCCTTGCCGCGCGCCGCCTCTTCGAGCACGTCGAGCTGGCGGTGATAGGGCATCAACATCTGGGCGCGGGTGCTGATCCAGAGGTTGCCCAGGTCGACGCCCGCCGAGCGCAGGTCGTCCATTTCATGCAGCAGCGACTGCGGGTTGACGACACAGCCGGAGCCGATGATGTTCTGCGTGCGCGGGTTGAAGATGCCGCTGGGGATGAGGTGCAGGGCGTGTTTGCCGTACTCGTTGATCACCGTGTGTCCTGCGTTGTCGCCGCCCTGGAAGCGGATGACGACGTCCGCCTCCTGCGCCAGGTAGTCGATCACGCGGCCTTTTCCCTCGTCGCCCCACTGGGCGCCCACCACTGCGGTGACGGTCATGACTCGTTTCTCCTCTCCTCTTCTCCTGACTACTTCGCCGATTCTCCGCCGTCCACGGTCAACACCGTCCCCGTGATGAACGACGCATCCTCAGAGCAGAGGAACGCCGCCGCGCGGGCGACGTCCTCGGGCCGCCCGACGCGCCCCAACGGGATCAACGGCAGTTGCGCCTCGAAAAACTCCGCCGGCATGGTGTCAAACGCTTCGGTGTGAATCAACCCCGGACGGATGACGTTGGAACGAATGCCCTGCGGCGCCAGCTCCAGGGCGAGCCGGCGACTGAAGGCCTCCAGCGCAGCCTTGCTGGTGACGTAGGCGATGTCGTCAAACTCGCCGACGACGACGCCGATGCTGCTGATGTGCAGCACGCAGCCGCGCGCAGCGACCAGATGAGGCAGCGCCGCGCGCACCAACACGAAGGCGGCGTCCAGATTGACGGCAAGCACCTGACGCCAGAGCTCCGGCGTCATCTCGTCCAGATCGACGCCGGCCGAAACGGCGGCGTTGTTGACGAGAATGTCTAGGCGGCCAAAATGTTGCACCACCTGCCGCACGATGTTGGGCGCTTCACCGGCGACGTCGCCGCGGATCGGCAGGGCATCGTATCCGTTGGCGCGCAAGGCGTCGGCGTGGCGCTGAACGATATGGCCCCGGCGTCCCACCAGCGCCACGCCCGCCCCCTCCACGGCGAACTGACGCGCAATGGCAGCGCCGATGCCGGTGCCCCCGCCGGTGATCAGTGCAACTTTGCCCTCAAATCGACGGTGATTTTCGCCTGACAAGTCGATCTCCTGTCTGGATGGCCCGGACTAGCCGCGTCCGGTCGCAAGTTGGTAGTTGGGCGCCTCTTTGGTGATGATGATGCTGTGCGGGTGGCTTTCCAGGATGCTGGCGCGGCTGATGCGCTGAAAGCGCGCCTTCGCCCACAGGTCCGGAATGCTCTCGGCGCCCACATAGCCCATGCCGCTGCGCAGGCCGCCCATGAGCTGGAAGATGAAATCCTTCAGCATGCCCTTGTAGGGGACCTGCCCCTCGATGCCTTCGGGCACCAGTTTGCCACTGATGTCCGGGCTGGCCGATTCGCCCTGCGCCGTCTGATAGCGGTCGCCGGCGCGGCCCTTCATGGCGCTCAGGCTGCCCATGCCGCGATACTCCTTGAACGAACGCCCTTCGCGAATCACGATCTCGCCGGGGGATTCGTGCAGCCCGGCCAGCAGGCTGCCGAGCATCACCGCCGACGCGCCGGCCGCCAACGCTTTGGTGATGTCACCGCTGTAGCGGATGCCGCCGTCCGCCACGATGGGTGCGCCGAATTCGCGGCCTGCTTCGGCGCAGATCAGGATGGCCGTGAGCTGCGGCATGCCCGCGCCGGCCACGACGCGCGTGGTGCAGATCGAACCGGCGCCCACGCCCACCTTGACCACCGAGGCGCCCGCTTCGACCAGGTCGCGCACGCCCTCGCGCGTCACCACGTTGCCCGCAATGATCGGGACGTCGCCGAAGCGACGGCGCAGCACCCGGATCGTCTCGATGACGCCTTTGCTGTGGCCGTGCGCCGTGTCGATCGCCACGGCGTCGGCGCCTGCCTCGATCACCGCCTCGGCGCGGCGCAGGCCCTGTTCACCGACGCCGATGGCCGCAGCCACGAGCAGCCGCCCCCGGTCATCCTTTGCAGAGTTCGGGTAATCCTGCTTCTTAAGGATGTCCTTGTAAGTGATCAGCCCGCGCAGGTGGCCTTCCTCATCCACCAAAGGAAGCTTCTCGATGCGATAGCGATGCAAAATTTCCTGCGCTTCGGCCAGCGTCGTCCCCAACGGCGCCGTCACCAGATTTTCGGAGACCATGTATTCCCGAATGGGCCGCGTGAAATCGGTGGCGAAGCGCACGTCGCGGTTGGTGAGAATGCCGACCAGCTTGCCCGACGCATCGGTGATGGGCACGCCACTGATCTTGTAGCGGGCCATCAGCTGCTCGGCTTCGGCCAGCGTGGCGTCCGGCGGCAGCGTGATCGGGTCAACGATCATTCCGCTCTCGCTGCGCTTCACTTTGTCCACTTCGGCGGCCTGCTCTTCAATGCTCAAATTGCGATGAATAACGCCCAGCCCGCCCTGCCTCGCCAGCGCGATCGCCAGCTCGCTTTCGGTGACGGTGTCCATGGCGGCGCTGAGCACCGGGATGTTGAGCTGAAGTCGCGGGTGCAGCTCGACGCGCAGATCGACTTCGCTGGGCAACACCTCGGTGTAGCCGGGGATCAACAACACGTCGTCGAAGGTCAGGGTCTCCACGTCCAGCCGGGCCAGCTTCTCTTCAATTGAGTACGCGCCATTGTGGGCGCGTTCTGTCCATGTCGCCTGAGTTGTGATCGTCATAAAGGTCTCCCTCGTCTCGAATCGCCCCTCTCTCGATCGCCTCTCCTGGAGACATTCTAGCACTGCCTCGATCTCGCCTCCAAGCCAGGAGACCGCTTCGGATCGCGTTTATTGGCATCGATTCAAGGGAGAACGTTGAATGGAGCGCGTTGCGTGGGGCGTCACCGCTCAGGCAAGCCGTAGGCGCGCCGGACCTCTTCGGCGATGATCTGGATGCCGGCGTGCACGGTGGCGTCGTCCTGGGCGTAGCTCACGCGCAGACATTCGTGCTTGTGAGGCCACTCCTCTTTCAAGCCTGGGAAAAAGTGATGGCCGGACAACACGATCACGTTGCGGGCTTTGAGGCGCTCGTAGAGCGTCTGGCTGGAGATCGGCAGGTCTTTGAACCAGAGCCAGAGGAAAAAGGCGCCTTCGGGTTTGTGAATATAACACGGCGCGTCTCCCATCGCCTCGCGCACCCAGGCGACGGCCTGCTCCGCCTTGGCCTGGTAGAAGGGGCGGATCACCTCTTGGCTGAGTCGAAGGACTTCGCCGCTCCGCACCATGTCGAGCGCCAATGCTGCGCCGACGCTGCCCGGCGCCAGGCTGATGATGGCGTTGAGCGCAGCAATGGCCTGCACCACGCGCGGATGGGCGATCACAATGCCGGTGCGAGGGCCGGGCATGCCCAGCTTAGAGAGGCTCATGCACAGGATCAGATGCTCCTCCCAGACCGGACGCACGTCGGTGTAGAGGATGTGAGGGAAAGGCGCGCCGTAGGCGTTGTCGATGATGAGCGGGATGTCGTGCGCCTTCGCCAGGCGGCTGAGACGGTCGATCTCTTCGTCGGTGAGCACGTTGCCGGTGGGATTGGTCGGTCGCGAGACGCAGATGGCCCCGATTTCAGGGCCGACGCGCAGCGCATCGAAGTCGACGCGATACTTGAAGAGGCGATCCTCTAAAAACGAAATCTCCGGACGATAGGCAAGAAAGTGGTCGTCGGTCAGCCCTGCGTCGGCGTATCCGATGTACTCGGGCGCCAGCGGCAGCAGGATGCGTTTGTGGCTCCCGTCGCAGAACTCTCCTGCGAAGAGATTGAACAGATAGAAAAACGAAGTCTGACTCCCGTTCGTAAGCGCGATGTGCTCCGGGCCGATTTCCCAGCCGTAGGTGCGACGCAACAGCTCGGCAAGCGCAGCGATAAAGGCGCGATGGCCCTCCGGCGCGCTGTAATCGCCCACCATCCGCGCAAAGCTCTCTTCGTCCTCCAGCATCTCAAGCATACGCTGACGGAAGTGGGCTTCCATCGTCGGAATTTTGGCCGGATTGCCGCCGCCCAGCATCAACATCTTGCCTGCGCCCGCCGCCAGCGCAGAACCGAGATCATCCATCAAGGTTAAGACGCCGCTCGGGCCGGTGAATTTTTCTCCAAAGCGAGAGAATTGCATACGTGGCTCCACCACTGATACGTTTTCTTGTCCGTTGTTGGTTTTGGCGTCCGTCGTGGACCGTCAGCGCACACCCATTCTACATGGGGTGCACACCGAATTGCCAACCACGACCGATCCTTCGTGCAACGCCGGTGCAGCCCCGCCGGAATCGAATTTTTGGGGATGGTAAGTTACGTTGCACCAGACAGACTTGTGGTAAAGTGCTGTTAACTAAAATGGTTAACTTGATGCATCAAAACGGCTTAGCAAGGTTTTGTAGATGATCATCTATCCGGCAATCGATCTGCGTCAGGGTCGGTGCGTGCGCCTGCGCCAGGGAGACCCTTCGGCGGAAACTGTGTTCGGCGACGATCCGGCTGCGATGGCGCGGCACTGGGCAGCCCAAGGGGCGGAGTGGCTGCACGTCGTCAATCTCGACGGCGCGCTCGGCGCCACCCAGGCGCACCTGAATGCATTGCATCGCCCTCCTCACATCCTGATTCAACATCCGGGTCAAAACAAGCCCGTCACGCCCACCGAAGAACTGGAACAAAATCTCCCCATCAACCTGCGTCGTCTGCGCGAAATCCGCCAGGCGGTCGAGATTCCAATTCAGTTTGGCGGCGGCCTGCGCACGCTGGAGGACATCCAGCTGGCCCTGGAGTTGGGCGCCGACCGCGTGGTGCTCGGCACGGCGGCGATCGACAACCCAGGGCTGATCGCAGAGGCCCTGTTGCGCTGGGGGCCTGAACGCATCGTCATCGGCATCGACGCGCGCGACGGCAAGGTGGCCACGCACGGCTGGCAGACGACCAGCAACGTAGACGCCATTGAGCTGGGGCATCGAATGCAGGCGATGGGCGTGAAGCGCGTCGTCTACACCGACATCAGCCGCGACGGGATGCTCTCCGGCGTCAATATCGAAATGACCTCGCGCCTGGGCGACGTCACCGGCCTCAAAGTGATCGCCAGCGGCGGCGTCGCCGGCCTCGCCGACATCGAAACGCTGAAGGCGCACGAATTTTACAACATCGAGGGCGTCATCGTGGGGCAGGCGCTCTACACCGGCGCGCTTGACCTGGCCGAGGCGATCCGAATCGGCCATCAACCGCTCGTGCGACGCAGCGCCGGGCTGATTCCGTTTCGCTGGGAGAACGGCGAACCCCAGTTTCTCCTGCTCTACAATCTCTTCTTCGAGCAGTGGCAGTTCCCACGCGGGGGACGTCACCGCAACGAGGGCGACATCACCTGCGCCCGTCGCGAATTTTCCGAAGAGGCGGGCCTGCCGGTGCGCAAAGTCTACGACGCCTGCCGCACCGAGCTTCACTACACCTCGGTGATCCGCGGCTTTGAGGTCGAACGCACCATCGTCTACTACCTGGCGGAGATCGGGCCGGGGGAAATTCGGCTCGGCCACGAAAATCATTGCGAGGCGCGCTGGGTGTCGGCGCAAGAGGCGTGGGAGCTGCTGACCGAGACCTCCCCCGAACAGTTGCCCGCGCTGGACGCCGCATTGGAATTCCTCAGCCAACTGCGCGTATAATATTCGATATGTTGGCGAAACGCATCATTCCCTGTCTGGATGTGAAAGATGGCCGCGTCGTCAAGGGCGTAAACTTCGTCGACCTGATCGACGCCGGCGATCCGGTGGCGCAGGCGCAGGTCTATGACCGCGAGGGCGCCGACGAGCTGGTCTTTCTCGACATTACGGCGACGCATGAAGCGCGCGCCATCGTGATCGACATGGTGCGCCGCGTGGCGGACAGCGTCTTCATCCCCTTCACCGTGGGCGGCGGCATCCGCACGGTGGAGGACATGCGCGCCATTCTGCTGGCGGGCGCCGACAAGGTGAGCGTCAACAGCGCGGCGGTGCGCAACCCGACGCTCATCACCGAAGCCGCAACGCGCTTTGGCAGCCAGTGCATCGTCGTGGCCATCGACGCACGGCGACGGCGCGGCCAGGAGCTCGCCGAACGCGGACCCGGCTGGGACGTCTTCGTCAACGGCGGGCGCATCAACACCGGCATCGACGCAGTGGAATGGGCGCGCGAAGTGGAGCGACGCGGCGCCGGCGAGATTCTGCTGACCTCGATGGACGGCGACGGCACCAAGGAAGGCTACGACATCCCGCTGACGCGCGCCATCAGCGACGCCGTCTCCATCCCGGTGATCGCCAGCGGAGGCGCCGGCCGGCCAGAGCACTTTGTGCAGGCGCTCACCGAAGGAGGCGCCGCCGCCGCATTGGCCGCCAGCCTCTTCCATTTTCGCGAGATCAGCATCCTGGAGATCAAAGAACAGCTGCGCGCGGCGGGGACGCCGGTGCGCTTTCCGCTCCAGATCGACGAAACGACTTCGGCGCACCTTCCCCACCGCACGGCTCATCTATGACCAATCCAGAGCTCTTACAAGAGATTCGTTACAACGAAGCCGGGTTGATTCCGGCGATCGTGCAGGATGCGCACACCGGCCAGGTGTTGATGATGGCGTGGATGAACGCCGAAAGCCTGGCGCTGACCCTGAAGATCGGCGAAACGGTCTTCTGGAGCCGTAGCCGCCAGCAGCTATGGCATAAAGGCGCCACCAGCGGCAACATCCAGAAAGTCGTCGGCGTCCACCTCGACTGCGACGGCGATGCGCTGCTGATTCAAGTCGAACCGGCGGGCCCCGCCTGTCACACAGGCGCCGTCTCCTGCTTTTTTCGCAAAATCGTCTGAACGCAAGCGTGGGCGGCGGAGTTGGGGTAGGTTTTTGGCGGAAGGCAACCATCCAGAAAGCTTGACGATTTTTAACAAACGATTCCAGGAAATTCGTAGGCGCAGCTCGCAGCTGCGCTTCCCTGACCCATTCCAGACCTTGTGGCCTGCCGAGCGCATGCAGCTATGAGCTGCAGTGGACGACGTGAAAAGCGCACATCGGGTCATCGCTTCCGGCGGGACAGAGTTATACCAGAGCCTGCGGCTGCGCACCGCAGCCAGGGTCGCAAAAGGCGCTCGGACAGAGACACAGGGTTGTATGCCAGACCCTGCGGCTGCGAGCCGCAGCTACGATGATCGCCGAAATGATTTTGTGAACGATTGTAGACCGCTCTTTCCGAAGGTGGGTCAATTGTTACAACCTTCGCAAAACCGGAAATGGAAAAGGAGTCTCATGTCAACGCTTGCGACGCTCGCCGCCACAATTCAGGATCGTAGAGAAAATCCGCGCGCCGGGTCCTACACCGCCGCTCTCTTCGCCAAAGGCGAAAACGAAGTCTTGAAGAAAATGGGGGAAGAGGTGATCGAGGTGATCGTCGCCGCCAAAGATGAAAGCAACGAGCGCGTGGTCTACGAGCTGGCGGACTTCGTCTATCACACGCTCGTCTTTTTGAATATGCGCGGCCTGCGTTGGGAGGACGTCGAGGCCGAGCTGGCGCGACGCTTTGCATGAAATGGACTGAAAATGCCGATCTTAGAACACACGCCGACCATGCGATTTATCCCCGGCGTCAGAGCGCCTGCCGCCAACGGCCTGGCGCGCTGGTACCTGTATCAGGGCGACCGCCTGATCGTAGATGAGCACAACGGCGCGCCCTCCATTCCGGTTGCGGAGACTCCGCAGGAGTTAGGACTGGCCGCCGTCTGCACAGAGTACCTGGGGATGCTGGAGGGCGAACGTCCGCTGCTCTGTTTCTCCGGCTGCGTTGCGGATGAGGCGACGCTGCCGAACGGATTCGCCGCCTATGACCTGCGCGCCCTCTTCGAGCAGATGGACGAGTTCGAGATCGGGCTGGCGGGCCGCGCCAAGCAGATCGCACACTGGGATCGCGATCATCAGTTTTGTGGACGTTGCGGCGCGCAGACCGAGCTGCTGACAGAGGAGCGCGCCCGCCGTTGCCCTCGCTGCAGACTGACCAGCTACCCGCGCATCTCGCCGGCGATCATCGTCGCCGTCACGCGGCGGTTTGACGATGGCCCTCGCATCCTCCTGGCGCGCAACCATCGTTTTCCACCCGGCCGTTACAGCGTCATTGCAGGCTTTGTCGAAGCAGGCGAGACGCTGGAGGATTGCGTGCGGCGCGAAGTGGAGGAGGAGACCGGCGTGCAGGTGGACAACATCCGCTACTTTGGCAGCCAGCCCTGGCCTTTCCCCAATTCACTGATGATCGGCTTCACGGCGGAGCACGCCGGCGGTGAAATTGTGGTGGGCGCCGGCGAGATCGCTGACGCGCAATGGTTTGCACCCGACGCGCTGCCGCTGCTCCCGCCCAAAATCAGCATCGCCCGCCGCCTGATCGACGACTTCGTTGCGCGCTGTCACCTCTGAAAAGCCGCTTCACAGGTTGAGGAAAACTCCTTGTGGCGTGCAAGCGGCAGAATGCGATCCGGCCAGTTGCTGGTGATGGCGGCCACGCCTAACTGCGCCAACGCCGCCGCGCGCACCGGATCGTCGATCGTCCAGGTCCACACCCGAAGGTTGTGGGCATGCGCCCGGTCGATCAACGGCCGAGCCACATAGCGATGGCTCACATTTAACCCCAGCGCAGCCGAACGTCGCGCCTGCCAAAGCGTAAGGGCAAAGGCGCAGCGCGCCGACATCACCCGCATCAGCGACTCAAAGACGCCATGGCCGTTGAGCAGCACGTGGATGCGCGGCTCGAGGCGGCGCACCCACCGCACATGACAGGGGCGCAGCCCGCTGAGCACCACCTGATCGAGCATGTCGAGTTGGCGCACCAGCGCAATCGTCGGGACGATCGCGTCCGCAGTCTTCAGGTCGAGGTTCAGTGCAACGCGGTGGCGGGCCAGGCGCAACGCCTCGGCCAGCGTCGGAATGCGCTCCCCCTGAAACTCCGGAGATTTCCATCCTCCGGCGTCGAGCTTGCCCAGCGCATTTGCATCCTGCTCATAGACTTTGCCTTTGCCGTTCGTCGTCGATTCCAACGAGGCGTCGTGCAGAAGGACGGGGACGCCATCTCGGCTGAGGCGCACATCCACCTCCACCATGTCCACGCCGAGGCGGATGGCGGCGTCGATGGCGATTAGCGTATTTTCCGGGTACAGGCCGGAAAAACCGCGATGGGCGATCACTTGCAGGCGAGACGGTGCGCAATACATCTCGATATGAAAATAGAGTCAGCGCAAGGCCCCCAAAAACAGAGCGCTCGGGCGATCGGCGAGATTTCATCCCTACGGCGCCGCCACGGCATGGCGCCTCCATTCTTCATAGTCCTTGAGTGTCCTTTGTGTCTTTGTGTCTTGGTGGTTCACCATGCCGCCACAGCATGGCGCCTCCGTTCTTCACAGTACCCCCGGCATGTTAAAGACATTGAGAGGGCGGACGCTCGGAAGGTTATGAGATTGTTAATCTTTTGAGTATACTGCTTCTGCAGCAATGCAATCCCCAGATTCAATTCACCCGAAGGAGAGGATCATTGTATGTCGAAAGCACACAAGGTAACCATGCTGGGCGCCGGATTGATCGGCATGTTTTACACGATGACGCTGCACGGCGCGCGCAGCCGGGATCGCGTGGAGGTCATCTATTCGCGCAGCCAGAGCCGCGCCGAAGCGTTCGCCAAAGAATGGGGAATCCCCAAAGCCACCAATGACTTGGCGGCGGCCATCAACGACCCGGAGACCGACGTCGTTGTGATCGGCCTGCCCAACTATCAGCACGTCGAAGCGGTGGATTTGGCGGCCAAGGCAGGCAAGGCGGTGCTGCTCACCAAGCCACTGGCGCGCAATGCACAAGAGGCGCGGCAGATTCTGGAGATCGTGGAGCGGGCGGGGGTCTTCGCCGGTTATCTGGAGGACCTGGTCTACACGCCCAAAACGTTGAAGGCGCTGGCCTCGGTGCGCGCAGGAGCGATCGGCGACGTGCTCTGGGTGCGCTCGCGCGAGACGCACTCCGGCCCGCACAGCGCCTGGTTCTGGGACAAGGAGCTGGCGGGCGGCGGCGCCATCGTCGATCTCGGTTGTCACTGCGCCGAGATCATCCGCAACTTCGTCGGCAAGAACAACCGACCGGTGGAGGTGATGTGTTGGGCGGACACGCTTGTCCATCCCATCCCGGCCGATGACAACGCCATTGCCCTCATTCGCTTCGAAAACGGCGCCGTCGGCCAGTTCGAGGTGAGCTGGACCTTCCGGGGCGGCATGGATCTGCGCGACGAGGTCTCCGGCACGCAGGGCACGATCTGGCTCAACCACTTTTTGCGCACCGGCTTCGAGATGTTTACGGCGGCCAAGGGCGGCTACACGGCGGAAAAGGCGGAGACGGAAAGCGGCTGGCTCTTCCCCGTCGGCGACGAAGTGCACGAGCTGGGCTACGTCAACATGTTCGCCGACATGTTCGACGCGCTGGACAGTGGGCGGCAGCCGATGGAAACCTTCTACGACGGCTATGTCATCAACGCCATTCTCGATGCGTGCTACAAATCCGCCGCATCTAAACAATGGGAGCCGGTCGAACTCTTTGAATGGCGGGCGGAGGAGCCGGCCAAACCGATCACGGTGCACCATGAAATCCGCGATGGCCTGGCGCTCGTCAAAGAAGAGCTGATGCACGGCAACCAAGTCAAACAGATTTTGTGCGACCAGAGCACAGGCAAGATCATCGAGCGCGTGATCGAACGAAAAGATTGATCGCCAGAGTGAGCGACTATCTGCCAGGCAGCTTGATGAGATTTCACGAAAATCTGGGAATCTGTAGGCGCAGTGCGTAGCTGCGCCTACTCGCCCTGTCATGACTTTATACACTGCAGGGGCGTCCGGCCAGAGGCCGAACCTAACGGGGGTCACCGCCTCCGGCGCGACATGCCGATCCACTCAGAGCGCCTGTCTTGAAAAGTAAGCGTTCATTTTACGCCTTTTTGCGCGTGCAACGAACGAATAAAGTTTGTATATCTTCTATGAGGATTGAAAACTTCGGAGCCTGAAATCGAAATTCTTGTTCTCAAAGGCGACATCGTTTGCAATTTCATTGGATTCTATTCCTTTACATCGCTGCTCTGATTGGGGCGCTCTTTGTCGCAAGACAAACCTGGCGAAAGCGCAACAGCCCCGGCGCGCGCGAGCTGACTTTTTTAATGCTCAGCGCCGCACTGTGGATTTTTTGCGACGGACTGGCGCTGGCGGTCACCGACCTCCAGCAGAAAATTCTCATCAACCAGGTCAGCCATATCGGCATCCAGACCACGCCGGTTTGGTTCTTCCTGTTCGTTCTCCGGTACATCGGCGCCGATCGACTTTTCACCAGCCGCTGGCGCCATCTGCTCTGGCTGCCTTCGTTGCTGGCGATTGCAACCGCATTCACCAACGACTGGCATCATCTCTTCTGGACGGACGCACAGCTCGTTCAGGCGCCTTATGGGCTGGAGGACGAGTACACGCACGGGCCGCTCTTCTGGCTCTATGCCGCCTATCTGTACGCCCTGGTGCTGATCGGCGCCGCGCTGCTCGTGCGCCATACGCTGGCGAACGCCCATCACCATCCCTATCGTCTGCAATCCATCGTCATCCTGGCGGCGGTCTTCATTCCATGGATCGCCAATTTCGTCTATCTTTTTGATCTCACGCCCTGGCCCTGGCTAGACCTCACGTCGATTGCGTTTGCGCTGGTCGGCGCGCTGCTCGCCTGGGCGATCCTCAAGCTGGGGCTGCTGCACATCGTGCCGCTTGCGCGCACACAACTGGTCGAATACATGAACGAGGGCATGGTCGTCGTCGACGCTGACCGGCGGATAATAGACCTCAATCCTGCCGGCGCAGCCATTTTGCAGGTGGAAACGACGGCTGCAGCGATTGGGAAAAAACTTCATGAGGTCAGCCCAACAGGCGCCGTCATCGCCGGCCAGCTCTCGGAACAGGCGGCGGTGTTCGAGGTGGCGACGTCAAGCGGCGCAACGCTGGAAGTGCGCACTTCCTCTTTAGAGGCGCTCCCCGGACAGCGACTGGGGGCGCTGCTGCTGCTCCACGACGTCACCGACCGAAAAGTGGCCGAGCAAACGTTGCGGGCGGCCAAAGAGGCGGCGGAGGCCGCCACGCGCGCCAAGAGCGAATTTCTGGCCAACATGAGCCATGAAATTCGCACCCCGCTCAACGCCATCGTCGGCATGACCAGCCTCTTGCTCGGCACGCCCCTGAACGAAGAGCAGCGCGACTTCGTCGAAACGGTGCGCCTTTCGAGCGAGAATCTTCTTGCCCTCGTCAACGACATTCTGGACTTCTCCAAAATTGAATCGGCGCGGCTTGAGCTGGAGATGCAACCCTTTGCGCTCCTGTCGTGCGTCGAGTCAGCCCTCGACCTGGTGGCGGTGCAGGCGCTGCGCAAAAAGCTGGAGCTCACCTACGCCGTCTACGGCGACATCCCAGAGCAGGTGCTCGGAGACGTCACCCGTCTCCGCCAGGTGCTGGTCAACCTGTTGAGCAACGCCGTCAAATTCACCGACGCAGGCGAAGTCAATCTGCGGGTCACCGGCCGCCGCGAGCCGGGAGGCGAAGGCGGCGCTCCTTCGCGTTATTCCCTTCATTTTGAAGTGCAGGACACAGGCATCGGCATCCCGAAAGAGCGTCAGCCGTTGCTCTTCCAGCCCTTCAGTCAGGTGGA
Source organism: uncultured Caldilinea sp. (assembly GCF_937128415.1). Classification (GTDB taxonomy): domain Bacteria; phylum Chloroflexota; class Anaerolineae; order Caldilineales; family Caldilineaceae; genus Caldilinea. The sequence continues at coordinate 101,161 of NZ_CAKZMJ010000068.1, forward strand.
CGCCTCCTCCACGCGGCGGCATGGCGGTGCAGGCTTGGGACTCGCCATCTCGCGCAAAATCGTGGAGCTCATGGGCGGCTCCATTTGGGTGGAAAGTGAAGGCGTTCCAGGCAAAGGCTCGATCTTTCATGTTCAGGTGGCGCTACAGGCTGCGCCGGAAGTGACGCGACAAGACGCCGGCGTCGCAGAAAGCGTGCTGGCGGGCAAACGCGTGCTCATCGTAGATGACAATCGAACCAATCAGGACATTTTGAGACGATATGCGACCGAATGGAAAATGACATGCGCCGTGGCCGACTCTGCGGCAAGCGCGCTTCAAGTCATGGAGCAGGGCGAACGGTTCGACGTAATTCTGCTCGACATGCAAATGCCCGGAATGGATGGCGTGACCGCAGCGAAAGCAATCCATCGGCGCTGGGGTTCCAATCGCCCTGCCATTCTCTTGCTCACGTCGATCGATGTGGAAAAAGAAGACTTGCGCGCCGCAGGCGTCGATGGACGCCTCGCCAAGCCGATCAAACCTGCTCATCTCCGCAAGGCGCTCTTGGCGTTGTGGCAAGAAGGAACTACGCCAGAAAAGAGCAGCGCCCCCACCGAGTGGGACGCGCAGATGGCGCAGCGGTGCCCTTTGCGCATCCTGGTTGCGGAAGACAACCTGGTCAACCAAAAGGTCATTCAAACCATGCTTGGACGTCTCGGCTATCGCGCCGACGTCGTCAGCGACGGCGTGCAGGCCGTGGAGGCGGTGCGCCGTCAACCCTACGACGTGATTCTGATGGACGTTCAGATGCCGGAGATGGACGGCGTCGAAGCGACGCAGCTCATCCGCGCCATCTTGCCTGCGGCGCAGCAACCCTGGATCGTGGCGATGACGGCGAACGTCTTCGAGACTCAGCGCAACCTGTACCTCGAACACAGCATGGATGACTACGTCAGCAAGCCTGTGCAGCGAGAGATGTTGCTCGCCGCCTTGCAACGCGCCTACGCCAACCGCTCCTGACCCTCTCCCCTGTTTTGACGAATCATCGCGCCTGGGGTAGCATTTCCAGGGCTGAAGTTCGCCCTCGTTCGATCATTTGCCAGCAAGACTGAAAATTGAAGGTCGCTCGAAAAGGTTCGTCTATGCCACAACCCAATCGTCCTTCTGCGCCATCGGCGCCTGTTCTGCGTCCGGGGATCGCTTTCCAACCCGAAGCGCGCAGCCAGTTTCATGCAGGCATCGCCATGTTGGCCGACATGGTGGCGGCGACGCTTGGCCCCAGTCGCGGGCCGGTGCTTAATTACGAAGGCACGCGGCGCATCGTGGAAGCGCTCGACGACGCCGCTACGGCTCTGCGTCGCATCATCAGCCTGGGCCGGCCCGACCTCGACGTCGGCGCGATGTTGGCGCGGCACGTGATCTGGAGGCTCGAGCAGCAGGTGGGCGACGGCGGCGCAACCGCCCTGGTGTTGATGCGGGCGCTGGTCGATGAAGGCGTCCGCCAGATCTCCGCCGGTTTCAACGCCATGCGCCTGACCGAGGGGATGCGGCGGGGCGCAGCCGTGGCGGTCGAGGCGCTGCGCCGCCAAAGCGTACAGGTCGACGGCGAACGCAACCTGGCCGTGGTCGCGCGCACGGTCGTTCAAGATGATGATCTGGCGGCGGTGCTCGGCGAGATGAGCTACCTGCTCGGCGCGGACGGTCACATCCAGATCGAATCCTATGTCGCTCCCTATCTGGAGCGGCAATATCTGGGCGGTGCGCACTACGGCGCCGAGATCGTCAGCATGTATTTCTACACCGAAATGGAGCGTCGACGCAGCGTGCTGGTTGCGCCAGCGGTTGCGCTCCTCGACAAGCCTCTGAACGAAGCGGCGCAGGCGGTCGCTTTGCTTGAAGCGACGATTCGCGCAGGGCGCAAAGCGCTCCTGATTGTTGCGCCAGACGTCTCCGGCCCGGCGTTGAACGTGCTCGTCGCCAATCAGATGCAGCCCGCCGAAAAGCGCAAGGCGATGATCCTGGCGGTCAAACTGAGGGCGGTCGGCGATGAGCGCCGTTTTGCCCTGCAGGACCTCGCCGCCATGACCGGCGCTGCGATTTTGGGCGAACTCGGCGAGCGCACAGCCAGAGACGCGCGTCCGGAAGATTTGGGACGCGCGCAGCGCGTCGAGTTCTCTGACAAAAACCTTGTGGTCACGATGGAAGGCGCGCGGCGAACGTTCATCCAAGAGCAAATCGCCGAGCTCAGCCGTCGTCTGGCCCTGTTGCCCTACGATGAGGAAGAGCGACCGGTCTTGGTGCGCCGGCTGGCTGCGCTGAGCGGCGGCGTCGGCGTGTTGAAGATCGGCGCCTATCATCAGCCGGAGCGCGAGATGCGCCGCGCCAAGGCGGAGCGCGCCTGGAAGGTGCTCTCCGCCGTCCAGCGCGGGGGCGTGGTGGCGGGCGGCGGCGCGGCGCTGTTGCATTGTCGCAGCACAGTGTTGCAAGCAGCTGCACAGGAGAGCGACGCCGAATGTGCATCCGGCATGCGCATCGTAGCCCATGCGCTCAGCGCTCCGCAACGACAGCTGCTGTGCAACGCAGGCGTCTCTTCCCCTGCGCTCATCCTGGAACGGGTGGCGGAGCAGGGGCCGCCGATGACCTATGACGTGCTCCGAGGAGCCATCGTAGATGCGCAGCGCGCCGGTCTGCTCGACGCTACGGACGTCGTGACGGCGGTCTTGCAGGCTGCAGTCAGCGGCGCATCCATGGCGTTGAGCACCGACGCCATCGTTTATCACCGCAAACCTCAGCAGAGTTTTACGCCGTAGCTATGCCTGTAATTCTTTCGCTCACCGAAAATCACGATGAAATTTGGGCGCTTGGCCCAGAAGGTCTGTTTCTGTACAAAGATGGACAACTGCTCGCCACGCCCCAGCCCGATCACCATCCCTCCTGTTGCTTTCATGACGGCGAACGGTTACTGGTCGGAGGCGCAACGCACGGCGTCGCCTACACGACGGACGAGGGCGGCTGGCGCGCGAGCTGGGTGGACAACGTAACGGCCCCGGTCGTCTGTCTGGCGCCTCATCCCAACTACGAGCACACCGGCGTGATCCTGGCAGGCTCTTCAGGTGGAGGCGTGCTGCGCAGCGCCAATCGGGGCCGCGACTTCTTCGTCTGCAACTTCGGCCTGTTTGACTTCGACGTGCTGACGCTGGCGTGGGCGCCGCCGCAGCCGGACGGCGACTGGCCTCCGCTGGAGGTCGTCTTCGCCGGCGCCGGGAGCGGACTCTATCGGTCGCCCAACGCTGGGCGCGGCTGGAAGCAGATCGCCTCTTTGCCTGCGCCGGTGCTCTCGATCGCCGCGTCGCCTGCGTTTCATTGCGGCGGCCCGGTGCTGGCGGGGACGGAAGGCGCCGGCCTGTGGCGCTCGGATGACGGCGGCTACACCTTCCGACCTGTTCCTGACGCGCCCGAAGTCGTCAACGCCCTGTTGGCGCTGCCGAACGGTTGGCTGCTCAGCGACGTCGAACGCATCTGGCGTTCGGAGGATGGCGCCCGCTGGACGCCGCTCGCTTCACCGCCGGCGCTCACCTTCTTGAGGACGCGTCAAGGGAGGGTGCTGGCCGGCGGCATGGAAGGCGTGTTTGAAATTGAGTGAGAATCTAAAAGGCTGACCAACCGTTGCTCCGCCTCCTGACGGAGGTCGGGACGCGGGGCCGGCAGGCCGTATTGCTCCACCAGGAAGCTCGCCGCAACCGCCGCATACAGGCCCGCCAGCCGCAGGTCGCCGGTTTCCAGCCAACCGACGAGCAGCGCGCCGCAGTAGGCGTTGCCGGCGCCGACCGGGTCCACCACCGGCGTGCGCGCCGCCGGAATGCACCACGTCTCGCCGGTCGCCGCCCGATGCACGATGGAGCCTTCGGCGCCCATGCGCAGCGCTACGATGGCCGCGCCGGCGTCTGTCAAGCGTCGAATCAGCGTCATCGGGTCGCCGCTTCCCACCAGCGACTCGGCTTCGACCAGATTAGGGGAGAAAATGTCGCAGGCGCCGACCAGCGCGCTCAGCTCGGCGTCGCTCAATGGGCGTGAAGCATCCCGAAATGGCTCAATGCTGACGACGATCCCGCGTTCGCGCAGCGCCTGCATGATGCGCAAATTGGGCGCTTCGGGATGCACGCCGAAGTGAAAGCCGCGCGCCGACCAGTAAACGTCCGGCACCTGGTCAGGGCGCAGCGCCAGATGCGTGGGAATGGCCTCGCCCTGGGTGCGCCAGACCTGCGTGCGCCGTCCGTCCTCCTCGATGATCTGCCAGGCGCGCAGGGAGCGATGCACCGGATCGCGGCGCAGGCCGCGCGTGTCGATCCCCATGGCGTCGAGCCAGGCCTGCGCCTCCGGCGGGAAGTCCAGCCCCACGCCGCCGCAGAGACCGACGCCCCCATGCGTCCACAGCTTCATGCCGAAGGCCGTCTGCGGCCCTCCGCCGCCGAGCACCCCCATTAACGTGCGGCCATCGTGGAAGACAAGATCGTCAATGATGACGGAAAACGTAAAATAATCGATACCGGTGTTCACACAACGATTTCAGATTCCCCAGTTTACAAAAGGTTCTCCAGTAAGACCTCAAGGTCGCTGTAATCATAAGGAGGGCGACGCCGCACCGCCAGGATGCCGACCCATGCTGCTTCTTCATCAATTGCATAAACAACTCGCCATCTGTCTATGCGTAGTCGATAAAGAAGAACTTTACTGCTGCTTGTATAGGTGAGTCGTTTACTGGCGGGAGGCGTCGGATGTTCGGTTAATCCATCGATCGCTTTACGAAGGCGCTGCTTGACATTGCCGGGCAGTTGCTGAAGCTCCGCCCAGGCGGATGGCGTGACATAGATTTCATACCGCTTCACGAAAGTTGATCCCGCACTTCTTCCCAGCGCAGCCAGCCTGCCTGGTTCGGATCACCCCCGGCGACGTCCAATTGCGTCAGAGCATCCTGAAAGATCTGAAGGTCTTCGATAGTTTCAAGCCACTCGAGCAAGGCTTCCCAATCATCGGCGTCCAACACAACGAAGTGATGATCCTTCACCGTGACGTAACGAACAGATTGTATCAGTGTTTCTAACCGACTCATTATTTCTCCTCAGCACAGGCAAGGCGCCTCGGGCTACCCGTTGAACGATGGCCTTCTCTTCACTCACCCCCATGACGATTACAAGAATTGTATCATACCGTTGAAGTCTTACTGCAGCGTTTGGTATAAAATTTCCTTCCAGCGAGGCTTGTCGATCTCCCAGCAGACATCGATGTTCGGCGCATTGCCGGTCACATGTAGCTCATCGACGACGGTCATGCCGCGGGTCAGCTCGTCGGCGCAGGCGACGTCGACGTAATGTCGGCTGCGTCGCGTGCAGACGCCCGGCTCAATCGCAATCGCCATCGTCACCGGGTCGGGCAGCATCAGACCGGCGGCGGCCTGAATTCTGCGCCCGGCGTCCAGAGCGAAGGAGTTGCAATCCAACGCAAAGTGCGCCCGTTCGGTGTCGAAAGAACGAATATAAGCCATCTCCTCGTCAGAGAGCGCCGCATCGAAGCGGCAGTGCTCCCAGCCGACCATCAGGCACTTCATGCCAGAGTGAAAGACGATGCGCGCCGCCTCCGGGTCGCACCAGATGTTGAATTCGGCGGCTGGCGTGACGTTGCCCACGCAGTTGGCGGCGCCGCCCATGATGTAGCACTCTTTAACCCACTCCGCCATCCTCGGCTCGACGGTGAGCGCGGCAGCGATGTTGGTCAACGGCCCCAGGGTGACGAGCGTAATTTCGCCCGGCGCGGCGCGGAAGCGACGGATCAGCTCTTCGACCGCGTTTTGGCCGGCTGCGGGGCGCTGCGGTCGCAACTGTCCCAGCTTGCCCATGCCGTAGGGGCCATGGAACCAGTCGGCGTAGGCGGCGGAGCGCAGCAGCGGTTTGGCGCAGCCTTCATAGACCGGCGTCTCCTTGCCGCACACCTCCACGCTGTAGCGAGCGTTGGCGCTTGCAACCTCCAACGGCATGTTGCCGTAGACCACAGTGATGGCGTCCACCTCCACGTCAGGCCACTGCAAGGCCATGACGATGGCGACGGCGTCGTCCGAAGCGGTGTCGGTGTCGATGATGAAATGGCGAGTCATAGAGTTCTTCCCTGATCTCTGGATGGTTGAAATGCGATTTTATACGGGTAAAAGATTGTTTCTGTGATAGACAATTTTCTACTGCGCCGGCAAACGCTCTCCAACGATGCGTTCGTGAAAAAGCGCCAAGACGCGCGGCGCATCCACGCGCGTGCAGACGCCGACGGCGGGTCTGCCTGTCCACGCATTGGGTCGGAGCCATTTTCCACAGCGATCCCATAGCGTCAGTCCCATGGCGATCCCTTCGGTGACGACGCGAATCGGGCCGTATTCCACGGTGTAGAGCGTCGGATCGATCAGGTAGGCGATGACGGAGGGATCGTGCGTGTGGCAGGCGTCGAGCCCATGCACCTGACGATGGAACTCGAGGTAAAAGCGCGAGATGGCGTGGATGAACTCGCCCAGCCGGGAAGTGCGCAGGCCGGCGAAGTAGGCGTCATCCATTTGCACCGCCATTGTCACATCCAGCCCCAGCATGGTGACCGGCCAACCGGCGGTGAAGACCAGGTCGGCGGCGTGAGGATCGTGCCAGATGTTGGCTTCGGCCGCAGGGTTGACGTTGCCGTTCACGGTGGCGGCGCCGCCCATCAGCACGACGCCCGCCACCCGTTCGACGATGCGCGGCTCCAGCATCAGCGCCAGGGCGATGTTCGTAAGCGGCCCCACCGGCGCCAGGATGATTTCGCCGGGAAAGCGCATCACGGCGTCGACGATGAACTGCGCCGCCGGACGAGGATCGGGCGAGGTCTTCGGCGCCGGCAGAGCGACTTCCCCTAACCCGTTTTGGCCGTGAACGAGGGTGGCCGGTTCCTCGAAAGGGAGATGCAACGGTCTAACGGCGCCTTGCGCCACGGGAAGATCCGAGCGACCGGCGAACTCCAGCAGAGCCAGGGCGTTGCGCGTCGCCAGCTCGGTGTGAACGTTGCCAAAGACGGTCGTCACGCCGACCACCTCAATCTCCGGCGACGCCAATGCAAAAAACAGCGCCATAGCGTCGTCGATGCCAGGATCGGTGTCAAAGATGATCTTCTGCGCCATGCGCGCTCCGCAAAGGTGACAGGTTGGAGGAATAAAGAACACACAGACAACGCAGATCGGACGGATTGACGCAGATTCATCATTTGCGTCTACCCGCCCGATCCGAGTCCTGCACGATCTGTTTTTTACAAACCGGCCTCGATGACCAGGTCTTCACTCACCTGCGCAGTGGGAGCCTGGCTTTCGCTCTTGAGTGCGTCGATCATCTTGTTCAGCGCCTGCATGTACGCCTTGGCGCTGGCGACGATGATGTCGGTGTCCACCCCGCGTCCGCTGAAGAGGCGACGGCGCTGGCGGCCCTGTGCAGTCTCCTTGTAGCCGCGGCTGTCGGGCACCTCGATGCGGATGGTGACGTCGCCGTTGGCGTCGATGCCTTCGGTGACCGCCTGCACCAGGAACTCGACCAGGTTGTTGGGCACCCTTACTACTTCGTTGATCGCTTTATAGACGGCGTCGACCGGGCCGGCGCCGGTGGCCGCGCCCAATTTGATCTCGCCGGTGCTGTTGTCCTTGAGCTTCACCACCGCCGTAGGCGTCAGCGAGGTGCCGCAGTGCGCCTGCACCTCGACCAACTCCCACGCTTCGACCGGCTGATACAGCTCGTCGCCGACCAGCGCCTCCAGGTCGGCCTCGGTGACGTTCTTCTTCTTGTCGGCCAGCTCCTTGAAGCGGTTGAAGACCTCCTTCAGCTCCTCCTGCGTGAGGCGATAGCCCATGCTCTCCAGCTTGCGCGCCAGCGCGTGCTTGCCGGAATGTTTGCCCAGCACCAGCTTGCTGGTGTTCAGCCCGATGGTGGAGGCGTCCATGATTTCATAGGTGCGCTTGTGCTTGAGCATGCCGTCCTGGTGGATGCCCGCCTCGTGTGCAAAGGCGTTGGCGCCGACGATGGCCTTGTTCGGCTGAATGACCATGCCGGTGTAACGGCTCACCATGTCGCTGGTGCGGTGAATCTCCTGCGTAATAATGTTGGTGGTGAGGCCGAAGACCTGCGGCCGCACGTACATGGCCATCACCGTCTCTTCCAGGCTGGTGTTGCCGGCGCGCTCGCCGATGCCGTTGATGGTCACCTCGATCTGGCGCGCGCCGTTGCGCACGCCGGCCAGCGTATTGGCGGTCGCCAGGCCCAGGTCGTTGTGACAGTGGCAGGAGAAGATGACCTCCTTGCCGCCGGGGGTGTTTTCGCGCAGATATTTGATCAATGCGCCGTATTCCTCCGGCGTGGTGTAGCCGACGGTGTCTGGGATGTTGAGCGTGGTGGCGCCGGCTTTGATTGCCACCTCCAAGACCTTGACCAGGAACTCGGGGTCGCTGCGGCCGCCGTCCTCTGGGCTGAATTCGACGTCCTGACAGAGGCTGCGCGCATAGGCCACCATGTCGCCGACGGTCTCCAGCACCTCGTCGCGCGTCATGCGCAGCTTGTATTGCATGTGGATGTCGCTGGTGGCCAGGAAGGTGTGAATGCGCGGCCGCACGGCCCCGCGCACAGCCTCCCACGCCTTGTCGATGTCGCTTTTATTGGCGCGGGCCAGGCCGGCGATGACGGGCGGCGCAACGATCTCGCCGTTCTTGCCGCGGCGCGGCTTGCGCCCCACCGTCTCGGCGATGCGCTTCACCGCCTCCAGGTCGCCGGGGCTGGCGGCCGGGAAGCCCGCCTCGATGATGTCGACGCCCAGGCGGGCCAGTTGATGGGCAATCTCCAGTTTTTCCTGGGTGTTGAGCGTGGCGCCGGGGCTTTGTTCGCCATCGCGCAGCGTGGTGTCAAAGATCAGCACGACGTTGCCGTTGGCAATTTCACGGGCGTACGCCGCCTGATCCTGAATGCGAAATTGCTCGACGTCTACGGCGGGAATCTCATCGGAGCCACCGTCTACGAACTCCTGTTCGTTGTGCTCTACAGATGCTGACCGGTTCATTGCAAATCCTCCTCGAAGGTGAATCGAAACTGGATCGTTCTCGTCTGTCCGTCGGATGCTTTCTCATCCATGCTTCTTCTATCGACCGCTGCAAAAGGTCATCAAGACCATCCTCCATTTCGATCACCCCCTTTCCGTCAGGAACAAAAACTCCATTGTGTATGAAATCCAGATTCAAGCGGTTCTTTGCGCCTCAGTGACCTCCCCGAGCGGAACGCTTTCTAAATAGAGCGTATCATAATGCCATAGAACATCGACAACACCGGCATAGAGGTTCGCATGTCCATATCATAAAACAAAGCGTTCGCGCTGCACAGGCTCCAGCGATGGACGCTGAGCGCCGACGCCGGCGGGAGCGCCGTTGACCGTCGCCGAAAGCGGGTTGTGGGTGGACAACCCCGGGGCCACGTTCTGGCAGATCGTGACCATCGTGCGCACGGCCTGCACCGGATAGGCGCCGACCGCAGTCTCGCCGGAGAGCATGACGGCGTCGGCGCCGTCGAGCAGCGCGTTGGCGACGTCGCTGACCTCGGCGCGCGTAGGGCGGTGGTTATGGATCATGCTCTCCAGCATCTGCGTGGCGACGACCACCGGCTTGTGCGCGCGGCGACAGGCGCGCACGATCTGCTTTTGCAGCAACGGCAACTGCCAGGGGCTGGTTTCCAGGGCCAGGTCCCCGCGCGCCACCATGACGCCGTCGCTCGCCTCGATGATGGCGCGCAGATTTTCCACGCCGTCGGGCCGCTCGATCTTCGCCATGATGCGTGGAAGTTTATGCACGTTGCTGTGCGCCTGCGCCGCCGCCACGATTTCGCGCAGCTCGTTGACGTCGTCCGCCGACCCGGCGAAGCTGAGCGCAATCCAGTCCACTTCCAGGCTGACGGCGAAAGAAGCGTCGGCGCGGTCTTTGTCGGTCAGCGCCGGGATCGGCAACATGGTGTAAGGGACGTTGACGCCCTTGCGCGACTTGATCTCGCCGCCGTGCACCGTGCGACAGTGAACATGACCGTCTACAATCGACTCGACGCGCAGCTCGATGTTGCCGTCGTCGATCAGCACGGTGGCGCCGGGCTTGAGATGGGGCGCCAGGTCGAAATCGACCGGGAGGAGGACGGCGTCGGGCGGCAAGCCGTCGCCGGTCTCGCGTGCATCCACCTCCATGCCCACCAGGATGACCGACTGGTCGACGGCGACGGGAACCGGCTGCGCCAGCCAGCCGATGCGCACTTTAGCGCCCTGCAGATCGGCGAGCAGCGCGATCGGCCTGCCCGCCTTCTCCATCGCTGCACGGACGAGGTCGGCCATGCGCGAGTGAAAGGCGTAGTCGCCGTGGCTGAAGTTCATGCGCGCCACGCTCATGCCGGAGCGAATCATATCGGCCAGAACGTCCACGTCGGCGCAGGCCGGACCAATCGTTGCGATGATGTCGGTCATAAGTGCTGTGCAATCAAATGGCTTTGTCCTCTGGGAAGCTCGATGGTTTTGAACAAAATCATCCGGCAAGAATCGTAGGTGCGGCTCCAGTCGCACGTCCTCGACAGGCCGCAAAGTTGCGATTGTCTCAAGGATGCGCAGCTACGAGCAGCGCCTACGGATTCGCCAGCTTTATCTGTTAAACCTCACGAAGCTTCCTCGAAGATGGCATGAAACGAACTCCCGGTTTTCGCCATGCATTTCTTCAATTCACTTCCTTCGCATCCAGGAAGGTCATCATCCGCCGCAGCTGTTTGCCGACGACCTCGATCGGCTGGTTCTGCTCCTGGGCGCGGCGGGCGTAGAAGTTCTTGCCGCCGCTGTGATATTCGTCCATCCACTCTTCGGCGAAGGCGCCGCTCTGGATGTCTTTCAGGATTTGGCGCATGGTCTCGCGCGTCTGGTCGGTGATGATCTTCGGGCCGCTCTTGTAGTCGCCCCACTCGGCGGTGTCGGAAATGCTGTAGCGCATGTAGCTGAGGCCGCCCTGATACATGAGATCGACGATCAGCTTCAGCTCATGCAAGCACTCGAAGTAGGCGATCTCGGGCTGATAGCCCGCTTCGACCAGCGTCTGGAAGCCCGCCTTGACCAGCTCGCTGACGCCGCCGCAGAGCACCGCTTGCTCACCGAAAAGGTCGGTCTCGGTCTCCTCGGCGAAGGTCGTCTCCAACACGCCGGCGCGCGTGCAGCCCAGCCCTTTGGCGTAGGCCAGCGCGTTCTGCAGCGCCTTGCCGCTGAAATCCTGGTGGACGGCCACCAGCGCCGGCACGCCCGATCCTTCTTTGAAGACCTCGCGCACGCGATGGCCGGGCGCTTTGGGCGCCACCATGCTGACATCGACGTTGGCGGGCGGTTGGATGAAGCCAAAGCGAATGTTGAAGCCGTGGGCGAACATCAAGGTGTCGCCCTCCTTGAGGTTGGGCGCAATGTCCTGCTCATAGACCTTGCCCTGGATCGGGTCGGGCAGCGTCACCATGATCATGTCGGCTTCGGCGCATGCCTCAGCGGTGCTGAGCACGCGCAGGCCGTCGGCCTCGGCTTTCGCCCAGCTCTTGCTGCCCGGATAGAGGCCGACGCGCACGTCCATGCCGCTGTCGCGCAGGTTGAGCGCATGCGCATGGCCCTGGCTGCCGTAGCCGAGGATCGCAATTTTCTTGTTGCGAATGTCGTCAAGGTTCGCCTGGTTTTCGTAGTAAATCTTCGCCATGATGATTCCCTGTATTGCTTCGATTGAATGTGGGTATGAAAAAAACCGGGGCGTCATGGTCTTGAGTTTTGGGGAGACTCCAGCGGACTGCGCCTCCCCAAACCCAAGCCCCCAACACCCGGCGTCGCAACCTACACGCCTCCCGTCCGAAAGCGTTCGGCCGCGGTCGCGTCTCTGCCGTTGGCCTGAGCGCGCCAGACGGCGGTGCTGCGGCGGTATTTATGCTCCATCTGACCGCGCGCCATCGCCACCGGGCCGGTGCGCACCATTTCGATGATGCCGAAATTGTCAAGCAAGTCGATCAACGAGGCCACGCGCTCTTCAGAGCCGACGATCTGGACGATCATCGAATCAAGCGCCACATCCACGATCTCCCCGCGATAGATGTTGACCATCTGGACGATCTCCGAGCGGTTCTCGGCGTTGGTCGAGACGCGGATCAACGCCATCTCGCGCGCCACGATCGGCTGCTCGGAGATATTTTCGACGCGCGTGACGTCGACCAGCTTGCGCAATTGCTTGATGACCTGATCGACCATCCGCTCGTTGCCGTCCACGACGAAGGTCATGCGGCTGATGCCGGGGGTCTCGCTGTGCCCCACTTGCAGGCTGTCGATATTAAAATTGCGCCTGCGCATCATCCCCGCCACCCGACTCAACACGCCGGGCTTGTCGCGCATCCAGGCAATCAGTGTGTATTTCATGGTTGCTCCACCTTTTGTGTTTTTGAGAGCAGAGATTTGGGAAACCGCCACCGATCTCTGCCCTCCCGATCCATTTGTTCACCAACTCGGCTGCACGCCGCTATAGCCTTGCATCACCGCCGGCTTGGGGCGACGGATCAGCTGATCCACCGCTGCACCGGGCGCCACCATCGGATAAACGTTGACCTCCTCTTTGACGCGGAAGTCGATCAGGAAGGGGCCGGGCGTGTTCAGCGCCTGTTCCAGCGCAGGCACGACCTGCTCCGGCTTTGTGACCGCCAGCGCCGGAATCTGGTACGCCTCGGCCAGCTTCACAAAGTCGGGCGACCAGACGGGCGTGCCGACGTAGCGCTTCTCATAGAACAACTGCTGCCACTGGCGCACCATGCCCAGGAAACCGTTGTTGATGATGGCGATCTTCACCGGCAGGTCGCCCTCTTGCTTGATGACCGCCAGCTCCTGCATCGTCATCTGGAAGCCGCCGTCGCCGACGACCGCCCACACCAGCCGATCTGGGTGCGCCATCTGGGCGCCGATGGCGGCGGGCAGTGCGAAACCCATTGTCCCCAAGCCACCGCTGGTGATTAACTGGCCAGGATGGTCGTGGGTGAAATACTGGCACTCCCACATCTGATGCTGCCCCACGTCGGTCACGATGATGGGCGGGCCGTTCTTGGCGTTGTGGGTGGCGTGCCAGAGCTGGCGAATCACAAAGGGAGGAATCAGCTCATCCACCTCGTAGTTGAGAATATCGGTCTGCTCCGTGTCCTTCTTCCACTCTCGAATCTCCTGCAGCCACACCTGATGACGGCGCTCTTCGATCAGCGGGAGCAAAGCCGGCAGCGTCTCGGCCAGATCGCCGATCACCGCCACATCGGGCATGACGTTCTTGCCCACCTCGGCCTTATCCACTTCAAAGTGGATGATCTTCGCCTGTTTGGCAAAGGCGTCCAACCTGCCGGTGATGCGGTCGTCGAAGCGCATCCCCATGGCGATCAAGACGTCGCAGGACTGCACCGCTCGATTGGCGTAGGCCTCGCCGTGCATGCCGCCCATGCCCAGGCTCAACGGATGGCTTTCTGGAATGTTGCCGGCGCCCAGAAGCGTGGTGACCACAGGAATTTCAGCCTTCTCAACCATCTGGAGCAGCTCTCTGCCCACACCTGCAAGTTGCACGCCGTGGCCGGAGAGCACCAACGGTCGCTCCGCCTTGTTGATCAGCTCCGCCGCCTTGCGCACAGCCTCCATATCCACCTGAGGCCACGGCTCGAAACCGGGCAGATCGATCTCGAAATCATAGCGGAACCACCCTTCGGCGTTCTGAACATCTTTGCAGATGTCGATCAGCACAACGCCGGGCCGGCCTTCGCGAGCGATATAGAAAGCTTCTTTCAGAATTAAGGGAAGTTCATTGACGTCGGTGACCAGATAATTGTGCTTGCAGACGGGAGCCGTGACGCCGACGACGTCGGACTCCTGGAAGGCGTCGGTGCCGAGGAGGTTGGTGGGCACCTGACCGGTGATGGCGACGACGGGCACGCTGTCCATCTGCGCCGTCGCCAGGCCGGTGACCAGGTTGGTGGCGCCCGGACCGCTGGTGGCGATGCAGACGCCCACTTCGCCCGTCGCTCTCGCCCACCCATCGGCCATGTGCGCAGCGCACTGCTCATGGCGCACCAGCACGTGGTGAATCTTGCCCGCCGCCTCATACGGCGCCAGCGCGTCGTAGGTCGGCAGGATGGCGCCGCCTGGATGACCGAAGATCACGCGCACGCCCTCGCGCAGCAGCGCCTCCCAAACCATTTGCGCTCCCTTCATCCGCACAGGCGTCTCTGGCGATGCTGAAGCTGTGTTTCCATTCCTTTTTGGCATATTCGAATCTCCTTCGTTGCCGGACCGGAACCAGACTCGACAAAAAACCGATAAAAAAAGACCCTTCCCGGTTGGGAAGGGTCTACGATGACCTTGTGTGAAGCAGCCTGCGCCTCAACCTTCTCCAACCCCAATCAGCTCCCGGTCTACGAGTACGACCCGAAGCGCTACGATAAGGAGAAGGCTAATCAATGCGAAGACTGCTGGCATAGTCTGAAATATGGATAAGCTGGCAGGTTAAAATCTTACACTTACAGCACAGATTCTTTTTATTGCTAGCCAGTATAGCGACACACCGAATCGTTGTCAACTGACTGTGGAGACAAAAACGCGTTTCGCTGTCCAGCGCTTGAAGCGCAGATGGAGCTATGCGACGCGCTCATCGGATCCGGCGCAGATAGCCTCGCAATCGCCCCCAGCGTTCGGCAGCCCGCGCATGCAACTGCTCGCGTCGGTGCGCAGGCGCGTAGCGCAGCGCACTGATCTCCTCGCTCAGGCGCAGCACCTCACGGCTGACAAGGCGACGCAGCTCCGGCTCGTCCTGCCGATAGGTCTGAATGTGCATGGCCAGGGCCGCGCCGTATTCCAACACCGTTTCCCCCGGCTTAAACGAGCGCCCCAGCCGACTGCCCCAGCGCAGCAGCGTCTCCCACGGGTCTTCATGGCGCAGGCGCCAGCGCTGCAGCAGCCAGATTCCGATGGCGATCAGCGCCATGGCGGGAAGGATGAGCCACAGCCAGCGGTCATCGAAGGGGGGCGAGGGCGGAGGCAAGGGCTGCACGGTTGGCGACGGCGCCGGGCCAACAGCCCCGCTGCGCGGCAGGCCGATGCGCGCAAGCTCGGGCCGGCCCGCCGTCGGCTCGAAGGGAATCCACCCCACCTGCGGGAAATAGACCTCCGGCCACGAGTGGGCGTCGGCCTCGGTGACCGTCCAAGCCTGCTGCTCCGGGTTCCAGGACCCATTGGTGAAGCCGGTGACGAAGCGCGCCGGGATGCCGGCGGCGCGCGCCAGCACCACAAACGCAGTGGCGTAGTAGTCGCAGTAGCCGCGCTGCAGATCGAAGAGAAAATAGTCGGCGACATCCTGCACATGCTCGGGCGGCGACGGGACGGTCAGGTCATAGGGGAAGGTGCGCAGATAGCGTTCAATGGCCGTCGCTTTGGCGAAAAGCGTCGCTTCGTCGGCGGTCAGTTGGGTCGCCAGCGCCCGCACGCGCGAGGTCACGCGCTCCGGCAGCTCCAGATAGATGGCGTAGTCGTCGGGCAGCGCCTCCACCTCCCACCCCGGCAAGGCGTCGAGCTCGTCCACAGAGAGCGCAGGAACGAGCGAGACGATGGTGTAGCTGCGTTCGGCGCTGCGCAGCGCCACCAGGTCGCCTGGGAAACGCTCTTCAGCCTGATAGCTCACCGACGGCGCCAGCGGTTCGCCGGCGGCGAAGAGGGTGCGACCGACGAGATTCATGCTTACATTCTGGAGAAGAGGGCGTCGCCCCTCATCCGAGAGGAAAGTCCAGGGCTGCTCGGCTGCGCGTTCGGTGCGCAGCAGGGAAGCCGGGTTTTGCCAGCCGCGACCGTCGTAGGCGGAAAAGGTCATCCCGCGCAGGTTGTGGGCCAGCGGCGGAGCGTCGTAGAAGCGGGGCGGCTCGCTGGTGCGCACGCGCATCACCGGTCGCTCGTTCAACGTCGGGCCGCCGCGCAACAAGAACTCGTTCGGCAATCCACCGACCGCATCGCCTCCTGACCAGGGATTGACGCCTGTCAATTCTGGGAATGCGCGCTTGGCAAGCGCCTCCAACCGGGCGTTGACGGGCGCAAGCAGAGCGTAGTACCGACTCGCAATCTCCAGCGAATAAAGATTCGGCGCAACCGCCGCCGCCGTGACGACCAGCGCGATCAGCCCCAACGAGACAAACGCGCGCTCGGTCAACACAATCGGGTTGTGGTCGAGGTTCAGGCGCCGCCACCGTTGCACCAGCGCCTGCTGATCGAGCGCCAGATGCAGCAGCAGGGCCAATGCCACGCCGGCCATAAAGAGCCAGCGGTCGACGGCGCTGTAGAGCATCACCAGTCCAACGAGCCACAGGATGGGCGTCGCCGCCAGCAGACCGTTGCGACGCCGATAGGCAAGCCATCCGCTCGCCAGACTGAAGAGCCAGACGATTGCCAGCGCAAAGCCAAAGACGACCAGGTCATCGCGACCGGCGGCGTTGTTTTGCACCCCTTGCCACCAGAGCGCGTAGCGAACGAGCACGCGCTGCCACGCGTCGACGGCGTGCGCAACGAGGAGGCCCCAGGCGCCGGTCGTCGCCGCCTGCCACAGCAGGCCAGGCCCCGGCGCCCAGCCGACGAGCAATTGCGTCGTCGCCGCTGCGCTGAGCAACGCCAACCCCAGTCCCTGCCCCAAGATGCGCAGCCTGCGATGCGCGGACGTCCAGGGGCGCCGCCACCCCAACACCAGCCAGAGCAGCAGAATCGCCAACGGCCCGGCAAGATAGAGGCGCGCAATCAACGGGCCTGAGCGTAGCCAGCGATTTTCCCACAGCAGCGCAGCGGGCAGCATGCTCAACGCCAGGCAGAGCGCCAGCGCCGTCCACCCGAGATCAGGGCGGCCACGTTCGATGAGCCAGCGCAGGCTGCGCACCGACCATGCGCTCCCCGTCTCTGCAGCGTCTGCATCCCAGCCGAATGCGCGCTCGTTCACCCAACCTCCTCCTCGACCTCAACGGTGAAAGCGCCGCCGGTGGGCGTAGTGCGAATCACTTTGCGGCGTCGACGATAGGTGAGCGCTGCGCGCAGGCGCAGGTCCGTGCGCAGAAATTGATGAGGAATGTCGAGACGCGCAAGCAGCGCCAGGCATTCATCCGCCTGTGCGCTCTGCTCCGGCGCGGCGATGGCCAGCACGCTGCTGAAGAGGCCCTGCCTGCCTGCGCGCACCAGCTCCGCGATCCACAGCGGAGCGCCTTCGCCGAGCGAAGGCGTCACGACCACCAGCGTGTGGCGACGCCCCAACAAGGGCAGGCTGCGCTGCAACAAGGCGTGCAGCGGCGTAGCCGAGGGCTGAGCGGGCGCCAACGCCGCCAGGATCGCCCAGAGCTGCGCCTGCCCGGGCTGGGGAGCCAGCGTGATCACCTCGTCGCCGGAGGCGGTCAACAGCCCGACGGCGCGGCGCTCGCGGCCGGAGACCATCTCCGCCGCCATGCTGGCCGCCAACATCACGCCGTATTCCAATGTGCTCTCTGCGCCCTGGCCGGCCTGCACGGCCGCATCCAGGTCAAGCACAATCCAGACGTCGCCGCTCGGCTCCAGCTCCAGCTCCTTCGTCGTCAATCGTCCCCGGTGCGCCGTAGTGCGCCAGTGCACCAGCCGCAGCGAATCGCCGGGCGCGTAGTCGCGCACGCTGGCCGCCGGGCGCGCGCCGGCGAGGGAACGGCGCCGGCGCGTGTGTCCATCGGCGCCGCCGCGCGGCAGCGCCACCTCCGGCAACTGTACGACGCGCGGGTAAATCAGCAACCGATCGAAGTTGTCATAGCGCTGCACCGCCCGGAACAGCCCAAACGGATCCCCCATTTCGATGGAGTGCGGACCAAGTCGAAAGACTCCGCGGCGCTCGCAGACCGCTTCGGTTTTCCAGCGATATTCGCTGTGGGCGCCGCAGGCGACGACAACACCCGGTGCATATCCTGGCAAGTCGGAGGCGTCGACGAAGGCCGCCCACAGCAGCGGCAGCCCGCTTTCATTGGAGACGACAAATTCTTCTTGCAGCGCATCGCCCGCCACCAGGATGGCGCCGATGCGCCGTCGCGTGAAGCGAACGCCTTGAACCTGCTCGCGCACCCAGGCGTAGCCGATGGCGTAGACGCCCACGATCGACGTCAACAGCGCCACCCACACCGGATGCGGCGTCACGAGCTGACCGAAAAGCGCAAACGGCAGCAGAAGAAGCGGCCACACCGTCTGCGCCTCGATCACAGCGCCGGCCGGCAATCCTCGACTCCAAAGATGCACGCGCCAATAGTCGCGCCACGAAATCCGCCGTGAAATTCTTTGTTCAGGTCGAACAGCCATTTGGCGACGTTTCCGGAAGATGACAGAATATGTTGCGTGTTTCGTGTTCCGTGTTTCGTGTCTTCAACGCAACACGCAACACGCATCACGCAACACGCATCACGCAACACGCATCACGCAACACGCATCACGCACCCATTTTTAGCCTACCATGAAACACTCGCAATTCACAGCGCCCGACCGCCCCTCGCTCGCAGCCAACGGCGGCGTGATCGCGTGCGTGGAAGCGGCGCAGCTCGTCGCCGGCGGCCTGGTGTTGACGGTAGCTATGCCCGTCGGCCTGCCGCACGAGGTGTTGGCGGGCCGTTATTTTCTGGCGCGTTGCGCCGAGCCAACGCCCTGGGCGCAAGCGCATGATTGGACGTTGCCGTTGCGTCGGCCGCTCTTCGTGGCCGGCTGGCGGCCTTCACGCAGCGATGAGAAGGACGTTGAGCGATGGGTTTTGACCACGCCGGCGCTGGACGATGCAGGCGTCGGCTGGCTGGCGGCGCGCAAACCAGGCGAATGCATTCACCTGATCGGGCCGCTGGGCAACGGTTTTGCATCGCCTGCGCGGGCGCAACGCCTGGCGTTGATCGGCGTTCCCGCGCGCATCCTGGCGCTGGCGCCTCTCCTGCATGCGATGCTGGATCGCGGCGCAAGCGTGCTTCTCTTGTTGAAAGCAGAGGGGACGCTCGATGCGACGCTGCGCAGCCTGCTGCCTTTCGCAGCTGAAGTGCATCAGGAGGCCGACGAGGCGCGCTGGCGCGCGCGTCTGCAAGAGGCGCTGGCGTGGGCGGACGCCGCAGCGACCGCCCTGCCTGATTGCGAAATCGCCACGCTGGCCGAGGCCGTGCGCACCGCCCGCATGCGCATCGAACCCGGCGTGGTGCAGTGCCTGGTCGACGCCCGCCTGGTCTGCGGCTACGGCGCCTGTCTCGCCTGTCTCACGCCGCTCGCCAACGGCCGCTGGACGCGCGCCTGCGTGCACGGCCCGGTGTTCGACCTGGCAAGTTTAAGAGGGGAGAAGTGAGAGCACGAGGATGAAACGCCTTCTCCCCGCTCTCCTTTTTTCTTATCTCTCAACGGCCTCAGAGGTCGTGATCCGAATCGCCTCGCCCTCATCGGTCACGATGATCATCTCCGGCGAAAGCGCCAACGCTTGCGCCATCCCAGGCTCGTCCAGCAGGGCGAAATAAGCGTCGCTGGCGAAAGCAACGACGGTGGTCTCCATCTCCTCCTGGTAACGCGTGTCCACCCATACAGGCAGGCGACGCCCCTCCGCATCGACGACGTAGGCGCGCAAGACGAAGGCGCGACCGGCGACGTAACGCATCTCCGATGGAATCGTCTGCGTGGTTTCCGCTTGCAGCAGCGCCCTGCGCTCCTGGCTGGCGATCACTGCTGCTGCGCCGGCGGCCGGCGCAGCGTAGACCTGGGCGGCGATCTCCGCTCCCTGGGTGCGCAGTTGCGCCTCATCAGGCAACGCCAATTGCGCCGGCGCCTGCGTCGCTGCATCGAGCGACAAGGCCGGCGCATCCGGCTCTAAGACAAGATACGAAGTGTAGGGCGTCAGGACGCCGTAGTGCAGGCTCAGGTCGATGATCGCCTGCACCAGCTCTGGGTCCGGGCCGCTGCGTCGAATTTGGGCGAGCAGATGGCCGATCTTGCGCGTGGCCCAGAGTCGGGCGACGAACGGCTCGCCCCCGCTTTCGACCAGTGTGCGCTGCGGATAGACGTAGACTTTCTCTTCGTCGTTGACGCGACCGGAAAGCATCACTTCGACCTCGCCGCCTTCGCGATAGCGGCCAACGACGACAAGCTGGCGCCCGGCGAAGAGATCGGGCAGGGGGTGAGGATACACATCCTCGATAAAGATCGACTCGCCGAAGTCGATCTGGATGTCGGCGAGCACCGGCGTGTTGACCTGAGCGTAAAAGGCGCTCACCGCCTCATCGATGGCTTCATCCGGTTTGACGTAGTGGCTCGCCCCGCGCAGCTCGTCGGCGAGCACGTCGAGCAGATCGGTGTTGACGTCATATCCTACGCCGAAGGTGAAGAGCCGCACGGAGCGTTCACCCGGCAGGTTGTTCAGTGCGTTGCGCACGATGGCGTCGGCGTTCATTTCTCCCTGCGTCGGTTGGCCGTCGGTGAGAAACAGAATGTAAGCGGGTCGGTCGAGCTCCTCGACATCAAGCTGCGCCAGCGCCTCCAACAGTGCGCGGTTGATGTCGGTCGAACCGGTGGCGCGCAACTTGTCGATCCAGCGCATCGCCGACTGCTGTGTGCGCGCGTCGACCGGCTGCAGCGTTTTTTCCCACAGCGAGACGCCGGTGCTGAAGGCGATCAGGTTGAAGCGATCCTCCGGGTTGAGGTTTTGGACGAGGTAACGCATCGCCTCTTTGGCCTGTTGAATCTTTTTCCCCTGCATAGAGCCGGAGACGTCGATGACCACGATCAGGTCGCGTGCGACCACTTCCTCTGCGGCCGCTTCGAGCGCAGGCGCAGCCACCAGCAGGAAATAGCCGTCCTCGCCGGCCGGCTTGTAGGAGAGGAGATCGACGCCGATCGGCTGTTTTTCCACGCCGAAATAAAGGTCGAAGTCGCCGGTCGGCTTTGCGCCTGCGGCCTTATAGAAAACCACGGCATGGTCATCGGCGAGGCGCTCGACCGTGATCGGATAGTTCGGGCTGTATATCGTGCGCAGACCGGAGAGATTGCGCAGCTCGATGCGCAATGCAATCTCCTCAGCAGCGCCTGCGTTGCGGTGGGACGCCCGCAGCGGATAGTTGAAACGGTGCAGTCCGTCTTTGCGTTCGAGCAATTGGCTGTAGGTGAGGCGAACGGTGCGCGTTTCACCGGCTGGAATCGGGAAGACGCTGGTCTGGAAGAGGCCGCGTCCCAGATATTCAAGCAAGGCGGGATCGCGCTGATTGCGCACGATCTGCTCATAGATGCGCCGCGCTTCGTTGCGGTCGAGCAGCTTGCCTTCCAGCGTCTGGTCGTCGACGGTCAGCTGAAAATCGCTCACCGTGGCGTCGACCGGCAGCGGAAACACATAGACGCCCTCCGCCACGCGGCCCGAGGAGTTGCGAAGAATTTGCGTGACCTCGACCTGTGCAACCGGACCGTCGATCACGGCGTCCACTGCATGGCGCTCCACGACGACCTGTGGACTGAAAACAATCGGCGGCTCGATCGGAGTTGGGGGCGGGAGCGGCGGCCCTGGCCACGGGGGAGCCTCCTGCGCCTGCACGCCGACGGGCAGCATCGCCCCAAGCACCCCCAAACAGACAGCTAAACTGACAACGATAGGCAGTAAGAAAATGAGGAGTGGACTGCGAGCTGGCGTGCGCATATATCGCCTCCTTATCCGTCTGCGCAAAACAAGTTGCATTCTGGTCAGGTGACGGAGCGGAGGCGGAGAATGTTCCGGGCCAATGGAGCAGCGGGGAAGAATTTATTTCCCCAGCGAGCGCTGAAGGGCCTTTTTCATCATAATCGCCTGAAACTCGCGCACCTCTTCTCCGGGCGCCGGCATGCGCAGCCGATAGAAACCGTCGCAGTCCAACTCCCAGGCCGAGCGGTTGTCGTTGAGGGCGTCATGGAGGATATCGATCAGCCGTTGCTGCAACTTCGGATCGGTCACGGGCGTCGCCAACTCGACGCGGCGCGAGAGGTTGCGCGTGCGCCAGTCGGCGCTGCCGATGATCGTGATCGGCTGACCGTTGTTGTGAAAGTAAAAGATGCGGTCGTGCTCCAAGAAGCGTCCCAGGATGCTGAGGACGCGGATGTTGTCGCTGTAGCCAGGCAGGCCGGGGCGCAGCGTGCAGTGGCCGCGGATGATGAGGTCGATCTGCACGCCGGCCTGCGACGCTTCGTAGAGCTTTTTCACCATGCGCTTGTCGTCCAGGCCGTTCATTTTGGCGATGATGCGGCCGTTGCCCGTCTCGCGCTGGTGCGCAATCTCGGCGTCGATCAGCGCCTCGAAGCGATCGCGCATGTAGACCGGCGCCACCAGCGTCTGCTCGTAACGTTGCGCAGGCGCATAGCCGGTGAGGAAATGAAACAGGTTGACAATATCGCGGCCCAACTCCGGGCGGCACGTGAGCAGCCCTAGATCGGTGTAGAGCCGCGCCGTCTTGGGGTTGTAGTTGCCGGTGCCGATGTGGCAATAGGTGCGGATGCGCCCCTCTTCGTTGCGCACGATCAGCGTAGCTTTGGTGTGCGTCTTCAAACCGACCAACCCGTAGGTGACGTGGACGCCGGCGTTCTCCAAAATTTGCGCCCACTCGATGTTGTTGGCCTCGTCGAAGCGCGCCGTCACCTCCACCAGCACGGCGACCTGCTTGCCGCGCTCGGCTGCGCGGATCAAGGCGGCGACGATCGGCGAGTCGTCCGAAGTGCGGTAGAGCGTCTGTTTGATGGCCAGCACATGCGGATCTTCCGCCGCCTCTTCCAGCAGGCGCTGCGTACTGACGGCGAACGAGTCATAGGGGTGATGCACCATCAGGTCGCCTTTGCGAATAATGGCGAAGATATTGGGCGCGTCTTTGCTCTCTCCTTCGTAGCGCAGCTCCGGCGGGATCACCGGCTCCCAGGGCTCGTACTTCAACGCAGGCCGATCGATCTCCGTTAGCGCAAACAGGCAGGTCAGATCGAGCAGCCCATCGACCTCCCATACATCTTCAGGGCGCAGGTTCAACTCACGCACGAGCAACTGACGGTCGTACGCCGGCATCGCCCGATCCACCTCCAGGCGCACAACCTCGGCGAAGCGCCGCTCGCGCAACTCGGCGGAGATCATCTCCAGCAGGTCTTCGGCCTCCTCCTCGTTGCGGCGCACGTCGGCGTTGCGCGTCACGCGGAAGGGGTGAACGCTGATGATCTCCATGCCCGGAAACAAATCCTCCACATGCGCAGCCACCACCTGCTCGATCGGAACGAAATAGTGTGGCTTCGGATTGCGCGTGCATTCGCATTCCCCTGGAATTTCCATCAGACGCGGCTGCGGCAGCTTAATGCGCGCAAAGTGGATGGTGCCTCGTTTGCGATTGCGCAACACCACGGCGAGCGAAAGGCTGAGGTTGGAAATGAATGGGAAAGGATGGCCCGGATCCACCGCCAGCGGGGTCAGCACCTGATAGATTTCGTCGTGGAAGCGTTCATAGAGCAAACTGCGCTGCGCAGTGGACAAAGTGGCGTAGTCCAGCACATGAATGTCAGCCTCCAGCGCCAGACGAGGACGCAGCTCCGTTTCCCAGAGCGCAGTCATGCGCTGGTGCATCTGCGTGGTGGCGCCATGCAGAAGCTGCAACTGCTCGGTCGGCGTCAAACCGTCGTCGGAGAGCTGCGTCACGCCCGCTCCCTCCTGACGTCGCAGGCCGCCGATGCGCTTCTGCACAAATTCATCGAGATTGCTGGCGGTGATCGCAACGAACTTGACGCGCTCAAGCAAGGGCGTGCGCTCATCCATGGCCAACGCCAGCACGCGCCAGTTGAAGTCGACCCAGCTCAGCTCCCGGTTGAAGTAGAGCGTTGGCTCGTCGAGGTCGGCGTCTGCAGGCGGCGGCGAGGCCTGCACGGCGCGCAAGATCGGGATGGCTGCATACAACCTGCTCATAAGGCTTGCCTCGCATGTGACGCTTGATCTTCATCTTGAATCCTACCAGATCGCCGCAGCGGAAGTAAAGCGCGATCGGCGGATGGCTCCATTTTTCCAGGCGACCGGTTGCTCAGTCGGATTGAAGAGAGTACGATATGCAATGCCAATGCATCGCCTTCATATTCAGAAAGGAGCATCCGATGTCTGCACAGCACGGTTTACGCGTGGGCTTCATCGGCGCCGGCTGGCCCGACCGCGTGCAAATCGCCGCCTTTCGGCTGGGCGGGCTGACGCCCCAGGCCATCGCTTCGGCCCGGCGCGAACGCGCCGAACGCGTGGCGGCGACGCACAACATCCCCCTGGTTTTCGATGACTGGCAGGCTCTCGTCGAAAGCGAAGAGGTCGATATCGTCAGCATCTGCACGCCGCCCCATCTCCATGCCGAAATAGCGGTCGCAGCGCTGGCGGCGGGCAAACATGTCATCTGCGAGAAGCCGACGGCGCTCAACGTCCAGGAAGCGGAAAGGATGTTGGCCGCCGCCCAGGCTGCGCCCGAGCAACTCGCCATCATCGACCATCAACTGCGCTTCCATCCGCAGCGCATGCAGATGCGGCAGCTGATCCGCGAGGGCTACGTCGGCGGCGTCCTGCAGGCGCGCTTCGACCGCCTGGGCGGGGAGCGGCTCGACCCTGCGCAGCCCTGGACCTGGTGGAGCGACGCCGAGCGCGGAGGCGGCATGTTGGGCGCGCTGGGCAGCCATCTGATCGACCTGGCGCGCTGGATGATCGGCCGCATCGAGTCGGTCACGGCGCAACTGCAGATCGGGCACCTCTTCCGCACCGACCCGGAAAGCGGCGCACAACGGGCGGTGACGGCCGACGATCACGCCGATCTGCTGTTGCGCTTCGCCAACGGCGCAACCGGGCACATCACCGTCAGCGGGCTGACGCCGGGCGGCTACGGCATGTCCATCCTCGTGGTGGGCACGGACGGCGCGCTGATGCTCGACAACCAGGATCAGCTCTTCGGCATGAAGGGCGTCTATCCCGGCGGAAACTGGGAGCCGATTCGCACGCGGCAAGCGCCGCCTCCCGCCGAGGGACTGCCCAATCAAGGGCCTTTCACCATCGGCGCATTTTACCTGGCGCAGACGCTCGCTCTGTCGTTGCCGATGGGAGAAACCATGCTGAACGACGCCGCCAGCTTCTACGACGGGTTGGTTGTCCAGAGAGTGCTGGACGCCGCCCGACGCGGCCACGCCCAAAAGGCGTGGGAAACGCTTTGACGGAACAACCTTTCTTTGCCATACTATCAGCGCAGTCTTCGCTGTGCTCCCAGATTCACAATCGAATACATTGAAAAAGGGTGAGAAGGATCCAAATTGAATGTGAAAGGAGTTTTTCCATGAACCATTCTGGACGAACCCATGTGCTGCTTGTCGCCGCGCTGGCGCTTGCCGTTTTATTGATGGCCGCGTGCGCCCCTGTGCCGGTTCCTGCTGCGCCGGCGGCGGCGCCTTCCGCCGGCGAGGGCGCTGCGCAGGAAACCGCCAGCACCGAGCTCAACCTGCTCTGTACGCCACAGGTGCAGTGGTGCGAGGGCATGAAGGCGGAGTTCGAGAAGGTCTATCCCGACATCACGGTCAACTTCGTGCGCATGTCGAGCGGCGAGGCGCTGACCCGCCTGCGCAACGAGAAGGACAATCCCCAGTTCGACATCTGGTGGGGCGGCCCCATCGACAGCTTTGTGGCGGCCAAGCTGGAGGGCTTGCTGGAGGCGTATGATTCACCCAATCTGGCCAATCTGGCCGACCCCGAACGTTTCAAGGACCCGGACAACTTCTGGGCCGGCATCTATATCGGCACCCTGGGCTTCGCCACCAATCAAAACTGGCTGGACGAGCATCCCGGCGTCGAAGCCCCGCGCAGTTGGGATGACCTGCTGAAGCCCGAATTCAAGGGTCAGATCATGGTCGCCCATCCGTCCAGCTCCGGCACCTCCTACACGGCGCTGTGCACCGTCCTGCAAATTCGTGGGGAAGAGGCGGGCTGGGACTATCTGCGCCAGTACGCCGGTCAGGTGCTGCAGTTCACCAAGAGCGGAGCCGCGCCGGCCAAGTTCGTCGCCCAGGGCGAGGCTGCGGTCGGCATCGTCTTCTCGCATGACATCGTGGCGGAGATGGAGAAAGGTGCACCGCTGGTGTTGACCTTCCCGGAGGAGGGCACGGGCTACGAGATCGGCGGCATGGGCATCGTCAAAGGCGCCCGCAACCTCGACGCCGCCAAGAAGTGGTTCGACTGGGCGCTCGAGCCGGCTACGCAGGAGCTGGGCCCCAAATACCAGGCGTATCAGGCGCCGACCGTCAAGGGCGCCACGCCTTCGCGGCCGGAGCTGCTCGAGGTGAAGCTGATCGACTACGACTTTGACTACTGTGGCTCCAACAAGACGGCTTTCGTCGACAAATTCACCAACGAGATTGCGGCTGCGGACAACCTGAAGGAGTGATTTCCTCAACAAAGGCGCCTTTCGAGATGGGTTCAGCGCAGAGCTGAACCCATCTCTTCATTGTTCCCATGCAACATCTGCATTCAATCCATCTCGATTTCTCATGAGCGCATCCATTTCCAAACCTCGCTCTGCGTTTTGGCGCCACTGGCAGGAAGTGCGGCTGATCGGCCAGGACCCCATGCTGGCGATTGGCCTGATCGTCGTCGCCTCGTTCGTCTTTCTGTTCGTGGCCCTGCCGTTGCTGCGCGTCATCTACCAAGGCTTCGTCAATCCCGTCACAGGGGAATTCAGCCTCGTCTATTTCGCCCAATTCCTCGATCCCTACTTCGGCCCATATCTGTGGCAGGTTGTGCGCAACACGCTCATCATGGGAGTCGGCGCAGCCGCGGGCGGCACGATCTTAGGCTTTATCTTTGCGTATGCGCTGGTGCGCTGCAATTTTCCCTTTGCGCGGTTGGTGCATATCGTCACGCTGCTGCCCACCATCTCGCCGCCCTTCGCCATTGCGATCGCCACCATTTTGCTCTTTGGCCGCAACGGGTTGATCACGCGCCAGCTGCTCGGCATTCGCTTTGGCCCTGGCGTCAACGACATCTATGGGCTGGATGGGCTGATCTTTGTTCAGATCATCACTTTTTTCCCCGTCTCCTACCTGATCATTCGCGCCATGCTCGAGCGCATCGACGCCTCGATGGAGGAGGCGGCGCTGAGCCTGCGCGCCAGCAAGTTTCACATCTTCCGCACGATTACGTTGCCGTTGTTGGCGCCGGGGATTGCGGCGTCCTTCCTGCTGCTCTTCGTCGAGTCGCTCGCCGATCTGGGCAATCCGCTTTTGCTTGGCGGCAACGTCAGCGTGCTCTCCACCGAAATTTATCTGGCCGTCGCCGGCCAGTTCGATCAGCAGAAAGGGGCGGCGCTCTCGCTCGTGTTGCTGCTGCCGACGCTGACCGTCTTTCTCTTGCAGCGCTATTACATCAGCCGACGCTCCTATATTTCGGTCACGGGCAAGCCAACGGGCGGGCAGATTTTCGTCAAAGAGCCGGTCATCCGCTGGATTTTCATCGTGCTCACGCTGCTGGCGCTGGCGCTGGTGCTCATGCTCTATTTCACGATTTTGTGGGGCTCTTTCACCGTGCTGTGGGGCGTCAACAATCAGCTCTATTTAGGCAATTACGCCACGGCGTTCTCACGCGGACTAAACGCCATCCTCTCCACCACCTTTCTTTCGGCGGTGGCGACCCCTGTGGCCGGGCTGATCGGCGTCATCGTCGCCTTCATGGTTGTGCGTCGCACGTTTATCGGCAAGCAAACGCTCGATTTTGTCTCGAACCTGGGCGGCGCGGTGCCGGGCACCATTCTGGGCATCGGTTATATCGTGGCCTATATCGGTGCGCCGTGGATCGCCATCCTGATCGTCTATGCGCTGCTGGCCGGCTACCTGGCCTCGCGCGCCACGACGCGCAGCTGGGCGGCGTTGGCGCTGTTGACCGCCGTCACCGTCGCCGGTTACTATCTGAACTGGACGCCGATCCTGCTCGGGCAGAGCGAGACGGGATGGCGTTTTCTGTTGATGGCGGCCTTTCTGCTGCTCGCCCTCCTCGGCGCGGCCTTCGCCCAACCGGGCAAAAGCCGCGTCGTGGCGCTGCTCTTTGCGATGATGGCGCTGGCGCTGTTGGTGTACAACCTCAGCCCCTGGGTCACCGAACCGTTGGCGCGCTGGGGGCGTCAGCTGCCCGGGGTAGACCTGCCCAAGATCGTCGTCAAAGTGAGCGCGTTCATCACCTTCTTCACACAGCCGACGCCCGCCATCCTGGGCTACACCTTCCTGACCCTGAGCGTCTTTGCTGTTGAGCAGATGCGGCCACGGGCGCGGCCATGGCTGGCGTTTGCGGCGGCGGCGCTGTCGGCCTCGCTGATCTTCTACGGCAACTCGCTCACGTTGGTGGGCACACCTTACATCATCGTGATGGCGTATGCAGTGCGCAGCCTGCCGGCCGCAGTGCGCGCCGGCGTTGCGGCGCTGCAACAGATCGACCCATCGCTGGAGGAAGCCTCCAACATTCTGGGCGGCGACGCCCAGTACACCTTCCGTCACGTCACGCTGCCGTTGATCCTGCCCGCCTTTTTCGCCGGCCTGATCTACGCCTTCGCCACCCACATGACCAGCCTCTCGGCGGTGATCTTTCTCACCACAGCGCAGTGGCCGATCCTGACCGTGTGGATTTTAAGCGAGGTCGAGCAAGGCGGCATGAGCGTGGCGGCCGCCTATTCGGTCATTCTGATCGCCATCGTGTTGACGGCGATCGGGCTGATGAGCCTGTGGCTGAAGCGCGTCTACGGCGCAAGCCAGAGGATCGACATGACCCTTGGCGGCTGAAAGATAGTTGGATTTTAAGCGGACCGCTTGACTTGAATGAACGACGAAGGAGAACGTTCCGTGTTTTTGCGCCTGGACCACGTCAGCAAACATTTTCCTGCGCGCGCCGGAAGCGGCGAGGTGCGCGCCGTCGATGACGTGCAGATCGACATCGAACGAGGACAGTTCGTCACGTTGCTTGGGCCATCCGGCTGCGGCAAGACGACGACGCTGCGCCTGATCGCAGGCTTTGAGTTTCCCACCTTCGGACGCATCATCCTCGACGGCGAGGTGATCAACGAATTGCCGCCCAATCGCCGCGACATGGCGATGGTTTTTCAGAGCTATGCGATCTTTCCTCATTTGAATGTATATGAAAACATCGCTTACGGGCTGAAAATCAAAAAGCTGAGCAGCCAGGAAATCCGCCGCAAGATCGCCGATGTGATGGCGCTCACCGAGTTGACCGGCCTGGAAAACCGCGCGCCCAACCAGCTGAGCGGCGGACAGCAGCAGCGCGTGGCGCTGGCGCGTGCGCTGGTCATGGAGCCGAAAGTGCTGCTCTTCGACGAGCCGCTGAGCAACCTGGACGCCAAGCTGCGCGTGCAGATGCGCACCGAGATTCGTCGCATTCAGCAGGAGCTGGGTATCACCAGCGTCTACGTCACGCACGACCAGGACGAGGCGATGGTGCTCTCGGACAAGATTGTCGTGATGCATCAGGGCCGCGTGCAACAGATCGGCACAGCGCTGGAGATTTACCGTCGACCGCACAATCGATTCGTGGCCGATTTCATCGGGCGCGCCAATTTTCTGCCGGTGCGAGTGCTCGACCGTGCGTCGAGCATGTGGGTTCTCGAGCTATTGGGTCAGGTGATTGAAGCTCCGGGCGAAGAAGACGCAGCCATCCGAAAAAGCGGGCAAGCTGTGCTGATGATTCGCCCCGAATCCATTCGGCTGTCTCCAACGCCGCCCAACAACGAGAAGGCGGCGTGGTCGGGCGTCGTCACGCGCACCTCGTACCTGGGCAGCTTCATCGAATACGACGTCGAAATTGCCGACCAAAAACTCCTGGCCGTGCGCTACGATCCGGCGGAAAGCGACCTGTATCCTGTCCATCAAGCGGTGTATGTGCAATTCTTGCCAGAGAACGCCTACCTGTTGCCGGGCGAGTGATATGGATAGACAGGATTTCGGACGCTTCTCGTCTAATTTCTCCTGTCCAGGGGTATTTTCTCTCTGGAAAAGTCGTGATACAATAGCGCCATAGATTCAGTGGCTTGTCACTGGAGCATGTCTGTAGGTGGACCGTTTCTACAGACGGGTTTTCTACAGGCGGATCGATGTGGAGAAGTGTTTGCCCATCTATGTACATTGCAAAGGAGATGATAACGTGAGCGCATACTCTTACACGAACAGCAAAGGCAGCACCTACTACCTGCATGCCCGCGAGACCACTCTGAAAAATGGAAAAAAGCAGACGATCTTTTTCTTTGCCAAAGAAGTGAAGGAAGGGGCGCTCGACTCCGTGCCCGCCGGCTATCAGGTCTCTGAGAGCAAGAATGGCCTTCCGGTGCTGAAGAAAGCATAGCAGGCCGCCGGTCTCGGATAGGGGCGTCGCCACGGCGACGCTTCCTTCTCACTCCCCTGGTGGAACTCCCTCTTGTGATCAAAAATAAAAAACGGGACGTCTCTCTCAAAGCGACGCCCCGTTTTCGTTTCAACGAATGCCGGCTCGGCTAGTGGGCATGTCCACCGCTGTGCGCATGGCCGTGTTCCAGCTCCTCCGGCGTGGCCGGCCGCACGTCGACGACCTTCACATCGAAGTAAAGGGTCTCGCCTGCGAGCCAGTGGTTAAAGTCCACCACGACGCCGTCAGGCTGAATCTCGCTGATATAGCCCTCGATGACCTGATTGTTCGCTTCATCGAAAAATTCCAGCGCCATGCCCGGCTCGAGATCCGCCGCATCGTCGAAGGCCTCCAAGGGAACCACCTGATAATTGTCGGGTTCATACTCGCCGTAGGCCAAGTCTGGAGTCACGACAATCTGCTTGCGCTCTCCTGCGACCATGCCGTACATGGCGGCCTCCAGGCCCGGAATGATCTCGCCAGCCCCTTGCAAGAACGCCAACGGCCCGTGCTCCGAGGAGCTATCCACCACCTCGCCATCGGCGAGCGACAGCGTGTACTCAATCTGCACTACTGTGCCGTCTGCGACGGCTAGATTCTTGGCGTTCATCGGGCGCCATCGCTGAGTTTTACAACATTGGCGGCCGCTGCGCCCTTGGGGCCGTGCTCGACGGTAAACTCGACGCGCTGCCCTTCCACCAGGCTCTTGAAGCCGCTGCCGCTGACCGCCGAGTAGTGCACGAACACATCGGCGCCGCCATCGTCGCGGGCGATGAAGCCGTAGCCCTTTGCATCATTGAACCATTTGACTGTTCCGGTTTCGCGCTCACTCATTTTACTTCTCCTTTACTGAAGCGCATGATAAAACGACGACGGTGCGCGCTGCTCTGTAGAACAAAAAACCCCATTCAGACATCCAGCCGTCTGAATAGGGTCTTCTCCAACCAAAACAGCAGCTACTCCGTCCTACGCAGTATACTATACGGGAAAATAGCGCTTCTGTCAAACAAGATTTTCAACAGAAGTCGCCGGATCACCTTCCTCTAGAGACCTGACGCAGATAGCTCGGGCAATCCTACGCACCTGCGCAGAGCCGCCAGCGTTGTGAGCGGCGCTCAAGGCGAGGATGCAGAGGAAATCGCCAAGCCCTTGCTTTGCGTCACCTTCCGCACCGCTTCGGCAAAAGCCAGCGCCGCACGGCAGCGATAGCCCTTGCTCCGGTAAAGCAATCCAACCGTCCGCTGCGGCGTAGGGTTCTGGAGCGCAACGCTGCACAGCCCGTCTTCGCCCACAGCTTCGAGCACAGGACAGGGCAGCACCGTGGCCACGCCGAGTCGCTGCACTGCAGCCAGCACCGCAGCGATGGTGTTGAACTCGGCGACCACCTGCGGGCGGGCGTTCGCCTGCGCCATGCATTCGTTCAGCAGACGACGCGTGCAAAGCGATTCGGTCAATAACGCCATGGGCCAGCGCGCCGCCTCGCGCAACGGGATCGTCGGCTGCGTCGCCAGCGGATGACGTCGCGGCGCAATAAGCGCCAGCTCCTCGAGAAAGAGCGGCTCTATTTCCACTTCCCGACTTGCAGGCTGGAACCCAATCCCCAACTGATAGCGGCCACAGGCAAGCCCTTCCTCAATTTGCTCCTGCGCCGCCTCCTCGACGCGCAGGAGCACGCCGGCATGGCGACAGGCAAAGTCGGCCACCACCGCCGGCATCAGATAGGCGTTGACCGTCTGCACAACGCCCAAAGAGAGCGCCCCCCGACGCAAGCCGCTCAATTCCTGCAGCTCCGTCTCCATCTGCTCCAACTGCGCAAAGATTCTCTGCGCAGCGCGGACGACAATCTCGCCCTCCGCCGTGAGGCGCACCGATCTACCCTGTCGGTCAAGCAACGTCACGCCGAGCAGCTCTTCGAGCTGTTGAATCTGTTGGGAGAGCGCAGGCTGCGACACAAACAGCTTTTCAGCCGCTCGCGTGAAATTTCCCGCCTCCGCCACGGCGAGAAGATAGCGGAGTTGCCGCAGTTCTGGATGATTCATAAGAAAATCTTATCGATATAAGAAAAAACGAATATTTCACTTATCAATTTACCTGAAGTATTGTGAAGACGTCAAATGCGTGCGAGCGCGCAAACAGCCGAGACGAATAGCAGAATTTCGTTCGGAAAGGAGAAATCCCATGACCACAGCAACCCAAACGACGATTCCCGGCTACACCTATGGTCAACCGACGGTGGCGCATTCCCCGATCTCCGCTCAGGAGTTCGACCTCCTGAAACAGACGGTTTTATGGAGCGAGGAGGACGAGCGCTACCTGCGCATGGCCGGGGATGTGTTGGCCGATCAGGTGGAGGATGTGCTCGACCTCTGGTATGGCTTTGTCGGCTCGCATCCGCACCTGCTCCACTACTTCACCGGGCCGGACGGCAAGCCGATTGACATCTATCTGAGCCGGGTGCGGGCGCGCTTTGGACAGTGGATCCTGGACACCTGTCGCCGCCCCTACGACCAGACCTGGCTCGACTATCAGGAGGAGATCGCGCTGCGTCACCACAGCACGCGCAAAAATCAGACCGACCAGGTGAACGCTCCGCCGATCGTGCCGCTGCGCTACATGATCGCCTTCATCTATCCGATCACCGCCACCATCCGCGGGTTTCTGGCGAAAAAAGGACATTCCGCAGAGGAGGTGGAAAAGATGCATCAGGCATGGTTCAAGTCGATTGTGTTGCAGGTGGTGCTGTGGAGCCGACCCTACGCCAGAGAGGGAGAGTTCTAAGGAGCGCGCCGGCGCGTCAAAAATCGATCGCCCTTGCAGCTTCAAGCACTTCCGGCTCTCGCCGGGTGAGCTGCACTCCCGCCCAGCGGATGGCGACGCTGCACACGCCGGCCGCATACGCCAGGCCGACCAGCACGCCGACGCCGGCGACTTCAGGACGACTCCACCAGACGCCCAGCATGAGCGGCGCGGTGACCGGCGTTGAGAGGACGAAGATCGCCAGGGGCACGCCCAGCACTTGGGCGACGCCGGTCAGCCACTTGCCGCCGGCGTGCTGTCGCGTGGGGCTGTTCTCATCGAAAGGATAGGTGACGTAAGGGGCGGCCACCGTGTTGACGGCGATCACAATCAGCGCCATCGCCGCGGCCGCAACCAGGCCGTAGACGATGAAGGCGCTGCGCGCCGTCACGGCCAGAATCCCTGCATACACGACGGTGGGCAACAGCGCGGTGAATAGATACGCCAGCCCCTTGCCGGCGAAGATCTGCCAGCGCGGGGCCGGCGTCAACAGCAGCGTAGCCAACCCTTTGCTTTCCATCCCCAACATGTTGGTGCTCAACCCCCACGTTGAAAAAAGCATCACGCCCGGCAACGCCAGCGCCGTCCATTCCGGCAGGCGGCCGAGCGCCTCGATGTCGCCGACAAAGACGGCCAGGATCAGAACAAAGGGCGCCACGACGCTCTGCAGCAGGCCAATGCGGCGCTGAGGCACGCGCCAGATCAGCCTCGCCTCCTTGATCGCCGTCGCCGTCGCCGGGGCCGGCAGCCAAGTGTTGACGAATGCAACGATTCGCTCGCTGAGCGACTGCGTTCGTCGTTGCGGCTTTTTCGCCTCGAAAGTGGGCGGCGCCCAGAGCGCTGCGCCGGTGGTCATGCGCAAGAGCAGCTTCCACCACATCCACAGCAGGAGCGCCAACCATCCCAACGCATAGGCCAGCCACAGCAGCGCCTCGCCCCAGGCGCCCTGCGCAGCGGAGGCGACGGCCTGCGCGCAGGCGCCCGGAGGCAGCCAGCGCAGGAAGAGGAGCGGCTGCAGCCGTTGCAGGTCTGCGGCGTCGGTCGCCCTGATCCACCCCTCGATAACGCGATTGGTGAAATAACAGGACGATCCCAACAAGGAAAAGACGACGATGGCCAGATCGCGGAAACGCCGACTGCGCAACAGTCCCGCGCTGGCCGTCAAAACCAACTGACCGCTGACCATCATCAACGCGTAGGCGGTCAGCAGCGCGGGCGCAATCACTACGTACAACAGCGGCTGACCACTCCACCCGATGAACACCGCCATGAAAAAAGGCAGCGTCAGATAGCTGGGGACGTCGAAAAGCGTGCCGATGAGCGCGCTGGCCACCAGGTCGCGCGTGCGCAGCGGGTAAAGCAGCAGGCGCGAGAGGTCAAGCCCCTCGTTGGTGCGAAAGGCAAACAAAGGCAGTGCAATCCACGCCACCCACAACGCAACGAGGACGCTGGCCAGCACTAGTGCAGGCCACGGCTGGGGAGCCAGCCGATAGGCGAAGCCCGTGCCGATCGCCGCCAGCAACACGAAAGGTCCGACGAGCGCCAACAGGAGAACGAGCCCCACGATCCGGCCCGGCTCGCGCTCGAACTGACGTCGCAGCAGGCGCAGGCGCAAGCCCAGCAAGGTGCGTTGCTTGGCGGGATCGAGTCCTGCGACGCTGACCAGACGGGCGACTAGTCCAGCCATGAAAGGCTCCGTTCACTGGCCTCCAACGCCTGTTCATCGGCCGCGCCCACGGCGTGCAGAAAAATATCCTCGAGCGTGCTGTGTTCACCCGTTTGGGCCAGGGCGCGCAGTTCGCTCATGGCGCCTTCGGCCACAAGCCGGCCCTGCACGATCACGCCGATGCGCGTGCACAGGCGTTCGACGACTTCCAAGATGTGCGACGAAAAGAAGATGGTGGTTCCTCGTTGACGCAGACGCTGAAGCACGTTGCGAATGACGCGACCGGAGATGGCGTCGATCCCTTCGAACGGTTCGTCCAGGAAGAGCACGCGGGGGGTGTGAATGATGGCGGCGGCCAGCGCCGTCTTCTTGCGCATGCCTTGCGAGTAATCGACGATCAACTTGTCGGCGTCGGCGTCGAGGTCCAACAGCTCCATCAGTTCATCGGTGCGTCGAGCCGCCTCCGGCGCGGACAGCCCATACATGGCGCCGACGAAACGCACGAATTCGCGCGCGGTCAACCGCTCATAGAGCGCCAACCCCTCCGGCAGCACGCCGATCTGCTGTTTGGCCTCCAGCGGATGCTTCCAAATGTCAACGCCGACGATGCGCACCTGTCCAGCCGTAGGGCGCAACAGGCCGACCAGCATTTTAATGGTGGTCGATTTGCCGGCGCCGTTTGGCCCCAGGAAGCCGTAAAATTCGCCCTCTTCCACCGCCAGGTTGAGATGATCGACCGCAACCTTAGCGCCGAAGGTGCGGGTCAGTTGCACTGCCTCAATAGCTACCATGTGGACGGATGAAACGGATGATCCTTCATTTCAATCGCTCTCGCCCCGGCAGGCCGGATCGTCCGCCGGCGGTTCGCACAGTCCGGTGCTCTTACACCAGAGCTGTTGCGCCCGCAACAGGCCGCAGGCGGCGCTGTCCACGGCGCCGGAGATGGCTGCACCGGTCGAGGCTCCGACGTCGACCGTCGGCGGAGAAGGCGTCGCCGCACCAGCCGACCGCAACGTTGCATCTACGGCGCTCTGCACTGCATCGACGCTCACCTGCGTTCCTTCGGCGACGGCGATGGCTGCACTGCTGGCGGCGTCGCCGATCCAGGCGGTCGCCGTGTTCCACCAGGGGAGCTGCGCATCGGCCAGGGTTTCGGGGGAGAGCGTTGCGTCTTCGGGCGCCTGTAAGACCAGCTCGTTCTCCGTGGCGACGCCCAGGATCGGCGCAGCGAGATTGCCGCCCAGGCGCACGTAGGCGTCGCGCAGGCGCTGGAAGGGGACAAAGAACTCCACCATGCCGCCCGTTTCGAGCAGGGTTTTGGGCGCCACGCGCGCGTCGACGAGGCCCTGAACCAACAGCCCGCGGCGGTCGATGCGCACGGTGCTGTCGAGTGCAAGCGGCGCCTCTTGCAGGCGCAGCAGCTCGGCCAGCGGGCCGCCCTCGATGCTGAGGTCGGTGTTCAACTGCACGAAGTTGCGCTCCGGATCATGCGAAAACAGCGCGGCCACGCCGACCGTCGAACGCAGGGGCAAGGCCACGCCGGTGAGCATCGGCAACTGGCCGGCGTCGATGCCGAGCGTCGTAGCCACCAGCGCCAGCCGCACCGCCTGTGCGACATTGAACCGGCCGTCGAGATAGAGCAACTGGTTTTCCGGATCGACGATGATGGTGGTCGATTCGCCTTCGGGTAGGCCCAGCGTGATCGGCGTCGCAGCGCCGCTTTCATCGAGCAGCGTTGCGTCGAGCGTCAACCCTTCGCCGAGGCGCATGTAGAAGTAGCGGTCTTCTGCGTTCAACAATCTCCCCGCCGCATCTAGCTCGGCGCCGTAGTCATAGCCGAACTCCGCCGCAAACGCGCCGCCGATGCGCAGGTTGTTGGGCAGCGTCAGGGAGGGCAGCACGGTCTCCGCCTTTCCGCGCAAGCGCTGGACTTTTCCCGTTGCATCGACGCCGATCAAAAAGTCGCCGTTGCGCATCTGGAGCACGCCGACCGGCAGGCTGAGCGTGAGCTGATCGGAGATTTCCACGCGGGCGCCGGAAAGTCCTCCCAGTGCGCTGACCGGCAGATCAAAACGCAGCGGATTGGCGGCGGGCACAGCCACTTCCGCCTGCAGCCCAGAAGCGTTGACGGTCAGAAAGCACTGGCTGTCTTTGCAGCGCACGCCATACACAGAAAGCTCTGCACGGCCAGTGGAGGAAGCAACATCCTGGGCAAACGCTGCGACCGGGAAAAGGTTCCCGATGAGGCTGACCAGGAGGCCCAGGATGAGAATGCAGCGAATTTTCATGGCGTCGCTCCGCTTCATGAAAGTGAGAAAACGAATCCGTCCATCGCAGTATACTGCATGCCACAGAGATTCCAAACCGGAAGCGCCGCCGCCCTGCGAGCGCTCCAATCAGACATATCCCTGTGTGAGGAAGGGTTTGCTCCTGCTTGGAAGAGCGGCTGCGTTGTGGCACAATAAAAAATATAAAGTGTTGCGTGTTGGGTGTTACGTCTTGGGTGTTGGGTGTTGCGTGATGCGTGACCGGGATTCGTGAAACACGCAACACGCAGCACGCAACATCGATCCACTTGCCGGAAAACGCTCGCCGCAGAGACGCCGAGAACACCGAGCTTCATGAGCGAAAAAATCATTGCGCTGCGCCGACGATCTCGCCTGCAGGCCAGGGAACGCGCAGTCGCCTCCGTCGAAGAACAACGCGCCAGGGTCGTGACCCGCTCTGCAAAGGCCAGCGCGCCGGAGCGTCTGGCCGACATGGGGCTTACGCCTGTGAAGCCGGATGAGATAGAGCAGGCTCCGGAGCATAGCTTCGAGGCGCTGACCTATTTGGACGCTTACGTGATTCAGACGGACGATCCGGAGCGACAACGCCGCGCCATGCAGTCGCTGGAAGGGGAGTACATGTTTGTGCCCGACTGGGAGATGGAGGCGCCGCTTCCGGAGCATGGCCGACAATACGCCAGACGCCCTCCTTCCAAGCAAGGATGGCCGGAGATCACCGGCGTCGACGCAGCGCACCGGCTCGGCGTCAAAGGCAAGGACATGATGGTCTGGATTCTGGACACAGGCGTCGACGCCGATCATCTGGAGCTGCGCGACAAGGTGATCGACTTCCGCTACGCGCCCCTCGACGTTGCAGCCGGCAGGCTGCGCGATTGCCGGGGCTTCGACGTCGACGGCCACGGCACGCACGTGGCGGGCATCCTGGCGGGAAAATATTTCGGCGTGGCGCCTGAAGTCGATCTGAAAGTGGCGGCGGTGCTGGAGAGCGAGACGCTCAAGACCAGCCTGGAGCGCGTGGTGGTTGCGCTTGATTGGCTCCTTTCTCAGTTTGAAGAGGAAGAGAATCTGAACAAGCCGGTGATTCTGAACATGTCGCTGGGCTTCAGCCGTCGCACACTTGCGCGCCGCGCGTTTCGGAAAGCTGCGCTTGGCCTGCAGATGGTGATCGACATCCTGGTCAACGACTTCGCCGTGTTGCCGATCACCGCCTCCGGCAACGAAGGCGTCGGCGAGGTGCGCGCGCCCGCCTATTTCGCCAACACGCTCTCCGTCGGAGCGGTCGACTGGGAGCTCAACGTCCCGCAGTTCAGCAGCAGCGGCGTTTCCCCCATCACCAAAGAGCACGAGCCTAATTTGGTCGGCTTCGGCGTCGACGTCGTCTCCAGCTATGAGCGCGACCGCCACAACCGCAGCCTCTATCGCGCCATGAGCGGCAGCAGCATGGCGACGCCCTACGTGGCCGGCGTCGCCGCACTCTATGCCTGTTGCGGCCGCATGGTGCAGGGCGCCGAGCTCGCTCAGCAACTGTTGCGCACTGCGCTCCCCCTGCCTGATGCACCGAAGGGTCGTGCCGGGGCCGGCCTGGCGCGGTTTGTTCAGGAGGCAATCTCATGACGCAGAAATTTGTGCAAAATTCCGCCTCTGCCAAGAACGCAACGCCCGCCTTCGTCAACGTCTTACTCCAGGTCGAACGACCTGCCCCGGAAGAGCTTGCGCACTACTCGCGGGGGGAGCGCTATCGACTGTTGCGCGCCAATGTCGAGGCGCAGCGCAAGCAACTGCAACAATGGATCGCCATGCACAACCTCAGCGACGAGGTGCGCTCCGTCAGCCCGGCGACCGGGTTCAACATGCTCTTCGTCGAGTGCACCCCGCACGCGGCGCAGGAGCTGCTCCATGCGCCCGGCGTCATTGACATTACGCCTGTTGATCAAGCAGATTGAGTTGAAGACCCTTATGGCCGAATCCACCTACCCGATGATCGACGTCGAGACTGCGCTCTGCATCGTGCTCGACCAGGCTGCGCCACTTCCCCCGGTGACGCTCCCGATTCGTGCAGCTCTCGGTCGTATTCTTGCTCGCGCCGTTCACGCCGGTAAACCGTTGCCACCTTTCCCCGCTTCGGTCAAAGACGGTTACGCCGTAATCGCCGCCGACGGCCCCGGCGTCTATCCGGTGGTCGGCGAGGTGACCGCCGGCCGCGTGGCGGAGTTTGTCCTGAAGCGCGGGGAGGTCGCCTACATCACCACCGGCGCGCCGCTGCCCCAGGGCGCCGACGCCGTGGTGATGGTGGAAGAGACCGAGGCCGTGGGCCGTGAGGATGGCGCGGAAGGACGCCCCCTTGTGCGCATCCGCGCACGCGTCGAGCCGGGCGCCGACGTGCGCCCCATCGGCTACGACGTGGCGGTCGGGCAGGAGGTGTTGCCGGCCGGCGCGCGGCTTGGGCCGGCGGAAATCGGCCTGCTGGCGACGGTGGGCGCAGCGCAGGTGGAGGTGCATCCGGCCCCGCGCGTCGCCGTTCTTTCCACGGGCGATGAGCTGGTGGAAGCCGACGTTGCGCCTGGTCCGGGGCAGATTCACGACAGCAACCGCCCTACGCTGGCCGCTGCGGTCGCAATGCTGGGCGGCGAGGTGATCGACCTCGGCATCGCCGGCGACGCGGCGCCTGCGCTGGCGGCGGCCATCGAGCGTGGTCTGGAAGAGGCGGACATTTTGCTCACCTCCGGCGGCGTTTCCATGGGCAATCTCGACCTCATCAAGCCGCTGCTCGACCGCTCCGGCGTCGTGCATTTCGGCAGGCTGCGCATGAAGCCGGGCAAACCCTGCACCTTCGCCACCGTCGAACGCCGCGGTCGGCGCAAACTGGTTTTCGGCCTGCCCGGCAACCCGGTCAGCAGCCTGGTCACCTTTTACCTGCTGGCTGCGCCGGCGATGCGCAAGCTGGCGGGCTGGCCTAACCCACGGCTGCCGCGCGTGCAGGCGACCCTCGGTCAGTCCCTGCGCCTCGACCCCTATCGCCCAGAATATCACCGGGCCACCCTGCGCTGGGAGATGTCGTTGCACGAAGGACGCGGCGGCTTCCTGGCGGACAGCACCGGCAACCAGGCCAGCAGCCGTCTGCTCAGCATGCGCTCGGCCAACGCGCTGCTCGAGCTGCCGCAAGGAGAAGGGACGCTGCCGGCGGGAACGATCGTGACGGCGCTGCTCATCGGGGATGTAATGTAAAACTACGGCGTCGAACCTACGTCGAACCCTCTGCGTCTGGCAATTGTCGATTGAACGGCCCTTCCTGTTCTGGTATGCTCTGCTGCGGGAAGGTTCGAGGCTTGCTCGAATTCCCCAAGACCTTACGATTCATCGAAATGTACGGCTGAGCGCCGCACCGAC
Source organism: uncultured Caldilinea sp. (assembly GCF_937128415.1). Classification (GTDB taxonomy): domain Bacteria; phylum Chloroflexota; class Anaerolineae; order Caldilineales; family Caldilineaceae; genus Caldilinea. The sequence goes on from NZ_CAKZMJ010000068.1 coordinate 141,780, forward strand.
CATCACCGCTGTCTATTGCTCAAGTCGTTCTATCGATTGCCAGATTCAACTGCGCAACCTTTATTCTGATGCGCACAGCAAAGGATGAAAAGAGGAGAAGGCCGATGCTCGTTCGCACGACGATTGCGCTCGGCGTTGCAGCGATGTTGTTGACCGGCGCGCTTGGGCTGCCGACGAGACTGGTGCAGCGCATGCTGATCGCAGATACGCCGGTCCTGCAGATCGACGCCCCGGCGCAGCAAACGCAAGCCATCCCTACGCAAGATTGGCCTCAGGTCGGCCGCGACGCCCAACGCACCAACTATACGCCGCTCCAGGTGAACCCGCCGTACTGTTATCTGTGGAAATGGTACGAAGTTCCATTCGCCTCGCGTGCGCAACCTGTCGTGGCCGCGGGACGGCTCTTCATCGGCGGCATGGACGGCGTGCTCTACGCCCGCAACGCCAGCACCGGCGCCCCCCTGTGGACGCATCCTGGCGACGGCAGCCCGATTCGCCACTCGCCCGGCGCACTCGGCGACACGGTGATCTTCAGCACGCACGGGGGAACCACCTTTGCGCTGGACGCCGCCACAGGCGCCCTGCGCTGGCGACGCAGCACCGGCCCCAGCGCCACCGCGCCGCTGCTGGACGTCGCCCGCAATCGCGTGATAGTCGCTTCGACCGACGGTCGGCTCACATCGCTCCGCCTGAGCGACGGCGCAGAGCTCTGGCAATATCGGTCCGACGCGCCGATCTTGACCACGCCCGCCCTGAGCCGCGACGGCTCCCTGATCTTCAGCGGCGACGAGGCGATCTACGCCTTCGCCGTCGACGCCGAAAGCGGCGCATTGGTCTGGAAGACTCGACTCTACGGCCAGAGCCTGGGTGAGCGCTACCCGGTCGTGCTCAGCGACACGGTGGTCTATCGCTCGCAGCCGCTTTACGCCCTCTGGCAATTGCTCGGCGAGGGAGATGTCGTGATGAACCAGGCCGGAGCCGTCAACCCAGATTGGGACGCCGACTGGCGCGCCGTGCGCCCGCGCATCACCGCCTACCTGAGCGCGCAGCCGCATAAGCAGACCTTTTTCGTGCTGGACGCCAGGACGGGCCAGTTGCTCGGGGTGGCGCCGGTGCTCTACACCTTCGGCGACAACGACATTCCCAACACGCCGGTGGTGCGCAGCGGCGCCGCCTACACCGCCTACGTCACCTACCGGGCGCGCCAGGGCATCCAGACCACCAGCCCCTATGCAGTGCACGTCTCCTCGCAGTACGACGGCGAGTTAGGGCTGATGAACATGCAGACGCTCGATGACATCGTCGGCCTGCGCACCCCGGACTATCCTGCATCCAATTTCAACTACGAATTCCGCCTCACCTCGGACGAGCCGGCGATGATGACGATGGGCGGCAACATTCTTTACATCGACAACTGGGAGCGGCTCGGCGCCATCAGCCTGACGACAGAGATTCAAGGCGAGCTGGTGCACGTGGGCACGGTCTCCAATGTCTGGCCGGAATGCGGCGGCGGCCCTGACTCCGGCTGCGGACCGGTCGGCCCCAATCCGTTTTTCCCGCTCAGCGGCGATCCGCGCGACCAGGACTACCCCTTTCCCTCCCCGCGCGTCGGAGAAGGCGCTGTGATGGCGGGTGCAGTCATCGCCAACAACATGATCTACTGGCGCGTCATCGAAGGTGGGCTGGCGGGCATTGGCGCAGGGAATGGTGCAAATTGTCCTCCTCCCCTGGTCTATACGCAGACGCTGCCTCCCGCACCGACGCCCACGCCGCCTGTCGTCATGACAAGTCGGGCGCTGACCGACTACGTCACGCTCGACCTCGCCACGCCGATCACGAATCCTCCCGCCGACCTGGTGCAGCGGCTGCGCAGCGAAGTCGCCGACCTGGTGCGCGACGACGAATATCTCATGCCCTACTATCTGCAGCGAGGCATGAGCAATTCCGCCATGTGGCCGCACAACTCGACCATCCCGCCGGAGCCGCCCGCCATCACCTACAACGGCGGCGGCAACGCCTACTGGCATGACTCCGGCGAGCTGTTGCTCACGCTGGCGATGGCCTATCCGTATCTCGATGCAGGGCTGCAAAGCCGGGTGCGGCAATATGTTTCCGACGTCCTTATCGCCCGCTACCCCCCCTGGCAGGACATGCCCTGGGGCGGCGATTGGCTGAAGAACGGCGCGCCGCGCGAGCTGTATCCTGTGCCGGAAGACATCCGCGCCAACCTGAACAACTGGCCGCCGCCGGCCGCCAGCCCGCTTTCGCTCTACGCCGTCTGGTTATGGGCCAAGAACACAGGCGACTGGGCGCTGGTGCAGAACAACTGGAGTGCGCTCACCGGCCTGTATAACGCGCGACGCGGTGTCGCCTACTACGCCGACATCGCCGGCCTCATCGGCTACGCGCGCATGGCGCAGCAATTGTTCGGGGCCGATTCATTGACTTACGTTCGTGCGGTCGAGACGGCGGTGGCTGCGCTGGAGGCCGGTCGGGTCATCACGCCGTACATCGAATACGCGCGCTCCATCGGCCAGTATTGGACGCCGCGCGATGATCAAGCGGAATGGGCGCGCTTTCAGGGGTGGTATCTGCCGGTCTTCTTCGGCCTGACGCCGGAGATCGGCCTCTATCTGCGCGAGCAGACCAACGGCCAGGCCGCGGCGCACGTAATTTCCCGGCAGACAGGCGACGGCCTGCGCTGGTGGTACATCACGCGCGCAGGCATTCACGCCGAGGAAGGGGAAAGCTCGTTCATTGCGCCGATCGCCGGCTGGTCGCACTTTCTTGCCCGCGCCTACATCCTGGGCGATTCGCGCACGACGTTGCGCCGCTGGTTGGATCGGCCATGGGGACGGGGAGACCTCTACTCGATCCAAAAAATCGTCGCCACGATTCAGGCCGACGAGCAAGAAGAGAGCGAAGAGGAGGCAGCGCAGCAGCCGACTCTCTTTCTGCCGATCGTCTTGAAACCATTCGCAACGCCGCCCCCCACTGCCACACCGACCGCAACGCCAACCCAAACCCCTACGGTGACGCCGACCATTCCACCGACCCTCACGCCGACGCCCACCAACACCCCCACGCCTCCCCCCGGCGGCTCGACCTACTCGCTGCGCTTTTACGGCAACGGCGTGAACGACATCGACCGCGTCAAGATTCCCATGAGCAACACCGTGGGCGCTTCACTGCCGGTCAACATCGGCGCCGGCGACTTCACCATCGAGTTCTGGATGCGCTACGCGCCCGGCGAAAACAACAGCGGCGCCTGCACCGAAGGAGGCGACAACTGGATCCGCGGCAACATCATCTTTGACCGTGACATCTTCGGCGCGCCGGACTATGGAGATTTCGGCGTTTCACTCTACGGCGGACGCATCGCCTTCGGCGTCAACAACGGCGCCAGCGGCCAGACGATCTGCGGCGCAACGACGCTGGCGACCAACCAATGGCATCACGTCGCCGTCACCCGCCGCAGCAACGGCGAGATGAGCATCTTCGTCAACGGTGCGCTCGACCGTCGCATCCCCAGTGGCCCGGCAGGGAACGTCTCCTACCGCGTGGGGCGCCCCATCACCGACAACCAGTGGTGGAACGAGCCTTTCCTGGTGATCGGAGCGGAGAAACATGACTACGACCCCAACAGCTATCCGTCCTTCAGCGGCTGGGTGGACGAAGTGCGCATCTCGAACAGCGTGCGCTACACCGGCGCGTTCACGCCGCCCAACGCCCCCTTCACACCCGACGCCAACACGGTCGGCCTCTATCACTTCGACGAAGGCGGCGGTTCGACCGTGCTGGATTCGTCTGGAGCCGCCGGCGGGCCAAGCCATGGACAACGACGCTTCGGCGGCTCGCCCGCCGGGCCGGTGTACGATGGGGTGGTGAAACGGTTTTAGCATGGGGCAGGAGAAAATCTTGCGGATAGAGCGGAGGTGACGCTGCTTCCGTGTTTGCAACGCGTCTTCGCGCTTGCAGGCAAAGGCTTGCAGGTAAAGTGAAAAAGCGAAAGGAGGAGCGCCTCTGTCGCTCCTCCTTTTTGCGTCGCCGCTGCGGCTGTCGTCTACGGTTGCTTAAAAATCACGGGGAGATGATTGGCCGCTCCCACGTTCACCGACACTGCGTTCGACGTTACAGGCGTGGCCGGATGCGTTGCCGAGTGGACCGTGGCAGTGTTCGTTAGCGTCAGACCGACCGTGATCGCAGCGCTTGCCTCGATCATGATAGCCGGCGCCGGGCCGAGAGCGAGCGAAGGTGCAGAGCAAATTACGCTCGGTGCACTAAAACCGCAACTCCAGCCAGCCCCCGAGGCGCCGATGAAATTCATGCCGGTTGGCAGAACGTCGGTCACCACGACGCTGGCCGCAGGGCTCGGGCCTGTATTGGTCACCAGGAGCGTATAGGAGATAGTCGCGCCCGACGCCACCGTGTTGGTCAAGATGGCATTGTAGCTCTGCATCTTGCCGATCTGCAGGTTGGCCACAGGGGTGACCGGTGTATTCACGACGGAAACGTTATTAACCAAACCAGGGTCAGGGTTGCCCGAAGCGACCGTGGCCGTGTTGACGACGGAGCCGGCGAGGGTCGGCGCCGTCGCCGTAAAGACAAGCGTGGTTCCTGCGCCGGCTGCAAGCGTCGGCAGCGTAAAGATTGCCTGGCCGCTGCTGCTGCTCTGCAAAGTAAATCCGCCTCCGTTTACGACGCCGCCGAAGCTTGCACCGCCTGTGAGCGTGTCGGTTAAGACAATGTTCAAGGCGGAGCCAAAGCTGCTCAGGTTCACGACCAACACGGTGTAGGTGATGGTTTCTCCGCTCATCACAGAGGCAGGGAAGACCGTCTTGTTAACAGAGAGGTCTGCTTCCTCCAACTCAAAGGCGCCGATGTCGCAAGCTGCGCCCTGTGGCCGCGCCAGGCCGCGCTGATCGCTTATGACGCCATAACCGTTGCAGGCCCCGGCCTGATCGATCGCGGGGCTTCCTGCTCCGAGCGCGTGATTGGGTGTTGCGCCGCCGTTCAAAGCCAGCGGCTGCAACAGCGGATTGACATTGGTGAATGCAAAGCCGGTGCAGGAAGCATCGTCCGACAACGACGCGCCATTGTGAGTCACCGCAGCGCCGGTGCAATTCCCCCCTGCGTTGTTCGCCAACAAGGTCGCCAATACTTCAACAGGGGCGCCAGGCTCGACATGGAGGCCGCCTCCGGTCGAGTTTGCAATCGTCGTGTGCGTCAGGTAGCTCGTGGTGTTGAAAGAGTTGAAATTATATAGTCCGCCGCCGCTCGCAGCGCTGTTGCCACTCAACGTAGCATTGATGCTATGGAACAGATACGAGTTCAAGACGCCGCCGCCTCGCTGCCCCCCGACGTTGCCGACGATGCTAGAGTTGAGCACCGTCATTTCGCCGTTGGAGTGGATGCCGCCGCCCCATAACAGAGCGCCGCTGCCGGAGACCGTGTTGCTCTGAATGAGGCTGCTATCCACGATCACGGTGTCCACCAAGGTCACAATGTTGATGCCGCCGCCGCTAACCAATCCACCGCCTGTGCCACTCGCCGAATTGTTCGCAACGGTGACGCTGTTCAGGAAAAGCTGGCCTCCCGGAGGCGTAATCTGAGCATAGCTCGCAATGCCGCCTCCGCTTGCATTTGTAGCCTCGATGCGGTTATGAGAGATGGTCCCCCTGACGATAGACATTTTCTGTTGTTGGTTGAGAACACCCCCACCGTAAACGTCCGCACTGACTAACGGCGATGCCGTGTCGACAACGTTGAATTCGATGCGGACGGCGTTCAACGATGCAGCCGAACCGGCGTTTAAGACGCCGCCTCCGCCGACCGCCGAGCCATTCAAAATCGCTCGGACGTGGTTGTATGAAATCTGCCCGCCTGCAATAGTCAGCGGACCGGTTGCACCGGTCGCTTGATGAATTCCCCCTCCTCCTGCAACCCACAACGAAGGCGTCGAGGGATCATAAAAAACAACATTGCTCATCACGTCAGTGTTGTTCAGATTCAAGCCGGAGACGCTCCAGATCCCGCCGCCGCCCAGGCCTGTGCCGACCTGAAGATAGCCGGCGACATTGCTGAGCACCCGACTGTCGTCGATCTGTAATCCACGAGTCGTCAGATTGGCGACGCCGCCGCCTTCCACCTCCGAGCGGTTATAGGCGACGGTGCTGGTGAGGATCGTCCTGGGAAAAGGACCGCCGCCTAACCATAGTCCGCCTCCTTGGCCGCCGCTGAGGGGGGATGCATCGGCTGTGTTGCTGAGCACCTCACTTGTTTCAAGCACAAAATTGCCGTTGAACTTTTCACACGCGCCGCCACCGTTGCCGCCCACCACCTCGTTGTCCTGCAGCCTCACATTTCGCAGCGTGAGCGAACGATTCGAGCCAATCGCCCGTACGCCTCCGCCGCTAAAGCTGCACACCATTCCCGTCTCGGGAGTCGCCGTAAAATCGACCGCCCCCCCTCGAATCACGAGATTTTCGAGCAAAATATCTCCTTGCGGCGAGCTGCCGCTTGGGATGTCAAAGATGCGATCCGTCCAGGCGGCGACGGTTTCCACCGTCACTTTGCCGGGCGGCCCTGAAATTGTCAGACTGTTGGGAAAGGAAGGATCGTTAATATCCAGATCGAGGAATGAATTGTCGTCATTGTTGACGCCAGAGGACAACGACAACTGCACCACGGAGATGCCCGGCCCGAAACGAATTGTATCGTTTCCATAAGCTCCAACGGCGACGCAACCGCCGAAATCACTGTCTTGGTTAGCGGATTGAATCGCCTCGCGTAAAGAGCAGGTTGCGTTTGGCGCTACATCGTATTCATCGTTAGGCGTATTCACCGTGAGGTCCGCGGCATTCACAACACTGCTGAAGGCAATGACAGCCATCAGCGCCGCCGTGATGCTGAGACAGCCTCTAAGAAACTTAAGCAGAAGTTTCGGTGGGCGCGACCCTTTTGCCTTTTCGTCCTCCATAGACTCCCCCTTGCGATATCCTGAAAATGACGAAACCACATCTGTAAACATTGATGGCGCGCCATTGTCGATCATCGTAGACAGCAGGCGACAAAACGCTGTGACTTGCGACACAAGCGTCATGTGTTGTCCGCTCTTGACAGATCACCGGCTTAGGGGGGCCGAACGGGGAGATTCAAAAATTTCTCTGGAGCGCAAAAGGACGATCTCCACCGGACAATAAAAAGTAGGAGCGGCATCCACCGCTCCTACATCTCCATGCGTCATTCTAGCATAGGCGGCGCTTTGCGACGCCAAAAACGCTAAGGCTTCAGCAGCACCTTGCCCATCGTCCGTCGGTTCTCGATGTAGGCGTGCGCCTCCGCCGCTTCCGCCAGCGGGAAGATGCGGTCGATGCGCACGTCGAGCTCGCCGGCCTGCACCCACGCAAAGAGCTCGTTGGCGCGCCAGAGCAGCTCCTCGCGCGTGGCGACGTATGCGCCCAGGCTGGGCCGCGTCAGATAGAGCGAGCCTTTCTGATTGAGAATCTGCGGGTCGAAGGGCCCCACCGGCCCGCTCGCCTGTCCCCACAACACCATCATCCCGCGCGGCTTCAGGCAGTCCAGCCCGCCGTAGAAGGTGCTCTGCCCCACCGAGTCGTACACCACATCGACGCCGACGCCGTGGGTCAACCGCTTCGTCTCGCTCACGAAGTCGCTCTGCGTGTAAATGATCGCCTCGTCGGCGCCGGCGCTGCGCGCCAAAGCAGCCTTCTCCTCCGTGCCCACGGTGGCGATCACGCGGGCGCCGGCGCGTTTGGCGACCTGAACGAGCAGGCGCCCGGCTCCGCCCGCCGCGGCGTGAATCAGCGCCGTGTGTCCTTTCGTCAATGGAAAGGTGCTGATCGCCAGATAATGCGCTGTCAACCCCTGCACCATCAACGCCGTGACCACATCCAGCCCCAGCGCAGGAGGCGCCGGAACGAGCTTCGCCGCCGGGACCACCGCATACTCTGCATAGGCGCCGTTGACCATGCAATAGGCTACGCGATCGCCCACCTTGACTTCATGCACGCCCTCGCCGACGGCGTCGACGACGCCGCCCGCCTCCAGCCCCGGCGTGAAGGGCAGCGGCAGCTTGTATTGGCCGGTGCGTTGGTAAATGTCGATGAAGTTTAGGCCGGCGTATTCGACCTTGATGCGCGCCTCGCCGGGCCCCGGTTCGGGGATGGCGACTTCCTCCAGGCGCAACACCTCGCGCCCGCCCGTCTCGTGGATTCGGATCGCTTTCATCGTGTTTGTCATGGCGTCCTCCTGTGTGATGCGTGTTTCGTGTTGCGTGGCGCGTGTTTCGTTACGGAATGCGCACCATGCAGCAATCTCATCCCGGCAGCCAGCGCTTTTCCAGCTTGCAAACCATCGTGTACGCCGGATCAAAGACGTTGCCGACCTCGTACTCCACCGCCTGGCCGAGCAGCGTCTGGGCGTGCAGTGGAGACAGGCCATACTCGTCCTGAAGCCAGCGCGCCATCTCCGTGGTGGCATGTTGCAGCGCCTGGTCGAGCGGACGCGCATTGCCGACGGTGAAGATGTGCGTCGTCGTCTCCCCGCGCGGCCAGCGGATGCGGCGCCCCTTTTGCAGGTCGAGGGTGAAACGCACGTTGCAGGAGACCTCGACCCCTGCGCCCGCAATCTCCCCGGCGCCTTGCAGGGCGTGACCGTCGCCCAGGAAGAAGAGCGCGCCAGGCGCAAAGACCGGGAAATAGACGGTCACACCGGCAATAAAGCCGCGATAGTCCATGTTGCCGCCATGCGGGCCGGAGGTTGCCGTCGAGATCGCCTCGCCGTTGGCAGGCGCCACCCCGAAGCAGCCGAGCATCGGCGCCAGCGGCAGGGTTAGCCCCCCGGAGACGGACGGCTCAACGAGCGAGGCGACGCCCGCCTCCACGTCCACCTGCCAGTAGCTGCGCCGCCGCTCTCCCTTGGGTGGCCACGGCAACTCTGGAACGAAATCCGGGTCCACCACGTTGGGCGCCAACATGGCGTTGCTCCAGCCATACGTGCGGTTCGGCGTAATCGCCTCCAGGCGCACCACGAGCGCATCCCCCGGCTCGGCGCCCTGCACAAAGAAGGGACCGGTCATGGGGTTGCCGGGCGGCGTCACCGGATTGCGCTGTGCGTCCAGCCCATGTGCGTCGACGGTGGTTGTTTCCACCGTATCTCCCGGCGCCACCGTCAAGACAGGCGGCGCGGCGGTCAACACGTTGTAGTAGCGAGTCGGTGTAAAAACATGCGTTGTCATGCGGAGAGCACCGTTTCGATCTCTTTGGCCCACGCCAGCAACAGCTCGTCGTCGCCAAAGCGCGCCGCCATTTGGAAGCCGACAGGCAGATCGTACACCTTGCCCGCCGGAACGGTCAACACCGGAAAGCCGACGGTCGTCCACGGCAGGTTCATGTTCGGGTCGCCCGTCGATTGCAGGCCGGCGGGCGCAGGGCCGGGGGCGGCGGGCGCCACCCACAGGTCGATGCCCGCCTGTTGCATCTGTTTTTCCAGGCGGTCGCGCAGCTCGATGCAGCGGCTGCGCAGCTCGCTCAGCTCGGCGTCGCTCACTTGCTTTCCCAACTCGATGATCTCAGCGGTGCGCGGGCGGTACAGATGCCCGAAACGCGCGTACAGCGTCGCGTGTTCGCGAGCGAACTCAGCGAAGACCAGACGGCGATGCCATTGGTTGATCGCTTCGATGTCAAGCAACGTCGGCACATGCCAGACGGTGTAGCCTTCCGCCTCCAGCCGCTGCAACTGCTGTTTGAAAGCAGCCAACGCCTCCTGCGACGCCTGGCGCAGATAGGGGCCATCGGCCACACCCAGCACGGGGATGTCGTCCTCGCTCAACTGCACATCCTCCCACTCCTCACAGAGGACGGACGCCGCCGCCTCCATGCCCGCCACGTCCTGCGTGAAAAGGCCGATCTGGTCGAGCGTGCGCGAAAAATAGAGGACGCCCGCCGTAGGAATGCGTTGCAAAGTTGGCTTGAAGCCCACGGCGCCGCAGAAAGCCGCCGGCCGAATCACCGAACCGATCGTCTGCGTGCCTAGCGCCAGCGGAACCATTCCGGCGGCCACCGCTGCGGCCGAGCCGCTGCTCGAACCGCCGGGCGTGTGTGAGAGGTTGTGTGGGTTGCGCGTTGGCCCCGGCTCGAAATAGGCGAATTCGGTCGTCACCGTCTTGCCGGCGATCAGCGCGCCCGCGTCGCGTAAACGGCGCACGCAGATCGCCTCCTCGCCGGCGAAATGCTCCGGCGAAACCTCGGTTCCCGCGCGCGTCACAAAGCCGTTGACGTGAATGATGTCTTTGACGCCGACCGGAACGCCGAAGAGAAGGGGACGTCCCACGGGCCTGGGAAACGTGGCGAGCAGCTCATCTGCGGCGGCATGCAGCCGTCTGCGGCGATCTGGCTCCGGCAGAAAGGCCAGCACCTGCGGATCGATTTGTTCAATGCGGTCGCAGACTTGATCGAGATACGCGTGGAGATCGAGTTCACCGCTGCGCAGCGCTTCCGCCGTCTCAGCCAGCGGTGCGGAGTGGATCAACATAAACGCCAGCCGCCTTTCCTGTGTGGATGGATGAATGCTTTTTAATCCGACGGAGCTTTATACAAACAATATCGTATCACAAAGCATGTTCAGCTTCGTCAGTTAGCGACGAATTATATTTAACAAACAAATTATGCAGCAGAATCTGGCAATCGATAGAGCATATTGAGAAACTAGTCGGCGATGATGGTGGGTGCAGCTCCCAGCCGCACGTTCTCGGTGAACCGCACGGTCTTGAGGAATGTAAGGAAGCACAGAAAGGGGAAAAGCGAGGTGGCCTGGCTCACGGCGACGCCGGCTGCGACTGCAGAGTGCTCTCGCGCACGATCAGCTCCGGCTGCAACAAGTGCATGGCAGGCGGCTCAGGCTCGGCGTCCTGAAGACGCAGTTCAATCCGGCGATGCAGCTCCTCGACGGCCACCCGCCCTAAATCGAGAAGATGTTGACGGATGGTCGTCAGCGCGGGCCAGAAAAAGGCCGACTCCGGAATGTTGTCGAAGCCCACGACCGACACCTCTTCCGGCACGCGGCGGCCGGTGGCGTGACAATAGCGCAGCGCGCCGAGCGCCATTTGGTCGTTGCAGGCGAACACGGCGTCGAGGTCCGGCCGGCGATGCAACAGGGCTTCCAGCGCAGCTTCTCCGGAGGCCGCCGACCAACTTCCTTCGTAGATCAGCGCATCATCGCCTTCCAGGCCGGCCTCGTCGAGCGCGCGGCGCCATCCTTCCAATCGCTGCCGGGCCTCCCACCACGTCAACGGCCCCGTGATGACACCGATCGTGCGCCGACCTGTAGCGATCAGGTGACGGGTCGCCAGCTGGGCGCCAACGCAGTTATCGGTGGAGACGATCGAGGCCCCCGGCCGCGGCGCCATCGTCAGAAAAATGATCGGCGGCAGCGTGCGCAGCCGCTCCTCATCGATCCACGCCCGATTGTCGCCCACCTCGTGCACCGCCCAGATGATGCCGTCCACGCGTCGCGCCGTCAGCTCATCGAGCACGGCGTCGACGTCGGCGACGTCTGGCTCATGCAGCAGGTCAAGCAACAGCGAGTATCCCAGTTCCGCCGCCGCCCGCTCGATGCCCACCAGAGTGCGCGAGGGGCCGTAAAACTCCAATCCATACGTCACCACGCCCAACGTGTCGCTGCTGCGGTTCACCAGGCTGCGCGCCAGGAGATTCGGCTGATACCCCAGCTCCTCCACGGCGCGCAGGACGCGCTCGCGCGTCGCTTCCGCCACCGGACGTTTGCCGGTCAAGACGTTGGAGACCGTGCCCGCCGAGACGCCTGCATGGGCGGCGACGTCCACAATGGTCACAGGATGTTTGCGCTCCATTCAAAAATCCTTGTCCGATGTTCAGGTTGATCGAACGCTCAAGTCGACCCGCACCTTCGAGCAATGAAGGGAGATGAAAAACAAGCAATTGACAAGCGGAATCGACCTGTGTTACAATCAATGTCGTTAAAACGTTTTAAGAATATTGTACGACGCATCCCTGGGCTTGTCAACGCCCGCTTTTAATAAGACCTTTGGCCCATCGAGCAATTTATGAATTTGTTGGAAATGCGCGGAATCGTCAAGAGCTTTCCAGGCGTGCAGGCGCTCAAGTCGGTGGACTTTGACGTGCGCCGCGGGGAAGTGCACGCGCTGGTCGGCGAGAACGGCGCCGGTAAATCGACGCTGATGAAAATCCTCTCCGGCGTCTATCAGGCCGACGCGGGCGAAATCATTTTTAAGGGCCAGCCCGTCGTCTTTCGCACGCCGCGCCAGGCGCAGGACGCCGGCATCGTCACCATCTATCAGGAGCTCAACCAGGTTCCCTATCTCTCTGTGACCGAAAACATCTTTCTGGGCAGCGAATGGACGCGCAACGGCCTGTTGGATTGGCCGGCGATGCATCAGGAAGCGCGGCGCTTGCTGGCGAAGCTGCACCTCGACATTGACCCGCGCGCGCCGCTCTACACCCTTGGCGTGGGCCAACAGCAGATGGTGGAGGTGGCGAAGGCGCTGCACCAGAAGGCCGACCTGATCATCATGGACGAGCCGACCTCCGCGCTCAGCGTGCGCGAGATTGAAGACTTGTTCGCCATCATCGCCGAGCTCAAGGCCGAAGGGGTGGCGATCATCTATATCAGCCACCACCTGGAAGAGACGTTCGCCATCAGCGACCGCACGACCGTGTTGCGCGATGGCCGTAAGGTCGCCACCCGGCCTTCATCCGAGCTGACGGTGGAGCAGCTGATTCGTCTGATGGTGGGTCGCGATCTCGCGGAGCAATTCCCCAAAGAAATTGCTCCGCGCGGCAAAGAGATGTTGCGCGTCGAAGGCTTGCGGCGCGACGGAAAACTCCACGACATCAGCTTTTCTGTCCATGCAGGCGAAATTTTAGGCATCGCCGGGCTGGTGGGCGCCGGTCGCACCGAGCTGGTGCGCGCCATCTTCGGCGCCGATCCGATCGACGGCGGTCGCATTTTTGTCGAAGGGAAAGAGGTGCGCATCCGCAACCCGCGCGATGCGGTTCGGCATGGGATTGCCCTCCTGACGGAAGACCGCAAGACGCAAGGGCTGGTGTTGCTGATGTCGGTGCGCGACAACATAACGCTCGCTTCGCTCGACCGCCTGACGCGCGGTCTCTTCACAAGCGCAGCCAAAGAACAAGAGCTGAGCAATGGGTTCATCCAAAGTCTGGCGATCAAAACGCCCAACCAACAGCAGTTGGTCATGAATCTTTCCGGCGGCAACCAGCAAAAGATCGTGCTGGCGAAATGGCTGGCGACCCATCCCAAGGTGTTGATTTTCGATGAGCCGACGCGCGGCATCGACGTCGGCGCCAAAGTGGAGATTTATCGTCTGATGAATGAACTCGCCAGACGCGGGGTCGCCATTCTGATGGTCAGCTCCGAGCTTCCCGAAGTGTTGGGCATGAGCGACCGCATCATGGTCATTCACGAGGGCCGCGTGGCCGGTTTCCTGAACCGTGACGAAGCCAACCAGGAGCGCATTATGGAGCTGGCGACAGGCATGGCAGCTTCCGAAATCGAGCAGTCGAAACTTTTTGAGGCAAGCATCCATGAGTGAGACGACGATTCCTGCTCCCCGTGAGCGCAACGAAGCGATGGAAGCGTTGCGGCGCGCGCTGGCGGCGACCGGTCCGCTGCTCGTGCTTTTGCTGCTGATCCTGATTCTCTGGATCTTGTCCCCGCCTTTTCGTTCACCTACAAGCCTGATGCTGTTGGCGTTAGAAGCGGCGGCGATCGGCGTTGTGGCGGCAGGTCAGACCTTCGTCATTTTGACCGGGGGCATCGATCTATCAGTTGAAGCGATGGTCTCGTTTGCGGGCGTCACAGCGGCCATCCTGATCGCAGGCACCAATATTGCCGGCGGCCAGATTGCCTTCGGCATCGCCGACTGGCAGGCGGTGCTGATCGCCATCACTGCAGGCCTGGCGATCGGCATGTTTCAGGGGCTGATCATCACAGGGATGAACATGAATCCCCTGATCGTCACGCTCGGCTTTCGCAGCATGTTGCTAGGCGTTTCGCTGGTGTGGACGCGCGGGGCGGGCATCAACATCCAGAAGGGGCCATTCCTCAACTTTGTCACCAGCACCGTCGATCTGTTTGGGCTGCGCGTGCCGATGCCCTTCATCATCGTGCTGGGCATCTACTTCTTGCTCTGGATTGTCTTAAAACACACCAAATTCGGTCGCTACACCTACGCCATCGGCGGCAATGAGACGGCGACAAGGCTCTCCGGCATCAACGTAGACCGGGTCAAAGTCTTTATTTACGGCATCAGCGGCCTGCTTGCAGCGATCGGCGGCATTCTGGTGATGGCCAGGCTGCAATCCGGCGCCTATCAAAACGGCACCAACATGACGTTGATCTCGGTGGCGGCGGTGGTGATCGGCGGCACGGCGCTCTCGGGCGGCGTCGGCGGCATCTGGGGCACGCTGATCGGCGTCTTCATCATCCGCGTCGTGGAGGCCGGCCTCGTTTACATGAGCGTTCCTTCCAATGCCAAGGAGATCGTGATCGGCGCCATCATCGTCCTGGCGGTGGCGCTCGATGTGATTCGCCGGGGAGACGTCAAATGGCTGCGCTTCAGGCGGGCTCGAACGTAAAAAAGGGTGCACAGTCTGAGAGCGACTTAGATCGCCCCTGTTGCGTGCAATCGGTCGCCCTTCCAACCTTGACGCAGAGAGGAGATTCCCTCTGTCTATACCGTTCATTTTGATTCAAACAACGCAAGGAGCGGACTATGCAACACAAACCCATTCTTTCTCTGTTCAGCGTCGTGTTGATTGTCGCAATGATTGTCTCCGGCTGCGCTGCGCCGGCTCCGGCGCCTGCGGCGCAAGCGCCCGCTGCAGAAGCGCCAGCGGAGGCCACACAACCCGCCGCCGAGGAGGCAGCAGCGCCGGCCGAAGGCGGCCATTACGTCGGCTTTGTGCCACCGGCCTTGACCAGCCCCTTCCACGTGGCGATGGTGGATGGCGCCACGGCGCGCAGCAAAGAGCTGGGCTGGACGCTGGACGTGCAGGCGCCGGCGAGCGAAGGCGACTTCCAGGCTTTCGTGACCACCGTGCAGCAGCTGCTCGAAAAGGGCGTTGAGGCCATCAGCATCAACCCGATCGGCACCGATTCCGCCATCACGGCGGTGAAGGCGGCCAATGAAAAAGGCATCCCGATCCTGGCGCACAACTTCATCACGCCCTTCGCCGAGGGCGAGGTCGTCGCCTACATCGGCTATGACCAATGGGGCGGCGCCGAGAAGCTGGCCGCGTACACCTGCGAGCTGATCGCCAAGAAGTACAACACCACGCCTGCAGAGACGAAAGGCAAAGTCTTCATCCTTCTCGGCATCGATAGCATCTTCTCTCATCGACGCACGGGCGGCTTCAAGGCCGGCCTTGCCAAGAACTGCCCGAACGTTGAAGTGGTCGGCGAGCAGACGGCGGAATGGCTGCGCACCAAGGGCTCGGAAGTGGCGGCCATCGCCCTGCAGGCCAACCCAGACATCGACGTCTTCTACGGCAACAGCGACGAAATGGCGATCGGCGCTGCATTGGCCGCCGAGCAATTGGGCCTGCAAATCAACAAGGACTTCTTTGCGGTCGGCATCGACGGCAACCAGCCTACGCTTGACCTGCTGCGCGAAGGCAAATTCAGCGCCACGTTAGGCGTTGACCCGGTGCGCATGGGCGTGACCGTGATCGACACCATGCAGAAGATCTTCAACGGCGAAGAAGTGCCGCAGATCATCCTCACCCCGTCGGTCGTCGTGACGCCGGAAAACCTGCAAGACTATCTCGACGGCAAGCTGTGGACGGAGCCGGTGGCGGGCTTCCCCGAATATGACAATGACCTGCCCACAGTGCCGGAAGAATAATCTCTAGCGGTTCACCTGTACAACAGCGCTCCTTTTGACCATAGAGCGGCGAGACGTCTCGCCGCTCTATGGTTTTCAACGACGAGTTCAAATTTCAAACCCCAAGCTCCTGGAAGGAATTCCCCGCGCAATATCCTGAGAAACCCCTGTTGCACAGTCCGGCGACTCGGTCGGCGTCAGCGCCGGCGAATTCCTCATCTCCTCTCCCCGACCGCCGAAGGCGCTGCGAGCGTCTGGGCGAAGCGATCAACCACAAAGGAGCGAAGACACAAGGAGGCTCAAAAGAATCGTGCGTTAGAAATTGTCGGGGATGAAATTTGACAATCGAATTTAGATAGAACAAAATATTTTTAGCCATAACTAAAAATACGTGTATAACAAACACAACACAAAAACCATGAAGAAATCCGGCGCCACCCAGTCCGTTCAGGACTATCTGAAACACATTTATGAACTGACCGAAGATGGCTCTTCCGCCAGCACCGGCGCGCTGGCGCAGCGCCTGAAGGTGAAGCCCGCCTCGGTCACGGGGATGCTCCGGAAGCTGGCTGCGGAAGATCCGCCGCTGGTGGAATACCGGAAGCACCAAGGGGTGGTGCTCACCGCCGCCGGTCGCCGGGCGGCGCTGGAGGTCATCCGCCACCATCGCCTGATTGAGGCCTGGTTGGTGCAATCGCTGGGGTATTCCTGGGACGAAGTGCACGAAGAGGCGGAGCGGCTGGAGCACGTCATCTCAGAGGAATTCGAGCGCCGCATCGACGCTGCGCTCGGCTACCCGACGCGCGACCCCCACGGCGAGCTGATCCCCGGCGCCGACCTGAGCATGCCCGAGGATGAGTCGCTGCCGCTTTCGGCGCTGCGCCCAGGCCGGGGCGCCGTTATTCTGCGCGTGCTGGCGCGCGACCTGAATCTGCTGCGTCATCTCGAGGCGCTGGGGCTGACGCCAGGTGCGCAGATCGATGTGATCGATTATTCGCCCTTTGACAACAACTTGACGATTCGAGCCGGGGAACAGACGCACGTGTTGGGGCTGAATATTACGGCAAAGATATTTGTTCGATTTGAGGAACAAGACAACGATTCTTGAGACAAGCAACGATTGTGAATGAACCGAAAGAGCACAGCTGCGAGCAGCGCCTGCAAAATGATCCGATTGATGATTCGATAGCGAAACAACTACAGGAAGGGAAGAGGCGAACATGCAACGTTTTCTCTGGACGCTCTTGATAGCAGCGTTCTCGCTCAGTGCATGCACGGCTCAACCGACGGCCGCCTCGGACGGCAGAGTGAACATCGTGACCACGACCGGGATGATCGCCGACATCGCCAGAAACGTGGGGGGCGAACGCGTGCAGGTGACGGCCCTGATGGGGCCTGGCGTCGACCCGCATCTCTATAAAGCCAGCGAGGGCGACGTGCGTCGTCTGCAGTCGGCCGATCTGATTTTATACAACGGTCTTCACCTGGAGGCGCAGTTGGGCGAAGTGCTCAAGAAAATGAACGAGTTCGGCGTCAAAACGGTCGCCGTGGCCGAGGGGATTGACCCCGGCGCCCTGCTCGCCGATCCGACCTATCCAGATGTATACGATCCCCACATCTGGTTCGACGTCACCTTGTGGATGCAGGCGGTGGAGCGAGTGAAGGAGGCGCTCATCGCCGTCGATCCAAACCACGCCGACGAATACAAGGCCAATGCAGCGGCGTACTTGCAGGAGCTGAAAGCGCTCCATCAATATGTGTTGAGCCAGGCGGCGAAGGTGCCCCCCGAAAAGCGCGTCCTCATCACGGCGCACGACGCCTTCCACTACTTCGGCCGCGCCTATGGGTTTGAAGTGCGCGGGCTGCAAGGCATCAGCACCGAGGCGCAGCCGGGCGCCGCCGACGTGCAAAACCTGGCTGCCTTCATCGTCGAGCGGCGCATCCCTGCGATTTTTGTGGAGACCTCTGTGCCGCAGCGCAACATCGAGGCGGTGCAGGCCGCAGTGCAAGCGCAGGGTTTCGACGTCCGGCTCGGCGGCGCACTCTTTTCCGACGCCATGGGCAGCGAAGGAACTCCGGAAGGGACGTACATTGGCATGGTGAAACACAACATCGACACGATCGTCAGCGCTTTACTGGAGGAAAGTCATGACAACAACAGCCGTTGAGGTTCGCGACCTGACCGTAGCCTACAAAGACAAACCGGTGCTGTGGAGTGTGGACATGCAGGCGCCGTCGGGCGCGCTGATGGCGATCGTCGGCCCGAACGGCGCCGGCAAGACCACGTTGATCAAGGCGATCCTGGGGTTGGTGCGACCGCTGGCCGGCCAGGCGCTGATCTACGGCAAGCCTTACCTGAAGCAGCGCCATCTGGTGGCATATGTGCCGCAACGCAGCAGCGTCGACTGGGATTTTCCCACCAGCGTGCTGGACGTCGTCATGATGGGGCGTTATGGCGCGTTGGGCTGGCTCAAGCGGCCCGGCGCCGCCGAACGTCGCGCTGCGCTGGAGGCGTTGGACAAAGTGGGGATGGTGGATTTCGCCGAACGCCAGATCGGGCAACTCTCGGGCGGTCAGCAACAGCGCGTCTTTCTCGCCCGCGCGCTGGTTCAGAACGCAGAAGTCTACCTCATGGACGAGCCGTTTCAGGGCGTCGACGCCACGACGGAGCGGGCGATCGTGCGGCTGCTGCAGGAGCTGCGTTCGCAGGGGAAGACCGTGCTCGTCGTGCACCACGACCTGCAGACGGTTCCTGAGTATTTCGACTGGGTGATGATGCTCAACGTGCGTCGCATCGCCTGTGGACCGGTGCGCGAAGTCTTCACCGAGCCAAACCTGCGCGCAACCTATGGCGGCAAGATCGCCTTTTTGAACGGCAACGGCGTCGGAGAGATTCAAGATGGATATCGGACAGCTCTTTCACAACCTGTTCTTTGATTACACCCTGCGCACGGTGGCGCTCGGCGCGGCGATCCTGGGCGTCGTCAGCGGTGCGCTCGGCGCGTTTGCAGTGCTGCGCCGACAGAGCCTGCTCGGCGACGCCATTTCACACGCTGCGCTGCCGGGGATCGTGATCGCCTTTTTGCTCACGCGCAGCCGGGAGCCTGTGGTCTTTCTGCTCGGCGCGCTGGCGGCGGGGTGGGCGGCGACGCTCAGCATTGCAGCCATCACCCGCACGACGCGCATCAAGGACGACAGCGCGCTCGGCCTGGTGCTCTCCGTCTTCTTCGGCTTTGGCCTGATGCTGTTGACCTTCGCACAAAAGCTGTCCGACGCCAGGCAGGCGGGGCTGGATAAATTTCTCTTCGGTCAGGCCGCCACGCTTTTGCAGAGCGACGTGATTGCGATGGCGACGGTGGGCGCCCTGGCGCTGGGAACCACGCTGCTCTTCTGGAAGGAGTTCAAGTTGCTCACCTTCGACGCCGACTACGCTGCGTCGCTCGGGTATCCTGTGCGGACGCTCGACATCCTGCTGACGACCCTGTTGGTGGTCGCCATCGTCATCGGGCTGCAGACGGTGGGCGTGGTGTTGATGTCGGCGATGCTGGTGGCGCCGGCGGCGGCTGCGCGTCAATGGACGAATCGGCTGGAAACGATGGTGGGGCTCAGCGGCCTGTTCGGCGCTCTGGCCGGCGTGAGCGGCGCCCTGATCAGCAGCGCCATGGAAAAGACACCGACCGGGCCGGTGATCGTGTTGTGCATCAGCGCTCTTGTGCTGGTCTCGCTGCTCTTCGCGCCTGCGCGAGGGGTGGTCTGGAGACGGCTGCGCGACTTGAGAAATCAGCGACGAGTTCGCACGGCGCATCTACAGCCTTGAACATGGATTCAACGCAAGGGCGCAAAAAAGGAAGAGAGTGGTCGTCTGGCTGCGCCGCGCCTCGCCAGGCTTGCCAGGCGACAAGGAAGAGGCAAAGGAGCAGCGTATGTCGCTTGCACAAATTGAAATTCAGGTGATCGCCGCGCTGGTGGCGACGGCGTGTGCGCTGCCGGGCGTCTTTCTCGTCCTGCGCCGCATGGCGATGATGAGCGACGCCATCAGCCACACCGTGCTGCTGGGGATCGTGCTGGCGTTTTTTCTAACCAAGAGCCTGACCTCGCCGCTCCTGATCGCGGGCGCGGCGTTGATGGGCGTCCTCACCGTCAGCCTGGTGGAGCTGCTCACCCGCACCCAGCTTGTGCGCGAAGACGCCGCCATTGGGCTGGTCTTTCCCGCCCTCTTCAGCATCGCCATCCTCCTGATCACGCGCTTCGCCGGCAACGTTCATCTGGATGTCGATGCAGTGTTGCTCGGCGAGCTGGCGTTTGCGCCTTTCAACCGCATCCAGATTTTCGGGGTGGACGCAGGCCCTGCAGGGCTGTACGTCAGCGGCGGCATCCTTGCGCTCAACCTCTTGTTCATTGCGATTTTTTACAAGGAGCTCAAGCTGGCGACCTTCGACCCGGCGCTTGCAGCGGCGTTGGGCTTTGCGCCCGGCGTCCTCCACTACGCCTTTATGACGCTTGTCTCCGTCACGGCGGTCGGCGCCTTCGATGCGGTCGGTTCGGTGTTGGTGGTGGCCTTCATGATTGCGCCGCCCGCCGCCGCCTATCTGCTGGCGGATCGGCTGTCGCACATGTTAATCTACGCCGCCGCCATCGGCGTCCTTTCCGCCGTGAGCGGCTACTGGCTCGCCTACGCGTTGGACGCCTCGATCGCCGGGTCGATGGCGACGATGGCGGGCGTGATTTTTCTGGTGTGCTATCTCTTTGCGCCAGCGCGCGGCGTGATGATCAAAAGGCGACCGGTTCAGGCGTGAGGTTATGGAGACTTTAATGTAGCTGTCGTCTGCAAAGTCTCTGGCCTATCCCATTTTCCGATAATTCCCCTTGCCTGGAATGACATGACGCACGCCGCCAGTTGGGTCCTCTGCATCGCCGGAGTAGCGCGGTATGAGGTGGATATGCACATGTGGCACTGTCTGTCCGGCAGTTGCGCCGACATTGATCCCCACATTGAAGCCATCAGGATGAAAACGTTCGATGAGTAACTGCTGCACTCTATCCGCCATGAGCCAACAGGCAGTTTTGACATGTGTCGAGAGGTCAAAGTAATTCGCGATGTGCTTCTTGGGTATGATCAGGGCGTGACCAGGTGACACAGGATACTTGTCGAAAATAGCAAAAGTGGTGGCTGACTCAGTTATCAGTTCTCTTTCTGCTTCGGGTGCGCAAAAGGGACAGGTCGCAGCGTCGGGATGTGGCATCCGGTTATAAGGGCGGTATTCATAGATTTCGCAGTGCTCGGTGCGCAGGATGCTCAAGTAAGGGAGTTTGACATTGCACTGATAGACGCTTACGCCATGCTTCACATGCGTACGGAAGCCGTCACGCTGAATGTCACGTCGCACGGCAAAATAAGCACGTCCTGTGGGGGCCAACAGTTCAGAAACAGCCATCAGGACATGGGCTTGTTCCTCTGGAAGTAGAACATTCAGGACATAGAGGCACAGAATGGTGTCGAATCGACCCTGTGGCAAGTCAGGAGCATAATGAGGGTCGTAGCCACTGACATCGACCCCTTTTTGGCGCAAGAAGGCCACATCTTGGCCCAATCCACTGCCGAAATCAAGCACACGTCCACGAATCAGACCTGATCGCCACAAATACCGAACAGGGAAAGAGGCTTCCGAGCGTTCCTTGACCGTAAGATGGCTGTTCGGGTTTTGAGGCGAACGAAACACCAGGTTCATGAGGCATATCTCCAACCGGTCGCAAAGCCCATGTTGGCGGCAATCTGGATTTGAGGGGCGATCGACTGATAAAGGATATTGCGGAAGGTGGAAAACGCCATCGTTTGAAGGTCGGCGATAGCGCTAACTTTGAATAACAAAACGTAATCTTCAAGCAGTCTAGTCGCTTGCGGCGTACGGACGACTACCCGAACAGCTTGATATTGCAATTCGGCAAATGGATCGAAATATAATCCGGCATCAGGCAAGTTGTCACTTTTGGATGAATTGACCGTCTTAGACGTGGGCAGAAGATTCCAGAGCAAATCATGCGCCACAAAACGCCAGGGCAAGAAGTGGTCGAGTGAGAAATCGCCCTTCTGCAAAGGCTGACCGGAGTAGATGCAGGTCACATGCGCCACTTGGTCCAGAACGATGTTCCAAAATGTGCGGGCCCGTCGCAAATCGCGTTCTTGTGGCTCAAACAATTTCCCGGCAATGTTGGGGACGTTGGGATTATTTTTCTGCAGATAGTTGACCAAATGCCACAGGCAGAAGCCTGCTAAAATCGTCAGGTGTTGTTGAAGATATGAAAACCAATCTGGGTGAATCTCGATGCCTGGTTGGGGGAGGTTCACGAAACGGTACAGGCAGGGGGTTTGTGAATCGTGGAAGGCGTTCTCAGCCAGCGTTTTGATGCGACGATTGACTTCCCAATCTCTTGCGCCCCGGAGAGTTGAGGCAAAAAAAGGACGCAGAAAACGATAGGGGACGAAATTCGCCAAAGAAAGGATCTCCCGTCCGACATCATCCAATTGCGATAGATGCGCCAGCGCAGTTGTGATGACACGATTGCGAGGGATGTCCATCGGCAAGCCAGCCTGCTCCCCCAACCGTGCCGCTATACTCCCCAGACGATCCTGCTTGCCGAACGACAGGCGAAAGTAGTTGGTAGGGTGCCAGACGCTGGCAACCATCCGTGCCAGCAGTATATCGAGAGGGATGATACGCGTCTGCGTCTCACGCACCTGCTCTAGTATCGCCAGGAACCAGTAGAACTTATAGGAGTTAGTGACTTCATCGAAACTGGCTGCCAGCGCAGAGACGGGTAAGACGGATGACGAAGGCAGCGGAATCATGGCACGTCACCCCCAAAACACCGGATCGTCACGCAATTCCGGCATATTCTCCCGCACCCATTGTAGACAGCGCAGATCGCTCACCAATCGACCGATATCGTCGTGAAACTGACCGGACACATTTAGACGGCTTCAATGTTTTCGCAGCGATTTAGTGGCGAGCATTGTACCCAGATAACAAAAAACACAAAAGTCAGCCGAGGGTGTATGGTCAGCCAGCAGCGGACCTGCGAGGGTTTGACGTTACGGAGACTTTAACGTGCGCATCACTTCTTCCGTCAACGGCAGATCGTGCATTGCGCTCAGGTCGAGCGGAGACGGAGTCGATTTCGGTTGACCGGTCTCATCCGATGACATTTTATGCGTCTTGTCGGGCTCTCTTTGCGTTGGGGCGTCGGGAACTCGCTGGCGAACGCCAGGCTTTCCATCTTGGATATGCATTTCGGGCTGTACGAAGCCGCTGGCAAAGATCGCGCGCAGATCTGCTGACGGGTTCTGAATCACGTTGAGCAGTTGAACGAGACCCGCCTCGGACATATTGGTGGCGTTGCGCACCCTTGCGATGAAGTCCGACATGGCGGTGCTGTTGAAGTCGCTGGCGATCAAGTCCATGTAGGCTTCGACGATCACATCGGGCAGTTGCAGTCCGTAAATCACAAAGGGCGCGTTCGTCGCAAGCATGACGCCATGCTCCGCCAACATCGTACGCGCCCTTTCCTCAACACGCCGTTTCAGTTCGATTCCCTGTCGACCGACGAAGGGGCTGAACAACCCTGCAACGTCTACACGGCTCGGCGTAGTTCCCTTGTCGGCGCCTCCACCCCCTTGTGGATTCTGCGGCGCAGATTTTTGCGCCGATTGCTCCGCCGAAGGGGCGAGCTCTGCAATGACCTCTTGAAAAATTTGTTTAAAAATATTGACCTGTTGTTCTCGGCGTTCATCCTCAAGGTAGTACAGCTCATCGCGGTGCATTCGCCTCGGATCGAGCCGGTAAGTGTACCGCAAATTGACGACGACCGGCAGCCCGCCGTGGGTGAACACGTTGGGCACGGCAAGCTTTCCTTCACTCTGCCGCACTTTGATCTGCGCCTTTTCCTCCTCAAATGGCATCAACAGATGAGGCCCCGGTTCGAGGATGCGTGCATAACGGTCCATCCAGTTTGTGATTGCGACATAGCCTTCGGGCACGGTTTTAAAGCTTTTCATCAACCAGACGACGACAAGCAGCACGATTATGAGCAACAGGATCAGGGTGATAATTTCCGTCATGATTATCTCCTCTTTTGCAAATAAAGGCTGCACGCCTCTACCCCATCTCGATCCCCTTGACAAACTCCTGAAACACCTCGGAGAAAAGTTCTCCCCCTGAGCCGGGTCGCACCAATCCCCTTCTTTGCAGAAATTCCACCATGCTCAGGTCGAGCGAGGCGCCTCGCACCAGGCGAGACAATGCGAACTGTTCCTCGGTGTGCAGATGCTCCCAGATATGTTTGCACGCCGCTGCAACCTCAGGATCGGTTTCGGCGAGCCTGAGGATCTTGAGAACTGAAACGTTGCTGAAGTGCGGATGCATCGCCATGAACATGGATTTGAGAAGGCCGCTATGCCCTCCGCTGAGTTTGTACAGCCGATCTTTTTCAAGGTCCGAAAGCGTCACACGCCTCTTTGTGCATAGGGCATCGATCATGGCGTATGCATCTTCTTTCGTGTAAGGCCCAAGCGCATAGATGTCGTTGCGCACGATTTCAAACAGGCGGCTTTTGGCGAAAGGCTGTCGCCCCACGATCACCTGCGGCATGCGATGCATGACCAGCACATAGGCCAGATTGCCGGTGGTGCGATGGTCATCGCGCAGGACGCGCAGTGCCTCGAAAAGCGTGGGCGGCTGCGCTCGGATCAGCTGCTCAAATTCGTCGAGGATGAAGACGATGCGTTGATTCCGGCGTTTACAGTGCAGATCGAGTGTATTGCGCAGCGCATCGAACTCAACGCCGCCTCGGCTGTCGAGATGGGGAAGGTCCAGGCTGCGCGCAAGTGCAGATAATAAGGAGCGATAGACGCTCTCCGGAGAATCTGTATCTTTTTCACACGGAACGCGAACGATGTGTGTCCTTTTGTCGATGAATTCGGAATAGAGAACCTGAACCTCTGGATGCTCCAGAAAAGTGAGCAGGTTGGACTTGCCCACGCCGGCAAGCCCCACCAGGCACATCGAGCGGCCTTCCTGGGTCACCCGAAACACCTGCTGCACAATTTCTTGCCGATAGGTGGGCGGATAACGCTCATGAATTAGAGTCATAGCTCTCTTCATCCATTTTCAGCGTCGTCCGGCTGGCTGGACGGCGTCGATCTGCGCCGAGAGCGCCGATGCATACAGCCATGCGCGCTCGCGTTGGATCATCTGCTCCTGCAAACCGCGCGCACGCGGTCGCATCCCGGCGACGAACAGGGCGTCACAGAGCAATCCCCACAGATAATCGGGCAGTTGGTTCTGACGATTCGTTGTTTCAAAGGCCAGTTTGCGCAGTGCGCGCACGAACTTTAGCGCTTTATCCGCTTCCCAGCTCAACCCCGGCGGCTCATCGGCGGCGTCGAAATCTATCAGGGATTGCGTCAGCGTCAAAAAATCTTGAGAGGAAACGGTGGATGGCAGCAGCCGCGTCACCACATCGATCTCCAGCTCGCAAAAGTCAGCATATGCGGGGCCCGGGCCGGTGCGCTCAAAATCAATGAGCCAGAGATGATCGCCGTCCGTAAACAGATTGTCGGCGTGAAAATCGCCATGAACAATCCACCGCGCTCCCCTCCAGTTGGACAATTCATTCATCCTGTCATGGATTCTTTGCAAAAGCTGGGGTGGCTCAGCCGACAAGCCCACCGGATGCTCGCGTAGCCTGGCAAGCTGCTTGTTTAGCCCGAGAAGTTTGTCATACGCTTCAAAAATCGTGCAAGTGGTCGTTGTAAATCTTGGAAAAGCCTGTCTCCACAGGTCTCGCCAAAAACGAATCGGCTTCAGCAGGCGATCGATGTCTTGCTCGGCGGCGTAAAAGCTCCGAAATGCCTGCAGATGTTTCACATCGCCTTCGCCAAGAAAACTGTAGACGGAAGCACCCGCATCCCAAAAGAAGGCGGTCGTCTCAAGCCGAGTATGGAACTGCCCTAGCGCACGAGAGGCGATGTATTTCTTGTAATTCTTTGATTCATGCGCAACGCGATGGGCTTTGGCAATTTTCACCACTTTCTGGGCTTTTCCCTGATGAATGCGTGCTCGCAGCACCAGAGAACGCCCTCGCGACGCCGGCATGGCCGATGAAGTCAGCTTCCCTTCGATCGGGTACACCCACACGCGACGCCTGTCTTCAAAAAGCTGTGCGATCAGATCATCGAGCAAGGAAGTCGGCGCCCATCGCCGGAAAAGTCGGCGCACTGTCCGCTCCCGGCTCCATAGCTTGGGCTGCCAAAACACCTGGAGACGTCTTCTTGCCGCGCAGGACTGGGTCGCTAACTTTTCCACTTCGTTTCTAAGCACATCCGGCGAGTCATCTTTATTCACCCACCTGGCGCCGCACTCAGCGATAGCGCGATCTACAGTCGGATTGAGGTAGCCGGAATAAACGATCAGTCCGACGTTTTTCCCCAGGCTGCGCAGCCGACGCAGCAGCTCCAGCCCTGAAATATCGCTCGTGTCATGGTCGTCGTCGAGGCGCAGATCGACGATGATGACGTGCGGCCGCGTCTTTTGGGCAAGGCGCAGCGCGTCTTTGCGCAATGCATCGCCGGCGCCCTCGGCGACGACCACGCTATATCCTTCAGCCTCGAAAGCGCGGAGCAAATCGCGACGCGTCTGCCCTCGATTGTCTACAATTAAAAGGCGCGCCTGTGAGAAAGAGGTTTCGAGGGTTTTTCCATGGCTTGCAACTTCAGGCATTGGATCCTCCTTCTCAGACAGCGACCAGGGGTTCAATTCAACGCTCTTTCCAGGCGGTCACCCTCCGACGACCTTGTCCTGGACGTCAGCCGCCACCGGCAACGAAAAAGCAAAGCAGGCTCCCTTGCCGGGCTCACTGTGTTCACACCATGCGTCGCCTTTATGCGCTTCGGCGATGAGCCGCACAAGCAACAGGCCGCGCCCGGGCGGCTCGTCGCCGTGATCGATCTCCCAACTAAACAGGCGAGGAAGAATTTCGCGACGGACGCCGCTGCCGTTGTCTTTGACGAAAACGGTGGCCGTATCTTTGTCTCGCGCTGTGCGCACGACGATATACGGTTTGCGATTCGGGGTCACATGTTTCAGAGCATTGCTCAGATAATGGCGGAGCATGCGGCGCAGCCAGCTTTCATGGATGGATACGGAGGCGTCCCCGCAATGCAGATCCAACTCGAAGTCGATCGCGATCTTACGATCCTTTTCCGTCTTTTGACGGAAGACGCGGACTTCATCGGCGACGACGTCGTCCAGCAACGAGCGATGCGTCGACGGCTTGTCTGGAGACAACGAACGCTCAGCGGACGAGAGGTCGGGCAAGCTCATGCGTTCAGCTGCCAGGTCAATCTCGCGCAGGTCATCCAGCGCGTCTGCAGGCAAATCTCTTCGACGGCGCAAACGATCCACAGCCCAGCGAATGGTGCTGATTTCCTGTTTCACGTCGTGGATCACGTCTGCGCTGTAGGCGCCCATCACGGCGATGGTGTGCAGACGACGCCGATCGGCGATCTTTTCGGCGTTCTGGAGGGCGGAAACCGCCAGTTGCGCCAGCGAAATCAACAGGCTGCGATGACCGGCGTTCAAGCCGCCCACCTCTGGGTGCTCGACGTTGAGCACACCCATGACTTCGCCTGTGCGCCTTCCCTTGCGGAACAGGACGACCGCCAACTCGGAGCGCGTGACGCCGTCGGAGACATCCAGATACTCTCTGGCATTGGCGACGTCGGTTTCCAGCACCGCCCGCCTTTCACGCACGGCCAGCGCCATGACGCCGGGTTGGCTAAGAGGGATGGTTTCAAATCTGCGACGGATGCGCTCCTCTTCGCTCTGAGGATAAACGCTGTGCAGTTTCATCTGATTGCCATCGACCAGATAAAACATGCCAAGATAGCCGTCGGTGACGCGCACCGCCTGCTCCAGGATAATGCGCAGCACGCTATCCGGATCATCGCCGCCGGCTGCAATCGCTTGGCTGGCGCGCAGCAGAGCTTCTTGCTGCTTGCGCCGGCTCTGGAAAAGCCGCGCGTTCTCGATCGTGATCGCCGCCTGGTCGGCGATCGTCTGCAACAACGGCAGATGCGCCTCGGTGAAAGCGTTCTCTTCGACAAAACTGCGCAGCGCCAGGACGCCGACCGGTCTGTTGCGCACGCGCATCGGCGCGCCCAGCCAACAGCAGGTCGTCTCCGGCAGGTCGGCGACTCCCTGAAGGCGCCATTGTTCGATGGCTGCGCGGTCGGGAGCGAACACAGGCCGGTTGTGGCGCAGCACCCATTCGGCGAGACCATTGCGCTTTGCGAGCGGTCGCGTACAGTACGCCGGACGCTGTTCGCGCTCGTCTCTTGAGAGTGCGCGGTCGCGCTCGTAACAGACGGGCACGCTCACCAGGCTCCGGCTTTCATCGTAGAGGGCGATGTAGAAATCCCCGGTGTGCAGCCCCAGCTCGCGCAGCGTGCGTCGCACCTCCTCGGCGACGCTGTCGATCTCCTCCTTCTCCGTCTCGCTGAGACGGGTGATGCGAGTCTGAAACTCGCTCACCGCCTTCAGCTCGCGGATGCGCTGCTCATAAAGGCGAGCGTTGTGTTGCACGATCGCCACGTGCGGAGCAATTTTTTCGAGCAGCGTGCGATGGTAGTCGCTGAAGCTCTCTGGACGCGTAAAATTGCGAAAGCCGATCCAGCCGGTCAATCTGCCTCCGTATTCCAGCGGCTTGATTAAGCAGCACTGCATGCCGCTTCTGAATCCCTCCTCAATTTCAGAGGCGCCCGACCATTCTGGAAAGTTGCGCACGTCGAGCACCGGAAGGTTGCGCTCGAACATGTACTCGAGCAGGCCGCGGCGCTCCCCGATGCGACGGGGATGATAGAGGGGGTGCTGCTCCAGATGATCGACGCGGACGCCTTTTTCATGGACGATGCGCAGGTGAATCCTCCCCGTTGCGTCGTCGTAGCCGGCGATGAAAAAGTCGCTCTGCTTGGGAAAGAAGCGCGCCAGCACCGCCTCGAGTTGCTGATTCTGTTTTTCCTCCTGCAAGACATCGGCGATGGCCTGCTGGATTTCGATGACGTCGTCGTCGATCTCATGCAGCTGCTGCAGCTGCTCCAGCAACTGGGCGTTATGCAGCGCAACGGCGGCATGCGGGGCAAGCCGGTCGATCGCCTCGCGCTGAGGTTCGCCGACGCCGTTGAGACATTTGCTGCCCACGTACAGCGTGCCGACCAGCTTCCCCCGGCTGAAGAGGGGGGTGCAGTAAGCGGAGCGCACGCCCGTCTCCGCTGCGGTCGCCAGAAAGATCTCTTCGCTTGCCGAGACATCGGGCAGGTAGATCGGCTGCGACGCGCGCGCCGCAGCGGCGTTTAAGCTGCGGCCGTCCAGAGGCAACGGAGCGCCGCCGCCGATGGTCGTCTTGCGTTCGTGATCCCAGGCGCAGCGTGGTTCGAGTCGCTTCTGCGCTTCGTTGTATGCATAGACGCCGACGATTTGCGCGCCGCTCACCTCGCCTGCGCCCTGCGCAATTTTCAACCAAATGGAGTTGTTGGTCTTTCCAACGCCTTCACCGGCGACGATCTGCTCGCTGATCTCCTGAATAATGGCCAGCTCGCGCTGGCGTCGTTCGACGCTGCGCACGCCCATCGCCAGCAGACTCAACAGGCTTTCCAGCACGCGGCGATCGCCCATCAGAAAGGGATACTGCTCAGCTCCCACCTTGTCGAGCAAGCCGACCAGATAGACGTGATCCAACGCGCGGAAGGAGGCCAGCAGCGCCGAGCGGGCGTCAAAGGCGCGCAGTTCGGGAACGACGCCGTCACCCCCTCCTGTATTCAGGATGCGAGAGCCGCCGGCGTTGACCATCTCCTCCAGACGGTCGGAGAGAGCGATCTCGGGCATGCTGGGCTGGGCAGGCTCGACGGCGACGACCTCAAAGGGCTGCCCCTGCGCGTTGAATACGGGTCGTCGCGCCACAAAACCGCGCTGCGCTTCAAAGGCGGTCACATAGTGGGGCAAAAGACGCGAAAGAATTTCAGCGATGGTGAAAACAGAGGAGTGCTCGATTTGCCGAGAAATTTCCTGCGTGTGGCGTAAAGCCACCACCAGCTTCTGATACTTGCGGGCGTTCCGTTGCAACTCGCTTAAAAAATCAGGGTCGTCCGGGGTCATCAACTCACCCTCGCGTGAGCGCGCAGACCTTCTCGATCACCTCTTCGATATCAAAAGGTTTCTCAAAAACCGCCTGGGCCTCATAGTGCTCGTCAGGATCGGCGGTTGCGGAAAGCATCACCACTGGCGCCGTGCGCGGTGTGCCCGAACCGTTGACGCCTTCATATTCGCCGCGGCGCAGCTTGATCAAAAATTCCTTGCCGGTCTCCTGCCAGTTGACGCCGGAATAGTGCACGTTGCGCACGACGCTTCTATCATCCACCCCTGGACTCTGAGGATGGATCATTATGTCCACAATCAACAGGTCGAAGCGCTCCTGGCCCAGCCGTCTGGGGATCTCCTGCGCAGCGGAGAGCACCACCTCATATCCCTGCTCCTCCAGCGCCTCCGCCAGCGGCTTCATGCTTTCGTAGTCGTCGTCGAACAGTAAAATTCGCTTCTGCATCGCCTTCCTCGCAGCAAACGCCTCTCCCCTCGCTTTCACTCTCGCTCCTGCCGCAGCGGAATCCTCACCAGAAAACTGACCCGATAGGCGCGGCCCTGGCGCATGTAGACGCCGGTTTCAACCGAGCGAGCGACAAGGGTTCCCCCGTGCGCCTCGATGATGGCGCGCGCCTCCCACAGGCCGTAGCCCGTGCCGGGAATCTTGCCCATCTTGGCCTCGACCAACGCGCGACGCCCACGCTCGAAGATCGCCTCCATCTTGTCCGGTGGAATCGGATCGCCCAGGTCCTGCACGACGATGGCGGCGTGACGCTGTTCTGCAGTGTCCAGCAGCGCCTTGACCTGGATGCGCGTGGTCGGGAACGAATACTTCACGGCGTTGTCGAGCAAATTGCT
This sequence comes from uncultured Caldilinea sp., assembly GCF_937128415.1. GTDB lineage: Bacteria > Chloroflexota > Anaerolineae > Caldilineales > Caldilineaceae > Caldilinea. The sequence continues at coordinate 172,752 of NZ_CAKZMJ010000068.1, forward strand.
GATGGCGATCGTCAGCCGGGCGATGTCCACCTCCGCGTAGGGGAGCAGCTCGACGCTGGGATCAACAATCAGCTCACGGGAACGCTCCTCGGCGCGAGGAACGAAGCCTTCGGCGCAGTTGGCGACCAGCACCGAGAGAGGATAGAGGTCGAACTTCAGGTCATCCCGTTCGATCATCACCACCGCCGAACGCACGGTGTCGCGCACGGTGCGCCCCAGCTGCAGGCTGAGTTCATGCGCCGCCTTCATCTGCTCGATGATCGGGCGCAAAGACGCGTCGTACTGACGATTGGTCAGTTGCATCTTGGCGCGACCGATGTGGGTCGCGATGGGCGTCAGGGCCGTCTTGAAGCGATGTTGGAGAAGTTGCGTCGTAGCGATCAGGCGCTCGCGCTCCTCATACAGCCGCAGGGACTGCAACTGCACAAAGACGCTCCAGCCGATGATGCGGCTCACCTCGAACAAAAATCCTTGCTCTCGTTCGGGATTCACCGGGCGTTCAAAGGGGCCGAAGAGCATCACCATGCGGAAAGCGTCGCCCAGGAGCAGCGCAACGGCGCACGCCGCATCGCGCAGCGCGCTTGCGTTGTCCCCGCGCACCCCGCGAGTCAGCTCCGGAGCGCCGGCTGCGAGACGCCAGCATCCTTCTTCGCTTTCATGTCTTGGCAGCCCGGCTTTGGTCCAGTTGAAGTGAGGCAGGCCGGGAAGATTTCCGTCCTGCTCACCGGCAAGACCAACCTGCGCCAGCGGCGTGAGCACGGTGTCTTTCTCGCCGACGTTGCAAAACAACAGCAGATAGCGCGCGCCGCAATGTTCTTGCACAATTTGCAGCAATTGCCTGGCGCTGCTGCGGATCGGCTGCAACGTGACGGCCGTCGAAAAACGCCGCGCGCTGCGAAGCCGATCCAAAAAGCACGCCTCGTATTCCGTCTTCTGCTGACGATAGTGCGCCGTCGCAATCGCCTGAAGGTTCTCAACCTCGCGACGAAAGCGCTCGGCGAAATCCACCTCAGGCGCCTTGATCTGCGACGCCCGATGGAGCAGCTCCTCGCCAACGGCTGGATCGAGCAATGCAATGTCCCGATGTTCGCCCGCCGCAATCCGACGCACCCTTCGCCGCACTACGTCCTTTTGTTCAGCCGCTGCAAATTGACCCGCCAACAGCACCCCGACCGGCGCATCGTCCACGCATAACACCTGCGAAAAGTCGGTCAACCCCATGTGGCATGAATACGCTTCCACCTTACCGCACCGGTGGCCGCCGATCTGCTTGACCACCTGTTGGGCGCGCTGTGCGTCGCAGCGTTCACAGGCAGCATTGCCGCCGCGCACGCGCGTCTCAGTGCGCAGCAAACGGCAAAATGGCTCGAAATTCTGTCGAGTGTCCAGGGGATCGATGCGCGCAATGGCGCCGCTGTCTTTGTCGTAGTCGAGCACGGTGAGCGCGCGCCCCAACCGGGCGCAGGCGCCGGAGACAATAACGGCCAGCGTCTCATGGTCAATGAGTTCGCTCAACTTGCTCGGATGGTGAGGCCACTGCGTCGAAAGGGGCATGCATGCTCCTCACCCGATTCCACGGGCAACCGCTTCAGGCGCGTCGGGTGTACGCCATCCACATTCGATCAGAAAGGGCAGTTTTTTGTAGTGTAAAACGAAATGTCCGGCAAGTCAATCACTTTTTATGTAAGCTTATTGCAAGGTTCGCCGAGGAATCGGGCGATGCACGTCCTCCGCTCCCTCTGAATCCGTTTCCGAATCCGTCGCCGCCTCCTTGGATTGACGCCGATCCGGCCCTGCTCTATACTATCTGCACAAACTTTCAGAACAGCGAGAACAGGCATGCTTTCTCAAACCCAGCTTTCCGTCAGTCCGGTTTTTCAAGCCGTCGAACGCATCGGCGAGCACGACCATTGCCAGGCGGGCGGCGCCATCGGCCTCAGCGGCGCGCTGGCCGCAGCGCTCGCCCAGGCGACGGCCAACGCCACGCGCAGCCAACAACCGACAGACGCCCAGGACGCTGCAGCCGAATCCATGCAACAGACGATGAAACGCATCCGCCAGGAGTTTCTGCGTCTGGCCGACGCCGACGCCGAGGCGATTCTAGAGTTCGTGGCGTTGGAGGAGCGCGGGGAGCCGCTGACAGGCTACGCATTGCTATGCGAAGGACCGCGCGCCATGGCCGACCTTGCCGTCGAAGCGGCGCAGGCAATGCAAAGTTTTCGGGCGCACGTCTGCGAGCGCAGCCGCGACGATTTGGAGTTCGCCCTGACGCTGATGGCCGGCGTCGCACGCGCCGCCTTCCAACTCCTTGACAGCAACCTGCGCATCTGGCCGCTGCCCGAACTGTTGACGGGGTATGAACCGCACATCGCTCGATTGAAGGATGCACTTGAAGCGCTTCAGCCGAGGCCCCGAATTCGCACCTTGTAACCGAGAAGCCTATGACGCCGACATCAGAACTCGCCACCTACCGCCGCATGTTTGACGCGATGGTGAATGACATCGAGCTGCTGCTCGAGGACTTGCCGGCCGAGGCGCTGCTCTGGAAGCCTTTCGAGCATAGCCCCTGGCGCGGCCCTGCAGGCAGCCTGGGCTGGCTGATCGCTCACGCCATCTCCTCAACCTACTACCTGCTGCGCCGCGCCGAGTGGATGATGGGACGCCTGGACTGGAGCGCCGTGGACGGCGACGAAGGCGGCGAGGAGTTCGGCCCGGCGAACCATGACCCCGCCTATTTGCTTGCCCGCGCCCGACGCATGCAGCTCTATGTTCATCAATTTCTCGACGGTCTCTCTCCGCAAGACCTGGAGGCGAGCCGCCCCCACCCGCTCGAGCCGGGACGCGTTCTGACCGCCCGTTACGACATCCAGCACGCCTTCGAGCACATGAGCAGGCATATCGGCCACGCCGAGCTGACGAGGCAGCTGTGGGCGCTGAAGGCGGCGCCTCCCGAAAACGATTCCTCTCTACAATAATGGCCCATTTTGCGCTGCAACACCTTCAGTGCTATAGTTATTGGCTCAACGCGGTGAATGTTCTGTTCAACATGTTCCGCACTCTATCCTTCAAAGCAGAAGGTTTCTCGTCGCCGACGACAGATTTTGGGACAGGACGCCCACTCCTGAACCAGAAATTGCGTCAAGAGGCGCCATCGATGCATGAGCGCCGATGCACACGAAACAATTAGCAAGAACGCAAGCGAATTGTCGACGATGAGAGGAACGACTATGCACCCGAACACACAATCTCAATGGTCTCTTCCGGCCCCTCAGGGCCTCTATCATCCGCGCTTCGAGCATGACGCCTGCGGCATCGGCTTTGTGGCCCACGTCGAGGGCAAACGCAGCCACCGCATCCTGGAAATGGCGCTGGAGGCGCTGTGCAATCACGCCCACCGCGGGGCCGTCGCCGACGACCGCAAGACGGGCGACGGCGCCGGCGTCTTGACCCAACTGCCGTACGAGTTCTTTGCCCGCGAGCTGCGGCGCATCGGCATGGAGCCGCCTCCGCAGGGCGACCTGGCGGTGGGTCAGCTCTTCCTCAACAAGGGCAACGGCGAAGACCGGGCGAGGGCGCGCGATCTGATCCAGGAAGTGCTCAGGGAGATGAAGCTGGAAGTGCTTGCGTTCCGCTCCGTGCCCGTGATCGAGTCTGCACTGGGCCAGCGCGCGCTGTACAGCCGCCCCTGGCTGGGGCAGGTGCTGGTGCGTCGCACCGACGAAGCCTGTGAGGCCGGCGATGCATTTGAGCGTCTGTTGTACATCGCCCGCAAACGCATCATCAACGCGGCGAAGGAGCGCGGCATCCAACGCCTCTATATCGCCAGCTTCAGCAGTCGCACGATCGTCTACAAGGGGCTGGTGCTGGCCAATGAGCTGGCCCACTTTTACCCGGACCTGAGCGATCCTGAATACAAGACGGCCATCGCTGTTTTCCATCAGCGCTACAGCACAAACACCTTCCCCACCTGGGAGAGGGCGCAGCCGTTCCGCCTCGTCTGTCACAACGGCGAAATCAACACGCTGCAGGGCAACGAAAACTGGATGCGCGCCAGAGAGGCTGACCTGGAAAGCCCTTACTGGGAGAAACCGGCCGAACAACTGCGTCCGATCATCGCCAAGGACAGCAGCGACAGCGGCAAGTTCGACAACGTGCTCGAGCTGCTCGTGCGCAGCGGCCGCGACATTCGCCACGCCATCATGATGATGGTTCCCGAAGCCTGGGAGCGGCTGCCTGAGGGCGAGGTCACGCCGGAGCGGCGGGCCTTTTACGAATATCACAGCGCGCTCATGGAGCCATGGGACGGTCCGGCGGCGCTCACCTACACCGATGGCCGCATCGTCGGCACGGCGATGGACCGCAACGGGCTGCGACCGGCGCGCTACGTCATCCTCGACAACGGCATCGTCATCAGCGCCAGCGAAGTCGGCTCCGTGGCCTACGATGAAAGCCGCGTGATCCGCAAAGGTCGCATCGGCCCCGGTCAAATCTTCTGCGTGGACACCGCGCGCGGGGTGATCATGGACGATGAAGAGATCACCCAGAAATTCGCCGCGCGGCGGCCCTATGACCGCTGGATCAAAGAGAATCTGGTGCATCTGGACGACCTGACCAAGAAGGTCAAAGAGGTTGTCGAAGGCAATGGGCAGCTTGCAGGCGTAAACGGCCACGCTCTCGCCGGGCAAGACGGGCAAGCGTCGCATGCACAGCGGGCGCCGCTCTCGAATCGCCAGGCCAGCTTTGGCTACACCTCGGAAGAGATGATCGTCATCCTGCGGCCGATGATCACCACCGGGCAGGAGCCGGTCGGCGCCATGGGCGACGACACGCCGCCGGCGGCGATGAGCAAGCTGCCGCGACCGCTCTTCCACTACTTCAAACAGCGCTTCGCCGAAGTCACCAACCCGCCGATCGACCCACTGCGCGAAGAGTTGGTCATGAGCCTGCGCATGTTGCTCGGCAAGCGCGCCAACCTGCTTTCGGAGACGCCCGAAGCCGTGCGCCTGATCGCACTCTCGTCGCCGATCCTCTCGCCGGAGCAGATGGCGGCGCTGCGCATGCAAACCATGCCGGAGTTCGCCACCGCCACGGTGGATGCAGTCTGGCAGGCGCCTTCCGGCGAAGAGGTGACGCCGGAGCAAGCAGGCGCCGCCCTGCGCGCTGCGGTCGAAAAGCTCTGCCGCGACGCCGAAGAGGCGGTGCGCAACGGCGCTCGCATCCTTTTCATCAGCGACGAGAAAGCCGACGTGCATACGCTGCCGATTCCATCGCTCCTGGCCATCGGCGCAGTGCATCATCATCTGATTCGCCAGGGGCTGCGCATGCGCGCCAGCCTGGTCAGCGTCAGCGGCGAGCCGCGCGAGGTGCATCACTTCGCCTGTCTGATCGGCTACGGCGCCAACGCCGTCTATCCCTACCTGGCCTATGAGACGATCGAGGAATTGGTGCATGAAGGCCGCAAGACCGGCAATCTGACGGTCGAACAGGCGCGCAAGAACTTCATCAAGGCCATCGACAAAGGGCTGCTCAAAGTGATGAGCAAGATGGGCATCAGCACCATCGACGCCTACTGCGGCGCCCAGATTTTCGAGGCGATCGGCATCGGTCAGGAACTGCTGGATGTGGCCTTCGTCGACACGCCAAGTCTCCTGGGCGGCATCGGCTTCGCCAGCGTGGCGGAGGATGTGCTCGCCTGGCATCAGTACGGCTATCCCAACAGCGACCTCAGCCAGGCGGTCAAGTTGGTGACATGGGGCCTGTACAAAGCGCGCCGCGGAGGCGAGCTGCACGAGTGGAGCCCGCAGGTCGTGCATGCGCTCACCCAGGTCGCCCGGCCCAAAAAGCCGGAGGACATTCCCGCCAACTATCGCCGATACGCCGACCTGATCAACAGCATGAAGCTGGCTCCGCGGCATCTGCTCGACTTCCGCCGCATTCGGCCGTCGATTCCGGTCACACAGGTTGAACCGGTCGAGCGCATCTTGCGCCGCTTCTCCACCGCCGCCATGAGCCACGGCGCGCTCAGCGCCGAGGCGCACGAGACGCTCGCCATCGCCATGAACCGCTTGGGCGGCATGAGCAACAGCGGCGAAGGCGGCGAAGCCAAGGAGCGTTATTTCACCGAGCGCGCCAGCCGCATCAAGCAGGTGGCGTCCGGTCGCTTCGGCGTCACGCCCGAATACCTCATGAGCGCCGATGAGCTGCAGATCAAAATGGCGCAAGGCTCCAAGCCGGGCGAAGGTGGCCAGCTTCCCGGCCACAAGGTGACGGTGGAGATCGCCGTCCTGCGCCACAGCACGCCGGGCGTGGCGCTGATCAGCCCGCCGCCGCACCATGACATCTATTCGATCGAAGACCTGGCGCAGCTCATTTGGGACCTAAAAGCGATCAATCCCAACGCCAAGATCAGCGTCAAGCTGGTGGCGGAAATGGGCGTCGGCACCATCGCCGCAGGCGTGGCCAAAGGTCTGGCCGACGTGATTCACATCTCCGGCGCATCAGGCGGCACCGGCGCCAGCCCGCTCAGCAGCATCAAGAACGCCGGGCTGCCTTGGGAGATCGGCCTGGCGGAGACGCACCAGGTGCTGCTCGCCAACGGCCTGCGCACGCGCGTCACCCTGCGCACCGACGGCGGCCTCGCCACCGGGCGCGACGTGGTGATGGCGGCCATGCTCGGCGCGGACGAGGTGAGCTTCGGCACCAGCGCCATGATCGCCGAAGGCTGCATCATGGCGCGCGTCTGTCACAAAAACACCTGTCCGGTCGGCGTCGCCACGCAGGACCCGGAGCTGCGCAAGAAGTTCACCGGCACGCCCGAGATGGTGATGAACTTTATGACCGCCATCGCCGAGGATGTGCGCCAGATTCTGGCCGACCTCGGCTTCCGCAGCCTGGATGAGGTGGTGGGCCACCCTGAATATCTGGTGCAGGTCGTGCACGGTCGCGAGGCGGGCTTCCTGGACCTGTCGCCGCTGCTCTATGTGCCGGACGTCGGCACGGCGCGGCGCAACGTCCTGCCGCGCAATGAAGTCGCCCCGCCGGACCCGACGCTGAGCGACCGCATCATGGAGCAGGTGCTTGCCAGCCTGCAGGCCAACCCCGATGCGCCGATCCATCTGGCGCATAAGATCCGCAACACCGACCGCACGGTCGGCGCGGCGCTCTCCGGCCAGCTTGCGCTGCGCTACGGCGACGCCGGCCTGCCGGACGGACAGATTCGCATCGATTTCGAGGGCACGGCCGGGCAGAGCTTCGGCGCCTTCGCCATTCGCGGGCTGTCGCTTCACCTGCGCGGCGCAGCCAACGACTATGTCGGCAAGGGCCTGGGCGGCGGTGAAATCGTGATTCGCCCTTCAGAGGAGGCGCGCTTCACGCCGCATCAGAACGTCATCCTCGGCAACACGGCGCTCTACGGCGCCACCGGCGGCAGACTCTTCGCCGCCGGCATTGCGGGCGAACGCTTTGCGGTGCGCAACAGCGGCGCCATCGCCGTGGTCGAAGGCGCAGGCGAACACTGCTGCGAATACATGACCGGCGGCTGCGTGGTCGTCCTCGGCGAGACGGGGCGCAACTTCGGCGCAGGCATGACCGGAGGCCAGGCGTTCGTCTACGACGTGAACGAAACCTTCGAGCGGCGGTATAATAAAGAGTTGATCAACATCTCCCGCTTGCAGGGAGACGCCTATGAGAAATATCTCAAGTCGCTGATCGTCGAGCACTGGGAGAAGACCGGCTCGCCGCTGGCGCAGATGCTGCTCAACGACTGGGAGGCGCAGCGCCTCTTCTTCTGGCACATCATGCCCAAGGACAACGTCGTGCAGATCGAGGCGGCGACCGAAGGTTCTGCGGAGAGCGAGGAAGAAGAAGAGACGGTGAAGGCGTGAAGGCGACCGAGTTCAAGATGACGAGACCAGACGTAAAGAAGAAGCATTCTTGCAGGTTGGATGGACGAAACGCCGACATAGCATTCGGTTCACAACGATGCTGTTGAACGATGCTGTTGAAAGAGAAAAATAAGGAGGCTCTATGGATCTGCAGAGTCTGATCGCTGACATACATGCACTGGAACAACAACTGCTAGAATTCGAGAGAAAATACGGCGTGCGTTCAGAAACCATGTACGCAGCCTACGTGGCTGGCGAAGAGCCAGAGGATGATGCCTGGGTGTTAGACTTTGGTGAATGGGCCAGCGTGTATAAGCTCTGGCTACGTCGCCAAGCCGAGTACCGAAATGAGATCCAACGAAAGCAACAGTCGCACAATAGTTTGCATGGACTTATACACGTAGCCCCCGCATGATAGACAATCCGCTGCGCTCCGATGCTGACTATGAATTTTTCATTTACTCGATTGCCGAGTCTTTCCAGTCTATCGCGCGATCTACACTTACCTTTGTTCGACAAGGCGCCACTTTAGCGCGAGTTGCAGGCGAGTTACATTTTGCGGATGGGTACCGGATTGTAGTGCGCGAGCGAATCGTTTATGACAGATTGCCAGCTCAGATCGACTGGTATGGATATGAAGTGTGGCGTCATGGCGAAAAACTTTTTTGGTATGACTCACAACCTCATCCACACGAACCGACATTGCAAAGCACGCATCCTCATCATAAACATGTGCCGCCGGATATAAAACACAATCGAATTCCAGCGCCAGAAATGAGCTTTGTAAGACCCAATCTACCTGTGGTCATTAAAGAAGTTGAAGCATTGATTCGATTTCAGGATAATAAGAGTAACTTAGAAATCTGAAGGCAGTGGAGAAGCCGAATGGGAAAGACGCTCTTTGAAAAAGTTTGGGACGCTCACGTCGTTGCACAGGATGAAGGAGCGCCCGCTGTATTGTACATCGATGCACATCTGATCCACGAGGTCACCTCGCCGCAGGCGTTCGCCATGCTGCGCGAGCGCGGGCTGAAGGTGCGCCGCCCCGACAAGACCTTCGCCACCATGGATCACGCCATCCCAACCCGCAGCGTGGACATCGAGCTGTGGCCCTCCGACGCCGCCACGCAGGTGCGCACCCTGCGCCAGAACTGCAAGGACTTCGGCATCACCCTGTGGGACATCGACGGCCCGGTGCAGGGCATCGTCCACGTGGTCGGGCCGGAGATGGGCGTCACGCAGCCGGGGATGACGATCGTGTGCGGCGACAGCCACACGAGCACGCATGGCGCCTTCGGCGCGCTCGCCTTCGGCATCGGCACCAGCGAGGTGGGCCATGTGCTCGCCACGCAGTGCCTGCTCCAGAAAAAGCCCAAGACCATGGCGATCACCGTCGACGGCGAGCTGGGCAAGGGCGTCACGGCGAAAGACATCATTCTGGCGATCATCGCCAAGAACGGCGCCGGCGGCGGCGCAGGCTACGTCTTCGAGTATCGCGGCAGCGCCATCCGCAAGCTGAGCATGGCCAACCGCATGACCATCTGCAACATGAGCATCGAAGGCGGCGCACGCGCCGGCATGATCGCGCCGGACGAGACGACCTTCGAGTACATCAAAGGCCGTCCCTACGCCCCCAAAGGCGAGGAATGGGAGCGCGCCGTGGCCTACTGGAGGACGCTGGCCACCGATGAGGACGCCGTCTTCGACCGCGAGCTGAAGCTGGACGCCAGCGAGCTGCAACCGATGGTCACCTACGGCACCAACCCTGGCCAGGGCGTGCCGATCACCGGCCGCATCCCCTACCCGGAGGAGCTGGAAGACCCGGCCGAACGCCGCAGCCTGATCAGCGCGCTGGAGTACATGGGGCTGAAGCCCGGCCAGCCGATGGAAGGCCAGCCGGTGGACATCGTCTTCATCGGCTCCTGCACCAACAGCCGCATCGAAGACCTGCGCGAGGCCGCCGCCATCGTCAAGGGCAAGAAGATCGCCGATCACGTCTGGGGCATCGTCGTGCCCGGCTCCAAGAGCGTCAAGGCGCAGGCGGAGGCGGAAGGCCTCGATCGCATCTTCATCGAGGCGGGCTTTGAATGGCGCGGAGCCGGCTGCAGCATGTGTCTGGCCATGAATGAAGACAAAGCCGGCGCCGGCAAATATGTCGCCAGCACCAGCAACCGCAACTTCCAGGGACGCCAGGGCCCAGGCGCGCGCAGCCTGCTCATGAGTCCGATCATGGCGGCGGCGGCGGCGGTGAAAGGCCGCGTGGTGGACGTGCGCGAAATGCTGAACTGATTGAGGAATTCATCATATGCAACCCTTTACGACCTTGACATCGACGGCTGCGCCGCTGCGCATGGAAAATGTGGACACCGACCAGATCATCCCGGCCCAATACCTGACCGCGGTCACCAAGGAGGGGATGGGCAAGGGGCTGTTCTCCTGGATTCGATACAATCCCGACGGCACGCCGAAGCCGGACTTCGTCCTCAACAAGCCCGAGTATCAGGGCGCGCAGATTCTGATCGCCGGACGCAACTTCGGCAGCGGGTCGAGCCGCGAGCACGCCGTCTGGGCGCTCACGGACTACGGCTTCCGCTGCGTCATCTCGCCGGGCTTCGCCGACATCTTCTACAACAACAGCCTGAAGAACGGGCTGCTGCCGATCGTGCTGCCCGAAGAGGTGGTCAACCTGCTCTGGGACCTGGTGGAGGAAGAGCCGGAGACGCTGCTCCACATCGACCTGCGCAGCCAGACGGTCACATTGCCCGACGGCCAACAGCACAGCTTCGCCATCGATCCGTTCCGCAAGCTCTGCCTGCTCGAGGGCGTCGACGATCTGGGCTATCTGCTCTCCAAGGAAGAAGCCATCGCCGCCTACGAAGCGCGGCCCCGCTGGACGTAACCGAGCAACTCCTCGCTGCGAGCCTGCACCCTCTTGTCAGGCTCGCAGCTTTCAGAGCGAATTCATTTCCTTCAAATTCTCTTTCCTTTTAATTTGTAAGATTACGACCCTCTTCAGCTATAATTTTCTTTCAGCGCCTGCGGTTTAGACGCGCTCCCTGTTTATCGTCGATTTCGGACTGCGTGTGTTGACGTTTCCACCCTGAAAGGACGAAGCGTGAAGGTGTTGCAAGAAAAGACGCTTTCTTTGTTTGTCGCCGCCATGCTCCTTGCCGGCTGCGCCTTGATGCCGACGACGCGCACCGAGCAGAGCGCAGCCGAACCTACGCCCACCCCGATCCCAACGGCTGCCATTGCCCTCAAGCCCACCTATCGCGTGCAGCGCGGCGACGTGATCAAGACCATGACCTTCTCTGGGCGCATCTCGCCGATGCGAGAAGAGGCGCTTTTCTTTCGCAAAGACGGACGCATCCGCTCCGTCTTCTTCAAGCGCAACGATTTCGTGAAGGCCGGCGACGTCATTGCAGAATATGAAATCGAGGCGCTCGAGCGGGAACTGACGGCGGCCGAGCTGGAGCTGGAGCGCGCCCAGGTGACGCTGGAAGAAGCCTTGCGCAATCTGGAGCTGGACCGCCGCGAGGCGCAGGCGCGGCTGGAGCGAGCGCAAATCTTGCTGCAGGGGGCGGAGCGCGACCGCACCATCCCCAGAGCGCAGGTGGCGGCGCTGGAAAAGGACGTCGAGCTGGCTCAAATTGAAGTAGAGCGCCTGAGCGCAGGCGTCAGCCCATTGCTGGAAAACGACGTGCAGCGCGCCCGCTATGCAGTGGAAAAGCTGAAACAGGAGATCGCCGAGGCGCAGATCATCGCTCCCTTCGACGGCATCCTCCTTTCCATCTCTTTGACGCCCGGCATGGCTGTGAACGGATACGCGCCGGTCGCTTCCGTGGCGGACGCCAGTGTGCTGGAGATCAGCGCCGACCTGCTGAGCAATCAGCTTCAATTTCTGGCCGAGGGGATGCCTGTCACCTTCGTGCTCTCCTCACGGCCAGGACAAACCCTGCACGGCGTGATCCGACGGCTTCCTTATCCCTATGGCAGCGGGGGCAGCGGGCAAACCATTGAGGAGAAGGATAAAAGCACGCGCATCACCATCGAGGAATCTCAAGATGTGGGAGGCTACGCGCTGGGAGATCTTGTGCGCGTCACGGCGGAGGTGGAGCGGGCGGAGAACGTCCTCTGGCTCCCGCCCCAGGCGATCCGCAACTTCAGCGGGCGGCTTTTCGCCGTGGTGCAGGACGGCGACGTGCAGCGCCGCGTCGATGTGCGCATCGGCGTAGAGGCGCAGGATCGCGTCGAGATTGTCGAAGGTCTGGAAGAAGGCCAAATCGTCGTTGGTCCGTAAATTGCATCTCTCCACAGCCAGCTGAGTTTCCACCATGAATTTTCTGTTTCGTCTTTGGGCGGCTCTCATCATCGCACTACGCCGGCTTGCAGCGCAACGGTGGCTGGCGCTCGCCACCCTGGTCGGCCTGGTGGCGGCGACCACCCTGATCATGAGCATCCCCCTGTATGCGGATGCAGTCTATTTTCGCGTGCTTCAGGAAGAGCTTGCGAAAGCCGGGCAAAGCGTCAGAGACGACCGCAGCGCGTTCACCTTCCTGTTTCGCAACATCGGCTCCATTTACGGCGTCAAAGATTGGGAGGAGATCGCCCCCGTCGACGCCTATCTCTCCGGCCCAGCGACCGAACAGCTTGATTTGCCTGTAAAACGCATCACGCGTTATGTCAAAACGGACAACTTTCGCCTCTTCCCTGCAGACACGAGCCAGAGCTACGCCAGTGCACAGGAGCCGCTGGAATGGGTGAGCTTTGGCGCGCTGCAACACTTTGCAGAGCACGTCGTCTGGCGCGAAGGGGGGCCGCCGCAGCCCGCCAGCGCCGATCCATCCGAACCGATCGAAGTGGCGGTCAGCGAGGTGCTGGCGGAACGGTTGGGCATGCAGGTGGGCGAGCCGTTCATGACCTTCCGCAACATCGAGAGCGGCGCCGGCGTGCGCACCGTCCAAATCCCGGTGCGCGTCAGCGGCGTCTGGGCCCCGCGCGACTCGGAGGAGGATTTCTGGTTCTATCGCCCTCGCGCCTTCGACACCCAGCTCATGGTTCCTCCCGCCACCTTTGAAGGGCGCATCGCCTCTTTGCTCGACGACGAGGTGGCGCTGATCGCCTGGCACTGGGTGGTGGATGGCTCCGACGTCAACGCCAGCAACGCCACCTCCCTGGCGGCGCGCATCGACCAGATCACCTTGCGCGCCGCGACGCTGCTTCCCAATACGCGGCTGGAGATCTCCCCGTACGACGCCCTGCGCAAATATCAGTCCTCTGCGCGCACGCTCACCGTGCTCCTGTACGCGTTCAGCCTTCCCATCGTGGCGCTGCTGTTGGCGTTCATCGGGCTGGTCGTGGGTCTCGCCGTCAGCCGTCAGCGCAACGAGATCGCAGTGTTGCGCAGCCGCGGGGCGACGCCGATCCAGGTCGCCGTCGTTGCAGTGCTGGAAGCTGCGTTGCTCGGGCTTGCGGCTTTGGCCGTGGCGACGCCCCTGAGCATGGCAATGGCGCAAATTTTCGGCGCCACGCGTTCGTTCCTCAATTTTTCGCTGGACAGCGCACTGCGCGTGCAGATGACGAGCACGCCTGTGCAATTCGGCCTGTTGGCGGTCGGCGTGGCGTTGCTGGCGCAAGTCTTGCCGTCGATCGGCGCGGCGCGCCACACGATCGTCAGCTATAAACAGGAGCTGGCGCGCACGGTCTCCAAACCATGGTGGCAACGCGCCTGGCTCGATCTATTGCTCCTGATCCCCGCCGGCTATGGCGTCTACCTGGTGCAACAACAGGGCGCCATCGTATCGCCCACCGGCGCCGCCTCCGGAGACGTGTTTGAAAATCCGCTGTTAATTCTGTTGCCCGCGCTGGTGGCGCTGGCGTTGACGTTGTTGATCCTGCGGCTGTTGCCGCTGGCGATGGCCCTGCTGGCCTGGATTGCGGCGCGCTTCAACGGCGTCGGCTTTTTGCTGGCCACGCGCTATCTGGCGCGAGAGCCAGGACTCTATAGCACGCCGCTGGTGTTGTTGATGTGGACGCTTAGCCTGGCGGTCTTCACGGCCTCGCTGGCGCAGACGCTGGACGATCATCTCTACGACCAAAGCTACTACGCCATCGGCGCAGACGCCCGTTTGGTGGAGCTCGGCGCCACGCCGAACACAGGGGAAAATCCATTCGCCAACATGGGCGCCCCAACCGGAAATCAATCCACCGAGACAACCTCCGGACAGAGCGCAACGACCGGCAGCGCCATCTCGCAAATCCCAGGGCCGGAGTGGGTCTTCATCCCGGTCGATGAGCATCTGAACGTCAAGGAGATCGAAGCGGCTGCGCGCGTGGGCAGATTCGAGGGCTCGATTCAGGTGCAGGATCGCTGGCAGCCTTTCACCATGATCGGCATTGACCGCATCGATTTTCCTAAGGCGGCGTACTGGCGCAACGACTTCGCCTCCGCCAGCCTCGGCGCGTTGATGAACTCGCTTGCCATCGCCTCGGACGGCGTCCTGATGGAGCGCTCCTTCATGCGCCAGCAAGGGCTGCGCGTCGGCGACGCCGTGCAGGTGCGGCTGCGCGCCGCCGGCGGCAACACCAGCTTCCCGATGCGCATTGTGGGAGACTTTCGCTACTTTCCCACCTGGTACAGCCCACTGGCGGAGGGCAAGCCGCTCTTCATCGCTAACCTGGAGTGGATCTTCGAGCAGCTCGGCGGGGAGTATCCCTACGACGTATGGGTGAAGACTGCGCCTGCAACCGACTTTGAACAGATGGTGCAAGATCTGCGTCAATATGGCATCACCGTGCTCAACTACCAGGCGGCGCCGGTGCGCATCGCCGAGGAGCTGCGTCGTCCGGAACGACAGGGGCTGTTTGGCGTGCTTTCGGTCGGCTTTCTCGCTTCCGCCCTGTTGACGGTGTTGGGATTTCTGCTGTACGCCGTTTTCTCGTTCCGGCGGCGCTTCATCGAGCTCGGCACCTTGCGCGCCATCGGGCTTTCGATCGGGCAACTTTCCGTCTTTCTGATCTGCGAACTGGCGTTCTTGATCCTGCTGGGTTTAGGCGCCGGCAGCGCCATCGGCGCCCTTATCAGCGATCTCTTTATTCCTTATTTCCAGATCGGAAGCGGCCCCACCGCCAACATTCCGCCTTTCACGGTGGAGATTGCATGGCCGGCGGTCACGCGGCTGTATGCGCTCTTCGGCGCGCTGTTCCTGGCCGCATTCGTCATCCTGATCGCGCTCTTACTGCGCATGAAGGTGTTCCAGGCGATTAAGCTTGGCGAGACGGTGTAGACGTGGGATGAGCCGCGGCAAGCGCCCCACTGCGCTTCGTCCGACGTCGGCTGAAGAAGGGAGACATCTTGGCTGAACCGTTCATTTTGTGCGATGGGCTTGTCAAAATCTACAAGATCGCCGGGTTGGAGCAAGTCGCCTTGCGCGAGCTTAACCTGCGCGTCGAAAAGGGCGAATTGATCGCCATCGTCGGCGCCAGCGGGAGCGGAAAGACCACGCTGATGAACATCCTCGGCGGGTTGGATCGTCCCTCCGCCGGCCGCGTGTTGGTGGATGGGCAGGACCTGCTGCGCATGTCGGACGCCCAACTCAACCGCTATCGTCGCGAGCGCGTGGGCTTCGTCTGGCAACAGAGCACGCGCAACCTGATCCCCTACCTGAACGCCATCGAAAACGTCATGTTGCCGATGACCGTTGCCGGCCGCGTGCGGGGAAATCGCCGGCGCGCGGCGGAGCTGTTGGAGCGGGTGGGATTGGGCGAGCGCATGCACCATCGCCTCTCCGAACTGTCCGGCGGGGAACAGCAGCGCGTGGCCATTGCGGTCGGCCTCGCCAACCATCCGCCGCTCTTGCTTGCGGACGAACCAACCGGCGAGGTGGACACGGCCACCGCCGCCCTGATCTACGACACCTTTCGTCGTCTGCGCGAGGAGATGGGCGTCACCATCGTCATCGTCAGCCACGATCCCGGCGTGGCGCGACAGGTGGACCGCGTGGTGGCGATCCGCGACGGCATGTTGGCCAGCGAAACGGTCCGACAGATCCGTCCGCAGACGGCGGATTGGCTCGCCGATGAGGGCCAACCGGACGAGGACGCCCACGCACACGAACACTACGAAGAGCTGGTTGTGCTGGATAAAAATGGACGTCTGCACATTCCGCCCGAGTATTTGGAACAGCACAATATCGGCAGAAGAGCGCGGCTGGAGCTGACCCCAGAAGGCATCTTGATTCGCCGCGTTGAGGAAGCCGAATTCGTGGAAACGCCAACGGCCCACACGGAAGAACTTCTGCCTGAGAAATCCAGACGATGGTTGAACTTGTTTGGACGCCGCGGCAAGAAAGCGTAGTGCAGAAATGAAGGATGCAATGCTCCAGCCAAGCGCCTCGACGACTTCGCCGACAGCCACAACCCTGGCGGTGGAAACGATTGACCTGGAACGCGTCTACCGTCGCGATCATCAGACGGTGCGTGCACTCGACGGGGTGACGCTCACCGTCCAGGCCGGCCAGTTTGTCGCCGTCAAGGGGCGCTCCGGCAGCGGCAAGACGACGCTGCTCAACTGCATCGGCGGCCTAGATCAGCCGACGGCAGGCAGCGTGCGCGTCTTTGGCAATGAGATCGGCGTCTGGTCGGAGCGCCGGCGCACGGCGTGGAGAAAGCAGGAGATCGGCTTCATTTTTCAGTCGTTAGGGCTTCTGCCTATCCTGTCGGCGTACGAGAACGTGGAGCTTGCGCTCAGACTCAAAGGCGTCGCCCCTGCCGAACGGCGAAAAGCGACGCTCGAGGCGTTGGAAATGGTCGGCCTTTTAAAATGGAAGGACCACCGCCCCTACGAACTTTCCGGCGGTCAACAGCAGCGCGTGGCAGTCGCCCGCGCGCTGGCGCACTCTCCTCGCCTGCTGATCGCCGACGAACCCACCGCCAACCTCGACACCAAAACGGCGCACAGCGTGCTCTCCCTCTTTCGCGCCCTGGTGAACGAGCGCCGCATCACGCTGCTCATGGCCACCCATGACGTGCTGGTCGACGCTTACGCCGATCGCGTGCTCCATCTCAGCGACGGACGTCTCCTTTCGTGAGGGCGCTCCCCTGCTGATGAATGACCCTCGCTGCGCAATTGGCGCAGCTCGATTTCACAACTCACCTATTGTGCAACCTGATTTCACAAGCTCTTCCGAACGAAATCCTCATCCAAACCAGAAAATTCCAGGTTGACACCTGCAAAAAAGTATGCTACACTGTTGGCCATGAAAGAGCTTTCATGAAAGCTCTTTCAGTATTCATGTTGATTGCATGAATACATACGCCCCAGAAAATCCAGGCATACGATTTTATCAGAAACGTTTTGTTGAATGTCTTCAACAATTTACGATGTCGCCTCGCGTGCAGGCGTGAGCATCGCTACGGTTTCGCGCGCGCTCAATGCGCCGCAGACGGTGCATCCGGCCACCCTGCAGCGAATCCAGGAAGCGATCGACGCGCTCGGATTCGTGCCCAAAGCCGAAGCGTCGGCGCGTGCACGGCGCATCCATCGTCAGATCGGAGTGTTGGCGCCTTTTTTCATGCATTATCCGTCCTTTACGCAACGACTGCGCGGGGTTTCAAGCGCATTGTTGGACACCGGTTTCGAGCTGGTCGTATACAACGTGGATACGCCGGAGCACGTGCGCAGCTATTTGCACACACTGCCGATCACGCGACGACTGGATGGGCTCCTGATCATCTCGTTGGTGTTGAGCGACGAGGAAGCGGCGCGTCTGGTGAAACATGGACTCCCTACGGTGCTCATCGAAGGGTCGCACCCAAGCCTGCCCGCTGTGGAAATTGACAACGTCGAGGGCGGGGAGATTGCAGCCGAATATCTCCTGGCCAAAGGACATCGGCGCATCGGCTTCGTCGGCGGCGACCGGCAGCTTCCCGGGTATGCGATCGGCACCAGCGCACTTCGATTTCGCGGGCTTGCAAAGGCCTTGGAGCGGCATGGCATTGCGCCGATCCTGCCCAGTTTCGCCCCTCAGACGGCGTCGCATGAGGAAGCGCGGCGACAGGCGCTCGATCTGTTGCAGCAGCCGGAGCCGCCCACAGCGATCTTTGCAGGCAATGACACGTTGGCGCTCGGCGTGCTCAAGGCGGCGCGAGAGTTGGGGATGCGAGCGCCGGAGGACGTCGCCGTATTGGGCTTTGACGACGCAGACTTCGCCGAATACATCGGGCTGTCGACCGTTTCTCAGTCTCTCGAGGAGTCTGGACGCCTGGCCGTAGAAATGTTGCTCTCGATGATCTCCGAATCTTCGCGAAGCAGTCGCCGCATTCGGCTGCCGCTGCAGGTCATCGAGCGCGAGACAACTTGAGGGTCGTCTATTCAAACGCCGCCGCCGTTCTGCAGCGGATTGGAAAGGCGTCGCTCTCCTTATCGGTTAACCTCTGGAAATTTCCAGGTTAGC
Source organism: uncultured Caldilinea sp. (assembly GCF_937128415.1). Taxonomy (GTDB): domain Bacteria; phylum Chloroflexota; class Anaerolineae; order Caldilineales; family Caldilineaceae; genus Caldilinea. The sequence continues at coordinate 191,089 of NZ_CAKZMJ010000068.1, forward strand.
AATATAGGTTTTTCGCTCAACTAGCATCAAAAGGAGAATGTCACTATGAAACGGCGATTTTTAGCCATATGGAGTCTGCTCCTCGTGCTGTCCATGGTGTTGGCGGCATGCCCTGGGCAACCGGCGCCTACGCCGACGGCGCCTCCACCCCCGCCTGCCCAGGAAGCCACCCCCGCAGCGCCTGCAGCGACCGAAGCGCAGCCGGCGGCGCCTGCACAGGAAGGCGTGGTGACGCTGACGTGGGTGGGGCCCGGCCCGGGCGCTGAATTCGAATTCCGTCGGCAGCAGGCGGAGCGCTGGAATGCGGCGAACCCTGACATCCAGGTGCGCCTGATCGAGGGGCCGGTCTCGGCGACCGACCGCATCGGCCTCTATCTGCAGGCGTTCCAGGCGCAGTCCGCAGACATCGACATCATGCAGATCGACGTGATCTGGCCTGGCGACCTGGCCGAGCACCTGATCGACTTCTACGAGTACGAGGGCGTCGCCGAGGCGGTGGCGGGCGACTTCCCGGCCATCGTGCAGAACAACACGGTCGATGGGCGCCTGGTCGGCCTGCCCTGGTTCACCGACGGCGGCCTGCTCTACTATCGCACCGACCTGCTGGAGAAGTACGGTTTCGATGGCCCGCCGCAGACCTGGGACGAGCTGGAGCAGATGGCGCAGACGATCCAGGACGGCGAGCGCGCCGAGGGCAACCAGGACTTCTGGGGCTTCGTGTGGCAGGGCGCGCCGTATGAAGGTCTGACCTGCGACGCGCTGGAGTGGATCTATTCCAGCGGCGGCGGCACCATCGTCAGCCCGGACAAAGTCATCACCATCAACAACCCGGCAGCCGCCGAGGCTTTGGATCGCGCCTATAGCTGGATCGGCAAGATCACCCCGCCCGGCGTGACAAGCTTCATGGAGGAAGAATCGCGGCGCGTTTGGCACGGCGGCAACGCAGCCTTCATGCGCAACTGGCCCTACGCCTATGGTCTCAGCCAGGGTGAGGACAGCGCAGTGAAAGACAAATTTGACGTCACTGCACTGCCTGGCAAGGAGGCCGGCATGAGCGCAGCGACGCTCGGTGGCTGGCAGGTCGGCGTGTCGAAATATAGCCGCAACCCGGAGGCGGCGGTCAAACTGGCCCTGTGGCTGACCTCGGAGGAGGAGCAGAAGGCCCAGGCGCTCAGCCCCTCTTCACTGATCCCGACCAAGGTGGCTTTGTACTCCGATCCGGACATCGCCGAGCAGCGCCCCTTCATGCCGCGATTGTTGCCGGTCTTCACCAGCGCAGTTGCTCGCCCGTCGACGGCCACTGCGCCGAAGTACAACGAGACGTCCAACATCTTCTTCTCCAACGTCTTTGAGGTGTTGACCGGACGCATGAGCGGTGCAGACGCCGTGGCCACCATCGAGCTGGATCTGCAAGATCTGCTCGGCTTCCCCGTGGGCGCACCGTAGGAGATTCGTTTCGAGTTCACCGATCCTGACGAAAGTTCCGTTCTCGACGCCTTTCCTCGCCGGAAGGCGTCGAGAACCCTCCCTCACCGCCAAGCATGTCGAGTCGATCTGTGCGTAAGAGCCTTTAGGCAAACGACGCCCTCTTCGACATCGGACTGACGCCAAGGGCGCGCGTGAGGGATCGACATCCATGCAATTGTCGCCAGCTTCAGAGTCTAGTGAGAAGGAGCATCGACTATGGCCAGACAAGGCGGCAGTGATTTGGCCAGACGAGAACAGCGGTTGGCCTATTGGTTGCTAGCGCCGACATTTATCATTTTGCTGGCGATCGCCATTTACCCGCTCTTCTCGGTCTTTTACACCAGTTTCACGAACAACGTGTTCGCCAGCGCGGCGCCTACTGAGTTTGTCGGTTTTCAGAACTATCAAAGACTGCTCAGTATGACAATCCGGCAGCTTCCGCCCAGGCTGGATGAAGCTGGACGACCGATTGTGGATCCAAACACCGGCGCCGTGCAATATGAGAGCGCCGTCACAGTGCTCCCGCGCGAACCGATTCGCTTTCGCCCCGTCACACAGTTCGACCTCTTCGGGACGCGGTATGTGCTGGGGGCGACCGACCCCAATTTCATCCGCGCCGTCTGGGACACGATCGTCTTTGCCGTCGCAACCGTTTTTCTGGAACTGGTGTTGGGGATGATCGTCGCCCTGATCGTCAACGCCAACTTCAAAGGGCGCGGCTTCATGCGTGCGATCATCCTGATTCCGTGGGCGATCCCAACGGCTGTCTCTTCACAGATGTGGGCCTATATGCTGCAGCCGAACCGCACGGGGTTTTTCAACACCGTCTTCTGGTACCTTGGCCTGGGCAACGGCGAGATCCCCTTCCTCTCCGACCCGGCGTGGCAGCTGCCCTCGATGATCATGATCGATGTCTGGAAGACGACGCCGTTCATGGCGCTCTTGTTGCTGGCCGGCCTGCAACTCATCCCCGGCGACATCTACGAAGCCGCCGACGTCGACGGCGCCGGCCCCGTCCGACAGTTCTTCCAGCTGACGCTGCCGCTGCTGAAAGGCACCATCGCCGTTGCCCTGGTCTTCCGCACGCTCGATGCGCTGCGCGTCTTCGATCTCTTTCAAATTGTACTGGGGCAGGCGCGCTATTCGATGGCCAGCTTCACCTACTATGAACTGATCCAGAACCGTCAAATGGGGTACTCCTCGGCCAGCAGCGTCGTGATCTTCCTCGTGCTTTCCGTCTTTGCCGTAACCTACATGCGCAGTCTGGGGGTGAAGTCCGATGACCACTAAAATGAAACGGCGCATCAATCGCATCTTGCTGTGGGTGTTGATCGTGCTCATGGCGGTGTGGATGCTCTTTCCCTTCTACTGGGCGATCAACTCCTCGTTCAAATCGGAAGGCATGCTGGCGATGACGCCGACCACCTTCATTCCTCGCGACCCGGTGACGCGAGAGGTTTCTTTCTTCACGCGCAACTACGAAGCCGTCTTTACGAACCAGGCCTTCCTGCGCGGCATCGTCAACAGCGTCATCGTGGCGACTTCGGTCACGCTCCTGTCGCTGGCGATCGGCTCGTTCGCCGGCTTTGCGCTCGGCAAGCTGCGCTATCGAGGCAAGACCGCCACGTTGTACGTCATTTTGGCGATGACGATGTTCCCCGCCATCGCCGTGCTCACCGGCCTCTACGCCATGATCAACAACCTGGGCATTCCGCCGATCCCCAGCATGATCATCACCTATATGCTCTTCACGCTGCCCTTCACCGCCTGGGTGTTGACGGCTTTCTTCCGCGAGCTGCCCACAGAAATTTTCCAATCGGCGCAGGTGGACGGCGCTTCGCCTTTCCAGACCTTCTACATGATCATGTTGCCGCTGACGGCGCCGGCGTTGGTGACGACCGGCCTGCTGGCCTTCATCGGCGCCTGGAATGAGTACCTCTTTGCGTTGACCTTCACGTCGATCGCTCCCGATGCGCGCACGCTGCCCGTGATCATCGCCAACTTCCCGTCGCAGTTCTCCAGACAGATTCCCTTTGGGGAGATCATGGCGGGCGGCATCGTTTCGAGCGTGCCGCTGATCGCACTGGTCTTCATCTTTCAGCGCCGCATCGTCGCCGGCCTGACCGCCGGCGCCGTCAAAGGCTGAGGCTCTTCTCCCTGGTTCTCTCACTCGATTTGATAGACTCTGGCCTCGTAGGGCCGGAGTCTATCCTTGTGCGTCTCCTCTGGATAGTTTCCGATCAGCGCTGCGCCCGCCGAGGCATGGCGCACCGTGCGCTCACTCAGGTTCAGCGCGACTTCGTACGTTCGCCCCCCAAGGCTGCGCCGATAGACGAACAGCTCCTCCGGCGCTTCGACGGGAAGAAACTCACCGTAGATCAGAGCGGGCGTCGCCTTGCGCAGCGCAATCATACGGCGATAGTAGTGAAAGACAGAGTTCGGATCGGCGAGACTGGCCGCCAGGTTGATCTCTACATAGTTCGGATTGACGCCGATCCACGGTCGCCCGCGCGTGAAACCGGCGTTTGCCTCTGCGCTCCACTGATAGGGAGAGCGGCCGCGATCGCGAGATTTCGCCCGCACCTCTCGAAAGGCCGCCTGCGGATCGACGCCCGCCGCCACCTTTTCTCGATAAAGGTTGACCGTTCCAACGTCGTTGTACGCTTCGATCGCATCGTAGTAGGCGTTGGTCATCCCGATCTCTTCGCCCTGGTAGATGAAAGGCGTGCCTTCAAGCGTCAAAAGCAGGGTGGCGAAGAGCTTGGCCGACTCCTCGCGATAGCGCGTCTCGTCGCCGAAGCAGGAGACAATGCGCGGCTGATCGTGGTTGCTGAAAGCGAGGCCCACCCAGCCGCGGCCATGCAAGCCGAGCTGCCAGCGCGTCAGGATCTCCTTCAGTTTCTGCTCGTCCCGACCCACCGTGTTGTAATAGTCGGTGTGCTCGAAAAGAAAGGCCATGTTGAGCTCGCCGCGCGCCGGCGCCGAGACGGCGATGGCGTCCTCGATCGTCAAGGCGGCGCATTCCCCCACCGTCATGATGTCGTAGTGCGCAAACACGGCGCGATTCAGCTCCTGCATGTACTCGTGAAAACGCGGCCCATTGCAGAAGTGTTGCAAGGAAAAGACATAGCGCCCCTCCCCTGGATTGTCAGGCAGGCCGGGGGCTTTTGAGATCAGATTGATGGCGTCCAGCCGAAAGCCGTCGATCCCTTTTTCCAACCACCAGCGCACGATCTGCTGCACTTCGCTGCGCACGGCAGGGTTTTCCCAGTTGAGGTCGGGCTGCTGAGGCGAAAAGATATGCAGATAATACTGTCCGGTCGTTGCATCGAACGTCCAGGCGGACTGGCTGAAATGGCCCGCCCAGTTGTTCGGCTCGCGTCCATCTCGGCCATCGCGCCAGATGTAATAGTCTCGATAGGGATTTGTGCGGGCGCGACGGCTTTCGACAAACCACCGATGTTGGTCGGAGGTGTGGTTGACGACCAGGTCCATGATCACCCGCATCCCGCGGCGATGACACTCCGCCAGGAGACGCTCCAGGTCGTCCATCGTTCCAAATTTAGGGTTCAGGGCGAAATAGTCGCTGATGTCGTAGCCGTTGTCCACCTCCGGCGAGGCGTAGATCGGGTTCAGCCAGAGCACATCGACGCCCAAATGGTGCAAAACATCGAGTTTTTCGATGACGCCGGGCAGATCGCCGACGCCGTCGTCGTTGCTGTCATAAAAGCTTTTGGGGTAAATCTGGTAGACGACTGCTTCCTTCCACCAGCGCCGAAATTCGCTCATCGTTCGCCTCTCCACTGCTGCAACAACACCAAGCCCACAAAAACCGGCAACTTCAGCATGCGCCGCCAACGCCAGGGCTGCGTGATCAGCCGATGCAGCCACTCCAGATTGTTTCGTCGCATCCACACCGGCGCACGTGGGGCGACGCCTGCCACAAAATCGAATGCGCCGCCGACGCCGATGGCCACCGCCGCCGGCAGCGCATGGCGCCGCCGATCGATCCAAAAATCCTGGCGCGGATGCCCGTAGGCGACAAACAGAATGTCCGGCGTCGCCGCTTCCAGTCTCGACCGAATCGCCGGCCATTCGGCCTCGGCGGGGCTGCCTGCATAGCAGCCGGCGACCTGCAGCCCCGGGTAGCGCGCCGCCAGGATCGCTGCAGTGCGCTCGGCGACGCCGGGCGCAGCTCCTAGAAAATAAACGCGCCACCCGCGCTGCGCCGCCCGTTCACAGATGTACGCAACGCCGTCCGAGCCGGTGACGCGCTCGCGTAGAGGGCGGCCCATGCGCCGCGCCGCCCAGAGCACGCCGGCGCCGTCGGGCACGCGCAGATCCGCGCGCGCCAACGTCGCCGCAAACGCCGGATCGCGTTGCGCGTCGACCAGAAACTCCGGGTTGACGGTGCAGATTTGACGGCAGGGAACGCCGACGCCCCCGGACGCGCGACGCTGCATCACCCACGCATCGATCAGATCGAGCGTAAGCGCAAAATCGACGCAGTCGATCGCCACGCCAAGGATGTTCACCTGTGGAGGGCGCGCGAAGTCAATCACGGCGGACGTCTTCAACTCTCAGCGGGTGGGCTTATTTTGGACGCCGTCCCTCTTCAGCGGCTTCCAACAGAACGGCCAGCGTCTCGCGGGCGGCCTTCTCCCAGGAGAAGCGTTTCACATTGGCGTAGCCCGCCTCGATCAAGCGTTGACGCAGCGCCTCATCCTGGCTCAGGCGCAGCATCGCGTCGGCGATGGCGTCCACGTCGGTCGGATCGACCAGCAGAGCGGCGTCGCCAGCGATCTCGGGTAAAGCAGAATTGTTCGATGTCAACACAGGCACTCCATAGCTTTGCGCCTCCAATACCGGGAGGCCAAATCCTTCAAACAAAGACGGAAACGCAAAAAAAAGCGCGCCCTTCAGCAAGGCGGGCAACGCTTCGTCCGGAACATAACCGAGAAAACGCACCGACCGGCCCAGCCCCATCGCTGCAACCTGTTCGACAAGACCTTCGGTCATCCAGCCGGAAGCGCCGGCAAACACGAGGTCCCACGTCGCCTCTCCGTTGTGAGCGATCTGTTGATACGCCTGCACCAGTCGCGCAATATTCTTGCGGGGGTGAATTGTGCCGATGAAGAGCGCATACGGACGTTGCAGGGCATAGCGGGCGCGCACGGCTTGCATCTGCTCCGGAGCGACGGGCGCCGACTGCGCAGGCGCTTCGTGGATGACTCGAATCCGATCCGACGGCGTTTGGTACAGCACCATCAGATCCTTTGCCGTAGCCTGACTGACGGCGATCACTTTTTGGGCCGCGCGCACGCTCCAGCGCGTTGTGAGTTCCAGATAGAGCCGTTGCTTCCACGGATGCCCTTCGGGAAAGATATGATAGCCGAGATCATGCACGGTGACCACACAGGCGGGCAGACGGCCGATCGGCGCCACGAAGGGAATCACATGCGCAGGCACGAAGAGCACATCGGGGGGACGCTGCGTCACCTCGCGCGCCAGCTTGTGATGCGTCCAGAGGCGACGCGCAGGCAACACGCACATCTCCACATGAACATCATCTGGGAAATGCGCCGTCAATCTGGAATCGACGTCGGCGGCGTCCGTATAGAGGCGCCATCGATGTTCAGAAGCTTCTTTCAAGCCTAGCAGATGACGGATGATCTCTAATGAATAGCGCTCCGTGCCGGTGCGGCGTGCACGCAGCGCACGCGAAGCGTCAACACCGATGAGCATGAGGTCATGCACAGATTTTCGCCTGCAGCCCGTTGTTTTCAGAATCTTCCATTGCGTGTATACTAACTTTATGGACAAGTTGCGTCAATTCGACGCCGCATCCGAAAATAGCGCTTCGTCTAATGTTCGGTCGTTGCATTCTTCGACGCCTGTCATGATGCAAGCAGTTTTCCGACGGCAGAGGCGCCGGTTAGACAGTTTTAGAAAGCGTCGGCGCGTTTGAGCATGATCTCGGCTCCGTCTTTGCTCAGCAACAGCCTTTGGGTGCTAGGGCTCGCCGGCGTGTTGGCAACCTTCAGTTACATGAGCTGGCTGCGCGGCGTTCGACGATGGTCCTGGCGCTATACGCTGAAGACGCCTGTATTTCTAACGCCGTTCACCTGTTCACTCTTTTTGTTCAGCGGCGGCATTGCACTAACGGGCCTTTTCTCCGGAGCGCCCACACCGTGGTGGCAAACGATCGCCTGGAGCGTACTGACGTTGTTGTTTGGAGTCCAGACGCTTGCCTACGCATGGACGGGTCGCCAGGGCGGTTGGGATGCTCCCATTGAGGGAAAGAACAATCATGAGTAACGATCCGCTGAAAAACTGGCAACTGGAAAAAAGCGACGAACCTCTTGAGCAGTGGAAATTGCAGGATGCAGAGCAGGCCGCCAGCCACCTGCAGCTTCAGGAAACCGGCGCCACGCCTCCGAACTGGCAGCCCGTCGAGTATCAACGCGCAGCCGCCCGCTCCGGCCGCAACTGGATTCTGCCTTCGATCGTGATTGTGGCGCTCCTGGCCGCGCTGGCATACGTCGCCTTTATCGCCTTCAACAATCTGGGGTTGACGCCGCTGACCGGCTTCGAGCCGTCTGGTGCGCCGACGACCGCACCAACCCCCGACCAGGCTGCAGCAGTCATGCCCACAGAAACGCCTACCCAAGAGCCGACGCCCACGCCCGAACCTCCTACGCCGACGCCGGAGCCGCCCACCCCGACGCCCGCCCTGATCCTCACGCGCATCGGCGTGGTCAATGACCCGGCCGGCGTCAACGCCCGCCGCGAGCCTTCGACGACCGCCCCGATCATTCGCTTACTCAACAACGGCGAGCGCGTCACCATCGTGCGCCAGGAAGGCGATTGGCTGCTGGTGATCCTCCCGGAAAATCAGGCGGCGTGGGTCTGGGCGGAATTTTTCGACCAAAGCGTGGGCGAAGAAAAGACGCTGGCGGAATGGAACGCCATTCTGACGGGTGCGGGGCTGCCGCCGGTGACGCCGGAAGCCGGCGTCGAGCCTGCGCCTGCTGCGGAAACAGCTGCAACTCCCCTGACCGCAACCGTGATCGCCGATCCAGGAGCCACGCTGCGTCTCGAACCCGCCCTGCAGGCGCAAGTCGTCGGCGAGGCGCTGCTCGGCGCTGCATTGACCGTTTCAGGCCGCACCGACGCCGGCGACTGGCTGCTGGCGACGCTTCCCGACGGCCGCCGCGGCTGGATTTCCGCAAGCCTGGTCTCCGTCGGGGGAGACATTGCTGCGTTGCCCGTGCAACCTTCCAACATCATCATTGCGGAAGGCCTTGCGACGCCGACCCCGGTTGCAGCGCAGCCGGAAACGCCCACAGGCGCGCCATCCTTCACGCTCGAAATCAACAACGTAATTCCGCCGGCGCCCTACACCAACACCATCCCAACCGTTGGTCAGGCGATCGCCATCTCCGACACCGTCGGCGTGCGTGCGCGCACGGCTCCCTCGCTGGAAGCAGCCGTCGTGACGGTGCTGCCCAACGGCGCCGTGCTGCCGGCCGTCGGGCGTTCCGCCGACACGCAATGGATTCAGATCGTCCTGCCGGACAACCAGCGCGCATGGGTTTTTCGCGGCGTAGTGGTCGTCTCCTCGAACATCGACGACGCGCCCATCGTCGGCGCCGATGGACAACCTGTGGAGCCGACGCCCTCGCCCGCAACGCCAGGGGAGCCGACGCTGACGGTGAGAAGCCTGCTCGGCGCCAATATCCGCTTGGCGCCGAACAACGAAAGCGAGCCGATCGAGACCGTCAGCATGGGCGCCACTTTCCCGGCCATCGGGCGCACCGAGGATGGGAGCTGGATTCAGGTGCGCCTGGCCGATGGAACGACCGGCTGGGTGTTGGCAAGCACGTCGGAACTGAACGTCGATGTGACGACGCTGCCGGTGACGCAGTAGCGGCTCCCATCATGACCGATCTGCGCCTGCGCACCTGGCTTTGGGCCTTCCTCCTCATGAGCAGCGGCGTCGTGCTGCTGCTCTTTGAATTTGGGCTGCTGGCATCCTACACGCCGCAGCTTCAATATCTTCTCGCCGTGGCAGCCGTCTTTGGCGCCATTCTCTTCTTTGGCGGCTTCGTAAGAAATCCCTCGGAGTGGTGGCGCGTGCTGCCCGGCTGGACGTTGCTGGCGCTGGCGACCCTTCTCCTGCTGAGCACCCTCGAAGTGGACCGTCGCTGGCTCGGAGCGATCGTTTTCGCAGGGTTGACGCTCGGGTTCACCCATATCTACCTGACTCAGCGCAGTGAACGCTGGTGGGCGCTGCTCACCGCCGGCTTTCTGGGCGTCTTCGGCCTGGTCATCGGATTCAGCGCCTGGTTCCACCGGGTGGAGTGGATGGCGCTTGTTCTCTTCGGCGGGTCGGGCGCCGTCTTTTTTCTGCTCTTCCTGTTGCATCGTCGTCAATGGTGGGCCGTGCTTCCCGGCGGCATTCTCTGGATTTTTGCGGCGCTGCTCGCCGTGCGCAGCGAAGGCGGCGAGATGGCCCCCCTGCTGCGCTGGTGGCCGGCGATGTTGATCGTCGCCGGTCTGCTGATCGCTTTATGGCCTCGAGGCGCTTCACGGGCGGAGCGGCTGGAGATTCATCATGCTCCAACTCGGAGACAACGAAGCGACGCCGCCACAACGCGAGCGGCGACGTCGACGTCTGTTTATGGCTATACGAAAAACGCGTCGGGGAGCGCCGTCGAAGTGCTGCCCGACCCCGATGAGTAGGAGAACATCGCATGAGCAGTCCGGTGACTATTTCGCTCGTCCAGATGGATTGCAAGCGAGGCGAACCAGAACGCAACTTCGCCTACGCCGCCGAAGCGATCGCCGAGGCGGCGCGGCGAGGCAGCGACCTTGCGCTGTTGCCGGAGCTGTGGAGCACAGCCTATGCCCTGGAGGCTGCTCCCACATTGGCCTCGCCCCTCGCGCACGATCCCTCTGAAGAAGGGTGGTTCGCGCGCCTCGCCGCGTTGGCCGCCCACCACGGCCTGTACGTCGGCGGCTCCATGCTGGAGGCGAAAGAAGGGCGCTATTACAACTGCTTTGCACTCTACGGGCCGGACGGCGTCCTGTGCGCCGCCTATCGCAAGGTGCATCTCTTCCGGCTGATGGACGAGGAAAAATACCTGGCGCCCGGCGAGCAAAGGGTCTGCCTTGACCTGCCATGGGGCAAAACAGGGCTGGCCATCTGTTACGACCTGCGTTTTCCAGAGCTACTGCGCAGCTATGCGCTGACCGGCGCGCGGCTGCTGTTGATCCCCGCCGAATGGCCGCATCCCCGCCGCGAGCACTGGCGCACGCTGCTGCGCGCCCGCGCCATCGAAAACCAGTGCTTTGTGGCCGCCTGCAATCGGGTGGGAACGACCGGGACCGCTTCCTTCTTCGGGGCCTCCGCCGTCATCGACCCGTGGGGGGAAACGCTGGTGGAGGCCGGAGAAGTGGAAACGCTGCTGACGGTGACTATCGACACAACGCTCGTGGACGAAGTGCGGCGGCGCATTCCCGTGTTCGAGGATCGACGACCCGAGCTGTATTGAACCAAACGGCGGCCTACAGATGCGTCGTCCCGCCGCTCAGCGTCGAAACGGGCTTTCGTCGCTCCACACCGGACCGGCGGGATCGCCGCCGACGCGCAGGACGCCGTCGCTGGGGCCGCCAGGAGCGTCGGCGCTGTCGGCGATGGTCGTTCCCGCGCCTTCATCGAAATGATAGAGTGCCGCCGTGTAAACGTCGGGGACAAAAGGCGCAGTCGGAGGTTGGAAGACGGCGGTGTAGCGCACCGTCGTCGAAATTCGCAGCTCATCTAGCCAGCCATTGAAGGAGGGGTACTCCGGGCCGGCGTCATGCTTCTCAGCGCCAAGCACGATGTAGGGATCCCAGGGATAGTCCGTGCTGCGGCCGTTGCGATAGCTTGCATCGCCCGCTGCACCGACCGTAAAGCCATCCGGCTGCCCATCGACGAAGATCGCCATTTCTCCGCTCAGGCTTCGCGTCACGGCCACATGGCGCCACCGCCCGTCGGCCACGGTGCGCGCCCCGCATAGGGTGGTTCCCTCATCGCCTACGCTCAGTCCAAAGGCGATGGCGCCGTTGTTGAGTGCAATGCCAAAGTCGCCGTAATCGCCCGCAAAGTAAATGTCCCGGTCAAAGAAGATGTTGCCGGTAATCCATCCGTCGTTGACGTCGCATGCGACGCTGCCCATGTTGACGCCCGGCTCCGCCTTGATCCAGAACTCAATCGTAAAGTCTGTGGCGCCGACGTCGGCGGGGCGTTCCGGCGCGTCGATGGGTATCGTAATGCGATCGATGGCGTCGCGACCGTTGCCGAAGAAGCGCACGGAGCTTCCCACGCTCGTAGTCGAGGCCTCGGCGCCTGCGGGTTCAGGAGAAGGCAATGCAGAAGCGTCGGTGGGCGTCGGTTCAGGTGAAAAAGTCGGTTCAGAGGAGGGAATCGTCGGCGCAGCGCTGGAGG